>JAHFUZ010000052.1 GCA_023264815.1 Arthrobacter sp. | reverse complement strand
TGCGGCGGATCACAGCGGGCGTGACGGTGTCGTAATAGCCCTGGCCGATCATCTGCACAGCCGTCTTGTTCTTACCCGCAAGCCGGCGCAGCTCAGCCAGCACCTCAACCTCACTCAGCGCATCCTTAAGGGCAAGCGGCCTAGCCTGGCGGATCGAATCGGGGACCGCAACGTCAACGAGCGCGTCCACAATGTCATAGCCAACGGCTTTGAGCATGGTGCTGATATCGGCCTCGCGGCGGGCACCGATGTGCCGGTCAACGAAGGTGGCGGAGGCGGACTTAACACTCACAGGGGACTCCATAACTTAGGCGGCGCGGGGTACACCACATCGATTCGGCTCCTCCCCGCTCTGTCGTGGCACGTGCACCGTCGGTGGACGCCGCGGTCCCGAACCCTGACGGGAAGGGCTCGGGCGGCGGGCGTGCCGCTTTCCAGAGTTGCCTGGCCGCGGCGGTACGTGGGCCTGAGAGATTCCTGGGGAGGATTTGCCCCTACGGCGCCTGCTGTACCTTCCGGCAGGACTCTCCCGCCACAGATCAAAGGCATGTTCAGTTGTTGATGCTCCGGCCACAGATGGCCATCACGAGGTCCAATTCTCCTACGCCCTGAGGCTCCGGGCAAATGTGCCCGCCGGATTCTGCGCCATCATTCCGGCGTGTGGTTAGGGCGTGCCCGGATCCACGCGGGCCGGGCCGGGACAGGGGCGGATGATGGCGCAGAATCAGCCACGCAGGCGCTCCACCGCAGCCAGGAGGACCGCCACGTCCCCCTGCCGCCTGTCGGGGCTGTCCGCAGGGCCGCCTTCCCACATGGCGTTCAGGTACAGCCCGTCTCCCATATACAGGACGGCTTTGGCCATGGCGCCGCCCACGTCGGCGGCGATCAGGTCCAGCCATTGCTGCTGGATGGCTGCAAACCGGCGCCGGGCCTCCACGTGGGCAACCTCCGCCAGCCGGCTCGCGGCCAGGAAGGAGCGGTCCATGGGCGAATCGGACCAGAGCGAGGTCCGGATGAAGTAGGTGGCTGCACCCTCCGGCGCCGCCGCCATGAGGGCAATGTCCTCCCCGGCGAGCAGGTCCAGGCGCTCCAGCATGGCCGCGATCAGCGATTCCTTGTTGGGGAAGTGGTACAGCAGGCCACCCTTGGATACACCGGCCTGCCTGGCAACGGCATCCAGGGTGGCGGCCCGCTCCCCCACGCCGATCAGGAGTTCTTCGAAGGCGTCGAGGACGGCATCGCGGGCTACGGGTTTTCTGGGCATGGTTTCCATCATGCATGGTTGCCACCCATTTCTTAACTATACCGTCCAGACGGTACAGTTATTTCATGACCCTGTCCTCCGCCTCCCAGCAGAACACGCAGCCCGCGTCCCAGAAACTCCGGCAGCCTCAACCTGGCTGCGCAGGGTGGCGTGACTGGCTCGCACTGGGCCTCCTGATGTTTCCCGTGCTCCTGGTGGCCGTGGACAACACAGCACTCACGTTCGCGCTGCCGGCGATCGCCCGCAGCCTGGAGACCACCGGCGTCCAGCTGCTGTGGATCGTGGACGCGTATCCCCTGGTATTGGCTGGTCTGCTGGTGGCCATGGGCAGCCTGGGTGACCGGATCGGCCGCCGCCGGCTGTTGCTGACCGGCAGCGTCGGATTCGCCGCCGTCTCGGCGGCCACGGCCTTCGCGCCCAGCGCCGAGTGGCTTATCGCAGGCCGGGCAGCACTGGGCTTCTTCGGCGCCATGCTGATGCCGTCCACTCTCTCCCTGATCCGCAACATCTTTCCGGACCCCAATCGCCGCCGGCTCGCCATCGCCATCTGGGCGGCGGGGTTCTCCGGCGGCGCAGCGCTGGGCCCCATTTTTGGCGGCTGGCTGGTGGAGGAGTTCTGGTGGGGTGCCATCCTCCTGGTTGCCGTGCCCATCATGCTGCCGCTGCTGGTCTTCGGCCCGGCGTTTATCCCGGAATCGAAGGATCCACGGCCCGGACGGCTGGATGTGCCCAGCATCGTCCTTTCCATGCTGGTGATGGTCCCCGTGGTCTATGGCATCAAGGAGCTGGCCACCAAAGGCTTCGGGGCCGGACCGGCGGCCCCGATCGTGTTTGGTCTGGCCATGGGCTTCGTTTTTGTCCGCCGCCAGCATCGGCTGGCCAGCCCGCTCCTGGACATGTCGCTGTTCGGCAACCGCGTCTTCAGCACCGCCATTACCGCCAACATCCTGGCGCTGTTCTCCTTCAACGGGTTCATCCTGTTCCTCGCCCAGCACCTGCAGCTCCTGGATGGCATGACACCGTCAGGGGCCGGCGTCGCCATGATCCCGGCACTGGTGGCCACGGTGGTGGCCGGCCTGGCAGTGGTGCCGCTGGTGCGGAGAGTAAGGCCGGGCTTCGTGGTGGCCGGAGGCCTGGCGATGAGCGCCGCAGGTTATGGCCTGGTGGTCTTTGGCGACCACACGGCCGGCCCGGTCCTGCTGCTGGCAGCCCTGCTGATTCTTGCCCTGGGCGTAGGGGCGGCGGAAACCATTTCGAACGACCTCATCCTGGGCTCCGTACCTGCAGAGAAGTCAGGTGCGGCGGCCGCCATTTCCGAAACGGGCTACGAGGTAGGTTCCCTCATGGGGACAGCCGTCCTGGGCTCCATCCTGACGGCCTCTTACCAGCACAACCTCCGGCTTCCCGCCGGCCTGGAGGACACTGCGTCCCCCCACACGGTCCAGCAGGCCGGCGAGACCCTCGCAGGGGCCATGGAACTGGCGGCGGGACTGCCCGGCCCGCTCGGCGAAGCGCTCCGCGGCGCGGCGCGCCTGGCCTTTGATTCAGGCGTCCACATCACTGCGGCAATTGCGCTGGTACTGATGGCAGGCGCGGCCGTCCTCACCGCCGTCGTACTCCGGAAAATTCCGACGGCGGCGCCGGCAGAGCGGTAGTGCTCAGCGGAGCGCGGCAACAGGAAGGCCCGGCGCCGGAAGTGATTCCGGCGCCGGGCCTTCGGACACAGGCAGCCTTACTTCGCGTCCGGCTCAGTGACGCTGGCGGAGGCCTTCATGGTCTCCGCGTTCACCATCCACGCGTACTGCTCAAGCTTGGCGATGAATTCGTGCAGCAGATCCGCAGTGGTGGGGTCCTCCTCGTCCACCTCGTCATGGACCTTGCGCATGGTTCCCACCGCAGCTTCGAGGGCGGCCACGATCCGCTCGATGGCGTCCTTGGTGTTGATCAGGCCTTCCGGGAACGGCGCCAGGGACGTTGACTTGGCCACCGTGGCGCTGCGGCCGTCCGGCAGGGCGTGGAGGGCGCGCATCCGCTCGGCCAGATCATCCGCGAACTGCCGGCCGGCGTCAACGATTTCGTCCAGCTGAAGGTGAAGGTCCCGGAAATTGGTCCCCACGATGTTCCAGTGGGCCTGCTTGCCCTGGAGGTGCAGCTCGATCAGGTCAACAAGCACGGCCTGGAGGTTGTTGGTCAGGGTCGGTGAAGCTTTCATGAATCCTCCTCGATTGGTCCAGTACTGCCGACGCTATCAGTCCGGGCCAAGGCGGCGCGGGCGTCTGACGAAAATTTCACAGTAAGCTTACTAATTGGCTCGCCGCCGCGGGCGGCACACGGCGTTGGTGCACAGAAGAAGGCGCCCCACTCCGGTGCTGTCCCGGAGCAAGGCACCTCCCACGGGGTTCCTGGACCCCTGCCGCCCGCCGTCGTACGCGTCACCAGAAGTGCGCTACATCCACCACCATGCGCGATCCGGAGCCGGGGCCGTCCAGGGTGAATACCCGGAACGGGAGCCTGGCACGGACACCCAAGCCAATACTCGTATAGCCTTCAAAGCTGCCAGCCGAGGCCACCTGCCGGAAGGTCTGATAGCCGGAGACGTTGGACAATTCCTCTTTCGTTACCGGCCTGTAAGTTGGCTCGTAATTAGTGCCATAGGACGGTGCGTTCACAGTTACCTGGAGGAATGCCGAGCCCCGCAGCGGGACTTCAAAGCCCGAACCGTCCTGGGCCACGGCCGGCACATACCTGACCGTGTAGCCCTCAACCGGGCCGTTGAGGTCCACCACCATCCGGTCGAAGCAGTAGTGCTGCCCCGTCCTGACATTGGTGACGGATGCGGTGCTCATGTCGTGGTTTGATTTTTCCAGCGACCCCCAGACGAGACCGCAATACGAGGTGGTTGCCGAGGCGGGCCCCGGAGCCAGGAACCCCATTCCCACAGTCATCAGAATGACTGTCAGCCACGTGTGAAACTTTTTCATTGTGGGCCACCCTTCGAGTGATGAGGTAGCTCAAGCGTAGGAGTCTTTTGGCCCGGAAATAAGGGTTGTGGCCGCTTCGGCACGGAACCGTTAAAGGCCGCTTCCGGCGGTCACGCGGACGTCATTCGGGGGCTCATTTCCGGCCGAATGAAATGCAATTAACACCTTTTCTGCATCCCCCCGTTATGCATCATAACGACGCCGGACCGGCCCACCGGGCGTCCCGGCGCCGGCTGCGCAGTGAGGTGCTTCCGGAGACGCAAATGCCCCGTCCGGCCGGGCGGGCTGACGGGGCAAAGGGCGCTGTGAAGGGGGCTAGCCCTCGCACTCGATGCAGTACTTCATGCCGTTCTTCTCCCGCGCGATCTGCGAGCGGTGGCGGACCAGGAAGCACGATGAGCAGGTGAACTCATCGGACTGTTCAGGGACAACAACAACGGTCAGCTCTTCGCCGGAGAGGTCGGCGCCGGGCAGGTCGATGCCCTCGGCAGTGTCGTTCTCCTCCACATCGATGACGGCGGTCTGGGCATTGCCGCCGCGGGATGCCTGCAGGGCCTCCAGCGACTCGGCAGAAGACTCGTCGTCGGTCTTGCGTGGAGCGTCGTAATCGGTAGCCATGGTGGGGTTCACTTTCGTTGCTGCGCGGCGCCAATTCAGGCGTCTCAGTGAAGCAGTTTAGGGCATTATGCCGCTAGTTAAGCAATAGGCAATTGGTCGGGATTGACACTCCACCGGACAAACGCTCTAATAATTGTAGCTTCAACTAAAAATATCCGCCGCAAACTACATCCTTCAGGAGCATTCATGAGCGTCCCCCACCACCCGGCAACGGCAGAAGCTGCTGTCCCGCCAGCGCCCGTCGTGGCAACGGCCGGATCTGCCCACCCGGCCGCTCCGCTTGTGGTGCTGCTGCACGGGCGGGGCTCCAACGAGCGCGAGATCCTGGGCCTCGCCGCCCACCTCCCCCAAGACTTCGCCTACGCCGCCGTACGGGCCCCCATCGCCGAGGGTGGCGGATTCGCATGGTTCGCCAACCGCGGCATCGGCCGGCCCACCGCCGAGTCGCTGGCAGCACAAATGGCATGGTTCAGGGGATGGCTGGACGGCTATGCGCCGGTGGGCCGGCCTGTCATCCTTGTCGGCTTCAGCGGAGGCGCCGCATTCGCCGGCGGGCTCATGCTGGACGATCCCCAGCGCTTCTCCGGAGCGGCCATCCTCTTTGGCACCTTGCCGTTCGATGCGGGAGTCCCTGTTACTCCGTCCCGGCTGGCGGGACTTCCTGTTTTTGTAGCCCACGGTGACCAGGACAGGGTCATCCCGGCCGAACTGCTCAGCCGGACATGGGAGTACCTGACCACCGAGTCGGCCGCGAACCTGCACACACGGCGCGACCCTGGCGGACACCGGATTTCAGCCCAGACCCTGGGCGAACTTGGTACCTGGCTCGAAGCGCGGATGAAAACCTCCTAGGTCCTAGGCAGCGTCTGCCTGGACCAGGCAGCGCTACGGCATCGCCGTGCGGTCCCCGTCGCCCACCTTGGCCCGCAAGGCGTGCAGGGCAGCCCCGGCTTTGCTGGTAGACCTGGCCCGCGAACAGGTTGTCCCGGCCCAACCAACGGCGGGGTGCCGGCCGCCGTCGAGGGCCCGCTCCCGACGGGCGCCACGGCACCTCGGGAGCACGAAAAGGCCCCCGGCTTGCGGTACAAAAACGCAGGCCGGGGGCCATTTATTGCGGAGCCTCCTGTCAGATTCGAACTGACGACCCCCGCTTTACAAGAGCGGTGCTCTGGCCAACTGAGCTAAGGAGGCGCACCCGTGAAGGTGTGCGCCCGAACGGCGCTAGATAAGGTTAGCCCAAGTCCGCCCGCTCGTAAAAACGGGCGCCCGGCCAGGGGACGCAGAACGGCCCGGCGCCGGAGTAGATCCGGAACCGGGCCGTAAGCCGGGCAAAGCAGGCAGGCAGGTTAGCCCTTGGCCGCGATGGCAGCCTGCAGGAAGTCAGGGAACGGGGTCTGGGCACTGGCGCCCTTGCCCCACTGCTGGCCGTCAACGAACACGGTGGGCGTGCCGGTGACACCGATCGCGGCGGCTTCCTTGGTAGTGAACTTCACGAACGGGCGGTAGGTCTTTTCATCCACGCAAGTGTCAATGGGCTTGGCGCCGATGTCCGTGGCCATCTTCTTGAGGTCGTTGTCCGAGATGCCGGCACTGCCTTCAGCGGGCTGGTTGGCAAAGAGGGAATCGACAAATTCCGCGTATTTCTCCGGCGACTCGTTCACAACGCATGCGGCCGCGTTGGCTGCCCGGGAGGAGTAGTTCGTGGAGGACCGGTTGTCCAGGAAGCCGAGCGCACGGTATTCCACGCTGATCTTGCCTTCGTTGCGCAGCGATGTCAGCTGTTCGTTGTACTGGGCTTCGAAGTTTTTGCAGACCGGGCAGATGAAGTCCACGTACAGGACCACCTTGACCGGCTTGCCGGCTTCAGCTTCGGCACCGGGGGCAACCACTTCGGCCGGGGCCGTCTGTGGCGGTTCTCCCACGGAGGCGGCATCAACCGTTGCCGCGTCCAGCTTCGCGACGTCGGTGTTGGCCAGCAGGGTGATGCCGCCGTGGACGTTGCCGTTGGCCGGCGTGGGACCCTGGTCGGCGATGGGGGCGTTCTGCCGCATGGTTGTGGTCACCACCAGTGCCACCACCGCAAGGATGGCCACCACGGCCACCACAATGCCCCAGCCGATCAGGAGCTTGTTGCGCTTGTCCTTCTTCAACTGGGCTTCACGGATCAGGCGGGCCTTCTCGCGCGCCTCCGAGGTTCGCTCAGCTTTGGACTTACGTATTTCATTTGCGGGGCTCATGTGTTCCTAGGGTCGATCGACATAGGGGGACCACTCTGTGGCGACTCAGATTATTTTAGGACAGAAACCTGAGAGCTTGCCTTTTCAAGCATTCCGGCCTCATAACGAACGGACGAATAGCCCCCATGATTCCGTCCTATTAAGGTGGCTTAAAGGCACAAACAAACCCCAGGGGGCCGCAATGCAAACACCCGTCCAAGAAAAACCAGCCGCTGTACCCGAAGGCCTCCCGGCCCCGCGCAGCCACAGTTCGCCCACAAAGTACGACTTCATGGTGGTATCCAACAGGCTGCCCGTTGACCGCTGCGCGCCAGGTGACAGCGGCGACGACGGCTCGGGCTGGCGCCGCTCCCCCGGCGGGCTGGTCACCGCACTTGCCCCCATGATGACCAAGACGGACGGCGCCTGGGTGGGATGGCACGGCGCCCCGGATGAAACGGTTAAGCCCTTCAGCCACGGCGGCATGGACCTGGTGCCGGTCCAGCTGAGCACGGACGACGTGGAGCTCTATTACGAGGGCTTCTCCAACGCCACGCTGTGGCCGCTGTATCACGACGTCATCGCGCCGCCGGAGTTCCACCGGACCTGGTGGGATGCCTACCGCAAGGTCAATCAGAGGTTCGCCGACGCCGTCGTCCGCCACGCCGACCAGGGCGCCACCGTCTGGATCCAGGACTACCAGCTGCAGCTCGTCCCCCGCCTGCTCCGCGAGGCGCGGCCGGACCTGAAGATCGGCTTCTTCAACCACATCCCCTTCCCGCCGCCGGAAATCTTCGCCCAGCTGCCGTGGCGCAAGGCCATCATCGACGGCCTGATGGGCGCTGACCTCGTGGGCTTCCAGCGCCCCAGCGACGCCGGAAACTTCATGCGGTCCGCCCGCCGGTTCCTGGGCGCCTCCGTCAAGCAGCAGCAGGTGCACGTGAAGGGCCAGGATGGCGAGATCACGCACATCGCCCGGGCCCAGGCCTTCCCCATTTCCATTGACGTGGCCCAGATCAGCGAACTGGCCCACAAGCCGGAAATCATTGAACGTGCCCGCCAGATCCGCCAGGACCTCGGCAACCCCAAGACCATCCTGCTGGGGGTTGACCGCCTGGATTACACCAAGGGCATCCGCCACCGGCTCAAGGCCTTCGAGGAGCTCCTGAACGAAGGCAAGCTCGCCGTTACTGACGCCACCCTGATCCAGGTAGCCAGCCCCAGCCGGGAACGCGTGGAACAGTACAGGCTCCTGCGCGAGGAGATCGAGGGCACGGTGGGCCACATCAACGGCACCTACGACACCATTCAAAACACCGCAGTCCGCTACCTGCACCACAGCTACCCGGTGGAGGAAATGGTGGCGTTGTACCTCGCCGCGGACGTCATGCTGGTCACCGCCCTGCGGGACGGCATGAACCTCGTCGCCAAGGAGTACGTCACCGCCCGCAAGGACAACGACGGCGCCCTGGTGCTCAGCGAATTCGCCGGCGCCGCAGACCAGCTCAAGCAGGCGCTGCTGATGAACCCGCACGATATCGACGGCCTCAAGGACACCATCATGCACGCCGTCCACATGTCTCCGAAGGACGCTGCCCGCCGCATGCGGGCCATGCGCAAGCAGATCCTCGAGCACGACGTCGACCACTGGTCAGCTGATTTCCTGGCGGCCCTGAACGAGAAAGTTGTCCGCGATGACTCCTGATGCCCGCCACGCCAAGGACCCGCTGACCCTTTCCCCGGAGCTTCTCGAGGCTGTCCGAAGGATCGCCCAGACAGAGCACCTGCTGGTGGCGCTGGACTTTGACGGCACCATCTCCCCGATCGTGGACAGGGCCGGTGACGCCCGCCCGCTTCCGCGCTCAGCCGCCGCGTTCGCCGGGCTTGCTGCCCTGCCACGGACGACGACGGCACTCCTCTCAGGCCGTGCGCTCGCCAGCCTCCGTGCGGTGGCGTCGCCGCCGGTGGACACCCTGCTGATCGGCAGCCACGGGGCCGA
Source organism: Arthrobacter sp. (assembly GCA_023264815.1). Lineage (GTDB taxonomy): Bacteria > Actinomycetota > Actinomycetes > Actinomycetales > Micrococcaceae > Arthrobacter. The sequence goes on along the minus strand of JAHFUZ010000052.1, from coordinate 8,509 downwards.
GGCCTGGCTGGGCCCCGGCTCCGCAGAACTGACCCTGGACGAGGGCCAGCGGCTGCTGCTGGCCGAGGTGCGTGCCGTACTGGAAGAGATCGTGGAGCAGGCGCCGGGGACGCTGCTCGAGGACAAACCCGCCGGCGTGGTCCTGCACACCCGCCTGGCCGAGGACGACGTGGCCGAGGACGCGGTGGCCGCGGCCCGCTCAGTCCTCCAGGACCGCAAGGGCGTCTTCCTGAAGAACGGCAAGCGCGTCCTGGAAACCTCCGTGGTGAACGCGTCCAAGGGCGAGGGCCTGACCTTCCTGCGCCAGATCACCGGCGCAACCGCGGTCCTCTTCGCCGGTGACGACGTCACCGACGAAGACGCCCTGGCCCGCCTGGAATCCGGCGACCTTGGCGTCAAGGTGGGCCTTGACTTCACCCAGGCCCAGTTCCGCGTGGAGGCTCCGTCCCAGGTGGCAGAGCTGCTGGAGGCCCTCCTTCAGCAGCGGAGCCTGGCGGTGGCCGAAGAAGGCCACAACCCCAGCTGAGGGAACTGTATGCCCAACCTCACATGTGACGTCCGTAACATTTGCAACAATAAGCAACTGCTCTGACATACTCTTGTCTGTGATGTGGCGCACAGAACCGTGCGGCGTCACGCGATACTCCTCGGCCTCGGCCGGGGAGTAAACGGCTGCAATGCCGTGGATAACTGAATTACATGAACCATTCACTACGGATCGTCCGGCACGTACCTGCCGGTGAAGGGATTGATAACTGTGGCTACAGTTACTTTTGATAACGCTACGCGTCTGTACCCGGGCACAGAGAAGCCCGCTGTTGACAAGCTCAACATTGAAATCGCCGACGGCGAGTTCCTGGTCCTCGTTGGACCCTCCGGTTGCGGTAAGTCCACCTCCCTGCGCATGCTCGCAGGCCTTGAGGATGTCAATGCCGGTCGGATCCTCATTGGCGACCGCGATGTCACCGACGTTCCGCCGAAGGACCGCGACATCGCGATGGTTTTCCAGAACTACGCGCTCTACCCGCACATGACCGTTGCGGACAACATGGGCTTCGCGTTGAAGATCGCCGGCGTTTCCAAGGAGGAGCGCGCAGAGCGTGTCCGTGAAGCCGCCAAGCTTCTTGACCTCGAGCCGTACCTGGACCGCAAGCCGAAGGCACTCTCCGGCGGTCAGCGCCAGCGTGTTGCCATGGGCCGCGCGATCGTCCGCAACCCGCAGGTCTTCCTCATGGATGAGCCGCTGTCCAACCTGGACGCCAAGCTCCGCGTCCAGACGCGTACGCAGATCGCATCCCTCACCCGCCGCCTCGGCGTCACCACCGTTTACGTGACGCACGACCAGGTTGAGGCCATGACCATGGGTGACCGGGTGGCAGTCCTCAAGGACGGCCTGCTGATGCAGGTTGACACCCCGCGCAACCTCTATGACAAGCCCAAGAACGTCTTCGTGGCCGGCTTCATCGGCTCCCCCGCCATGAACCTGCTGGAACTGCCCGTCGTCGACGGCGGCGTCCAGTTCGGTGGAACGGTTTACCCGGTGCCGCGCAACGTCCTCGAAGAGGCACATGGCTCCACGGTCACGCTGGGCACCCGTCCCGAGGACCTCGAAACCGCTCCGCAGGGCGAGGGACTGAAGGTTGAAGTCGACGTCGTCGAAGAGCTCGGTGCAGACGCCTACGTCTATGGCCACACCACCCTTGACGGCAAGGACCACGACATCGTGGCACGCGTCGACGGCCGCCGTCCTCCGATGAAGGGCGAGGCCATCTACGTCCGTCCGCAGTCGGGCCACGTGCACCTGTTCGACACCAAGACCGGACAGCGCCTGGGCGACTAGTCCCCACCGGCGCCCTAACCTCGCTCCGCTTCGGCCAGGGAACCCTGCCGGCGTGGGCCCATCCACAGGCGTCGAGATAGCTAACCGACGGCGGCCCTCCCCACAGCGGGAGGGCCGCCGTTGTTCGTTGTGGACATTTTGCCCCTTGCCCCCTGATGTACGAAAGAATTGACCCATGAGCGATGAATACAATGCCCAGTGGCACGACGAGCCCACGGACTACGAGCAGGTGGGCAAGCTGCCGCGTTTCGAGGCCGCCAGCGCCAAGGATGACAAGACCCTGGCCGTCTCCAGCTCGCTCAGCATCACGGCTGCAGCAGCGGACCCGGAACTCCTGGACCTGCCCTGGCACATCGCCCTGGAGGACTGGCCAGCCGAGAACCTCGCAGCCCTCCCCCGCGGTATTTCCCGGCACATCGTGCGGTTCGCGCACCTGGGCGGCTCTGTCATCGCCATCAAGGAAACCTCGGAGCACGTGGCCCGTCACGAGTACCACATGCTCCGCAAGCTGGCCCGCCTGGACGTCCCGTGCGTTGATCCGGTGGCGGTCATCACCGGCCGCACCACGCTGGACGGGCGGCCGCTGAACCCCGTACTGGTCACGAGGCACCTGAAATTCTCCATGCCGTACCGCGCCCTGTTTTCCCAGATGCTGCGCAAGGACACCCTGACCCGCCTCATCGACGCCCAGGCCCTGCTGATGGTCCGGCTGCACCTCATCGGCTTCTACTGGGGCGACGTCTCGCTGTCCAACACGCTGTTCCGCCGCGATGCCGGCGCGTTCGCCGCCTACCTGGTGGATGCCGAAACGGGCGAGCTGTACCCAGACCTTTCCACCGGCCAGCGGGAGTACGACCTCGAGATCGCCCGGGTCAACATCGCCGGTGAGCTGATGGACCTCCTGGACGGCGGCCTGATCGAGGAAAAGGTGGACCCCGTGGCCACCAGCGAACTGATCATGGAAAGCTACCGCCGGCTCTGGGCGGAGCTGACGGAGAAGGAATCCTTCGAGCTCGGCGAACGGTGGCGGGTGGGCGCCCGCATCCGGCGGCTCAACGAACTGGGCTTCGATGTCGAGGAATACGCCATCAAAACCACCCAAAACGGTTCCACCATCCAGCTCCAGCCCAAGGTGGTGGACGCGGGCCACCACATGCGCCGCCTGCTGCGGCTGACCGGTTTGGACGCCCAGGAGAACCAAGCCAGGCGCCTGCTCAACGACATGGACACCTTCCGGGCAGACAACAACCCCGGGATGGACGAGGAATACAGCGCGCATTTGTGGGTCAGCCAGGTGTTCGAACCGATTGTGCGCTCCATTCCGCGCGACCTCTCGCGGAAGCTTGAACCGGCGGAGGCCGTCCATGAGGTCCTGGAGCACCGTTGGTACATGTCAGAGGAGCAGGCCCGCCACATCCCGCTCGCAGAGGCCGTCCAGTCCTACATTGACTCGGTCCTGCGCCACCGCCGCGATGAAGCCGCGATCATGCTCAACCCGGACACGGGCATGCTCAAGATCCTCGACGCCGAAACCGAAGAATCCCGCTACGGGGACGACGAATCCATCGACGAATACCCGGACGTCGACGACTGAACGGCGGGGCTGCCCACCGTGAGGTCCGGGCGTACTAGATGGCCTTGCCGGGGTTCAGGATGCCGGCCGGGTCGAAGAGCGCCTTGATGCTTCGCTGGAGCTCCCGGACCGGTTCCGGCTGCTCCAGCCCCAGCCAGCGCAGCTTGTACTGCCCGATGCCATGCTCGCCCGTGATGGTGCCGCCCATGTCCAGTGCGGCCACCACGGAGGCATCCAGCGCAAGGTTGAGCCGTTCCATGGCTCCGGGGTCCACGGCGCTGTCCTGCCGGTCAACCCAGAACGTGGGGTGCAGGTTGCCGTCACCCGCATGGGCCACCACCTTCAGATTCACCTGGTGTTCCGCCGCGAGGCCTTCGAGCACCGCCACATAGTCCACCAGCCGTGAGCGCGGCACGGCAACGTCCTCGCCCACACGGTACTGGTCGTCCACCTCCGCGCCGCGGCTGTTCCGCCGCAGCTCCACCAGCTGCTCGGCTTCGGCGGTGCGTTCAGTGCTCACCGTTGCCCCGCCGTCGGCCAGCACAGAACGCACGACGTCGGCCTCCGCCGCAGCCCCGAACCCGTCAGTCTGGATGAGGAGCAGGGAACCGCCCCTCGAAGCCAGATCAGAGCCGTGCAGCTCATCCAGCTGTGCCAGCGTCCCGCCGTCGAGCAGCTCCATGATGGCCGGCTGCACGCGGGCCCGCCCCACCGCGAGAACTCCGGCAGCCGCCTGCCGGAAGTCGGCGTAGAACGCCGCGATGGTGTGGACGTCGCGGGGCAGGTATTTGAGCCGCACGGTTGCCCCCACCACAATCCCCAGCGTCCCCTCCGAGCCAACGAACAGTCCGGTGAGGTCGTAGCCTGCCACGCCTTTGAACGTCTGGTGGCCGGTGTGGAGGAGCGAGCCGTCGGCCAGCACCACGTCCAGGGCGAGGACCGAGTCCCTGGTGACGCCGTATTTGGCGCAACGCAGTCCCCCGGCATTGGTGGCCACGTTGCCGCCGATGGTCGAGGTGCGGAAGCTCGCCGGATCGGGCGCGTACATCAGGCCATGCTCCGCGGCGGCTTCGTTGAGGGCGGCATTGATGACGCCGGGCTCGACGACGGCAGTTTCGTCGTCGGGGTTCAGCTCCAGAATCCGGTCCATCCGTTCCAGGGACAGGACAACAGAGTTCCTGCTCGCGTGGGCGCCCCCGGAGACGCCGGTGCCGGCTCCGCGGGCCACCACCGCGGTCCCGTGCCAGGCGCACAGCCGGACCACGGCCTGGACGTCTTCAACCGACCGGGCGAAGGCCACCGCCTCTGGCAGCTGGAGGTCCAGGACGGGCGCCTGGTCTACGGCATAGGCGGCCAGCGTTGATTCCGCGGTACTGACCTGGGCTGCGCCGAGGGCGCCAACCAGCCCGTCAATCAAGCTGCCCACGCAGCCTCCCATCGTCGTCGTTCTCTTCAGTCTATGGCTGCAGGGGACCTCCCTACCGCACAAACCACCGCTCTGTAAACGCTTCCAGCCAATCCGAGAAGAACTCGTTGTACTCGTGGGTAATGATTGAATTTATTCATGGAAGCGCTTGCAGTATGGACCCAACGCGGGTCTAAGCTGTCCTGCATGTCAGTAGATACAGCGTTCGCCTCCACCGCCCCGCTAATGGGCCGGCTGTCCCTGATCCACGAGGCCGGCAATGCCCCCGGCTGGTGGCGTTCGGCCGTCATTTACCAGGTGTATCCGCGCTCTTTCCGCGACTTCAACGGCGACGGCATCGGCGATCTTCCCGGCATCACCGCAGAACTGACCCAGCTGGCAGATCTGGACGTGGACGCCGTATGGCTGTCCCCGTTCTACAAGTCACCACAGCGGGACGCCGGGTATGACGTCAGCGACTACTGCGATGTCGACCCGATCTTCGGTACGCTTCTGGACTTCGACCTCCTGATGGCCGAGGCCAACCGCCTTGGCGTGCGGGTGATCGTGGACCTGGTGCCGAACCACTGCTCCGACCAGCATGTGGCATTCCAGGCCGCCCTCGCCGCGCCGGCCGGGAGCCCCGAGCGGGACATGTTCATCTTCCGCGATGGCAACGGACCCGACGGCAACGAGCCACCCAACAACTGGCAGTCGCACTTCGGCGGCCCGGCATGGACCCGGACCGCCGGTCCCGACGGCCGGCCGGGCCAGTGGTACCTGCACCTCTTTGATTCCTCGCAGCCCGACTTCAACTGGGACAACCCGGCCGTCCATGCCGAGTTTGAACGGGTGCTCCGGTTCTGGCTGGACCGCGGCGTCTCCGGCTTCCGTGTGGACGTTGCGCATGCCCTGGTCAAAGCCCCGGGGCTGCCGGCCTGGGGCGGGCGGGCAGACGGGGGCAGCTCGGACGGCTTCCCCGGCCACGAGGCACCGATGTTCGGCCAGCCCGCAGTGCACGAAATCTACCGGGCCTGGCGGCGGATCCTCGACGACTACGGACCGGACAGGATCCTGTGCGCGGAAGCAGGCGTAGACCTGCACCGCCTCGCAGACTGGGTCCGTCCCGACGAAATGCACCAGGCCTTCAACTTCCCGTTCCTGCACGCCGGGCTGGATGTGCACCGGCTCCGCGGCGTCATCACCGACTCCCTGACAGTCCTGAACGGCGTGGGTGCACCCAGCACCTGGGTACTCTCCAACCACGATGTCGTCCGGCATGCCTCACGCTTCGGCTACAACGGCCACGGCCCGCGCGACGGCGACGGCATTGGCCCGGCCGATCCCCAGCCGGACACGGTCCTCGGCCGGCGGCGTGCAGCGGCCGCCTCCATGTTTATGCTAGGGCTGCCGGGTGCCGCCTACCTGTACCAGGGCGAGGAATTGGGCCTTCCGGACGGCACCGACATTCCAGGGCACCTGCGCCAAGACCCCACGTTCGCGCGCACCGGCGGGGAGCGGCTGGGCCGGGACGGCTGCCGCGTACCGCTGCCCTGGCGGGCCGGGGAGCGGCACCTGGGGTTTGGTTCCGGCGCGGATCCCTGGCTCCCCCTCCCCGAGGGTTTTTCGGAACTGGCACGTGACGCCCAGGCTGCATCGCCGTCGTCGCACCTTTTCCTCTACCGCTCCATGCTGGCCCTGCGCCGCGGACTGGGCCTCGGCAGCGGATCCCTGGCCTGGGCGGAGGACTGGTGCAGCGGTTCATCCCTGGCGTACGTCAACGGCGCTACGCTGGTGATCATGAACCTCAACCACGAGCCCCTCGAACTCCCTGCCGGGGTGGTCCTGCTCCGCAGCGCCGAGCCGGAGGCCGGCCACTTCCTGGCCTCAGGGGAGACCGCTTGGCTTCGGATTGGCGGAGGCGAAACAGCGTAATGGGGCTTGCCGGCATCAAGGACGTTGCCGACCGCGCCGGACTGTCCATTGCCACGGTGTCGCGGGCGCTCAGCGGCAAAGCCAATGTGTCGGCCAAAAGCCGGCAACTGGCGAAGGCAGCCGCAGAGGAACTCGGCTTCGTCCCTTCCTACCATGCCTCCAGCCTCGCCTCCGGCCGCAACCACAATGTGGGGCTGGTGGTGCCGTCCGTGCACCGCTGGTATTTTTGCTCGGTGCTGGAAGGTGTGTCCGGCGCGCTGCTCGACGCCGGCTACGACCTGACGCTCTACAACGTAGGTGACCAGTCCGACCGCCGGCAGAGCGTGCTGACGGACTTCCTGCTGCGCAAGAGGCTGGACGCGGTCATTGCCGTGGCGCTGGTCCTCAGCGAGGCAGAGATCAAGCAGCTTTTGGCCATCCACCGCCCCATCGTGGGCATCGGCGGCGCTCTGCCTGGCGCCTCTACCATCCGCATTGACGACGCGAGGCTGGCACGCAAAGCCACCGACCACCTGATCGGGCTTGGCCATACGCGCATCGCGCACCTCACCGGGGACGGTGAACTCAACCGCGACTTCAAACTCCCGGGGATCCGCCGTGCCGGCTTCGAGGCTGCCATGGCGGACGCGGGGCATGTTGTCCGGTCCGAGTGGATGGTATCGGCTGACTTCACTATTCAAGGCGCTTACGCGGTAGCCCGGAATCTCCTCGCCACAGCCGAGGAGCGTCCCACGGCGATTTTTGCTGCCTCCGACGAAATGGCCATCGGTGCCATCCTCGCGGCCCGGGACTTCGGACTGCGGGTGCCGCAGGACCTCTCCGTGATTGGCATGGACGGCCATGAACTTGGTGAAGTACTTGGACTGACCACCATCATGCAGGACCCACGGGGCCAGGGCGCCTTGGCCGCGCGGATGATTCTGGAAACGCTCGACGCCGGCGCTGACCCGCGTGCCATGGGTACAGCACCGGCTCCGGCGGCCGTGGACCTCCAGTACCCCACGGAGTTCCTCGTCAGGGACAGCACGGCTGTGCCAGCGGCCTGAGCATGCCTACTGTTGCTGGTCCGTGGCACCGCCCATGAACCGGACGAAGCGCTCCAGCACCACGGGCCAGCCCTCGATATAGGCGGCGCGTGCGGTTGCTGGATCCTCGGCGCCTTCCCAGCCGTCATGGACCACCCTGACCTCGGTTCCCTCTGGCACCGCTCGAAACGCGACCCGCAGCTCGGTGGACCACATAGCGGTGCTACCCGGGTACCAGGAGGCATGGAAGGAGAGCGGCGGCTGCCAGTCGTCGATAGTGCCCCACACCGCCGTCCTGCCATCATCGGCGGTTTCCAGAATGAGGATGTCCTCGAATTCGACGTAGGAGCCTGCCCCGAACACACCGTGTATTTCCAGCGGCCACCACAGATGCGTATGATCCGTGAAGCCCGCGAAGGCCTGCGCAACCGGCCCTGGCACGGTCACCACGTGGATGACAGGCTCCAGGGTCTCCATGGGCTCTGCGGGACCGGCCAGGGCGTCATCCGAGTGGCTGAAAAGGTTCTCCATGGTGCTCAACTCTACGCGGCTGATTGCGGACGCTCTCGCAGTTGATGTGGGTTTTCCCCGGATGCTTTTGCGGTGGGTGTGTTAAATGGGTCAGGCCCCGACGTTGTTGTCGGGGCCTGACCGTGAATGATGTTCCGGCGGTGACCTACTCTCCCACACCCTCCCGGGTGCAGTACCATCGGCGCTGTGGGTCTTAGCTT
>JAHFUZ010000051.1 GCA_023264815.1 Arthrobacter sp. | reverse complement strand
GCTTCCTTGTCGCCAAGGGAGCGGTCGATGCCAAGCTTGCGGTTGATCTTGTAACGGCCAACCTTGGCCAGATCGTAGCGCTTGGAGTTGAAGTACAGGTTGTCCAGCAGGGACTGGGCAGCCTCGACTGTGGGCGGCTCGCCCGGCCGCAGCTTCCGGTAGATGTCCAGCAACGCGTCTTCGCGGGTTTCGGTGGCGTCCTTCTCCAGCGTTGCGCGCATGGAGTCGTACTGGCCGAATTCTTCGAGGATCTGGCCTTCGGTCCAGCCGAGGGCCTTCAGCAGAACCGTTACCGACTGCTTGCGCTTGCGGTCAAGGCGGACGCCGACCTGGTCGCGCTTGTCGATTTCGAGTTCGAACCATGCACCGCGGGACGGGATGATCTTGGCAGTGAAGATGTCCTTGTCGCTGGTCTTGTCAGCGGCACGCTCAAAGTAGGCGCCCGGTGAACGGACCAGCTGGGAGACGACCACGCGCTCGGTGCCGTTGACGACGAAGGTGCCCTTCTCGGTCATCAGCGGGAAGTCGCCCATGAACACGGTCTGCTGCTTGATTTCGCCCGTGTTGTTGTTCATGAACTCGGCCTTGACGTACAGCGGAGCCGAGTATGTTGCGTCCCGGTCCTTGCACTCGGCCATGGTGTACTTCGGGTCAGCGAACTCCGGATCGGAGAAGCTCAGGGACATGGTGCCCTGGAAGTCCTCGATCGGGGAGATCTCTTCGAAGATGTCCGACAGTCCGGACGTGGTGGCGACGCTGAGATCGTTTTCTTCGACGGCCTTCGCTACGCGTGCCTGCCAGCGTTCGTTTCCGACCAGCCAGTCGAAGCTGTCCGTCTGCAGGGCAAGGAGATTCGGAACGTCAAGAGGTTCGTGAATCTTTGCGAATGAGAGCCGGCGAGTGGCACCATCAGTGCTGTCGGCGGTGTTAGCGGTTTCGTTATTAGAGGTGCTCGAGGCGACCAAGAGGGATCCTTCCACAGACCTTCAGGCGTTTTCAGATCTCCCCCGCTGTGCACCCTGCAGAGTGACTCTGCAGTGCTACCATCCGGTTCCGCTATATGACCCGGGGCCGGGGCTCACCATACAATGACGTTGTTGACGGCATGTAGATGGTCAGCTGCCAGGCAAAGCCCACCGCTATATGAAGGCTGAAGGTAAACAGGGAAGACGCAAATATCTACGATACGGCAAAACCACTTACGTGTCTACCCCACAACCGCACGTTTTGCAAGCACTGTTTTTTTGGTGCGAAACGGGCACTCAAAGCGTCAGTGTGACGCCCTCGGCCGTGCACTCGTTTGCGTTGGCGAAGACTGCGTCACGGACCATGTCCTTTGACTGCTGGCCCACCTCGCCGGCGCTTTCCACAGCTGAGGAATGGTCCAGGGCGAGAACGCTCAGGGAGCTGAACAGCCCCACAAGGTTGCCGGTGGCAGCATCCTTGGCGTCCTGAGCTTGGACGTAGATGTCCTCGTAGGCGTTGGCGTCTCCCTTGATGGCCTTGTAATCAGCGTAAAGCGAGTTGAACTGCTCGCAGAGGGCTTTGGCCCCACGGGCAGAGGGAGCCACAGAGCCCGACGGCGCCGCCTGGGACGTCTCGGTGCTGGACGGGGAGGAGGCGGTTGCCTGAGTGGTGGTTCCGGGAGCAGGGGTGGAAACGCTGCAGGCCGTGAGTCCCGCGAGGCTGGCGACCGCCGCCGCGGCGAGGATTTTCTTCAAGATGCTGCTCCCTGGTTTGCGTTGCAATGGCCGTTGATGTCCGCCGTCCACCCTACGCATCACGGCCACACGGCGCACATCAAGGGCATGGGCAGTTCTCCCCAACGGCCGCTGTTGCACTGGCATCCCTCACCGCGGGTGCGGAATCAGCGGCGCTGTCTGCGCGTTTGGATTAATGGGTGATGAGGCTCACGATAGCCTTGGCCTACATCGTTTCAGAGCGGAAGAGATCACAATGGGCAACTCCCTGAACAACACTGACGTTGTCATCCTGTCGGCAGCGCGCACCCCGCAGGGCCGGCTCAACGGGCAACTGGCCAGCTTCACCGCCGTCGAACTCGGCGCCCACGCCATCAGGGCCGCGATCGCTGCCAGCGGCATTGACGCCGGCACAGTGGACGCAGTCATCATGGGCCAGGTGCTGCAGGCAGGTGCCGGGCAGAACCCGGCCCGGCAGAGCGCCATCGGCGCCGGAATCGGCTGGAACGTCCCCAGCGTCACCATCAACAAGGTGTGCCTGTCCGGCCTGACCGCCGTCATCGACGCAGCCCGCCTGATCCGCAGCGGCGACGCCACCGTGGTGGTTGCCGGCGGACAGGAATCCATGACCCGCGCGCCGCACCTGCTGCCTGGCTCACGCCAAGGCTGGACCTATGGCGCCGTCCAGGCCCTGGACGTCGCGGCCCACGACGGTCTCACGGATGCCTTCGACGGCCAGTCCATGGGGCTCTCCACCGAGACCCGGAACCTGACCCTGGGCATCGACCGGACCTCGCAGGACAACGTGGCGGCCCACTCGCACCAGCGTGCCGCGCTGGCTGCGAAGGACGGAATTTTCGACGACGAGATCGCACCCATCAGCGTTAAGCAGCGCAAGGGTGATCCCGTGGTGGTAGCCACGGACGAGGGTGTCCGGCCCAATACGTCCATCGAGACCCTGGCCGGGCTCCGCGCCGCGTTCGTCAGCGACGGAACCATCACGGCGGGCAATTCCTCTCCCCTGTCCGACGGCGCCTCCGCACTGGTCCTGGCATCCCGCCAGTTTGCCGAAGAGAACGGCCTGGAGTACCTGGCCGTGGTGGGCAAACCCGGCCAGGTGGCGGGACCGGACAACTCCCTGCACTCCCAGCCGTCCAATGCCATCATGAACGCCCTGGAGCGTGCCGGCTGGACCACGAAGGACCTGGACTTCATCGAAATAAATGAGGCCTTCGGTTCGGTGGCCGTGCAGTCGCTCAAGGACCTGGACTATCCGCTGGAGCAGTGCAACATCCACGGCGGGGCAGTCGCCCTTGGCCACCCGATCGGGGCGTCCGGCGCCAGGCTCGCCCTGCATGCCGCCCATGAACTCAAACGGCGGGGCAGCGGCAAAGCCGCCGTCTCCCTCTGCGGCGGCGGCGGCCAGGGCGAAGCCCTCCTGCTGTACCGCGACTGAGGCAGGTCGGGACTGACTGTGGGACAGATCGATAACGGACGCGCCGGCGTCGGACGCCAGCGTTTCCTTGCCGACGCCGCGGCGCGCGGCCTCGACGTGCAGCTTGTGGAGCGGCTGGCGGCGCGAAGCCTGGAAGAGGCCGCCAGCATCCTGGGCATCACTCCGGCGGACATAGTGAAGTCGCTGGTGGTCAAGCACAAGGACGGCACGTTCCTGTTTGCGCTGATTCCGGGCGACCGGCAGATTTCCTGGCCCAAGCTGCGTGCCCTCGTAGGCGTCAACAAGCTGTCCCTGCCGCCGGCGGACGTGGCCCTCGACGCCACCGGGTACGAGCGCGGCACCATTACACCGCTCGGAAGTACCACTGCGTGGCCCGTTTATGCCGACGCCACCATGGTGGGCAAGCGGATCTCCATGGGCGCCGGCGAGCACGGCTACAGCGCTTTCGTGGAGGCCGACGCGCTCACCACAGCCCTGGGCGCCGTCGTCGCCGATATTTCTGAGCCGAACTAAGCCCGGACGCAGGAAAACCCCACCCAACTGGCTGGCAGTGGGGCGGGGTTTTCCGGAAAACAGCGTGAGTTACTTGAGGGTAACGGTTGCGCCGGCAGCCTCGAGCTGCTCCTTTGCCTTTTCGGCAGTTTCCTTGTTGGCACCTTCGAGAACAGCCTTGGGAGCGCTGTCAACCAGGTCCTTGGCTTCCTTCAGGCCCAGGGAAGTGATGGCACGAACTTCCTTGATGACCGCGATCTTCTTGTCACCGGCAGATTCGAGGACGACATCGAAGTCGGTCTTCTCTTCGGCTTCTTCAGCAGCGCCGCCACCGGCGGGGCCGGCAACTGCAACAGCAGCAGCAGTAACTTCGAAGGTCTCTTCGAAGAGCTTGACGAACTCGGAGAGCTCGATGATGGTCAGTTCCTTGAAAGCTTCAATGAGCTCTTCGTTGGTGAGCTTCGCCATGGTGTGGCGTCCTTCCTATAGGTGGTGCTGGGCGGCCTGGGCTGCCTTCACACCGGAGTCTGGTGGGTAAGAGAACTTAGTTCTCTTCGGCAGCGGGTGCCTCGGCCGGTGCTTCAGCACTGGCTTCGTCAGCTGCGGGAGCTTCTTCAGCGGCAGGAGCCTCGGCAGCTGCCGGTGCACCGTTCTCTTCTTCAAGCTTGAGACGCAGAGCGTCAATGATGCGTGCAGCGGCGGCAGCAGGAGCCTTGAGGACACCTGCAACCTTGGCGAGCTGCAGCTCGCGGGACTCGAGAGCTGCCAGTGCGGCAACTTCGCTGGCGTTCAGTGCCTTGCCCTCGAAGTAACCGGTCTTGATGACCAGCTGCTTGTTGGCCTTGGCAAAATCCGTCAGGCTCTTGGCAGCGGCAACTGCGTCACCCTTGATGAACGCGATTGCAGTGGGGCCGGAGAGCTGGCCGTCGAATGCTTCGACACCGGCTTCCTTGGCTGCAATGGCGGTCAGGGTGTTCTTGACGACCGAGAACTTGGTTTCCTGGCCGAGAGAAACACGCAGCTGCTTGAGCTGTGCAACGGTGAGCCCACGGTATTCGGTCAGGACAGCGGCGTTCGATTCCTTGAAATCGTTAGTGATCTCAGCTACTGCTGAAACCTTTGTAGGCGTTGCCATAACCCTCCTTCCGGGGATAGTGCCGGTATGCGACGGTCCCCGCTCAAAAGTGAGCTAAAACTAAAAACGCCCCGCGCAGATGCACGGGGCTTGGCTCAACGCGGATAATCCGCGGAACTTTGCTTCGTTCACCTGCGCCGGCCGCCCTGCGTTGAGGGGCCTTCGTCCAGAAACCCACTTGGCCCCCAGCGCACAACTGCAGAGTTGAGCTGCGTTCTGGAGAATGGATTTCCAACAACCGACGGTCTTTGGTATTTCAAGCTTACGGGACGCTGCGCCGGTCCGCCAAATCGGGCTCAGCTGACGCTTGACTTCAGGCTGGGCAGCTCTTTCTGCCAGATGCCCGTCACCCCCGCGGTGGTAAAGCCCAACTGCTGGTTGACGGTCAGCAGGTACCTGTTCTCCGGAGCGTTCCAGGTGTAGATGATCCGGGCATCGGGGAACTGCTCAGTGAGCCGTTCCATGTTGGCCACCTTGATCAGCAGCCCCAGTTTGTTGCCGCGGTGCTCCTGCAGAACCAGCGTGTCGTCCTGGAAGACCACGTCCGGCCGGTGCGCCAGGACGCTGATGGTGGTGAGCCCCACCAGGGCGCCGGTGGCCAGATGCTCGACGGCGGTGACCACCGTCCGCCGCCCCTGCGCGATGGTGACCTCTTCCGCTTCACGGAGGATCCCGCCGTCGAACACCATCCCCTGCTCGATGGGAGTCTCCAGGGAAGGGTCGACGTCGGCGCCCGCCTGGTTCTCGAGGACGGCCACAGCTTCCAGCCACTCGTCAGGGCACCGGTCCGTCCAATGGTGCAGCCGGTAGCGGCCGTTGTTGGCCGCCTCGGCCTCCGCCTGCAGGTCAGCCACCAGCTTCGTATCCAGCGGCAGGGCACAGGAACTGAACTGTTCAATGTGCTGAAGCGTGTATCCGGTTTTGCGGGCAAACTCGACTTCCCGGCTTTCCAACGGCACAAATCCCTGCCCGGACCCGGGCACGAGCTGAGCCTTCTCGAACTCGTGCAGGGATGCGCCGGGGTGGTTGGTGTCCACCAGGATCAGCGTACGGCCCTCACTGCGTGCCAGGTGCTCGGCGGCCTGGAGGAGCTGGCGCCCTACCCCCTGCCGCTGGATTTCAGGCAGGATGTCCAGGGTGAACTCGGCCAGGTCAAGGTTGTCCGTCAGCGGCAGGGCGATGTCCACGGCCCCCACGATCACGCCGTCCACCTTGGCTACGAGGATGACCTGGCGCTCGTAGGGGTCGGCGAATTCCAGGAGCTTCTCCAAGGGCGTGTACGCGAGGTCGTCACTGCCCCACGTCTGCATCCTGACCTTGCGGCCCACCTCCACGGCGGCGAGGAAATCGGCCGCGTCTGGAGTGTCGAGGGAATCCGGGATCCACAGCTGCTCGATCCGCACGTCTTTAGCCATAAAGGGCATCATCCCAGCCGTTTCTGCCATTCACCCTCATAACCAGCAGGCTTGAATCCAAGCGTTATATTGATCGCCAGCATATGCCGGTTTTCCACCGCATTCCACGTGAGAACCGAACGCGCCGCGGGCCACCGCTCCTGGGCGGCCCTCAGGTTTGCCGTCTTGACCAGCAGCCCGAGTCCCTTCCCGCGGTGTTCTGCGGCCACCAGGGTGTCCTGCTGGGTGATGGTTGCAGGGACGCCCGCCCGCCAGTTCAGCACCGTGCAGGCCACCAGCCGGCCCGTGCCATGATGCCGGGCTGCCGCCACCTGCACCTGCACTCCCCCGCGGCCGCTGGTCCGCTCCTCCTCCCGCACCCTGGCCGGGTCCCAGTCCTCGGCTTCCCCGCCCAATCCCGCCGTGGGCACATCGGTGCTCATCCGGTTCTTGAAGACAGCGTATTCGGCCACGAGCTCCTCCGGGCAGGTGTCAGCCCAGGTCACCGATTCGGCATGCTCCAGCAGCCGGCGCCCCCAACCCTGCCGCCGGTAGCACGGGGCCACCAGGACATTAATCCCCGCCGTGGCCGTGATTTCCCGCAGTGGCCGGGTCACCGAGCACGTGCCCACAACGTCCGGACCCAGCCGGGCGATGAAACAGCCGCCGCTCCTCGTAGTCGTTTCCGCGCCAATACTCCAGGTCTTCGCGGAACGTGGGGCAGCGGTCCAGGTCACCCCATTTGGCCAGCTCATGCGCTTCAAGCAGCGCGTGGCACTCGCGGAAGTCTGTGGCACTGTCTGGGTGTTGGGCACTGTCTGGTATGCCGCCGTCGGGCGTTGGCGGAATCCTTACCGGGGTGATGGCCAGCACGGTCATGAGCCCAGCCTAGCCATTTGGGGCAGGTAGCCGAGCGGGCGCCCAAGCAAAAGGACCGCCCGGCGCAATGCCGGACGGTCCTATTGTGTGAGCCGGACAAGTCCGGTTCGAAGTCGCTGGTGAGGATTAGACCTCGGTCAGGACCTTCGTGACGTTGGGGTCCACGGAGATGCCGGGACCGAACGTGGTGGCCACGGTGGCCTTCTGGATGTAGCGGCCCTTGGAAGCGGACGGCTTCAGGCGAAGGACCTCTTCCAGTGCGGCTGCGTAGTTCTCGGCCAGCTTGACGGCGTCGAAGGAAACCTTGCCAATGATGAAGTGCAGGTTCGAGTGCTTGTCGACGCGGAAATCGATCTTGCCGCCCTTGATGTCGTTGACAGCCTTGGTGACGTCAGGGGTCACGGTGCCGGTCTTCGGGTTCGGCATCAGGTTACGCGGACCCAGGACCTTACCGAGGCGGCCAACCTTGCCCATGAGGTCAGGGGTGGCAACGGCGGCGTCGAAGTCGGTCCAGCCGGCTGCGATCTTTTCGATCAGGTCATCGGAACCAACGAAGTCGGCGCCGGCAGCGATTGCTGCCTCAGCCTTGTCGCCCGTTGCGAAAACGAGGACGCGGGCGGTCTTGCCGGTGCCGTGCGGCAGGTTGACCGTACCGCGGACCATCTGGTCGGCCTTACGGGGGTCAACGCCGAGGCGGAAGGCAACCTCAACGGTGGCGTCGAACTTGGACGGGTTGGTGTCCTTGGCGAGGGTCACGGCCTCGAACGGCGCGTAGAACTTCTCCGCGTCGATCTTGGCGGCTGCTGCCTCATATGCTTTGCTGCGCTTTGCCATGCTGCTTATTTCTCCTTGTGCAGTTGTGGTCTGCGGACCGCGCTGGGCCCTGCCACAGTTGGATGATCGGGCTGGATCTCCAACATTTCGGATTGTGCCGGTTGTCCGGCAGTGGTGCCGGTTTCCCGGCGGTGAAGGCTATTAGCCTTCTACGGTGATACCCATCGAACGGGCGGTACCGGCGATGATCTTCGCTGCGCCTTCGAGGCTGGTGGCGTTGAGGTCTTCCATCTTGGTGGTGGCGATCTCGTTGACCTGTGCCTGCGTCAGCTTGGCAACCTTGACGGTGTGCGGAGTGGGTGAACCCTTGGCAACGCCTGCAGCCTTCTTGATGAGCTCTGCAGCCGGCGGGGTCTTGGTGATGAACGTGAAGGAACGGTCTTCGTAGACCGTGATTTCCACGGGGATGACGTTTCCACGCTGGGCTTCTGTTGCAGCATTGTACGCCTTGCAGAATTCCATGATGTTGACACCGTGCTGGCCAAGCGCAGGACCGATCGGCGGGGCCGGGTTAGCGGCGCCTGCCTGGATCTGCAGCTTGATGAGGCCGGTGACCTTCTTCTTGGGAGCCAATGTAAGGTCCTTCTCTCAATATCTTCCTGGGACACAGGAGCGTGCCTCAGGTTGTTGGCCGCCATGGCGAGGCGGCCGGCCGTTCCGGGGCTGCTAAGCGGGCAGTCCGGAACGAATTCTGTGCGGGTTGCTAGATCTTGCTGACCTGGTTGAACGCCAGGGTGACAGGAGTTTCGCGTTCGAAGATCGAGACCAGCACCACGAGGGTCTGGGATTCGATCTTGATCTCGGAGATCGTGGCGGGGAGGGTCTCGAAGGGACCCTCCTTGACGATGACGGACTCGCCGACCTCGAAGTCGACGTCCACCGGGGTCTGGGACTGCTTGTTGACCGGCTTGCCCTTTTCGGCCTGCTCTTCTTCGAAGACCGGCGCGAGCATGGAGAATACCTCGTCAAGGCGCAGCGGAACCGGGTTGTGGGCGTTGCCCACGAAGCCGGTGACACCCGGAGTGTGGCGGACGGCGCCCCACGAAGCGTCGGTCAGGTCCATGCGGACCAGGACGTAGCCGGGGATGCGGACGCGGTTGATGATCTTGCGCTGGGCATTCTTGATCTCAACCACCTCTTCCATGGGCACCTGGATTTCGAAGATGTAATCTTCCATGTCCAGGGTCTGGATCCGGGTCTCGAGGTTTGCCTTGACGCGGTTTTCGTAGCCAGCGTAGGAGTGGATGACGTACCAGTCACCCTCCTGGCGGCGCAGCTTGGCTTTGAACTCTTCGGCGGGGTCGACGTCGGCCTTGGCGGCCGCGGCTGCCAGGGCGTCTGCCTCGGCGTCATCGCCTTCTGAATCGGCTTCGTCGTCCGTGGTGGCGAAATCGTCGTCGTCAGAATCAGAATCTTCGTCGGCGGATTCGGGCGCAGCGGACTCAACCTCGGACTCTTCACCGGCTTCGACCGTGGGGGCCGCCGTGTTGTCCGTGGACTCTTCCAGCTCAGTCTCGGTTACCTCGAGCTCCTGCTCAGACACTTGGTCTCCTGCTTCCTCATTGCCTAACATGCCTATTTAAATGGCTCAATTCCGCACACCGTGTGGATTCTTACCGGTTTCCCGGTCAGTGCCACGCGGCCTGCGGACGGTGCGCCTTAGCGGTCCCCGGGAGCAATCCCGCCGAAGACCCAGCTGACCGCGGTACCAAAACCGAGATCCAGCAGGCTGACGATGACCATCATGATGGCCACGAAAACCAGCACCACGAGCGTGTAATTGATCAGTTCCTTGCGGGTTGGTGCCACAACCTTCTTCAGTTCGCCGATGACCTGGCGAATGAAGAGTGCAATACGGGCGAAGAAGTTTGCCTTGGCGTCCTTCTTAGCTGGGCGGCCCTTGGAGCTGCTGGCAGCTGTTTCGGTCACCTGGTCCTCGCTCATCTTTGCAATGGTGGATTACCCGGTCCTGATCAGAACCTTGGTTACTGCGCGTGCCCCGGCATTCCGCCGGAACAGCTTGCGCAGGGCAGACAGGACTCGAACCTGCAACCTGCGGTTTTGGAGACCGCTGCGCTACCAATTGCGCCACTACCCTATGGAGGAAAAACCGAATCCTGCCGTGATTGCCAGTTTCCACTGGGGCGCACGTCATCATCCGTGTTTTCAACACCGGAGAACCAGTCTACGCAACAACTTCGTTTACGTCGAACCAGCCTCATTCCGGACCCTCGCTTTGCCTTCATAGGTGCTCCTGGCCTGCAGTCACATCCACGCCGGCAATCCCGAACGGTCCGCTGAACAGCATAGAGTAGTTCTCGTCGAATTCCACCATTCAGCCTCCGGGCTGCAAGCGAAGAACGGACCTGCCATGTCTTCCGTCCGCGTTTCCCAGCGCATATCCGCCATTGCCGAATCCGCAACCCTGGCCGTTGACGCCAAGGCCAAGGCGCTGAAGGCAGCCGGCCGGCCGGTCATTGGCTTCGGCGCGGGCGAGCCGGACTTCCCCACCCCGGATTACATCGTGAAAGCATCCATTGAGGCGGCAAGCCAGCCCAAGTACCACCGCTATTCACCTGCAGGCGGCCTTCCTGAACTGAAGAAGGCCATCGCCGAGAAGACCCTCCGCGATTCCGGCTACAGCGTGGACCCGTCCCAGGTCCTGGTCACCAACGGCGGCAAGCAGGCCGTGTACAACACCTTCGCCACGCTGGTGGATCCGGGCGACGAAGTGATTGTCCCCACACCGTTCTGGACCACCTACCCCGAAGCCATCAGGCTGGCCGGCGGCGTTCCCGTCGAGGTTTTCGCCGGCCCGGAGCAGGACTACCTGGTCACGTTGGATCAGCTTGAAGCTGCCCTGACGGAGAAGTCCAAAATCCTGTTGTTCGTTTCCCCGTCCAACCCCACCGGGTCCGTCTACTCGCCCGAACAGGTTGCCGAGATCGGCAAATGGGCTGCGTCCAAGGGCCTCTGGGTGGTTACCGACGAGATCTACGAGCACCTGACCTACGACGGCGTGCCGTTCACCTCCATCGCTACCGCCGCCCCGGAACTGGGCGACAAAGTGGTCATCCTCAACGGCGTGGCCAAGACCTATGCGATGACCGGCTGGCGTGTCGGTTGGATGATCGGGCCCGCAGACGTCATCAAGGCCGCCACCAACCTGCAGTCCCACGCCACGTCCAACGTGTCCAACATCATGCAGATCGCCGCCCTCGCCGCCGTCTCCGGCCCGCTGACCGCCGTGGACGAGATGAAGGTGGCCTTCGACCGCCGCCGCAAGGCGATCGTCGCCGGCCTCAACGCCATCGACGGAGTGGAATGCCCGACGCCGAAGGGCGCCTTCTACGTGTACGCGGACGTCCGCGGGCTGCTGGGGAAGGAATTCCCGACGGCGGCAGGCACCGCAACGCCGTCGACCTCCGCCGAACTGGCTGCGTTGATCCTGGACGAGGTGGAGGTTGCGGTGGTTCCCGGCGAAGCCTTCGGCCCTTCCGGCTTCCTGCGCCTCTCCTACGCCCTGGGTGACGAGGACCTGGCCACGGGCGTTGCCCGCCTCCAGGACTTCCTCGGCAAGGCCAAGTAGGGACGCTCTCTCACTTAACGCAGGTTTTCGGCCGACGCTCTATCACTTTCTTCAGGAGAGTGATAGAGCGTTGGCGGTTAAACCACGTTTAGTGAGAGAGCGTTTGGAAAAAACCCACATCAAGTGCGAGAGCGTCGGGGCGGGGCAGGGGTGGGGTGGGGCTTAGAGGAGGCGGCGCTCTGCTGCCCACTTGGTCAGTTCGTGGCGGCTGGACAGCTGGAGTTTCCGCAGCACCGCGGACACGTGGGTTTCCACAGTCTTGATGCTGATGAACAGTTCCTTGGCCACTTCCTTGTAGCTGTAGCCTCGGGCGATCAGCCGCATGACTTCCAGTTCGCGGGCTGAGAGCTTGTCCAGTTCGTCGTCGGCAATGTCGGCCGGGGCCGTCCCGAATGCGTCCAGCACAAAGCCTGCCAGCCGGGGCGAAAACACGGCGTCCCCGCCGGCCACCCGGAACACGGCGTCGGTGATTTCGGCCCCTGAAATAGTCTTGGTGACATATCCGCGCGCCCCGGCCCGGATGACCGCCACCACGTCCTCGGCAGCGTCCGAGACACTCAACGCCAGGAACCTGGTGGTTCCCAGGATCGCGGCGGAGCCTGCAATGACCTCGCGTCCGCCGCCGCCCAGGCCGCCGGGCAGGTGGACGTCCAGGAGCACCACGTCGGGCCGCTCGCGGGCGATCACGGCGATGGCCTGTTCCACGGTGGCGCCCTCCCCCACCACCTGGATGCTGGCGTCGAGATCGGCTTTGAGCCCGGAGCGGAAAATGGCGTGGTCGTCCACGATCACTACCCGGACAGACTGTGCTTGGCGGACGGGCCCGGTTCCCTGGAGCTGGTTCATGACTTTCCTTCCGCGTTGTCCGTATGCCGCGCTGCGTTTTCCGGGCGGCGGGCCGGTAATCCCAGCCGCACCTCGGTGCCGTCGGGGGTACTGGCGATGGAGGCCGTCCCGCCGTGTCGCTTCATGCGTCCGATGATTGATTCCCTGACGCCCATCCGGTCCTCAGGTACGTCGCTGAGGTCGAAGCCGGGGCCCCGGTCCTTGACGAAGACGTCGGCGCCGCCGTCGGCGACCTCGAGATACACCGAGACGGTTCCGCCACCGTGCCGGGACGCGTTCAGCATGGCTTCGCGGCTCGCCTGGACCAGGGCCTCGTGGGCTTCAGTCATGGCGGTATCGCCCACGCTGACCACGTCCACGGCGTTGCCCAAGGCGTCCTCCACTTCTGCGGCCGCGGCTTTGATCCGGTCCGAGAGCTGGCCGGCTTCCTTGCCCGGGTCCTGGAAGAGCCAGCCACGCAGTTCACGTTCCTGGGCCCTGGCAAGGCGGACCACGTCGTGTTCGTTCGCGGCACGCCGCTGGATGAGGGCGAGGGTCTGCAGCACGGAGTCGTGCAGGTGCGCCGCTATCTCGGCCCGCTCAGTTTCACGGATCCTGCCTGCGCGCTCGGATTCCAGGTCGCGCCAAAATTTGAGCGCCCACGGCAGGAGCACCAGCACCACCCCGCCCAGGACTGCCACGGAGGCCAGCAGCGCCAGCCAGGTCTGCTCCCACGATCCCGAGCCGGACACCATCACCAACACACCGGCCACTACCAGCGCCAGGCCCGCGGCGAGGCGCCCCCAGCCGCCGGCCTGGTCAGCTTTGGTTTTGTCCAGCAGGCCGGCCCGGCGGTTTTCGTCGAGCTGCATCCAGGCAATGGCTGCACCCCCCAGGACGGCCGCGGCGGGGATGAGGGTTCCCAGGGGGACGTCCACGCCCAGGATCTGGGCGATCATGATGCCCGCGACGAGCAGCAGGCCAGCGCCGAGCATGATCTCCTTGCCATACCGCACGCCGCCGCCTTTGAACCACGGCGGACGGGCACCGGTGCCATAGCCGGGTGCCGGCGGCACGGCAGCGCCGGAGCTGTCGGCACCAGCCGGCGCGGCAGCACCGGCGTCGGGCAGTCCCCACCCGGGCGCTGCAGGCGCCTGTCCGGGAAGGTGCGACGCCGGTGCAGTAGCAGGTGCGAGGCTCACGGCGGGAGCAATGGGCGACGCCGGCCGGCGGGCGTTGCGCCGGGCATTTTCGTCCGCGGTGGGGACCATGATCCAAAGCCAGGCGTAGAAGGCCAGTCCGGCGCCGCCGGCAAGCGTTGCGAGCGCCATGCCGATCCGGACGCTTTTCACCGGCCAGCCCAGATGGGCCGCCAGGCCGGAGCACACACCCGCGATGACGCGGTCGGTGCTGCGAACCAGCGGAGGTCGGGTCAAAGCGGTGGTCATGTGTCAATCCAAACATGGATCAGGGTTCCCCGGACCCGATTCCGGACGGAACCGGGGCCTGCTCAGGGACGAGTCAGGGTGTTCCCCAGTAGAGCCGGCAAGCGCCGGGCGGCAGGATCGAAGTATGAACTCGCAGACCCCTACCCCCGCCGACGGCTCGCCCACCGAACCTGTCCCGTCCAGCGCCCAGGACCAGCCCACTGAACCGGTCCTGCCGCCTCCGGCAGCTGGCCCCTACGCCGGCCCGCAGTCACCCCAACCCACCGAATTCTTCCCCTGGATCCGGAGCCACGGCATCCAGCGCGGACGCGACAGGTGGATTGGCGGCGTCGCCAGCGGCATCGCGCACCGGATGGGCATCGATCCCCTGATTGTCCGGGGCATCTTCATTGTCCTCACGCTCTTCGCAGGAATTGGCGTCCTGCTCTATGGCCTGGCCTGGGCTTTCCTGCCGGAGCCTGACGGGCGCATCCACGTCCAGGAAGCCGGCGCCGGCAGATGGTCCAGCGGCATGACCGGCGCGCTGATCACCACCGTGATCGGCCTGACCGGACTCGGCGGGGGCTTCTGGGGCTGGAGCCACAACGGCTTTGGCGGCTTCCTCTGGACTGTCTTCTGGGTGGGCGGCGCCATCTACCTCATCTACTACCTGACCCAACGTAACAAGCCACGGACTGGAGCTCCCATGAACGCCACCCCGCAGCCGGCTGGTGCCGGCGCAGACGCCGGCTTGACGGCGCCGTACCCCCGAACCACATACCCCACAGCCCCGTACACCTCGGCCTACGCTGCGACGGACACCGGTTCTGCCGGGACTCCCCCGTACACGTCGGTGCCTCCTGCCGGCACCACTCCCCCCTCCGGCGGCGCGTTCCCCGGCGGCGACAAGTATGGAGATTCCTACGGGAGCGGCAGCTATGGCGGCGGCACGTACGGCGGCGGAAATGACGGGGGTGGCTACCAGGCGCCCCAGGGCCCGGCCCAGGCGCCCAAACCCCGCCCCTCAGGACCCGGAGCCCCTGCCGTGGCGATCACCGTGGGTACCGCGCTCCTGGTGGGCGGCGGGCTAAAGGCCCTTGACGCCACCAACGCCATCAACCTCGGCGACTCTCCCAACGCCATTGTCTGGGCCAGCGGCGCAGCGGTGGTGGGACTGGGCATCCTCATCGCCGGGCTGCGGGGGAAAACCTCGGGAATCCTCGGGTTCTTCGCCGTGGTTGCCCTGATCATTGGCGGAATCTTCAACGTGGTAGGGAACGGCGACAGGGTCCGCTTCACCGAAGTGAGCTGGACGCCCGTGAGTATCCAGCAGGCCGGCCAAGGCTTCAACGTCACAGCCGGCCGGGGCACCCTTGACCTCACCGAACTGAACGTGACTGCCCCGCTGACATCCGACGTCGTGGTTCCCCTGGACGTCACCGCCAGCAACGTCACGGTGATCATCCCGGACGATGTCCCGGTGGAAGTCAGGGCCGACATGACCATGGGCAACATCAACGAGGGTGCCGACAACCGCAGCGGCATCACGAATCACCAGACCCGCTACAACACGGACAAGCCCGGGGCCAGCCTGATCGTGAAGATCGACGGCACGTTCAGCAACATCACTATCCAGGAAGGAAACTGACATGAGCAGCTTCGATCCGGTCCACGATTCACCCACTCCGGAAAGCCCAGCGCCGGCCGGAACGTCCGGAGCCGACGCGCTGCAGCAGCCGTCGGCCCGGGTAGGAACCATAGTCTGGGCACTCATTGTCCTGGCGCTGGCAGCCCTGATCATCGTCACGCAGCTTGGCGTTGTGACCCTCAACGGCACCTACGTGCTGATAGGGCTCATGATCGGTGCCGGTGCGGCGCTGGTAGTCGGTGGCCTGCTGTCGGCCAGGAAACGTGACAACGAACCCACAACACGGAAGTCTTGAGCCATGGACAAGTTTTTCAGCATCGTCAGGGGCTTCGGCCTGAAACGTGGTCCGGAGAAGTGGCTGGGCGGCGTATGCGGCGGCATCGCCGCCAAACTCAACGTGGATGTGGCCTTTGTGCGGATCGCGTTCCTGATCTTCTGCCTCCTCCCCGGCCCGGCGGTGATCTTCTACCTTCTGGCCTGGGTGGTCCTACCTGACCAGCGGGACTCCATCCCGTTGCAGAACTTCCTGGACCGCCGCTCCATCAGCTGAAGCCACACAGCCTCAAGGCCCCCGCTTCCGGTGAAACCCTCACTGGAAACGGGGGCCTTTTGTAACCGGTTTGTGTCCTAACGCACACCGCCGACTAGAATCTAGGTGAGCTCAGCGTGGCGCTCTGCCCGTACCCCCTTTCACACCAGGATTTGAGCAGAGATATGAAAATTGGAATTCTTACCAGCGGTGGGGACTGCCCGGGACTGAACGCCGTGATCCGCGGAGCTGTCCTCAAAGGCATCGCCATCCATGGCCACGAATTCGTAGGCTTCCTCGATGGCTGGCGCGGTGTGGTTGAAGGCGACATCATCGACATCCCCCGCACCATGGTCCGCGGCATCGCCAAGCAGGGCGGCACCATCCTGGGTACGTCCCGCACCAACCCGTTCGAGAACGGCGGCGGGCCTGAGGTTATCAAGGCACACATGGACCGCCTGGGCATCGACGCCATCATCGCCATCGGCGGCGAGGGAACCCTGGCCGCGGCGAAGCGCCTCACCGATGCCGGCCTGAAGATCGTGGGTGTCCCCAAGACCGTGGACAACGACCTCGACGCCACCGATTACACGTTTGGCTTCGACACCGCGGTCCAGATCGCCACGGAAGCCATCGACCGGCTCCGCACCACCGGAGAGTCCCACCACCGGTGCATGATCGCCGAAGTCATGGGCCGCCACGTCGGCTGGATTGCCCTGCACGCCGGCATGGCGTCCGGTGCCCACGCCATCCTGATTCCGGAGCAGAAAGTCAGCATCGAACAGATCACCGAGTGGGTCCAGGAGGCCCACGACCGTGGCCGTGCGCCGCTGGTGGTGGTAGCCGAAGGATTTGTGCCCGAGCACATGGAGACCCCGCATTCAGAGCGCGGCCTGGACACGTTCGGCCGTCCCCGCCTGGGCGGCATCGCGGACCAGCTCGCACCGGAAATCGAGGCCCGCACCGGAATCGAAACCCGTGCCACCATCCTGGGCCACATCCAGCGCGGCGGCGTGCCGTCCGCTTTCGACCGCATCCTGGCGACCCGCCTGGGCATGGCGGCCATCGATTCCGTGGTGGAAGGCTACTGGGGCACTATGGTGGCGCTCAAGGGCACGGACATCGAGCACGTCGGCTTCGAGAAGGCCCTGGGCCAGCTGAAAACCGTTCCACAGAACCGCTACGACGAAGCTGCCGTCCTGTTCGGCTGAGCCGCCCACTCACCCTAGGCTGGGGACATGACTCTAGACCCCGGTTCCGCCGCCATCATCCAGCTCGCGTGGGCCCGACACCTGGGGCTCGACGACGACGCTTTCGGCGCGGCCCTGACTTCCGGTGAGCGGCTGGTCAGGGCCGACGAAGCGGCCACCACCGTGGACTTCGTGAGGCTTTTCGGCGGCTCCGCGCTGGTGGGTCCGCAGTGGGTGATCGATGCTGCGGCCGATATTCCCGACAGTGAGATGGCCCAGCACGTCACACTGCTGACCCTCACCCGCCAGCACGGCGGCCATGGCCTCGGCGCCGCGGCGCTCTTTTTCGCCGACGACCTGCCGCTGATGCAGCCGTCCGAGGAGCTCACGGTATCCCACGGGAATCCGGAGGCGATCGAGCTCGAAGGGCTTTGCCCCCCGGACGACGTCAACGAAGTGGGTTTGTCCGACCTGGAGAACCGGTACACGATCGTCCACGACGTGGACGGCCGGCGGGTGCCGGTGGCGTGCGGCGCCTACGCCGAGTGGGAGGGCATCCTGGCACACCTGGGCGTCCTGGTGGACCCTGAATGGCGGCGCCGCGGG
>JAHFUZ010000026.1 GCA_023264815.1 Arthrobacter sp. | reverse complement strand
CAACCGCGACGACATCGCGGCGGAACTCTTCGGGAAAGGCTTTGGGCATGATGAACATCCTTCCACCCGCAAGGATCAAATCCTCACAGGCAAAGTGTCAATCAAACCTTCAGCAGTCCCCTTTGGTAGATCAGCGGGAAGGATTTCCACGTTGAGGACCAGTGCATCCGAACCGGAAAGACGCTTCGCCAGGGTTTTATCTCGGGGCTCGCCAGTAACAGCCCGAAGCATGTCACGAGATACATCAACCCCAAATGTTGGCAACTCAGAGCTTTTGCTCGATTGTGTGTTCTTGGTTACCACCATGTCTTCAAACGTTTTTGTGTCGAGGCTACGGATATGGCGCGGATCAATACGATTGAGAGCGACTCGAAGCCCAAACTGGTGCTCGATCTTAGACGGATCTATAAAGCCACGTCCGTACCCGAAGGTGAGAGCGAAATGCCTGTCATTTGCCTTGATGATTAGGAGACCAGAGGCCGATGACGTCTTCACAGATTGCAGCGGGGAGGAAAGAATCGGTTCAACGAATGAAACCCATGGGGGCGGGTCGGCGCGGCGGGACGAGAAATAGAACTTTCCCTCAACGCCGGAGGAAGCATCCAGCGTTTGAGACTGTGGGCTCTTATCTGGCGCGATCGCGTCGTCTGGTTGCGAGACGTTTCGCAGTAAATAGATTGTTAGTCGCCTGGTTCCCATAAATCCCCCATGAATTTTTCCACAGAGTAACAGCCAATGCCCCTAGACAGCGCCAACTGCACCTGAGAATCGTGCGTGCCGCTAGCCGGAGCGAGCGGACAGCTGCCTCCGAAGAGGCCGGTACCGCCTGCGGGCCGGAGCCACGCCACTCGCGCGAACTACGCTCCATGGCTCCAGTCTGGTTGCCGTTGCGAACATACCCTCCAATTCGGGGACGTCATCGGCGCGGCAGGCCGTAAGTCCAAGAGTTGACGCGGTAGCTGCAACCTCCGCGGGACATGAATGCCCGCGGCGTTCCAGTTCACATCCAGCTAAGGAATTCAGGTGAGCGCCGCAATCGTCGGCTCGAGGAGGTGCATAGGGTGCAGCGCTCATCGTCGTGTAAACCGTGGGTGACGAACGCAACGACTTTCGAAAAGTCAAGCTTTGTCAACAGTGAAAAGCAAAAAAAGCCGCTGACCTGCGGAAACACTGTGCCCGAGGTGGGACTCGAACCGCATTCCAGCCCTTGCAAACACTGGGAACTCCCAGAAACATGCGGAATCCGGGCCAGTCCGAAGGCTGTTTGGCCTAGTCCGGGACGAAAAGTGTGGACATTGGCCACACCCCTTCTAGTTCAGTTCAGGGCACTTTGAACGGTAATGGCCAGGTGTTCGGCAGTGACCGCACTTCCGGGGCTTAGGTGCTATTGGCGAGGAGTTCAGTGCTTCTCTTGCCTGCCCGCTAACCTCCGTGGCGGTCGCCTGCAAATCGTCGAAATAACCGGGAGCTGCCAAGGCGTCTGCGGCACGTTTCAGCTCGATGAGCTCCCCCGCCGTCAAGACGTCGTCTGCGAACGCGGCTTCGCGCATCAGTTCCAGGAAGCGTTCATTAAGGCCGCGCACTTGTTCTGCGCCCATGCCTCCTCGACCGGCGACTTTAGCCAGAGCCTTGGCCTCGTCACCGATGATTTTGCCGTCTTCCAAGGCGACGGCAAGGGCCTCAAGATATTCCGCCGCCGCGGCGTCGCTGACGTCTCCTGTACTGATGGGAAGGCGGGATAGGAGGGAGTGCATCCAACCGTCAGTGCCTTTCCGCAATGAACTGGCCCGTGTCAGCGGAGTCACCGAGCCCAAGCGGTAAGGATCAAAAAGATCGCGTGCGGGGTCGTGACCGAACTCAAGTCCTGGCCGGTATCGATCGAGCATCAAGGGAAGTAGGGCCGCTGTTGCCCTGACGTCGCCCAGGGCAGCGTGAGCGTCAATCAGGGGTATTCCGGCGTGCTGCGCGAGCGTGCCGAGCTTGTGATTTGGTGTGTCAAACGTTTGCTGCCCCAGCCAGAGAGAACAAAGAGCTGGCATAGGGGGTGTTTTCACGCCAACCCGTGCAAACTCGGCCGCGATAAATCGTTCTTCGAACCTTGCGTTGTGCGCCACCACTACTGCACCGTCCAAACGCGCCAGGACGTCCGCAACGACGTCGGAAAATAATGGAGCATTCCGCACTGCGTCGTTGCTGATGCCGTGGACAAATACGGCACCTGTGTCGCGTCCTTCCGGGTTCAGGAGTGTCGCATATTCGTCTTCGATACGACCGTTTTTGTCGATGCGGGCAATGGCTAATTCGATAACACGATCGCCCTTTCCTGGCGAAAACCCGGTTGTTTCGACATCGATCACGGCAAAGGAACCGTCATGGACGTAGCCCCTTCCCGATGCGGGCCCGCCGTAGCTGAACAGCTCACCAACACGCCCAGGCTCAGCAAACCGCATGGACACGCGCTCTGCCGGGGCCGGCTCTGGGACGGAGCGGGGCCGCGTATAGGTCAGCGGTCCACGTACTTCCGGTTTTGGAGCCTTCTTCTGCAAAGAGGCGAATACCTTCAGTGCTCGCTGTTTCTTTCTGCGGGCCAACCACCAGAAAAAGACGACTACGAACAAAAAACCAAACAGGGCTTCCATAGGATCCTTCATCGCGACAAGAGCCCGATGCTATCACCCCATTCCGAGCGGATGCGCCCCATGAACTGTTCGTGAGTTAAGGGGCGAACAGGGTAGCCTTCTCCCTTTCTTGCTATTGAAGGTACGGGGCCACTGCAGCGAGGCTCTCATTCAGGGGTCATGCTGCTTGACCTGCTCCCTCCGATGAACAGAAGGAAGCTCTATCGCTGCTTGTGATTCTGATATGTCCCATGATCGCTGGGCGGGACCTCCGCGCAACCAGGGCGCTACGGCGCCGGCCCCGAAACCGAAAACTTCACCAACCCCACACTAAATCCAGTGCTCACGGATGAAGTTTTCGGCCCCGGTTCCGGTACCCCAAGTTGCACTCCGGCCCCTACCCCAGCGGTTGGTCCCCTACCAGAATGACGCCCACCACCAACAACCGCAGAAACCACACAACCCAAGGGTGAAGGAAACGGGATCATGGAAAAGCTCACCATCAAAACACCGCCGGATGTCCTCAGCTTCATCGGGCACACCCTTGACTTCTGGCCGAAGGAAAGCTTGGTCTGCATTAGCCTAAACGAGAACAGCATCAGTGCCACCCTTCGGATCGACATGCCCCGCTAGGCCGGCCTGGAGCTCCCCTACGCGCGCACCGTCGCCCACTACCTCACGGCCGACACCACCGCCACATCCATCCTCTTCCCCCTCTACACCCGCGAACCCGGACATCCCAAACCCCACGCCGGCACCATCACCGCCCTCACCGGAGTCCTCGCCGAACAGGGCATGACCATCCGCGACGGGCTCTTCGTCGGAGACGACACCTTCTCCCCCTACGACAACGAACCCGGCCACGAACTCGCCTGCCCATCAGCTCCACCCAGACCAGCGCCATCAACGCCGAATTCATCTACCGCGGCAGCGCCATCCAACCCAACAACCAAATCACCCTCCCGACCAGCCGAGAGGCAACTGCTAACGCGGCGCCGTCGAACACCACTTTGACGCGAAGCCTTGGTCCGCCGCCAAATCGGACTCCGCCTATTCGACGAAGCCAGATAGCGCGGAGCAGCACAGGAATTCGAATGGGCACGCGACCTCTACCGTCGGCCACCGCGAACACCAGGCCCAAGCCTGCCAACAGGCCATGGCCCGCGCCCTGCAGCTGATAGCCTCCCCACTGAAGTCCCTGAGTGAAGGTCGCCCGACATCTGCTGCCACTGCGAGAGCACGGTTATCGAGCAGGTATTACAGCCTGAGGCGGCGGGACCCAATGAATCTGAAGCCTGACAGGATGCTGGCCCGAACTTCACCGTCTTCAAGGTTGACGCGCAATCGGTCCTCGAACCGCGGGATACGCCATCTAAGAGGGGCCATGATAACCGTTGGGATGTCGGCAGCGTTCCTTCACTGGCGCTGTAGCCCCCAGTGCTGGCAGTGAAAAAGTAAGATGGGTATGGTTGGCACTCCAGAGCTCGGCGTTCGGCGGGATTGGTGTGCACGCAAGAGCTTGTGCACCGTAACAGGACCGGAAGGACTCCATGGAGGTTTACGGGAAACCCATCGATGAGCAGACGCGCTGTGTTCACTACCGGACTTACAAGGACGTCGTCGCCATCAAGTTCCGCTGCTGCGGAAAGTACTATCCGTGCTTCCGGTGCCATGAAGAATCCTCCGGCCATCCCGCCCAGGTGTGGCCGGAGGATCAATGGCAAGAGCGCGCCATTCTCTGCGGCGTCTGCCGGGCAGAGCTGACCATTGCTGATTACCGTGCAAGCACCCGCTGCCTATCATGCGAGGCGGAGTTCAACGAAGCATGCAGGAATCACGCCCATCTCTATTTTGATGTCCTGCCTGAGGATCAGGCCTCAGAAACGTCGAATTCGAGGCCTCGGGCTGAGATGGCATCACCGATGGCTTCGGCAGACTGGATCAGCCCGACGATAACGGGAACCACAATTTCATAGCCGGCGACCTTTTGACCGCGGGCCAGAAATGCTTCCCGCGCCGTGGTGATAGACGCTGACAGCATCGGAACCGCACGTACCGTAAGCGACAGCACCAGGCCGGCCCGCCAGGGGCTGACGCCGACATGACGCAACGGTCCAAGAACTTTACCGAATAAGTCCAGCATGTCGCTGCTGCGGGTGGTGTATGTCAGCAGGCTCGCCAGAAGAACGGCCACGCATATCCGGACCCCGAACACTGCCCCACCGTGCAGACTGCTGAACACCATCTGGGCTGCGACCGTCAGCACTATGAAAGGAATCACGGGTAGGACCGCCGCCCAAGCGAACGGCAACCGGATGCCGGCGACTGGGTAGAGCAGCACGCTGAACAGCAGAATGCCGCCCAGCGCATACAGATTCTCTACGAGAAAAACACCTGCAAGAATCAGGGACAGCAGCAGGAATTTCATGGACGTTGGCGTCCGGTGCAGGACCGAAGCACTATCGACATAGAGACCGGTCATAGGTGAATGTTCTTCTTTTGACGGGAGCCGATCAGGCGCCGATAAGCGGCAACAGCCTCCTGTGGCGATCCGTCGAAGTGAACCTGCCCCCGATCCATGACAATGACCCGATCGAAATCCTCAATGATTTCCAAATGGTGAGTCATCAGGATGATCTGCTGGCTCAAGTCGCCGATGGTATCGAGGAAGATCTGGACGTTGTGCAAATCAAGGAGGGTAGTTGGTTCGTCGCAGATCAGAATTTCCGGATCGGTGACCAGGACGGAGGCCAGGGCGAGCATTTGCTTTTGCCCTCCGGAAAGAAGGTGGGGTGAGTGGGCGGCAAGTCCCGATAGCGCGTAACGGTCCAGGGCCTCGGCCACGATGTCGGCCTTTTTCAGCTTGGACAGTTTTCGTCCCCGTAGCCCCAGACCGATGTCCTCGGCGACAGAGGGCATGATGATCTGGTGATTTGCATCTGAAAACATGAAACCGACCCTGCGACGAACCCGGGCAGCGTCCTTGCGCGTATCAACGCCATCCACTGAAATGGATCCGCGCCGCGGGACCAACAAGCCATTGAGCGTCCGGGCCAAGGTGGATTTGCCGCTGCCATTGGCGCCAATGAAGCCGATCCGGTGCTCGTGAAGTTCGAGGTTTACTTCCCGGAGCACCTGAAATCCGTCGAAGTCATGGCTGACATTTTGCAGAGAAATCATGCACACACATCCTTCCTGCTGCGGCGAGCGACCCCAAGACCGCCCTTTCGCCTCGCCGGACACCTGCAGGCGGAACCGGATAGGCGCGATGCACTGCAGCTGCTACCAACGCGGCCAGTACTGCCTTAAGGATGTCTCCGGGAAGGAATACCGCCGAACCGACCAAAGTGACGCTCAGATCCAACCCGGTGAACAGGGGCGACACCAGCGCTCCGAGCAGGTCAATGACCAGCACTCCACCGAGCAGAACGGCGGTCAGCACCTTTGGAAAATAGCGCTTTCCAGAACGGATCCTGTCCGTAATAAAACCGATAACGAAGGCGCCGGCGACCCACCCGAGCAGATAACCCAACGACGGGGTCATGAACACGCCGATGCCTCCTCGGCCTCCGGACAACAGCGGGAGACCTGCTGCAACCAGAGCCAAAAAGGTCACGATGGTCAGCGTTCCCCGCCGAGCACCGAGAACGGCGCCAGCCAGGAACACGCCGAGGTTCTGCAGGATGATGGGCACTGCAAGACCTGCAACTGGAACCGCTACAAATCCCAGGGCTGCTATGAGCGCCGCGAATAGGGCAATAAGTCCCAGGTCTCGCGGCAACAGCAAGGGGCGTCGACCGGGGGAACACAGCTCGGCCCGTTGCTTGCCAATGGAATTACGTGACATGGATATCCTTTCAGCCACGACTCCGGCGTCACGGCAAGTATGGTTTTTCGAGGAGACTTCAACGCAGGGCTAACTGCCTATGTTTTGTCCAGATGTTTGATGGAAAGGCGGCACCCGACCCCCAGTGACGTCGTCGCCTTCGAGGGTCCCTTCGGTAACGGCGACGTGGGGGCTGCGGCCGTGTCAAGGCGTGAAAGCTTCCCTGTTGTACGCGCTCACTATGTGCGAATCGACACCGCACCGTACCGTTGCAAAGGCATCTGCCCCTTTAGCTGGAAGCCAAAGGGGCAGGTGCCATCGAACTGAGCTGCTAGGCGTCTTTCAAGTCGATACCTTTGGTCTCGCGCAGTTTGTAGACCACGAAGCCCGTCATTGCACAAAGGATCATTATGTAGACATTCGACATCCAGCCCAGAGACCAGCTGTTGAAAAGTGCGTTGAGATAAGGTGCTGTGCCGCCGAAAATTGCAACCGAGAATGAGTACGCGAAACCAATGCCCTGCGTCCGGATCCTGGTTGGGAATGCTTCGGAAAGAACGGACGCGAGCAGGGCGCCGGAAGCGCCCACGATGAGGAGAGCCGTTGTGGAAGCTACGAACAGCGTCCAGGGCTGGGAGTTGATCATGCTCATCAGTGGGATTTGGGCGATGATCATCGCGAGTGCAAAGCCGATGAGGACAGGGCGGCGTCCGATCTTGTCTGACAACCTGCCCCAAAGAGGGAGCGAAACCAGTGCAATCAATTGCGCGAGAACAGTAACCCAGTAGGCTCCTTCGGCATCCATGCCCTGCCTGGTGATCGCATAGGTGGACGCGTACGACGTCCACGTATAGTGAGCTGCTGTGATTCCGGATGTCATGCCGATCATCATCAGAATGGACCGCACGACCTTTTTGCGGTCCACGGGCGGCACCGTGTAGACAGCCCGCGCTTCCTGCTGTCCGTCGAAGACTTCGCTTTCTGTTAACGCCAACCGAAAATAGGGCCAGTTTTGCCGACTGAAAACAGGGCCACGGGTTGCTGTTCTATTGTGCCTGAAGCTGGGTTCGTGTTTTGTTTCGGAGCCGGTAGCTGCTGCCGGTGAGGTTGAGGACTTCTGCGTGGTGAACGATCCGGTCGATCATGGCCGAGGCCACTGTCGCGTCGCTGAAGACTTCGCCCCACCGGCTGAACGCGAGGTTGCTGGTAAGCACCAGGGAAGCGTGTTCATAGCGGGATGAGACCAGCTGGAAGAAGAGGTTGGCGGAGTCCTGGTCGAAGGGGATGTAGCCGACTTCGTCAACGATGAGCAGTTTGTATCGGCGTAGCTTGGCCAGTTCCTGGGGCAGGCGGCCGCGGTCGTGGGCTTCGGCCAGTCTTGATACCCACCCGGTCGCTGTGTCGAACAGGACGCGGTGCCCGGCGCGCGCGGCCCGGATTCCGATCCCGACGGCCAGATGGGTTTTGCCGGTGCCGGGCGGGCCGAGCAGGACCACGTTCTTGGCTTCCTCCAGGAAGACCCCGGTGCCCAGATGCGCGACGAGGTTCCGGTCCGCGGCAGGCTGGTGGTCGAAGTTGAACTCTTCCAGCAGCTTGTGTCCGGGGAACCTCGCGGCCCTGATCCGCAGGGCAGCCCCGGAGGCTTCACGTTCGGCGACCTCGCGGGAAAGGACAGCGGCGAGGTATTCCTCGTGTGACCAGCCTGCCTCCCGTGCCCGGTCCCCGAGGGATCGGTAGCCGTCGGCGATCCGCGGGGCGCGCAGTGCACGGGCGTAGTACTCGATGTCCTTCGTTGCCCCGTTCACCGTCCTGCCCCGGAAAGCTCGCGGGCATCGTCGGGGATGGCGACGCCGAACAGTTCGTCATAGATCGACAGGTCCCGTTCCTCCACCACCGTGGACCGTCCGGCCTTGACACTGCGGTGGATCCGACGGAGGGAGGCGGCCTTGTCCACGTGCGCGGGGTCGGTGAAGATCTGGTGTCTGGCCCACCGCCGCTCGTGGCAGGCAAGCAGCCGGCTATCGGCGCTCACGGTCACCTTTTCCAGGTCTGCTTCGACGTTCACGATCCGCCCGATCGCGCCAGGGTCCACGGAATAGTCGTTGGAAAAGACCCGCACGTAGTAGTCCCGCGGCAGCCGGACGCTGCTGCGGAAGGCGAACTCGGGCGCAACCGGCGTCAACGGCCGCATCGCGTCCCGGTCCCGGACGAAGAGCTCGGCCGGGCGGCCATGCCGGGTCCGGGAGTAGCGGGCGTTCGCCCGCGGCAGCCAGTCAGCGAGCTGATCGTTGAAATCCAGCGGGGACGCGAACGTCCGGCCGGGCATGAAGCCCTGACGGAAGTAACGGTTCATCCGCTCCACCATGCCCTTGGATTCCGGATCCCGTGGCGGCAACTGCCGGATCTCGCAGCCCAGCACTCCGGCGAACGCGGCCGCCGGCTCGGTCAGCCGGCCTTGGCCGATGCCCGATTCGTTGTCCCAGACCAGCTGCTTGGGCACTGCACCGGCCTCCTGCAGCAGCGACCACATCCCGCCCAGCAGATCAAAGGTCGTGCGCGTCGGCAGCATCCTGGCCTGGATGTATCCGGAGAACGCGCTCGTCATCACCAACACCGGAGGCTTGCCCTCCTGCCCGTGACCCAGCGGCAGCGGCTCATGGGGAAACCACAAATCGCACTGCATCGCCTGGCCCGGTTCATGAACCAGCCGGTCCACCGGATCCGCCGGCATATACTCGGGCCTCAGTCCACGGACCTTGTCCCGGAACAAAGATGCCGAGCCCGTCCAGCCGACGCGTTCGGCCAATACCGACGCCGGCATTGCCGGGGTCTGCACCAACAAAGCCCGCACCCGCGCAGCGTAAGCATCAAAGCTAGAACCAGCTGGTTTCCGCTCATACTTCGGCGGCCGATCAGCCTCCAACGCCCGATCCACCGTCCCCCGGGAAACCCCGAGCTGCTTAGCCAGCTCCCTCTTGGAGATCTTCTCCGTCGCGTATCGGTGGCGTATCTGCGCCCAAACATCCAATGTGATCACCTTCCATAATGGTCAGTGGCCTCATTTTCAGTTGGCGTTACTGGCCCTATTTTCGGTTGGCGTCAACAGCTTTCACTCATGCCCCGGCGCATGTACAGTGCGGCAAGAGCGAGTACGGCGCCGAAGAGGAACGGAATACGCCATCCCCACTCCGCAACTTCCGTGTTGGAGAGCACATTTGTGACCCCGCCACCGATTGAAAAGGCAAGGACAGATCCGCCGAAGATCGCCACGAACACAATTGAGCCCCATTGACCTCGCTTATTGTGGGGTGCAATCTCGGCAATGTATGTGTTGGCAGTTGCAGATTCACCGCCATGCGCAAATCCCTGGGCAACGCGGGCGAGAAGCAACAGAACGGAAGCTGCAACGCCAATCTGACCGTAGGTGGGCATCAGACCAATGAGCAACGACCCGCCTGCCATCATGAGCATCGTTGTTATCAGCACGAACTTACGGCCCTTCACATCGGAAATGCGTCCGAAGATGATGCCGCCGAGTGGTCGCATGAGAAAACCAACAGCGAATACCGCCAAGGTTGACAGCAATGCAGAGACGGGATCGGTTGAGTTAAACATTGCCTTCGCAATGAAGGGCGCGAACACCGCATAGGCGCTCCATTCGTACCATTCCAAGACGTTGCCGACCGTACTGGCCATCATGGAACGTCGTCTGGTAGCGGCTGCTCCCGCCGCCGTTGGTGGCTGCTCGACATTGAGGTTAAGTGCCATGAAAGAGATTCCTTTGTAGTCGTGCGATGTCATTTGTTGTCGTTGATTCCGGGTCCGGTCCCCCGGCCCATACCCCTCCTAACCAGACGGCAAAGGTTAGTCAGGACGACATTTAAGGCATCGCATGGTTCGGTGTGCATCGCCTCGGCAACTCGGGATACACGCCGTCCAAAGACGGCCTTAGTAGCCGGGTCAGCGCTGCGTTCCGTTGTCGTGTGGTGAAGAATTGTGGTATCGATCGATCGGGCACTAGCTAGTCCGAATCCAGGTCATACTGAGCGTCAGGCAAACTTTGAGGGCTGCTCATAGTGCCTGCAAAAGAGTTCTGGCTCAAAAGACACTCAAGACTCCACAACTGGGCGGCAGGCCGAGATGGTTGCCTCGTGCTGCCCAGTGAGCAGTCTGCGGCCCCTGTCACTGGCCGCGGTTATCCGCCAATTTATGTTTGGAGCAGTGCGAGCTCTCCTCCTGCTCGTTCTGTCTCCAGGAACTGGGCAACGAATGCGGTGTTGAAGTCTCCGCTTACGAACTTCTCCGTTTCCAGGATTTTTTTGTGGAAGGGTGCTGTGGTGGTGATGCCTTCAATGACGAGCTCGTCCAGGGCGCGGATGGTTCGGGCGAGGGCCTCGTCGCGGTCCTTGCCCCAGCATATGAGTTTGCCGATCATGGAGTCGTAGTAGGGCGGGATGGTGTACCCGGTTTCGATGTGGGTGTCCATCCTGATCCCGAAGCCGCCAGGGGCACGGAAGTTTGTGATTGTTCCTGGGCGTGGAACGAAATTATTCTCCGGGTCCTCGGCATTGATGCGGCACTCGATGGCGTGGCCAGTGATGACGATGTCGTCCTGGGTCAGGTTCAGCAGCGTTCCGCCGGCGATCTGCAGCTGGAGCTTGATGAGGTCAATGCCGGAGACCATTTCGGAGACAGGGTGTTCAACCTGGATCCGGGTGTTCATCTCTATGAAGTAGAACTTGCGCTCGACGTTATCGAAAACGAACTCCACGGTCCCGGCGTTTTTGTACCCGACCTCGTGGCAGAGCGCGACTGCTGCGTCGGCCATCTCCTGCCTGAGCTCAGCAGTCAAGACCGGGGAGGGTGATTCCTCGATGAGCTTTTGATTGCGTCGCTGCGCCGTGCAGTCACGCTCCCCTAGGTGAAGCACGGTCTGGCCGTCGGAGATCACTTGAATTTCTATGTGCCGGATGTCGGTGAGGTAACGCTCGATGTAGACCGACGGGTCACCGAACGCGACCTCGGCCTCCGACATGATCTCCGTGAGATCCTTTTCCAGCGTCTGGGCGGTTTCGACGACGCGCATGCCGCGCCCGCCACCGCCTGCCGCTGCCTTGATCAGGAGGGGGTAGCCGACCTCGCTGGCCACGGCGAGGGCTTCGCTGTATTCGGCAATCGCGCCCAGTGAACCGGGCACGGTGGGCACCCCGGCCCGGCGGGCGATTTTCTTGGCTTCGATCTTGTCTCCCATCCGGCGGATGATGCCGGCAGCGGGACCGATGAAACCGATCTGCTCTTCTTCACACAGTGCTGCGAAGTCCGCGTTCTCGGAGAGGAACCCGTAGCCAGGATGGATGGCGTCCACTTTGTAGGCAAGTGCTGCGCTGATGACCGCGCGCGGGTTCCGGTAACTGGCCGTCGCTTGCGCTGGCCCGATGCAGACGGCCTGGTCTGCCAGTTTTACGGGCAGGGAGTTTGCGTCTCCTTCGGAGTAGGCAAGGACACTGCGGATGCCCAATTCCTTGCATGCCCTGATAACTCGCAGGCCTATCTCACCGCGGTTGGCGATGAGCACGCTTTTCAGTGGTTCACCCATCGCGCTTGATCACCATCAGGGGCTGACCGAACTCGACCGCCTGCTCGTTCTCGACCAGGATCCTCACGACAGTGCCCTCGACCTGCGCCTCGATGTTGCTCATCAGTTTCATGACCTCCACAATGCACAGCACCGACTCGGGAGTGACACTGTCACCGACCGAAACGAAGTCAGGAGCACCGGGTTTCGGGGCCGCATAGAAGATTCCGACCATCGGTGCCTTGATCAGCACTTCATCGGAGGCGAGTGCGTCGGCGGAGAAGGGAACAGTCAGGGAGCTTGCCAGCGGTGCCGTCTCGGCCGGTGCAGGCACGGCGACCGGGGCGGGTGCCGGAGTTGCTACGACCGGAGCAACCGCAGATACGGGAGCGGGTGCCGGAGCCGGAGCCAGCTGTTGCTGGTCGCGGGAGATGAACAACTCCACGTCGCCGAACTTGAGGGACAATTCGCGGACGTCCTGGGTGAGGTTCGCCCAGTCAACGATGGCCTTGAGTTCCGCGATATCGGGCGGGTTAAGCGACATTTTCGTTTTCTCCTTTTTTGATGCTGATTTGCAGATTTCCTGCGCGCAGCGATTGGCTGCCGGTCTGACTCTTCTGATGGATCGCCTTGATCAGGTCCAGAAGCGGCCGGGGGATTTCATTGGCGTTTCCGCCGTTTGCAACGGTTTTCTTCATTTCGTCGACCTGCGTGCCGGCGAACATCGCGCGCAGGAGCAGGAGGTCGATGCTCTCGTCGGGATAGCGCTTCCGCAGGTCGGGGAGCATCGGCGCGACAGGGGCGGGTTCGAGTGCGATGTTCGATGCGCCGTTGGCCACGATTTTGGCGTGCAGTTCCGGGTCAATCGGCGCCAGCAGCGTGCCGTAGTAACCCAGGGCATACTTCTTGATTTCGTTCGGCACTATTGAGTAACGCTCACCTGAGATCACGTTCATCACCGCCTGGGTCCCCACGAACTGGGCGAAGGGGGTGATCATGATCGGGAAGGCCAGCTCGGACCGCACGCGGGCTACTTCGTGGAGCAGCTCATCGAAGCGATGTGAAAGGCCTGCGGTTGCCAACTGGGAGTGAAAGTTGGACAGCATGCCCCCGGGAAGCTGATGCATGAAGTGCAGGCCGCTGTACGCGACGGGATGGCCGACCGGCTTGTCCTCCGCCTCAGCAATGGCTGAAAGCTTCCCGCTGATCGTATCGATGATGTCGTCGTCGACATCGACCGTATACCCGAGCGCCCGCAGATCACGCACAATATCCTGCGTCGCCGGCTGCGCGGCACCGTTGGCCATCGGCGCGACAGAGGTATGCAGCGCGTCGCAGCCCAGTTCCACCGCCTCCAGATAAACCAGCGGCGCCAGCCCCGTCAGACAATGGCTGTGCAGCTCCAGAGTCCGGTCGCCAATAGCTTCTTTGAGCGCAGGAACCAGAGTGCGGATCCGGTCGGGCGTCAAAAGGCCAGCGGCGTCCTTGAGCATGATCGCATCGACATCAGCCTTCTCAATCAGCTCCAGGGCCTTGGCGACGAAGAGCTCGTCGGTGTGCACCGGGCTCTCAGAGAACGAAACCGCCCCGAACGTGGACGCTCCCAGCTCCTTGGCCCGGATCAATCCCGGAGCGATATTATCGATGTCGTTGAGTCCATCGAACGAGCCGATCACCCTGAACCCATTGGCGTACAAGTTCTCGACCCAGGCTTCGATGACATCGTCGGCTAGGAAGTCAAACGCAGCAATGTTCTTGGAACGGATCAACGCCCTGAACCTGGTGTTGGGAGCATGCTCATGCGCCAGGCGCACCCGCTCCCACGGATCTTCCTTCAGATAGCGCACCGCCACATCAAACTGAATCGGCGCCATCAGATCGACCTGGTCAAAACCTACCTTGTCGAATTCAGCGGCCATCGAAACGATGTGGTCACTCCGCATCCGCGTCGCCCACAGGCTCTGATGCGCATCACGCAACGTCGTATCAATAATCTTGATCTCCCGTCGGCTGCCCGCCGGGCGCCCGCCAAGACTCATTACCGACGCAATCGACGGTATGGTGCTAGTCGACATGGCTCTCCTCGTGTCAATATAGTGAAAGTTAGTTTCAGGATCTGCCATACTATGAGGTGACCCGGCTAACAAAGTCAACTATTTTTCGAGGCAAGCGGAATGGATGAAGCAATGAGTGCAGCGTCAACGAGCGAAGGTGAACCCCTCAAACAACGCCAGGTGATCCAATCCGTCGCGCGGGCTTCGCGCATCCTGCTCGCGGTCGCTCGATCAGCACAAGGACTCACCGCAACTGAGGTCGCGACGGGCCTCGGCCTCGCCATGCCCACGGCCTACCATCTGCTCACGACACTTGAGGAAGAAAGACTACTGAGCAAGGAGTCGGGCAAGCGCTACACCCTCGGCCTGGGCGCCATCGATATCGCGAACTCACCTGGCCTGCGCGTACGCGTGGACGCCAAACACAGACAGGCCCTCAGGCAACTCGCCGAGACCACACGTGAAACGGCATATCTCACCGGCTGGTTCCGCGGGGAGATCCGCATCCTCGCCACGGTTGAAGGATCACAGGCCGTGCGGGTCGCCGGCCTCGAAGTGGGATTCACGGGTGATGTGCACGCACGAGCAAGCGCCAAGGTCCTCCTCGCCTTCGCCGACGAGGAACAGCGCTCATCGATCCTGGACAACCATGAATACACCCGATTCACCCCGATGACGGTGAGCGACCGCGCCGGTCTCGAAGCCCAACTGGCCGAGATACGACGCACTGGAATCCTCTACGACCGTGGCGAATACCGTGAGGACGTTCGGTCCTTGAGCGCCCCGATCCGTAGTGACGGACGCGTCGCCGCTGCCTTGGCGGTCACGGTTCCATCCAGCCGTTACGAGCGTACTGAGGCAGCGCTGGTCGCGGCTCTCCTCTCAGCAGTCTCATTGGCGCAGCAGTAGGTACGGCGCCACGACATCAGGCCGGTCGCCGTACATCTCTCAGCGGGTTGTCGAAAAATTCTTCGCAGATGCCGGGATCAGGGACAGCTTTGATCTGCTGCTCACCGTGGAAATCTGGACGGGCTGCCTATGAGTACGCAGCATCCGCGGGCGGAGCAGCGCCCGGGGAATCATGATCAGCAACATCGCCAAATATCTTTCCCAGCATCATCGGGGCGGTCATGGTCCAACTCATCACAACGTTGAAGCAGATTCGTGCGACGGTCATCGCCGCTCTGGTTGCCGTCGTCGTCCTGTTCGTCCTGGTCCCCGCTTTCCCGCCGCTGGCCAAACCCGCCACCGGCATAGTCGTGGTGCTCACCGACGCCCTGGCCTGGTTCCTTCGGCCCCGCAAGGACACCGCCACCTCAGCCCCCCTCGTCAACTAATCACTCGCGCGCAATCGGAAGGAACTCCATGACCACCGCCACTACATACTTCGAGCTCAGCGCCACCCGCCAGGCCGAAATGCACGATCTGTACCGCCACCTGCATGCACATCCGGAACTGTCCATGCAGGAAACCAGGACGGCCGAGTTCATCCTGCAGAAGCTTCAAGCACTCGGCCTGGAGGCGTTTCTGTGCGGTGGCACCGGCGTAGTAGGCGTCCTCCGGAACGGTGACGGGCCAGTGGTCGGTTACCGCGCAGACACTGACGGTCTTCCCATGCAGGAGGATACAGGGCTCGATTACGCCAGCACCGAAACAGGCACGTTGGCCGACGGGACGGCGGTCCCCGTCATGCACGGATGCGGCCATGACACCCACATCACCGTCGCTCTAACGGCAGCGCAGCTTCTCAGCGAGAACCAGGACACTTGGTCCGGCACTGCCGTCTTCATCTTCCAACCGGGGGAAGAAACGGCCGCCGGTGCAAAGGCAATGGTTGCAGACGGACTCTGGGACAAGGCACCCACACCGGAGATCATCTACGGCCAGCACGTGTGGCCCGGCCTGGCAGGAAGCGTCAATATCAGCAGCGGCACAGCGATGGCCATGGCAGATTCGTGGAAGATCACCGTCAGGGGGCGTCAGGCACACGGCTCCCAGCCCGAACAGTGCATTGACCCGATTGTGCTCGGAGCCCACATGGTGGTGCGGATCCAAACCATCGTCGCGCGGGAGATCCACCCCATGAAATCCGCAGTCGTGACCATCGGCACTTTCCATGCCGGCCTGAAGGAGAACATCATCCCGGCCACGGCGGAGTTCTCCGTAAACGTCCGGACCTTTGACGTCGACGTCCGCACCCGCGTGCTCGAATCCCTGCGGCGCATCATCCGCGCTGAAGCCGACGCTTCCGGCGCGCCCGCACCGCTCATTGAAGAGATTTCCAGCTTTCCCCAGTGCTATAACGATCCCGCCTCAGCGAACGCCCTCATCACCGAGCTCCAGGCAACACTGGGAGAAGACCGTGTGAACGTCGTTCCCCCGGTGATGGGCAGTGAGGACTTCGGGCTGCTCGCCGAGGTGCTCGCGGCACCGTCTGTCTACTGGATGTTCGGCGCCTTCTCCCAAGAAAGGCTCGATGCCGAAGGCGACCTGCCGGGCAACCACTCACCGCATTTCGCTCCCGATGTTGAGCCGACGCTGAGCACCGGAGTCCGGGCAGCCTTGACTGCCCTGCTGTCCCGGATGGGGACGTCCCGGGCCCGCCTGTAACGGCGGACGCTGGTTCGCTTTCGGCCACCGATCTGACCTTCGCTATCCGACGTCGGGACAATTCTGCTCGGAGGCCCTGGTGCGCACTTCGCCCGCATCGATGAAGTCGACGGCCGGGCTAACGCAGTCGTGACCGAAGACCGTGAGGACGCATCGGCGCTCGCCGCGGCCGCGGACAGTCTCACCATGTCCGGAGCAGAACTCCCGCGGCTGCGCGGCCTGCCCATGGCCCATAAGGACACCCCAACCACTCAGGGGGCGCCAACCACCTACGGGTCCATCATTTTTCGGGATTTCGTCCCTGACGTCGAGGACCTGGTCATCGCACGGCTCAACGCATCAGGCGTCGTAACGACAAGGAAGGCCAACGTGCCCCGTCTGAGGCAGGACCACTCACGTTCGCTAAAGTGTTAGGCACGACGGTCAACCTGTACAACCCGGACGTGAGCGCGCGGGGCAGCAGCGGGGGCGCGGCTGCCCCGTTGCCCCCACATCGAACCCCCAGCGACGGAAGCGATATGGGAGGGTCCCCCGCATCCCGGCCTCATTCTGCAACATCTCCGGATTCCGGCCTTCGCTGGGAGTGAGCCCCTTGGCGCTGACCCAGCACTCATGCCCCTGACTGGCCCGGACGGGAATGATGTGGGGGCATGCGCTGGCCATGGCTTCCGTACCGGACCGGATTCTCTCCGCCCTATTCCTCGTCGGTTACGAGCGGAAGATTCGGGGAACCATTGCAGAGTGACCTGGCTGGTCTGCGGATCGCCTGGTCGGCCGTTTTCGGCTGGACATCCTAGTCGGAAAGGATGTAGTGCGCGTCCTGGAAAACCAGT
This sequence comes from Arthrobacter sp., assembly GCA_023264815.1. Taxonomy (GTDB): domain Bacteria; phylum Actinomycetota; class Actinomycetes; order Actinomycetales; family Micrococcaceae; genus Arthrobacter. Next base: position 50,790 of record JAHFUZ010000026.1, on the reverse strand, counting down.
TGCAGCGATTCGACGATTTGGGCGCAACCTCCAGGACGCCGCCGCTACGCTGTCACGGACTTCAGGGCGCTTGAGCAGATCAGCGTCATGATTCACAACAAAATGAAAGCCCTCGCTGCTTTCCCGCCGCGCGCGTGGCGCTTCAGAACCAATTCTGCCCCCTGCGACAGAAGCGCGGCGTTGGAGGGTATTCATCGGCGGCAAGGTCTCCACCCGTCGAGCGGACTTCAGGGAGGCGGAGATTTCATAGCCATGTCCTCGCGCTGTACATCATGCCGTCGCCAGCTTAGATGCCCATGTGGCCCCAGTTGTTCGGACCTGCACGTTCTTGGACTACAAAGTTTCTGGGTTGGGACCAGCCGTTTACAGTTACGACTCATTTTTGCAAAGGTCAAGCATTGTCAACAGTAAAATGTGAAAAAGCGCCTGACCTGCGGAAACACTGTGCCCGAGGTGGGACTCGAACTGCATTCCGGGCCTTGCAAACACTGGGAACCCCAGAAAACATAAGGAATTCGGGGCAGTCCGAGTGCTGTAGGAGGCAGTCCGTGTCGAAAAGTGTGGACATTGTCCACACCCCGTTTTCGGGGGTGAAGGACTACCGGGGCACCAGATGCGTGGAAATCTGCGCGGCAGAGTCCAACAAGTCGATAGTGCCCGCGGCGACTCCGACGACGAGGTCGAAGCCTTCATCCGTGGTGAAGCTGTGCCGATAACCGTTAACCCAAAGCAGCAGCACCATGAGCGTCCACGCCGTTCGTTTGTTGCCATCGATGAGCGGATGGAAGCGGGCGACCGACTCCAGCAACGCGGCCGCCTTCACGGCCAGTTCCGGATAGGCTTCCGTGCCCATGACAGTCGTCGCCGGCCTGGCCAGTGCCGAGGCCAACAAGCCAACATCACGGATATGAAACCCGTACCGATCGACGACTTGAAGAGCATCCTCAATGTCCAGGTACGCTGTCACGCGTCCTCAAGGCGCTTCAGCAACTCAGCATCATGACGCATCACAAAATCGAGACCCTCACTGATCTCACGCCGGCGCGCGTGGCGCTGCAGAACCAGCTCTGCCCCCTGCAACAGAAGCGCGGACTTGGACGTATGTTCCTCCGCAGCCAACTTCTCCAGACGCCGATCGAGATCTTCAGGGACACGGAGATTCATAGCCATGACTTCATGGTACCAAACCGGTACCCACCCTTTCATTGGAGTACACGCTTGCTAATTGGACCAGACGCAACCGAGCGGGACTGCCCCCGGTTTGGTTGACTCCTTGACCTGCTCCAGGAATAAGAGTCAACACAACCCGGGGCAGTCCCGTGTGTGTGTTGAATGCATCGGTTGCTGGTCGAAGGCAAAACAGCGGCACGCTTAAGGAACATACGACGGCGAGTCACCGGCGGGCGCCCGCCGTCGCAGATCTGTGATCAGGAAATGGCGCGCCGTGCCTCCGCGTCCTTCCGGTTCTGCTCCACGAAGCCGCGCTTGGGGAAACCGACCGATTCCGGGGCGCCCGGCAGGGTCTCGCCCCGGAGCGTGGCCTGCGCCGTCTCCCGCATGCAGAGGACACTTACTAGTCCGATCACGCCTGCAAGCGCCATATACCACCCCGGCACGAGCTGGTTGCCCGTGGTTTCGATCAGCTGGTTCGCGATGGTCTGCGACGGACCGGCAAAGAACGCGGTGGAGAAGTTGTACGCGATGGCAAAGCCGGTGTAGCGCACAGCCGTGGGGAACAACGCCGGCAGCGTGGAGGAAACCGAGGCCACCAGGATCACCAGAAGGAGCCCCAGCACGGCCAGGCCCAGGAACTGCAGCGCCATGTTGGACAGGCCCAGCAGCATGACCGCCGGGACGGACAGCAGCGTGTACCCGGCAGCGGCCACCAGCAGGAGCGGCTTGCGGCCGAACCGGTCGGACAGTGCACCAACCGGCGGAATGGCCACCAGCATCATGGCCATGATGGCCACCAGCATCCAGTTGCCCTGGGCGGTGCTGTGTCCCAGCTGACCGCTCAGGTACGTGGGCATGTACCCCAGGATCAGGTAGAACGCCACGTTCAGCAGGACCACGAAGCCCGCCAGGACCAGCAGCTGGCGCCAGTTGTGCTTGAACGCGTGGCGCAGCGGCGACCGCATGGTCTCCTTGTGCTGGGACGCCTCGGAGAACACCGGCGCCTCCACCAGGCGGGTCCGGATCCACAGGGCGGAAAGGCCCAGCGGGATAGTCAGCAGGAACGGCCCGCGCCACCAGCCGTCCTCCATGCCCTGGTCCCCCACCACGGCAATCAGCGAGGTGCAGACAATGGCCGCCAGCATGAAGCCAACGGTGGTGCCGAATTCCAGGAACGAGCCAAGGAAACCGCGACGGCGGTCCGGGGCGGACTCTGCCATGTACACGGCCGCGCCGCCGTACTCGCCGCCGGCAGAGAAGCCCTGCACTAGGCGGCAGACCAGCAGGAGCACCGGGGCCAGCAGTCCAACCGTTTCCAGCGTGGGCAGCAGGCCGATGGCACCGGTGGCCAGGGTCATCAGCGTCACGGTAAGGACCATGACCTTCTGCCGGCCCACCTTGTCACCCAGCGGTCCCAGGATCAGGCCGCCAAGGGGGCGGACCAGGAAGGACAACGCCAGGGTGGCGAGCGTCAGCGTCACCCCCAGGCCGCCGTCACCCTCCTCCGAACCGAAGAAGTTCGTGGCCATGTAGATGGTCAGGTAGCCGTAGACGCCGTAGTCGAACCACTCCACCGCGTTGCCGAGCGCTGAGCCCAGGATGGAGCGGCGCAGTGAACGCTTCCCTTCTTCGGTGCGGGGTTCGGCGCCGGGCGCGGTGAGCGGTTCGGGACGCTTATTGGAAACGGGCTGGGGACTGGTCATCGTTGGTTCGTCCTTGCGAGGGGTGGTTTTTACTTGCATCATGGGCACTGTCAGCCGCGGGGTACGGCCATGTATTTGGTTTCGAGGAACTCCTCGATGCCCAGGCGGCCGCCTTCACGGCCCAGGCCGGAGGCCTTGATCCCGCCGAACGGGGCAGCCGGGTTGGAGACGATGCCGGTGTTCAATCCAACCATGCCCACCTCCAGCGCGTCACCCATCCGGAATCCACGGTCAACGTCCTGCGTGAACAGGTAGCCCACCAGGCCCCACGGGGTGTCGTTGGCCAGCCGGGTGACTTCCTCTTCGGTGTCGAACGGCACCACGGGCGCCACCGGGCCGAAGATTTCCTGGCTCATCAGGTCGGCTTCGGCGCTGACGCCGGAGAGGACCGTGGGGGTGTAGAAGTATCCGGGGCGCTCCGGGCGGGAACCGCCGCAGACGACGGTGGCGCCCTTGGCAACGGCGTCGTCCACCAGCTCCTGCACCTTGGTCAGCGCCTTTTCCTCAACGAGGGGTCCGACGTCGGTCCCGGCCTCTGCGCCGTCGCCCACCGACAGTGCACCCAGGCGGGCGGCGAGGCGGCGTGCGAATTCGTCAGCGATGGGGCGCTGGACGAACAGCCGGTTGGCTGCGGTGCAGGCCTCCCCCATGTTGCGCATCTTGGCCGCCACGGCGCCTTCGACGGCGCGGTCCAGGTCTGCGTCCTCGAACACGATGAACGGGGCGTTGCCGCCCAGTTCCATGGAGGAGCGCATGACGTGCTGGGCGGCCTGCTCCAGCAACCGGACGCCTACATCGGTAGATCCGGTGAAGCTCACCTTGCGGGCAATACCGCTGGCCATCCACGGCGAAACCACGGCCGAAGCCTTGGTGGTGCAGACGACGTTCAGGACGCCCTTGGGCAGGCCTGCCTCGATGAGGATGTCCACCAGCGCCAGCGAGGACAGCGGGGTGAGGTTGGCGGGCTTGAATACCATGGTGCAGCCGGCCGCGATCGCGGGACCGATCTTGCGGGTGCCCATGGCCAGCGGGAAGTTCCACGGGGTGACCAGCACGCACGGGCCGACGGGCTGCTTGGAGACCAGGATCCGGTTCTTGCCGTCACCGGTGGTGGTCAGGTCGCCGCCGATCCGGACGGCCTCCTCGGAGAACCAGCGGAAGAACTCGGCAGCGTATGCCACCTCGCCCTTGGCCTCGGCGAAGGGCTTGCCCATTTCGGAGGTCATGATGAGGGCCAGCTCGTCCTGACGGGCCATGATCAGATCGTAGGCGCGGCGCAGGATCTCGCTGCGCTCGCGGGGAGCGGTCTTGGCCCAGTCTGCCTGGACGCGGCCTGCGGTCTCGATGGCGCGGCGGGCGTCTTCCGGGCCGCCGTCGGCCACGGTGGCGATGACTTCCTCGGTGGCGGGGTTGATCACGTCGAACCGGGCGCCGGAGGCGGCCTCACGCCATTCGCCGTCGATGAAGAGGCCGGTGCTGACCTTGGCGATGGCATCCCGGGCCTGCTGCGAGGTGCCGGCGGTCTGGGTGGTCTGGGTTGTCATGTCGGGAATCCTTTGCTTTTGTTGATGAGAATTTGGGGGGTGTGGTCAGGGCCGGCCGGGATCGAGCACCTGTGCAAGGTGCTGGCCGGGCCGTTCGGGATCGACCTGCTTCACCTGCATGGCGCAGGAGAAGCCGTCCGTAAGCACTACGGATCCGGTTGCGGCGGCACGCAGCGCGGGTGCCAACGACTGCTCGGCCACCTTCATGCTGATGTCGTAGTGCTCCTTTTCAAATCCGAAGTTCCCTGCCACGCCGCAGCACCCGGTGGCGTCCACCACGTTGGCGATGCCCATGGCCGCCAATGCACTGCCTTGGGTCTTGGCGCCGAACACCGAGTACTCATGGCAGTGTGTCTGCAGCACCACCTGGTCCGGAAGCGGCGTGGCCGGTGCGGGCGTCCAGCCGGCGGCGGCCAGGTCACCTACGTGTTGGGCGAAGCTGCGGACCCTCGCGGCGACCCGCCGGGCCTGCTCCGTGTGGACCAGTTCGGGCAGGTCCTTCCGCAGCGCGGCGGCACAGCTGGGCTCCACCACCACAATGGGACGGTCCGTACCGTCGTCCAGGACGTCCGCGGCGTTGGCCATCAGCTTCTTCGCCGTGTCCAGCTGCCCGGTGGAGATCCACGTCAGCCCGCAGCACGCGTCTGCCGAGCATTCGGTGGGCGCCCCCGTACCTGCCAACACCCGGGCGGCGGCACCTGCCACCTCGGGCCGGAAGCCCTTGGTGAAGGTATCCACAAAGAGCACGACGCCGGCTGCCGCAGCATCCTTCCGCAGCGTCTTCCGGCCCGGCATGGCCACGCCCGCCGCGGCTACCTCTTTCCGCCATTCACTGTCGCCAGCGAACCGGGGCAGGTCACGGCGGGTGGTCAGGCCGCCCAGCACGGCGGCCAGTTTGCCCAGCGGTGTTGCCAGGACGGCGTTGACCAGCGGCGCCACGCGGCCGGTGATCTTCAGCCAGCGCGGCAGCCAGCCCAGCGAGAAGTGCGAGAGGGGCCGCAGCCTCCCCTGGTAATAGTGGCTGAAGAACTCGGATTTGTAGGTGGCCATATCCACCCCCGTGGGGCAGTCACTGGAGCAGGCCTTGCAGGACAGGCACAGGTCCAGGGCTTCCCGCACCTCCTCGGACTTCCAGCCTTCGTCCACGCTGCGGGCGCCGCGGACCATATCCTGCAGCACGCGGGAGCGGCCGCGGGTGGAGTCCTTCTCGTCGCCGGTGGCCCGGTAGCTGGGGCACATCACGCCTCCGGCGTCCGTGCGGCAGCGGCCCACTCCGATGCACGCCTGGACGGCATGCACCCACGGATCCATGCCACTGCCGGCGGAGTGGTCCGGGTTGTCCGTTTCGCTGGCAGAGCCGCCGCCGGAGTGGAGCGGCCGCAGGTCAAAGCTGGTGCGCCATTCCCGCTGCGGCACGCCGTCCAGCGCCAGGTTTTCATCCAGCGGGTCAGGGTCCGTGAGGGAGCCCGGGTTGAGGATCGATACGGGATCCCACAGCCTGCGGAAGTCTGAGAACGCTGCCAGCATCCGCGCCGAGTACATCAGCGGAAGCAACTGCGATCGGGCCCTGCCGTCCCCATGCTCGCCGGAGAGGGAGCCGCCGTGCCGGACCACCATTTTCGCCGCCTCCGCGGAGAACCGGCGGAACACCTCGCGGCCTTCCTCCGTACGGAGATCGTAGGTGATGCGGATGTGCATGCAGCCTGCGCCGAAGTGCCCATACATGACCCCCTGCAGCCCGAAGCTGTCCAGCAGCTCGCGGAAATCGGCAAGATAGCTGGCCAGGTTTTCCGGCGCGACGGCCGAGTCCTCCCAGCCGGGCCATGACTCGCCACCGCTGGCGAGACGGGCGGAGAGCCCGGCGCCATCCTCGCGGACCCGCCACAACGAGGCGCGCTCCACGGTGTCGGGAACCGGGCGGCCAGCCACCAGGCGGCCGTTTTCCCGGAGCCGGGCCAGCAGGCGGTCAGCCTCGGCACGCACCTCGACGGGATCGTCGCCGTCGAGGTCCACATAGAGCCACGCTTTGCCCTCCGGAAGTCCCAGCACCGAGTCGGCGCCGCGCCGGAAACGCATGGTGTCCACGATGGCTTCGTCGATGCCTTCGACGGCGGCCGGCGAGAATTCCAGAATAGTAGTGATATCCCGCGCCGCGTCCACCACGTCGGCGTAACCCAGGCAGACCAGCAGAGCGCTGGCCGGTTTGGGGACCAGCTTCATCCGCGCGCCGGTGATGATGGCGCAGGTTCCTTCCGAGCCCACCAGGGCACGCGCCACGTTGAAGCCCTTTTCCGGCAGCAGATTATCCAGGTGGTAACCCGAAACCTGCCGCTGGATCCGGCCCAGTTCAACCCGGAGCTCGGCCAGGTTGATGTGTGCCAGTTCCTTGAGCGATCCGGTGAGCGCGGCCGCGCGTGCAGCACCGGCCTTGTCGGCGGGGTCGGTGGCGCGCAGGCCATCCGCTGTCGCGGTGAGCCGGGCGCCGTCGGAGGTGACGACATCGAGCTCCACCACGTGGTCCGACATCCGCCCGTAGCGCACGGAGTGGTTCCCGCATGCGTCGTTCCCGAGCGAACCCCCAATGGTGGCCCGGTTTTTGGACGAGGGGTCCGGGGCGAACGTATAGCGGTTGCCTGTGGCCCGCTCCACCTCGCGGGACAGCACTGCCAGGACCACCCCGGGATCCACCGAGACAGACCCCGCGGCCTCGTCGATGCCATGGATCCGGTTCATGTGGCGCGAGAAGTCCAGCACCACGCCGGGTCCGATCGCGTTGCCAGCCATGGATGTACCCCCGCCGCGACTGATCAGCGGGGTGCCTGTCTCCCGGCACGCCGCCAGCGTTCCCACCACGTCCTCGGTGGACCGCGGGAACACCACGGCGAGCGGCGCCACACGGTAATTGGAGGCGTCGTAGGAATACTCAGCCAGCCGCCGCGGCGAAGTATCCGCGTCGATTCCGGCCGCGGACAACCGCCGCAGGATCCGCTGCTGCGCCGCGTCAGGCGCGGCAGCGGATACGACGTCGGCCTGGGCGGCGGGCAGGGAGGATACAGTCATCGCGCGGCTCAGGCTCCGGCAGTGGCGGGTACAGCGCCGACTACGGCACCGACGGCGGCTTCGAAGCGCTCAAGGCCGGTGGCGATCTCCTCGGCGGTGACCACCAGCGCCGGGATGAGGCGGACCACGTTGCCGGCAGGGCCGCAGGTCAGGGTCAGCAGCCCCTGGTCCGTGGTGGCCTGCTGGATTGCTGCGGCCGTGGCCGCGTCCGGCTTGCCGTCTTCGCCGGTGAATTCGATGCCCTGCATGAGGCCGCGGCCGCGGACGTCGCCGATGACCGGGAACCGCTGCTGGATCTCCTTGAGGCCGGCTTGGAGCTGCTCGCCGCGGATGCGGGAGTTCTCCACCAGGCCTTCTTCCTTGACTACTTCGAGGGTGGCGACGCCGGCCGCAGCGGAAACCGCGTTTCCGCCGTAGGTGCCGCCCTGGGAACCGGGCCAGGCCTTGGACATGGTTTCGGTGGAGGCGGCGATGGCGGAAATCGGGAAACCGGAGGCGATGCCCTTGGCAGTGATGATGATGTCCGGGGTGGCGTTGGAGTACTGATGGCCCCAGAACTTTCCGGTGCGGCCCACGCCAGCCTGGACCTCGTCGAAGATGAGCTGGATGCCGTACTTGTCGGCACGCTCACGCAGGCCCTCCATGAAGGCGGGCGGGGTGGGCAGGTAGCCGCCGTCGCCCAGTGCCGGTTCGATCAGGAAAGCGGCGGTGTCATTGGGGGCGGTGCGGGTCTGCAGCAGGTAGTCCAGTTCCTGCAGGGCGAACTCGACGGCGAGCGCTTCGTCCCAGCCGTAGCGGTAGGCGTAGGGGAACGCGGACATGTGGACGCCGGCCATCAGCGGGGAGAACCCGGCGGAGAATTTGGTGCCGGCGGTGGTGAGGGATGCTGCGGCGACGGTGCGGCCGTGGAAGCCGCCCTGGAACACCACGATGTTCGGTCGGGCGGTGGCCATGCGGGCCAACCGGATGGCAGCTTCCACAGCTTCGGAGCCGGAGTTGGCGTAGAAGACGGAGTCCAGGCCGGCGGGGAGGACCTCACCGAGCTTCTCGGTCAGTTCCAGCAGCGGCTTGTGCATCACGGTGGTGTATTGGGCGTGGATGATCTTGCCCACCTGTTCGCGCGCTGCGGCCACCACCTTCGGGTGGCAGTGGCCGGTGCTGGTCACACCGATGCCGGTGGTGAAGTCCAGGTAGTCTTTGCCGTCCGTCCCGTGGATCCAGCTGCCAAGGGCGTGGTCCACGACGACGGGGGTTGCTTGCTTGAGTGCGGGGCTGAGGGAAGTCATGCCACCCATGATGCAGGTCACATCTGTTTATTGTCAACAATCCTAATATCGCGTAGGGTTGTGGCGTGAGTAACACTGATATCCAAAGCCAGCCCTTACCGGCCCCGGCAGGAGCGTCCGAGGCAATGAGGCCCCGGGTTGTGATCCTGGCCGCCGAAGGGCAGCCCCGCCCCTACAACCTGACCGATATTGAACAGGTGGCCGACGTGGTCCTCACGGACGCAGCCGGACTTGCGGAAGCCTCACGCGGCGCCGACATTCTATTCCTCTGGGACTTCTTCTCATCGGCACTGAGCCAAGCCTGGCCGCACGCCGACGCCCTTAAATGGGTGCACGTGGCGGCGGCCGGAGTGGACGCGATGATGTTCGAGGAACTGCGCTCTTCGAACGTGGTTGTGACTAACGCCCACGGCACCTTTGACCAGCCGATCGCAGAATTCGTCCTGGCGTCCATCCTGGCACACGACAAGCAACTGCACCGCAGCAAGGCGCTGCAGCAGCAGTCCACGTGGCAGCACCGGGAGGTGACCCGCACCGAGGGTTCCCGCGCACTGGTAGTGGGCACCGGCGGCATCGGCCGGGCCACGGCCCGGCTCCTGCGCGCGGTGGGGATCGACGTCCGCGGCGTGGGCCGCGGCGCCCGCGACGACGACCCGGACTTCGGCACCGTCCTCGCCAGCGGGGACCTGGCGGCGCATGCGGGCTGGGCGGACCACGTGGTGCTCATTGCACCCCTGACCGACCAGACCAGGAACATGCTGAACCGCGAGGTCCTCGCCGCCATGAAGCCGTCCGCGCACCTCATCAACGTGGGCCGCGGCGCCCTGGTGGACGAGCCTGCACTGATCGAGGCCCTCCAGGAGGGCCTGATTGCCGCCGCATCCCTGGATGTCTTCACCGAGGAGCCGGCCCCTGCCACACACCCCTTCTGGACCATGGACAACGTCCACATGTCCGCCCACATGTGCGGCGATGTGGTGGGCTGGCGGGACGCCCTGGCGCGCCAGTTCCAGGAAAATCTCGAACGCTGGAACAGCGGCGGGCAGCTCAACAACGTGGTGGACAAGCAGCGCGGCTACGTCAGCCGCGAATAGCCCCGCAGACCTTCCGGACGCAGCGTTGCGCGCCGGTTTGTGTGAGCCATGACACATGGCGTAAATTGTAAACAATCTACTAATCATCGGAGGTGTCTCTTTGCTGTTCAGCCAAGAGGAATATGACGCCCGGCTCGCCGGCGTCCGCTTGCGCATGGCCAGGCAAGGGCTGTCAGCCCTGCTGGTCACCGATCCTGCCAACATCTATTACCTGACCGGTTACAACGCCTGGTCCTTCTACACCCCGCAACTGGTCTTTGTGCCGGCTGACGGCCCCATGCTGCTGTTCAGCCGGGCCATGGATGCCGGCGGCGCCACCCGGACCACCTGGTTGCCGGAGGAATGCATCGTCGGATACCCCGAGCAGTACGTCCACCGCCCGCATGTCCACCCGTTCGACTGGGTGGCTTTTGCCCTGCGCGAGCGCCACCTCATTGCCCCCGCTGCCAAGGGCTGCGTGGGCCTGGAGATGGACTCGCACTTCTTCTCCCCCAAGGCGTACCGTTCGCTGGTCAACGCCATCCCCGAATGGACCCTGGTGGACAGCTTTGAGCTGGTCAACTGGGTCCGCTCCGTCAAGTCCCCCGCCGAGGTCCAGCTGATGCGCGGTGCCGCGCAGGTCTGCATGGCGGCGATGCAGGCTGCGGTGGAAACGATCGACGTCGGCGTCCGCCAGTGCGATGCAGCCGCCGCGATCAGCCAGGCCCAGATCCGGGGCGCCAACGGCATCGGCGGCGACTACCCCGCCATCGTGCCGATGCTGCCCACCGGCGAAGCCGCGGACACCCCGCACCTGACCTGGAGCGAGGACCGCTTCGAGCCCGGCCAGGCCGTGGTGATCGAACTCGCCGGCGCCCACCACCGCTACCACACCCCCCTGGCGCGCACCCTGACGCTCGGCAAGAAGCCGGAGCGGCTCGCCAAGCTGGCTGACGCCGTCGCCGACGGCCTGAACGCCGTACTCACCGAGGTGCAGCCGGGCGTGCCGGTCCGGGAACTTGCCCGCGCCTGGAACTGGACGCTGGCCAAGTACGGCCTGGAGAAGCCGTCCCGCATCGGTTACTCGATCGGCGTCGGCTATCCGCCGGACTGGGGCGAGCGCACCATCTCCATCCGCTCCGAAGAGGAATCCATCCTCGAGGAGAACATGACCTTCCACGTCATCGGCGGCATGTGGATGGACAACTACGGCTACGAACTCTCCGAATCCATCCGCGTCACCGCCGACGGCGTGGAAACCTTCACCAGCTTCCCCCGCGAACTCCTCCAGAAAGGCGGCTAGGCCATGAACCACATCGCCACCCGCGCGCAGGCACTGCCCCTGGCAGACCGCGCAGCCAGCCTTGTTGGCTCCGTCATCGACTCCAGCACCTCCCTGCTCGCAGCCCAGACCCACGACATTGTCCGCTTCGCCATGGGCTCCCCCGCGGACGAGGCCGTGCCGCTGGCGGAATTCCGCGACATCGCTGACAAGGTCATCGACCACAGCTCCATGACCTACGGCGCCACCGAGGGCGAGCCCGTGCTCCTGAAGGCGCTGGTGGAATACCTTGCCGGGACCACAGACCCCACCACTGAGGACCGCGTCACCATCACCGCAGGCGGCATGCAGGGCCTGGACCTGGCCTGCAAAATCTTCATCAACCCCGGCGACCTGGTGATCGTTGAAAGCCCCACCTACACCAACGGCAGCGCCACCGCCCTGAGCTACGGCGCCGAACTGCTGGAAGCGCCGATGGACGAAAACGGCCTCATCGTCGAGGCACTCCCGGAGCTGGTGGCCACCACCGGACGCACGCCCAAGGCCATCTACACCATCCCCAACTTCCAGAACCCGTCCGGCGTCACCCTGTCACTGGCCCGGCGCCACCAGCTGCTGGAACTGGCCCACGAGTGGAACGCCGTGATCATCGACGACGACCCCTACGGCCTCCTCCGGTTCCAGGGCGACGACCTGCCGTCCTTCCAGGCCCTGAGCCCGGGCGATCCGCTGCTCTTCTCGGTCCGCACGTTCTCCAAGATCCTGGCCCCCGGCCTGCGCGTGGGCTGGGTGGACACGGATCCGGCGCTCCGCCAGCTGGTCATCAACGCCAAGCAAGCGATGGACACATGCACCAACGTCCCCAACCAGCACATCGTGGCCGAGTTCATCCGCCGCGGCGGCCTGGACAACCACCTGGCCGGCCTGCGCACGGAGTACAAACGCCGCAAGGACGCAATGCAGGAAAGCCTCCGCCGCCACCTCGGCGACCGGGTCACCACCACCGACCCGGAGGGCGGCTTCTTCCTCTGGCTCACCCTGCAGGGCGAGGACGCCCGCATCTCCACCCGGAAGCTCTTCGAAACGGCACTGGCTGAAGGCGTGGCGTTCATCCCCGGACCGGCGCTGTCCGCCAGCGGAAAGTTCGACGACGCCGTCCGCCTCTGCTTCGCGTCCACCACTCCGGAGCGGGCCGAGGAAGGCATCATCCGGCTTGGCCGGGCCATGGACCGTGAGCTTGCAGCGCTTAAGGCCGGAGCAGGCGCGTGAGTGCCGCCGCCCAGCGGGATCTGCAGCTGCTCGAGGACAAGGTTCTGGGCCTGATCAGCGAAGCGGACCTGGTGGCGCTCACCACCGCGCTCGTTGCTGCCGGCGGGGAGAATCCCGGCGCAACAGAGGAAGCCACCGTGCAGGTCCTGACGGAGTTCAGCCGCGCCGCCGGCCTGGACGTTGTCACCGAAACTGTCGCGGAGGGGCGGCCGAACTTCACGGCCGTCCTGCCGGGCGGCAGCCGGCCAGGCATGCTGTTCCTGGGCCATTCGGATGTTGTTCCGGCCGGGACCGGCTGGGACCGGCCCCCGTTTGAGCCCTACATACGGGACGGCCGGCTGTTCGGCCGCGGCTCCACGGACATGAAAGGCGGCCTGGCCGCCGTCCTCATCGCCCTCAAGGCGCTCAAGGACGCCGGCGCCGGGCTGCCGTTCAACGCGGCACTGGCCTGCACTGTGGATGAGGAGGACCTGGGCATCGGTATCCGCGCCTACACCGCCTCCGCCGCAGCCGATCCCGCCTTCCGGTATTCGGCCTGCGTGGTGGCCGAGCCCACCGATCTGGAGACCGTGATCGGCTGCCGGGGTGACAGCTACATCGAAGTGAAAGTCACCGGCAAGTCAGCCCACTCCGGCCGGCCCGCCGACGGCCGGAACGCCATCGACGCCGCCGCCAGGATCCTGGAACTGGTCCGCAAGGACCACGCCTTGCTCCAGGAGGACCAGGACCCTTTGCTGGGCGCAGGCACCTGGAACATCGGTCTCATCCAGGGCGGCACGGGCACCTCCATGGTGGCCGCGGAATGCACCGTATCGCTCGACCGCCGGCTCATGCCGGACGACGACGCGCAGGAAATCCTGGACCGTCTCCTGGCGCAGGTCCGAGAGGCCGGCATCGACACGGACGGCATCTCGGTCTCGGCCGGAGTCACTATGGAGATGCCCGGTTTCCGCACTCCTGAGGACCACCCGCTGGTGTCGAACTCCGTGGCCGCGCTGGCGGACGCCGGGGTGGACAGCGCCATCCGCGGCTGGACGGCGGCCTGCGACGGCGGCTTCGTGGTCCGCGACCTCGGCGTGCCAGCGATTGTGATGGGGCCAGGCGGGCTGAACGACCAGGCGCACCAGGTGAACGAATCCGTCAGCATCGCCGAGATCGTGGCTGCCGCCCGCGCTTACGCGCTGCTTTGCCTGCGGCACGGCGGGAACTGACAGAGCATCAGGTAACGCGGAAGGGGCCGGCTGCATATAACAGCAGCCGGCCCCCTTCTTTTGCACGGTAGGTTCGCTAGCGGCGCGGACCTCGTCAGGCGGTCGCCGCCTCAGCCTCGCCGTTGCCACCGGTCAGGCGTTCCAACGCGTCCTCCATATGGCTGATCAGAAGCTTGCCTACGCGCTCGCTGTCACCGTCCGCCAACGCCTCGGCTATCGCCTGGTGCTCGGCAACCCTGGTGTGTGGATCCGGGTACTTTTTCTCCAGTGCCGTCAGGCACATGCGGGTCTCGGTAAGCAGCGTGTTGTGCATGCGGGTCAGGCGCGTGCTTTCGGCTGCGGCCACCAGTGTGGCGTGGTATTCCATGTCGGCCTCGGACATCGCGTCCAGGTCAGCCCTATCAGCGGCTTTCTTCATGGCTTTAACTACCCGCATGAGCTCCCCGGCAACCTCCTGGCCGCCCTTCTGCAGGATCAGCTCGGACGCTGCCCGTTCGACGGCGGTGCGCGCAAGGTACATGTCACGCACTTCTTCGTCGGTCATCGTGATGACGAAGAGGCCGCGGTTGCGAATGCTGATCAGCAGTCCCTCCTGCGTCAATCTCTGCATTGCCTCGCGGAGGGGCCCACGGCTGACGCCAAGTTCCTTGGCCAATTCGGCTTCGCCGAGCTGAGCGCCCGGTGGAATGTGACCAAGGCCAATCGCCGTGCGCAGTTTACCGGCAATAATTGCTGGCGTGGATTCGCGCACCAGGGGTTCAAACCTTTGCATCGATACCTACCATCGTCAGGGGCCCGCTGCGACCCTCTCGATGTGCAGCGGGCCCATTTTTGGTGTGTCCGGCCTGGATAACCGCCCTGAACTGTCTACAATCCTACCGGCAAGTAGGTGGTTATCCGTCATTTCGGGAAAAAGGAGAGCCGGGCCACAGGATCGGCCCCTCCCGGCCCGCAGATCAGGGCGTGGTGTCCACGGCCCGTGAATAGGTCAGGGTTTCGTCCCGCGCGCCGCCCATCCAGATGTCCTGGCAGGCGGCCGCCATTTCGTCCAGGCCTTCCACGATCGTGGCGAACACATTGCCGGGCACCCAGCCTGTGTCGCCGTTGAGCAGGAGGTTGTTCCGGCCGTAGAAGACGGCGAGGTCAACGATGGTCTGCACCGAATCCGTGGAGCCGGCTTCATAACCGTGTGACGGCGTCTTGAGGTCGTTGGACGTGAACGTGAAGTAGCAGACGTCCCCCGGGATGGGGGTCACGGTGGTGTTCTCCGCTCCCGGCTCCGCCGGGGCAAAGGCCGGCACCAGGTTGTAGATCTCGTTACGGGCGTACTTTCCGTGGAAGACCTGCCCGCTCAGAGGAAGCGCGTCCCAGACGGCGTTGGCCGTGCGGGGAGCTGCGTCGTCGTGCAGGAGCGCCTTGCAGGTGACTCCGCGCTTTTCAAGGGTGATGTTGATGTACCTGGCCATTTTCTGCCTTACTTCGGGACGGGGGTGGACATTGCGGGCGTGGAATTGGGGCGGGCGTGCTGCCAGTCGACGGCGCCCTGGTATGCGGCGGCGGCAGAGAGCACTCCGGCATCACCATGGCGCGGACCCACGATCTGCAGCCCGACCGGCAGGCCCTCTGCGGTGAAGCCGCACGGGACACTGATGCCCGGCTGCTGGGTCAGGTTGAAGGGATAGGTGTACGGCGTCCAGGAGGTCCAGTCCTGCGAGGATGACCCGGCCGGGACGTCACGGCCTGCTTCAAACGCCGGAATAGGCAGCGTGGGGGTCACCAGGAGGTCGAAGCGTTCGTGGAGCAGCCCCATCTCCCGGCCCAGTTTCATGCGGACCGCGGTGGCGTCCAGGAAGTCCCCGGCGCTGAACCCGGAGTGTCGCTCCAGCGCCGCCGCCAGCAGCGGATCAATCTGTTCCGCTGCACCAGGGCCGTAGCCTTCTACCACTTTGGCCGCGCCACTGAACCACAGCACGTGGTAGGCGTCCACCGGGTCCTGCCAGCCAAGATCGATTTCCTCCACCTCCGCCCCCAGGTCCCTCAGGACCTGGACTGCCCCGCGGACGGCCTTGTCGACGTCGGGATCATTCTTTCCGTAGCCAAGGTCGGGGCTGAAGGCGATTTTCCGCCCGCGGACCCCTTCGTCGATGGTGGACAGGAAGGAGCGGGTGGGCGTGGGACCGGCGGACCAATCGCGTGCGTCCGGGCGGGAGAGGATGTCCAGCATCAGCGCCGCATCCTCAACGGTGCGGGTGATGGGCCCGGCGTGGGCGAGGGTGCCGAAGGGGCTGGCCGGGTACAGCGGCACGGTTCCGTACGTGGGTTTGAAACCAACGACGCCGGTAAAGCCGGCGGGGATGCGGATGGAGCCGCCGCCGTCGGTCCCTACGGACCACGGGCCCATGCCTTGCGCCACAGCGGCCGCGCTGCCTCCGCTGGAACCTCCGGCGGTGCGCGAAACATCCCACGGGTTGCGGGTGATCCCGCAGCGCGGGCTGTCCGTCACGCCCTTCCAGCCAAACTCCGGGCTGGTGACCTTGCCGATCAGGACGGCACCGTTTTCGCGCAGCCTGGCGACGGCGGGTGCGTCCTCGTTCCAGTCTCCGTCCGGGGAGGTCAGGCGGGACCCGCGCAGCGTGGGCCAGCCCTTGGTCAGCATGAGGTCCTTGATGGAGGTGGGTACACCGTCGGCCAGGCCCAGCGGCTCGTTCCGGCGCCAGCGCGCCTCGGATTCACGCGCCGCCGCAAGGGCTGACTCCCCATCCACCAGGCAAAAAGCGTTAATGCCGCCGTCATACTGTTCGATGGCGTCCAGGGCCGCCTGCGTGGCCTCCACCGGGGAGACCTCCCCCGTGCCGTACGCGTCAACCAGCTGCGTGGCAGTGGCCCATTCCAGTGAATCAATCACGCTGTGAAGCTCCTTGTCCGGTACAACCTGCGGTCCGCCACAGAATGTGACGCCAGTAACACTCCTGTCAGGTTATGTTGCGCCCATCATTATTGTCAACAATCCTACTTTCCTATCTTTTATGCGGCGATGATTGTACGATTGTGCACAATCCGGGGGAGCGGTTCCCACGGTCACTTCAAAGGAGAATCTATGGCCGTCACCATTGGCATGCTGTACCCGGGCTTCGGCGCCGAGGACGACTACCCCTTCATGGAAGAACTACTGGGCGAGGGGATCCACCTTCCCCTGGTCCACACCTCCGTCGGCGTCGACGCGCATGAAGTCCAGGCCCTGCTGGACCTCGGTAAGAGCGAGAGGCTGCTGGAAGGCGCGGACGCCCTGCGCGCCGCCCTGCCCGACGCCGTCATGTGGGCGTGCACGTCAGGCAGCTTCGTCTTCGGCTGGGAGGGCGCGCACCAGCAGGCCCGCGAGGTACAGGAAGCCTTGGAGGTACCGGTCTCCTCCACATCCCTGGCCTTCGTTGCCGCCTGCAAGGCGCTGGACCTGACCAAGGTGGCCGTCGCCGCCACCTACCCGGAGGACGTCTCCCGGCACTTCGTGGCGCTGCTGAGCCGCGGCGGCGTCGATGTCACGCAGCTGGTCAGCCACGACATCCCCACCGCCGCCCTCGCCGGCGAGCTTGACCGCGAAGGTGTCCTTGCCCTCGCCCGGAGCAATGACAGCGACGAGGCGCAGGCAATCCTGATCCCGGACACCGCTCTTCACAGTGCCCGCTGGATCAACGAACTCGAAGCGGAGCTCGGCAAACCCGTCCTCACCGCGAACCAGGTAACCGTCTGGCAGGGCCTGCGGCTTGCCGGCGCCCTCCGCCCGTGTGATGCATTGGGCACGCTATTCAAGAAGACAGCACCGGTCGCCGTCGGAGCATAGCCAACCCATACAGACAATCCCGGCCGCAGGCTGTCACACGAACAGCCCGCGGCCGGGATTTCCTTTGTCCCGGTCAGGCCAGCAGACGTTGCCCCGGACCTACCGCCGCCTTGCCCAGACGGCGCAGCGACGCCCACGCCGTCACCTGGTTGGCAGAAAGGACCGGCTTGCCCAGTTCCCGCTCCAGCGGCGCGATGATGTCGTAGGTGGGCAGGTTGGTGCAGCTGATGAACACCACGTCCGCGTCCGGAACGTCGGCGCCGCGGATCAGGTCGGCGGTGGCCTGGTAGGGAACCTCCCAGATACCTCCGTCCAGCCCGAGCCCGGCCTGCGCTGCCACCGAATGGCCGGCTTCCTCCAGGAAATCCCCCAGCCGCAGGGTCAGGTCCGCCACGTACGGCGTAATAACCACCACGCGGGAGGCACCAAGATGCTCCAGTGCCTCGAGGAGCGCCTCGGAGGTGCTGACACCATGCGCGTCGGCGGCGGATGCCATCACCTTCGAAATGTGGCGGGCTCCGGACACCCCATTGACAAAGCTGCCGGACGTGCACGCGTAGGCCATTACTGCGGGGCGCACGGCGCTGAGGTTCTTCACCGCAGCGAGGATGTCGGCGTCGTCGCTCACGTCCTCCGCCATCTCCAGGCTGACGGGCTCATCGAAGAACGGTGTCCGGGTAAAGAACAGCGAGACGTCCTGCGGTATCCAACGCCACAGCTCGCGGTCAAGTGCCATGTCGAACGGGCACACCACGCCGATGCCGACCTGCGCTTGCGGGCCGGGGAAGGCGGTTTCAGTGGGCTGCATTAATTCTCCCTAAATAGTAGATTGTTGACAATCCAATGCCGCTTGCCTAGGGTCCGTAGTGACCAGGCAAATCCGTGCAAAGGAGCATCTTGAACATGTCGAAAATTCCAGCCGACAGCGTCGACCTCGAACTGCCGTCTCCACCCGTCCCTGTGGCCAATTACGTCCCGGTCCGCCAGGTGGGGAACCTCGTTTTCACGGCGGGCCAGACGCCCACCCGCGATGGAGTCCTCACCATCAGCGGCAAGCTGGGCCGCGAACTCACCATCGAGCAGGGCCAGGAAGCGAGCGCCACCGCGGTCCTCAACTGCTTGGCCGCCCTGAAGCAGCACCTGGGCTCGCTGGACCGGATCGTGTCCGTGGTCAGCCTGACCGGTTACGTCGCGTCGGCGGAAGGCTTCGGTGACCAGCCGGCCGTGATCAACGGCGCCTCGCTGGTCCTGGAACAGGCCTTCGGCGACAAGGGGCGCCATGCCCGGGCAGCTGTCGGCGTTGCCGAACTGCCCGGGCTGGCGCCCGTCGAAATTGCGATGATCGTAGAAGTGTAGCGGCCCGTCAGTGCTGCAGGACGGCCCGGAGGAAAGTTCGGGTCCGTTCCTGCTGCGGGTCCTTGAAGATCTGGGCCGGCGGCCCGCTTTCCACGGCGGCCCCGTTGTCGAACATCACCACTCGGTCCGAGATCTCCTCCGCGAACCGCATCTCGTGCGTCACCATGAGCATGGTCATGTCTGTGGTGTGCGCGAGGTTTCGGATCACATTCAGCACCTCGCCGATCAGTTCCGGGTCAAGCGCCGAGGTGGGCTCATCGAACAACAGCACCTTGGGCCGCATGGCCAGCGCCCGGGCGATGGCCACGCGCTGCTGCTGCCCGCCGGACATCTGCGGCGGTGTGTGGTTCATGTGCTTCCCCAGGCCCACCAGGTTCAGCAGATCGGCGGCGCGCGCCTTAGCCTCCGCCTTGTCCATGCCCAGCACGTGGATGGGCGCCTCGATGACGTTCTCCATGGCGGTCATGTGCGGAAACAGGTTGAACTGCTGGAACACCATGCCGATCTTGCGGCGGGTTTCCCGCATTTGCCTGGTCTCGCGCACCTTCTGGCCGGCCGTGACATCCCACAACACGTCGCCGTCGACCTTCACGAGTCCTTCACTGGGCGTCTCCAGCGTCATGAGGATACGCAGGATGGTGGTCTTACCGGACCCGGAGGGGCCGATGATAGAGACTTTCTCCCCCGGCGCCACTTCGAAGTTCAGCGACTTCAGGACCTGGTTTGATCCCCAGTTCTTGCTGACGTTCTGGAACCTGATGACCGGATCGGGGGCAAGGTCCACCGGAGTGGCCAGGGGTTGGGGTTCAGTGCTGGGGCGCATAGCGCCGCTCCAATCTGTTGACGAGCCGTGAGGCGGGGTAGCTGATGGCCAGGAACAACAGGGCTGCCAGGGTCAGCGGTTCCAGGTACCTGAAGCTGGAGCTTCCAATCGCCTGTGCCGTTGCCATGAGTTCCACCACCGTGATGGCTGAAAGAACTGCTGAGTCCTTGAACATCTGGATGAGGTAGTTCCCGAGCATGGGGACCACGGTGCGTATTGCCTGCGGGAGGATGATCCTGCTCCAGGTGCGGGCACCGGGGAGGCTCAGCGCCGTTGCTGCCTCCCACTGGCCCTTGGGCACACCCTGGATGCCGCTGCGGTAGACCTCTGCCATGTAGGCGCTGTAATTCACGCCGATCACCACGACACCGGTGGTGAAGGCGTCGAAGCTGATGCCGTACGCCGGCAGCACAAAGAATGCGCAGTAGGCCTGGACCAGCAGGGGGGTTCCCCGGATGAAAACCACGAAGAAGGACACGGCGGGCGACAGCACCGGGATGGCGAGGCGCCGAAGTATCGCGAAGAAGATACCCAGAACAGCAGCCAAGAGGGTGCCCAAGAGGGTGATCCTGACCGTGACCCAGAGGCCCTCGAGGAGCAGCGGAATGACGGACACGGCAAAGTTGTTGTCCCAGATCAAGCTGCACCTACCTTCATGAGTTGGCTTTCCTTGCGCTGGGCGGCGAGTGCCTTCCGGTCAAGCGCGTAGCGCCGCTCCAGCCAGCTGGTGAGCAGCGTCAGCAGGTAGGAGAGGACGAAGTACATCACCAGGATGGTGATGAAGATCGCCGTCGTCTGACCTGTGCTGCTGCGGATCATCTGCGCCCGGAAGGTCAGGTCCGCCACCGTGACGAGGGAGACGAGGGAGGTATTCTTCAGCAGGTCCACCATCACGTTTCCGAAGGGTGGCAGCATGGCGGGGATCGATTGCGGGATGATGATGCGCCTGAGCCTCAGTGCGGGTTCCATACCCAGTGCGATGCACGCTTCGGTCTGACCCTTGGCCCGGCTGGCGATGGCGCCGCGCACGACTTCTGCGGCGTACGCGCCCTCGTTCAGTCCAAGCGCCAGGACCGCCGCCGTCAACGGGTGCAGCTGGATCCCGAAGAACGGCAGTGCAAAGAACAGCCAGAACATCTGGACCAGCAGCGATGTCCCGCGGAACACCTCGATGAACACTCCGGCCGGCCAGCTGATGATCCTGTGGCTGGAAAGTCGTGCAAGACCAGCCGTAAAGGCGACCACCAGGCATAACGCCCCGCTGAGCACGGTCACCAGAATGGTGGTCAGCAGCCCCTGCCACAACAGCGGCGCGTACTCGATTACTGCGGACATTCCCGCCTCCCCTCTGCCGGCAGGGGCATCAGCCCGCGGTCTTGCATAGTTCCTGGGCGGTTACGCCTTCCACGACGGAAGCGTCAAAGCCCCACTTGGTAAGGATCTCGGTGAACTCGGGCGTTTTCTTGAACGCTGCAAGCTCCTTGTTGTAGGCCTCGTGGAAGGCAGCGTCCGACTGGCGGAAGGCAGCACCGGAACCGGTGCGTGGAGCATCGTCTACCGGTTTGCTGACGTCGAAGCTTGAATCGTCTTTTGCAAGAGCCTTAAGGGAGAGCGTAGGCAGCATGAAAGCATCGGCCCGGTTGGCCTTGAGCGCCTCAATGCCGCTGCGTCCGTCATTGATCTTGACCTGTTGGGAGGCTGGCACGTTCGCAGATTTCAGAACGCCCTCTTCGAAGCCGCCCGGAAGAACTGCGATTCGCAATGAGGGGTCGGCCAGCACAGCGGCAACAGAGGTAATGGCTTTGGGGTTGCCCTTGGGCGTTGCGAAGGACTCCGTGGAAACAATGACCGGCTCCGAGTACAGCACCTGCGCGCACCGGGATTCCTTCATGAACAGGCCGGCCGCGATGACGTCCCAGCGGTTGGCGTTCAGCCCGGGAATCATGGACTCGTAAGGCGTGATGATGCCCTGGACTTCGTCGATGCCCAGCCGCTTGCAGACGGCGCGGAGCACGTCCGGCTCACAGCCGGTGACCGTGCCGTCTGCGTCAACCTGCGTGTAGGGCGGCTCATTGGCGATGCCGACCCGGATGAAGCCCTGGGTCTTCGCCAGTTCCAGCAGATTGCTGGCTGCACCGGAAGCGGGGCCTCCAGCTGCAACGCTCGCACAACCCGTGGCCCATCCGGCCACGGAAGCGCCGAGGGCGGCCACCCCCGCACCACGCAAGAGGTTCCGCCGCGAAATGTTGCCCTTCATAGTTACTCCTTCGCCCCAGTAGCCGGGGGTAGTCAGCAAAATCACACGCTGTGACGTGTGTTACATAAAACCTAGAAGAAGGGTGTACTATTGTCAACAATCCGAATGTAAATTGTGCGTTACCGGCGACTCAGAGATGACTCCTCTGGATCGCCCAGCTATTCCGCGCTCCTCAAAACCCCGGCCCACAGATGGAGCCCAAAATGATTACGATCGCCGCGCCGAGGCCCCCGGTTGGTCACATGACCTCATGGCCCATGAAGCCGGGGGCTCTCTCCATGGCCATCGCCGTGGACCAAGGCGGCTCCTTCAAGGACCTGTCCCACCCCGCACAAGAAGCCCACGTACAAGGTCCACAACACGATCTTCTGCTGCGTGGCCAACATGCCCGGCGCCGTGTCCAACACCTCCACGTACGCACTGACCAACCTGCCCCTCGTCGCCGACTTAAACGGGCTACTCGCCACTTGACCGCCATCAGAACCTTCCACCCAGCAGACCCAAAAGGACGTTCATGACCCTCCCAGCACAGTCCAGAGATACGTCCGCGAACAGCGTCACGGGCAGCAACCGCGTTAAGCGGGGCATGGCCGAGATGCTCAAGGGCGGCGTCATCATGGACGTCGTCAACGTCGAACAGGCCCGCATCGCCGAAGACGCCGGTGCCGTGGCCGTGATGGCGCTGGAACGCGTTCCGGCTGATATCCGTGCCCAGGGCGGCGTATCCCGCATGTCGGACCCCGACATAATCGACCAGATCATCGATGCCGTGTCCATCCCCGTCATGGCCAAGGCCCGCATCGGCCACTTTGTTGAAGCCCAGGTCCTGCAGTCCCTCGGCGTCGACTACATCGACGAGTCCGAGGTCCTCACCCCGGCCGATTACATCAACCACATCGACAAGTGGAACTTCAAGGTTCCCTTCGTTTGTGGCGCCACCAACCTCGGTGAGGCCCTGCGCCGCATCAACGAGGGCGCGGCCATGATCCGCTCCAAGGGTGAAGCCGGCACCGGCGATGTCTCCAACGCCACGGGCCACATGCGCCAGATCCGTGCCGAGATCGCCAAGCTCTCCGCACTGCCCGAGGACGAGCTTTACGTCGCTGCCAAGGAACTCCAGGCTCCGTACGAACTGGTCAAGGAAGTCGCCGCAGCAGGCAAGCTCCCCGTGGTGCTCTTCACCGCCGGCGGCATCGCCACTCCGGCGGACGCTGCGATGATGATGCAGCTCGGCGCTGACGGCGTGTTCGTCGGCTCCGGCATCTTCAAGTCCGGCAACCCGGCACAGCGCGCCGCCGCCGTCGTGAAAGCCACCACCTTCTACGACGACCCCGACGTCATCGCCAAGGCCTCGCGCGGCCTGGGCGAAGCCATGGTGGGCATCAACGTGGACGAGATCCCGCAGCCGCACCGCCTCGCCGAGCGCGGCTGGTAAGCCGCCGGCCCGCATCTGACCGACAGCACAACCTTCAGATAAAACCCCGACACGGAAAGTTCAGGTTCAGGATTATGAAGAAGCGTACACATCCGCGGCAACCAATTGGCGTTTTGCTGCGACCCCGAACTGGCGAACACTGCCCCGCCAATGGATGGTGGGCATCAGTGAATAACGAAAAGAATGCTCACTTCATCACGGAGGGAAGCCTGATGCCGTCCATCAATGGCACCGCCGTTGTCTGGAAACCCGTTGTCCGCCCACCGGGACGGGAGGAAAAGAGGCCCGCACCCACCGTTGCGCTGCGGAGCATCGCCCTCGACAGCGTGTAGCGCCCGCACCACGAACGGCCAGATGCCGCATGATCCCGAACTGTGCAATTTGTACGGGCCACACCACGATCACGGCACGTTGCAACGCCTTAATGCCCCAAAGCGGAACCAGCCCTCGCACCGTCCGCAGATAGCGAAAGTCAGAACCCCGTGACCTCGACAACCATCCCGAATTATCAGCATGAAACGCATCGCTTTCTTCCAGACCCTGAATTCGCAGCGAACGCCGTCGTCACCGCCGCTGACTACGAGGAAGCCGCCGCTGACCGGCCGGCGTTCTGGGCGAAGAAGGCCCGTGAGCTGCTGACTTGGAGCAAGGACTTCGACCAGGCCCTGGACTGGTCCAACCCGCCGTTCGCCAAGTGGTTCGTCGGCGGCGAGGTCAACGCCGCCTACAACGCCCTGGACCGCCACGTGGAGGCCGGCAATGGCGACCGCGTGGCCATCTACTTCGAGGGCGAGCCCGGCGACACCCGCACCTACACCTACGCACAGCTCACCGAAGAGGTCAAAAAGGCAGCCAACGCGTTCGAATCCCTCGGTGTGGCCAAGGGCGACCGCGTGGCCGTGTACCTGCCCATGATCCCCGAAGCCGTCATCACCCTCCTGGCCTGCGCCCGGATCGGCGCCGTGCACTCGGTGGTGTTCGGCGGCTTCTCCGCGGACGCCCTGCGCTCCCGGATCGATGACGCCGAAGCAAAGCTCGTGGTCACCGCGGACGGCACCTACCGCCGCGGCAAGCCAAGCGCCCTGAAGCCAGCCGTTGACGAGGCACTCTCCGCAGCCGGCCACACCGTCCAGAACGTGGTGGTGGTCAAGCGCAACGGCCAGGACGTGGACTGGACCGAGGGCCGCGACCACTGGTGGGCCGACACCGTGGACGCCGCATCAGCCGAGCACACCGCCGTCGGCCACGACTCCGAGCACCCGCTGTTCATCCTCTACACCTCCGGCACCACCGGCAAGCCCAAGGGCATCCTGCACACCACCGGCGGCTACCTCACCCAGGGCGCGTACACCCACAAGGCCGTGTTCGACCTGCACCCCGAGACGGACGTCTACTGGTGCACGGCCGACGTCGGCTGGGTCACCGGACACTCCTACGTCGCCTACGCGCCCCTCATCAACGGCGCCACCCAGGTCATGTACGAAGGCACCCCGGACTCCCCGCACCAGGGCCGCTGGTGGGAGATCGTGGAAAAGTACAAGGTCTCCATCCTCTACACCGCCCCCACCGCCATCCGCACCTTCATGAAATGGGGCAGGGAGATTCCGGACAAGTACGACCTCTCCTCCCTGCGCGTGCTGGGCTCCGTGGGAGAATCCATCAACCCCGAAGCCTGGATGTGGTACCGCAAGGTCATCGGCGCCGACCGTACCCCCATCGTGGACACCTGGTGGCAGACCGAAACCGGCGCCCAAATGGTCGCCCCGCTGCCCGGTGTCACCGCCACCAAGCCCGGCTCCGCGCAGGTTCCGCTGCCCGGCATCGCCGTGGACGTCGTGGACGAAAACGGCGCGTCCGTCCCCAACGGGCACGGCGGGTTCCTGGTGATCCGCGAACCGTGGCCATCCATGCTCCGCGGCATCTGGGGCGACCCGGAGCGGTTCAAGGACACCTACTGGTCCCGGTTCGAGAACATGTACTTCGCCGGCGACGGCGCCAAGAAGGATGAAGACGGCGACATCTGGCTGCTCGGCCGCGTGGACGACGTCATGAACGTCTCCGGCCACAGGCTCTCCACCACGGAGATTGAATCCGCCCTGGTGAGCCATCCCGCCGTGGCGGAGGCCGCCGTCGTGGGCGCCACCGACGAAACCACCGGCCAGGCCGTCGTCGCGTTCGTCATACTCCGCGGTGACGCGGAAAACAACGGCGACGCCACCGTCCAGGAACTGCGCACCCACGTGGGCAAGGAAATCGGCCCCATCGCCAAGCCCAAGAACATCCTCGTGGTGCCCGAACTGCCCAAGACCCGCTCCGGAAAAATCATGCGCCGCCTCCTCAAGGACGTCGCCGAAGGCCGCGACCCCGGCGACGCCACCACCCTCTCGGACCCGACCATCATGTCCCAGATCGCGGCGTCACTGCGGAAGTAGGCAGCTAATATGACTACTCCCATCCAGCAGCTGTCCGACGCCGGAGTTTCCATCTGGCTCGATGACCTCTCAGGAAGGGCCGCCTTCAACCCGATGTTTTCTTTCCGGATTCTTACTTTGCGGTGTGCAGGCCCTCGCGTAAGGCGGGCGCGTAACCCGGGCATTCCCCCAATGTCCGGGTACGCTCTTTTCTGCGTGGGGATTTGTTGGACCTCGATCGCGCGTGATTGCAGGAAAGTTGCCCTCGTGCAGCGCTTTGGTGGCAGGATGGGAATTGTCGGCGTTATCTCATTCGCTAACCTGTGGGGGCAGGGCACATGGTCTTACAAGGAATAACTGAGGGGATGTTTCATCCCTGGCCGGTTGCCGGCCGCCTGTTTTCTCCGGCCCAGGGTGACTCGTTGACATCCAACTTGGTGTTCCCCGATGCTCCCTGAACGCAATAGCCCGAAACCGGATCGGGCCCTTTCCCCGGGGCGTCCCTCCAATCGATGGTTTCGCTGGCTCATCGTTCTCCAAAGCGCTGTCATCATCTCCGCGGTAGCACTGCTGCTAGTTGATCCACGGGAACCTACCCGTGTGAGAGCGTCGTTGCCGTTTCTTGCACTGTCGCTGGTCCCCGTGGTCGTGGTGGTGGCCTGGATCTTCCTGCGGCAACAACACCGGCAGCGGGCCGGGACCAGCCCGGCCGTGCACAGCCATGGGCAGCCAGAGAACCAGACTGCAGCCAAGATCGCTGCCGTCATTGCCGACAAGGCCCTGACAACGGCGTTCCAGCCCATCAGAGTTCTTCCCTCCAGGGAAGTCGTCGGCGCTGAAGCCCTGACGAGGTTCACCGGCCCGCCACACATCGCGCCACAGGCATGGTTCGTCGAGGCAGAATCAGTCGGGCTCGGCACAGACCTCGAATTCCTGGCAATGGAAACAGCACTCACTGCTGCCAAGAGCCTACCGGCCCATTTGTATGTCGCTGTGAACGTCTCCCCTGCAGCCTGCCTGGATCCCCGGCTGGGAACGGTGCTGACAGGCTCCGGGCTTCCTCGGGCCCGGATCGTGCTGGAAGTCACCGAACGGCACGAAGTCGAAGATTACGCACCACTGGCGGCTGCGCTTCGCCCCCTGCGGGAGGCCGGGGCACGGATCGCCGTGGACGATGCAGGAGCCGGGTTCGCCTCGATGCGCCACATCCTGCAGCTCACCCCGGACCTGGTCAAGCTCGACCGGTACATTGTCTCCGGCATCGACACCGACCCAGGGCAGCGGGCACTGGCTGTGGCGATGACCGGGTTTGCCAGGGAGATCGGGGCGTCGCTCATTGCCGAAGGAATCGAAACCCCGGCGGAGCTCGAAACCCTCGCTGCCCTGGGAATCAATACCGGCCAAGGTTACCTGCTGGGCCGGCCCTCAACCCAGCCGGAAGACTGGCAACGCTGGACTGGCGGCGAATTCCACAATGGCGGCAAATTCAACAATGAGGGCCCGTCCTGCTCGGAAAAGTAACACCCCCAACGCCAGCGGTATCAGCCGCCGAGCAACAGCGATAAACAAAGTTTCCGCAGGTCAGCACTCGCTTTAGGGGAAATTGATCACGCAATGAATTGTGCCTTGGGAACTCGAACTGGTTTATGCTATTCGAGGTCCGGGAATTGTGACGCCCCGGACGCATAGGCCCGGTTTGTTCGTCCGGCGCAAGGATCACGCCACCGGGTACCTGAGTGGAACACCCGTAGTGACTGTGGGCAACGCCCTGCACCCGATCAGATTGAGGAAACGCCGCCGATGAACGCCCCGGCTCCCGAACGAAGTGAACCCGACCGGCGCGGCCCTGGAGTTCTGCACGTGATCGCCGAGAGCCCCGACGCACTGCAGGACGGGC
The DNA here is from genome assembly GCA_023264815.1 of Arthrobacter sp. GTDB lineage: Bacteria > Actinomycetota > Actinomycetes > Actinomycetales > Micrococcaceae > Arthrobacter. Next base: position 23,172 of record JAHFUZ010000026.1, on the reverse strand, counting down.
TGGACGCAGCCGTTCTGCAGCTGCGGGAAACCGCCACAAACGACCGCCCGCAGGGAATACTCATCACACGCAGAAGCAGGTCGCTGTTCACCGTCGAGACCAGTACTGAGGTCCCCTACGGCACCACCATAGAAAAAGACCGATGGCACCGGCAGGTTGTTCCTCGCGCAACCGGTATGGGAGACGAGGCAGGGCAATGACGGCGGCGCGACCGGCTCAACGTGACGTCTGGCGGACTGATCCGGCCACGCTGCGCGATGTCGTGTTGGACCGCGACGCCTTGGAAGACCGCCTAGGCCAATGCCCGGCCCTGGAAAGAATCTGGATCCTCTGCCTGCTGGACCGGCCCCAGGAAGCCATCACCGAAGGCCGTGCGCTGCTCAGCCAATCAAAGGACCAGTTTCGCCCCCTGCTCGTACTGGCCCAGGCCTACCAGCGGCAATACTCCTGGCACGAGGCCGCACGCCTCCAGGAAGAAGCCCTATGCCTGGCCCGGACCCGCTCGCGTGAAGCCCTGGTCCGCCGCCAAATCGGGCTCCGGCTATTCGACGAAGCCCGATTCCGCGAAGCAGCCCAGGAATTCGAATGGGCACGCGACCTCTACCGTGCCGTCGGCAACCGCGAACACCAGGCCCACGCCTGCCAACAAGCCATGCACCGAGCCTTGGAACTGGCACCACCAGCAGGGTGTGAGGAGTTTCAAGGACACCGCGCAGAGGTTCGTTCATCAATTGGAAGGTGTCCACATACATCCGCCGAGCAAGCTTCCGGGCGCTCAACAAAGGACCTAGAAACTCACCGGCCAAGATCGACACCTCCGTCTCCGTCATCGCCGGACAGCAGCACCTGAGTTGAAAGGATTCGGCCCGAGAAGCCGCACCGCCGGCCTCCCAAGTCGCGCGCACGGTGTAACGCGGCACTCGTCGACCTATGCGTAAACCAGAAGTGACAGAGTTAAATACCCATGTCGCAGTTAAATACCCATGTCGCAGGCGCCTTTACACCCAACGCGGGATAGCGTCAAGCTTTGTCAACCGTAGCGAGATAAAAAGCCTTTGACCTGCGGAAACACTGTGCCCGAGGTGGGACTCGAACTGCATTCCGGGCCTTGCAAACCTTGGGAACTCAGGGAAACATGCGGAATCCGGGCGCCTCCGGCATCAATACGACCCGGTACGAAGCCGAAAGTGTGGACAATGTCCGCACCCTTTCTTTTGCTTTACCGCGTGATTCCTCGACCGGAATCACCCGTAGTTTCCCGACGGCCCATTTCGGCTAGCCAGCGACGTGGTGTTCCTTCAGTGCTCCATGAGAGGGTGACGCAGAAGAATTTGCGGCGGAGATTCATTTTGTCAACGCGCTGCTCAAGAAACGTCCTGTGCAGCACGGCTTCGGTTGCGACGGCATCAATCCAAGTTCTCCGTTTTCCCAACGCCCTGGTCAGCCCTGGTGGCGCGGAGATCGCGCACATTGATGGCGTCGATGTCCCCGCCACCCGCGCAGCCGAAGCCGTAATCTGCGCACTCCGGACCGGTGGTAAGGCGGGCTGTATGTATCACCCCGTGTTGGCAGCTAACCTCCGCCGGCACCCCCTGTACCCGAACGCTCAGAACCGGCAGAAGCAGCGAGCCAGACAAGTGACGCGTTGCCTCCTGTCAGGATGGGGCAGCGGACGTTGCGGACGCCCAGGCGCCATCGTCTTCGTAGTGTCTGGCATTTGCGAGGTCGCGTCCGGCGATGTAGCCAAAGGTCAATGCCGGGCCGAGGTTTATTCCCCCGGCCGGGTAGTGTCCACCCATGACTGAGGCCTGGTCGTTGCCCGCAACGTAGAGGCCACGGATGGGCTTGCCCTGCATATCCAGGACCCGCGAGCGGGCATCGGCTGCGAGCCCGGCAAACGTGCCGAAGGAGCCGGGGACGATTTTCACCGCGTAGAAGGGACCCCTTCCAAGGGGGCGCAGGGAGGGGTTGGGCCGGTTCCCGGGGTCACCGCCGTACCTGTTGAACTCAGTCCCGCCGCGCCCGAAATCGGGATCCGTTCCCTTGCGTGCATTGGCGTTGAAAGCCGCAACGGTCTCCGCCAGCCCATGGGGATCGATGCCGCATTCTGCGGCCAGCTCGTCAAGCGTGTTGCCCTTTTTGAGGTAGCCGGATCGCAGGTAGGGGAACAGCGGCACGGGAAGCGGCTTCGCCATGCCCAAGGGGAACCTGCGTACGAAGGCTGCATCAGCGATTTGCCAGGCTTCCACCTGTTCGCCCTCAGGGGTGGCGTTGATCAGGCTTTCGATGTAGTCGTAGTAGCCGTTGGCCTCGTTGACGAACCGTTTGCCGTCCCGGCGGACACCGATGCTGCCTGGCTTTGCCCGGTCCATGATGTGGGGGAACGTTCCGGTGCGTCCGTTGCGGTACGGGACCAGCGAGACTGGGCACCAGGCCGCCGGGGACTCCAAATCGGTCTCGAAGCGGGCGCCCACGGCTTGCGCCATGGTGATGCCGTCTCCGGTGGTTTCCTTCGGCGCGAGCGTCCAGTGCTCATGGCCGGTGGGCGTCTTGGGGAACAGCTGCTTGCGGCGGGAGACGTCATGGGGGAACCCGCCGGCGGCCAGGACGACGCCGCGGGAGGCATTGATCTGAAGTTCGCCTTCCGGGGAATTCACGACGGCGCCCGTCACCTTGCCGGACCCGTCGGTGAGCAAGTGCCTGGCTGGCGTGGAGACGCGGATCTCCACGCCCAGGTCATCGGCGGACTTCAGCAGCCGGCCGGTGAGCGCAGTTCCGTTGACCAGCTGCATGTTGCGGCGGTGCGTGAGGAGGTCCAGGAGGTGAAAGCCAACCCGCCAGCCTGCGTGGAAAATGCCCCGGATGTTTCCCTGCGAGGCGGAAAGGAACTTTGTCAGGTCTGGGCCTGCCATGATGCCCATGCCCAGAAATGAGGTCTCATAGAGCTGGTGGCGCATCTTGGCGCGCAGTTCGGGATTGATCTGGCGCGCGTTAAGGGGTTTTGGTCCTACTGAGCGGTGCCCCGTGCCCGCACCGGGGGTGCTGCCGTAGATGTCCTTAATCTTTTTGCCCGGGACAAACTGGAGGCTGGTTTTGTCCTGAAAAAAGCCCACCATGTGAGGGACCGCCTCCAGGAACGCCTCCACCCTGTCTTCCTGGTAGTTCCTGCCGATCCGATGGCGCAGGTAAGTGCGGAACAGTTCGCGGTCCTCGTTCACGCCATCAGCTTTAGCCAGCGGGTTGCCAGGGGTCCACGCCCATCCACCGGACCAGGACGTGGCACCGCCACAGACGTCCGCCTTTTCAACAACCACAACCTTCAGGCCGTGGTAGGCGGCGGTCACTGCGGAGGAGAGGCCGCCGGCGCCGGAGCCGACGACCAGGACATCGCAGTCCAGGCTCGGGAGGGCAGATGAAGGATTTACGGGTGCAGTCATTTTTAGTGCTTTCTCAGTGGAAGTAGGTGTCGGAGTCCAGGCGCGGCGGTGCACCCGTTTCGAGTGCGTCAATCGCGGCCATTTGCTGCTGGGTCAGGGCGAAACCGAAGATGTCCAGGTTTTCCCGTTGGCGTTGGTTGTCCGCAGACTTGGGCACAGCCACACGGCTGTGCTGGACATGCCAGCGCAGGATGATCTGGGCCGGGGTCTTGCCGAGCTTCCTGGCAGGACCACTGATTGCCGGATGGCTGAGGAAGCTCCCGTTGCGGCCGAGGGGGCTGTAGGCGGCGGTGACTATTCCGTACTCGCGGTGGTATGCCAGTTGGGCCGGCTGGCCGTGCTCGGGATCAACCTGCACCTGGTTCAGCGGGACGGCCAGGCCTCCGTCCTGGACCAGCCGCAGATGCGCGGGCTTGAAGTTTGAGACACCCCAGGCCCGGATTGAACCCTCGTTGACGAGGTCCTGCAGTCCTTCGCAGGCTTCAACGAACCGGCCCTGCTTTGGGTTGGGCCAGTGCACCAGGAACAGGTTCAGGTAGTCAGTGCCTAGCCGCTCCACGGCACGGCCAAGGGCCTCGCGCACGCCGGTCCGGCTGTGCCAAGCGGTGTTGAATTTGGTGGTGAGGAAAAGGTCTCCACGCTCGATTCCGCTGCGGCGGATCCCCTCCCCCACGGCCGCCTCGTTGGCGTAGTTCTCGGCCGTGTCGATGTGCCGGTAGCCATTGCCGATGGCCTGGTGCACCGCCGCTGCGGCATCCTCACCGGTCAGGGGCCAAGTTCCCAGGCCGATGAACGGAATGTGCACGCCGGGAGTGACTTCTGCCGTCGTGATCTCTTTCGTGCTGCCGTTCATTTGGTTCCTGTCCCCTGAAGATTTGCTGTGGTCCGGACAGTTCCGGCGGTTGCCAGCACGGCGTCCAGCCCCGATTTGAGTAATCGTGCCCACCCCAGCTCGCCGAGTTCGGCCACACGCCGGTCCGACGGCGTCTCTGCACTGACGGGAAGCCCGTCCGGTAAGGCGGCCACAACGTCCGCCAGCCCGAACGCGCCTGCGCCGGGGACCTCACGCTCCGACCTTGACTCGGCGACGAGCGCTTCCCGCGTGACTGGCCGTTCAGCCGGGCCGTCGCACAGCTGGAGCAGCGGCACCATGTCTGTGTTGGCGCGCAGTTCCTCCCACTGGCGGGCGGCACCCGGACCGTTGTACCTGTTGAAGTGCAGGGTGTCCACCACGATCCGGCAACCGGCCTGGCGGGCAATGTCCGCTGCCTGGGCGATCGACGCGACGGGCTGGTAGGAAATGGCTTCGAGGGTGGGTGTGATCCCGAAACCGCGGCCGTCTTCGGTCATCAGGGCCAACGTGTGAACCAGCCGCGCACTGTCCGGATCGGCACCGGCCACGGTGAGGGTGCTTGCCCCCAGGGCCTGGCCGGCTTCCATCATCCGCAACCAGGCCTCCCGCTGGTTACTGCCGTCCAGCAGGAGGAACTCGATGTCGCGGACGGTCACGCCGGTGTCCTGCATCCTGGAGCGGGTTTCGCGCTGCATCGATGAGCCTGGCTGCAAGTCATAGGGCCGTTCGATGGGCGTCACCGGACGGACACGGACGCCGATGAAGTCAAAGCCGGCTTCCGCGGCGATGCCCACGAGTTCCGGAGGGGCGGTGTTGAGGAGTGACAGCTGGGCGAGGCCCACAAGCCGGGGCGGGTTGTGCGTCATGATCGGGCTCCGTTCAGGCTCAGTTCGGTGGGCTTCGGCGCTTCAGCTGCGAGCAGGGAGGCAATACGCTGTGCTGCGTCGTAGCCGCTCTTGACGGCGTTGGAGGCGATGGCGGGCGTCTGGTCCACCACGGTCCCGGCCAATGTCACCGGCACCCCGGCGGCACCGCTCAGTTCGGCGTCACGGGTGTCCGCCGCGATCGAGCCGTCCAGCGGAACCACGGAGCGTGAGACCAAGAGTGGGCCTGGCGCGTCGAGCCATTCGCCCTCCTCCGGGGCACTCGGACCGCTGACCCGGACCCGGCCGCCGTCGTATTCCTCGATGGTTGACTGGAGCCGGATTCGGACCTTGGGGTTGGTTTCGAGCCGGGGCACGGCCAGGATTTTGGCCCGGCGGCCTGACTCGGGCGCCAGAGCTGGCTGCGGCCCAATGAGCAGGACGGCAGTCGCCCGGTCCGCCAGCGTGTCCGCGACGCTCATGGCAACGGAATCCGCACCCCAGATCGTTACGGCATCGGGAATGACGGGATGCGGTTCCTCAGCGGCAATGACCTCGGGGTGGGCGGCGAGCCATTCGCGGACGTCCAGGACGTTGTTGGACTCTTCCCCAATGAATCCGGCGGTGGGCGGGAGCCCGCCGGTTGCGATCACGACGGCGTCTGCTGCAGTGTCGCGGACGAGGCCGGCGAGGTGGTCGGTGTCCACGTGTGAACCCAGCCGGACGTCGATGCCAAGCCGGGCGTTCTCCGCGGCAGACCATTCGGCGAATCGGTGGAAGTCCGGGGTGGACTTCATCCGCTCCGCGAGGGCGAACTGGCCGCCAGCGCGGGCGCCGTCGTCGAGCACAGTCACCTGTGCTCCCGCTTCGGCGAGTTCCCGGGCGGCCGTGAGGCCGGCGGGACCGGCGCCCACCACGACGACGCGGGAATGTTCGCGGACGGCTGGTGTCGGGACGGGGACGCGGGAACGTCCCACCGCGGGGTTAACGGTGCAGGTGACCTGGCCCAGGCCGAGGTTGTCGATGCAGACGTTGCAGGCGATGCAGGGGCGGTAACGCTCATCACGCAGGACGCCGCCCACGAACGCGGGATCGGCGTGGATGGCCCGGGCCAGGCTGACAAAGTCGCAGGCCCCTTGGCTGAGGACCTCCTCGATGATTTCCGGGGAGTTCAGACGACCGGCCATGCCGAGCGGCAGGCCAAACTGCCGGTAAGCCTTGGCGTAGTCTGCGAGGATGCCGGGCTTCCATTCGCCGGACTGCACGATCCATTCGCCGGCCTCGTAGCTCCCGGCGGAAATGTCCAGGAAGTCCAGGTGCTCCAGGTGCGCCTTCGCAATGATGGCCAGCTGTTGTTCGGCGGAGATGCCGTCTGCAGGGCCCTCGATGACGGACACGCGCATGCCCACGACAGTGTCTGGGACCGCTGCCCGCACGGCGTCGATGACGAGGTTCATGAAACGTTCGGGTATGGCGAACTCGTCCGTGCGGTGGTTGGAGATGGGTGACATGAACTGGTGGATCAGGTAGCCGTGGGCGCCGTGGATGTTGATGACGTCGAATCCGGCCTTCACCGCGCGGCGGGCCGCTTGGGCGTAGGCCTCCGCCAGCTCGTGGCACTCCTCGATGGTGAGTTCACGGGGGACTTCGCCGCCTGCCACCTCGCATGCCACCGGTGAGGGCGCCAGATTTTTGTGCCCGGAGAGGGCGGTCTGGGCGGTGCGGCCGCCATGGTTGAGTTCGACGGCGGCCAGCGCACCTTCGGCGTGCAGGGCGTCGGTGAGTCTGAGAAGGCCCGGGATCATGGCATCGCTGTGCAGGCCCAGCTGGTGGCTGCGGCCCTTGCCGTCGGCGCGGACGTACGTGGCCTCGGTGGTGACCAGGCCCAGGCCCGCCTTCGCGCGGGTCACGAGGTAGTCGATGTACTGCTCGGTGATGTGCCCATCGCTGGTGCCGTAGTTGCGTTCCATGGGAGCGGAGGCCAGGCGGTTGCGGAGGGTCTTCGGGGTGCGGCCGTTGCGGCCCAGGGTCAGTGGGCGGGCGGCGTAGCGTGTGTTCCTTTCCATTGCTGTTCCTTAGCCCGCGATCTGCGCGAGGGGTGGTGTGCTTTCCGGCAGCGGGGTGAAGCGGACGGGACTACCTGTCCGGGACGATTCGTAAACCGCCAGCAGTATTCGCAAGGCTTTCGTCGCGTCCTGGCCGGTGATGGCCGGTTCACCGCCTAAGCGGATGCTCCGGACGAAATCTCGGACCTGCGCGGTGTGGTGCGGGGTGAGCTGGCCGTTGATCGTGGCGAGGCTGACGTTCGGGTCAACTCCCGCGGGGTAAACAGGCTCGGTGCTGATCGTCCCGGACAGGGCCCACAGGTCCAGGCGCCCGTCGCTGCCTTCCGGGAATTCGGTCAGGGAAGCGCAGGCGCCGGTCTCCCCCGTGACCCTGATTTGTACGCCCAGGCTTGGGGACACCGCCGTCGACGCTTGGAGGGTGGCCATGGCGCCGGAGGTGAACGTGATGACGGCGGTCGCCGAGTCTTCGACTTCGATTTGCTCGCCATGCTTGCAGGTGTTGATTTTTCCGTAGACCTCGGCCACGTCTCCCATAAACCACTGCAGCAGGTCGATGTAGTGGATGGCCTGGGTCATGAGGACCCCGCCGCCGTCGCTGGCCCATGTCCCGCGCCAGGCGTCGCGGGAGTAGTACTCCGGTTCGCGGTGCAGCATCACCGAGCATTGGCCCATGATGGGCCGTCCCAGGGTGCCGTCGTCGATCGCGGCGCGGATGCGCTGGGCGGCGGGCCAGAACCGGCGTTGGAAGAGGACACCCAGCTTCACGCCGGCATTGTCGCAGGCCTTCACCATGCGCTCTGCGGATGCCAGGTCAGTGGCGATGGGCTTTTCACAGAGCACGTGGACTCCTGCCGCGGCGGCCTGAAGCACCACATCCTCGTGGGTGGGATGCGGGGTGCAGACCGAGACGATGTCCAGGTCCAGGCCCAGGAGCTCCTCGACTGTATTGGCCGCTGCAGGGATTCCCCATGCGTCCGCGGTGTGTTGGGCGCGCTTCAGGTCGATGTCGCAGACGCCAACGATGACGACGTCGTCCAGGGCGCGGAACGCCTCCAGATGGTTCCGGGAGATCGCCCCGCATCCTGCGATTCCGATGCGAAGGGGGCGGACGGTGACAGGTGATGGGGTGATCATCAACAGGGCCATCTTTCTGGTGCTGGTAGGAAAGTCTGGTGCGGTCCGGCAGGAGGCCGGGCCGGGCTAGTACGTGGCCCGGCCGCCGGACAGGTCGAAAACGGAGCCGGTGGTGTAGGAAGCAGCCGGTGAAATGATGAATTCGATGAGGGCGGCCGCCTCGGCGGGTGTCCCGAACCTGCCCATGGGGATCTTGGCGGCCTGGGCCGCCTGCTGGTTTTTCGGTACTTCCGCGAAAAGCGGGGTCACCACGTTGCCCGGGGCGAGGGCGTTGACGGTGACGCCGGAAAGCGCGAACTCCTTGGCGAGTGACTTGATCAGGCCGAGAATTCCGGCCTTACTGGCCGAGTAGGCGGGCATATTAACCACGCCTTCCTTGCCCGCCGTCGAGGAGATGTGGAGCAGGCGGCCGTAGCCTGCCTCGGCCATCCGCGGCAGGACGGCCTGTGAGAGAATGAACGCCCCCGTCAGATTGATCTTCATGATGCGTTCGAAGTCTTCCACTGATGTGGCGGCGGCCGGGGCCACCGGTCCCAGGATGCCCGCGCAGTTCACCACCGCGTCGAGCCCTCCCATCTCCATGGCCGATGCAGAGACGGCGGCAGCAACGGATGCCGGGTCGGTGACGTCCATGGCCAGTGATGAGATGCGTGGTTCTTCGGGCCAGGTTGCCGAGGGCACGTCCGCCCCTACCACCGTGGCGCCGGATGCCCTGAGGCGTGCCGCCGTCGCCAACCCTATGCCGCTGGCTGCCCCGACCACCAGGCAGCGGGACTCGGCGATGGTGGTCGGTGTCTGGGCATCCATGCTTAGCTGACCGCCCGTCGAAACGTGGCCAGCATGCTGTCGGCGTCGGCGCTGATGCCGGTGAAGAGCTCGAAGGCCGCGGCGGCCTGTCCCACCACCATGCGCCCGCCGTCGAGTACCGCGCAGCCCGTACCGCGGGCTGCCTTGATCAGTTCGGTTTCGAGCGGCCGGTAGATCACGTCCGCTACCCACAGCCCGGAGTGGATCAGGCCGGGATCCACGGGCACACCGGGGTGGCCTGTCATGCCGATGGGCGTGGAGTTCACCAGCCCATCGGCCTCCCGGATGCTTCTGGCGACAGCATCCGGTCGGGTCACTGACAGCTGGCTGTCCGGAAAGTGCGGGGCCAGCCGGGCGGCGAGGTCTTCGGCCTTTGCCGGTTCAATGTCGGCGATGACCAGGTGCCGGGTTCCGGTGCTGAGTAGCCCGAAGGCCACCGCCGCGCCGGCTCCTCCCGCACCGATCTGCACCACGGAGTCGGTCACGGCCGACGGGAGTCCGGCCCGGAGACCGCCGATGAAACCGGTGTGGTCGGTGTTGTGGCCCACTGCCTTGCCGTCGTGAAAGGTGATGGTGTTGACGGCACCGACAATCCGGGCTTCCGGCGAAAGCTCGTCCAGGCCGTTCTGCACCAGTTGCTTACTGGGATGGGTGACGTTCAGGCCGTCGAATCCCAAATCAGCTGCGTGCCGCACCAGCGCCGCGGAGCGTTCTGGAGGTTGTCCGACGGCGTCCAGGTCGATGACGCGGTAGGTGTAGGCAAGGCCCAGCCTGTCCGCTTCAGCCTCGTGAAGGCCCGGGGTGAGCGATCCGTCGATACCGGAACCGAGTAAACCCACCACGAACCGATGGCTGAAATCGGCTTCACGCGGCCGGAACGCCCAGGTGCCCGCCAGGGTTTGCTGGCTCATGCGCGTGCCCTATCGGTAACAGCGCTGGCGGCGTCGTCGTCCGTGCCGGTCTGCCATGCTGCGGTTTCCGGGGTGGCGGACGACGCCGGGTGGAGGCGCGGGTCGGATTTCTTCAGTCCCAGCAGGGCCGTCGGAGTCTTGAACGTCTCAGGTGCCATCAGCGCTGCGATGGCGGAGATGGCGCAGGCCAGGGCGGCGAACGTTGCCACGGGGACCCAGTTGGCCTTGTCGCCACCGATGAGCAGCTCGGAAATGACCGGCGCGAATCCTGCAAGGAGGAGTCCGAACATGAGGCTGATGGCCATACCGGAATAGCGGACCTTGACCGGGAACTGCTCCGGGAAGTAAGCGGGGTAGATGGAGTTCGACCCGGTGTATGCGACACCGATCAGAAGGATGCCGGTCACAAAGATCAACGGAACATTCGCAGCGGACAGGGCAGAGAAGAACACGAAGATCATGCCCATCTGCAGCACCAGACCGGAGACGAAGACGGGTTTGCGGCCGATCCGGTCCGAGAGGATCCCCGCCAATGGGCCCATGGCCACCGCGGCTAGGTTGGCCACGGCGATCACTGTCAGCATCAGGCCCTTTTCGACGCCGACGACGGACGTGGCATAGGACAACGCAAAGACGTTAATGATGGTGTTGATGATGGTAAACAGCGACATAGCGGTGACACGGATAACGGTGACCCAGTGGTGCCGGAACAGGGTGACGAGAGGAACCTTGACCACTTCGTCGTGCGCTTTGACCTCCGCGAATACCGGGGGCTCTTCCAGGAGGCGCCGGAGCACAAAGGCGATGACGGTCACCACTGCACTGGCCAGGAAGGGGATACGCCAGCCCCAGGCAAGCAGCTGGTCCTCGGGCATGGACGCCACAGGAATAAACACAAGCGTGGAAAGCACGATGCCGAACATGATGCCGCTCATCGTCCAGCTGGTGTAGAAGGCGCGCTTCCTATCAGGGGCGTGCTCAAGGGTGAGGGAGCTTGAGCCCGGCGATTCACCGCCGGCGGAGAGGCCCTGCAGAAGCCGGAGAGCCACAATGAGGATCGGTGCTGCCATTCCAATGTCGTTGTAGGTGGGCAGGCAGCCGATGAGGAAGGTGGAGGCGCCCATCAGCAGCAGGGTGAGCAGCAGGACCTTCTTGCGGCCGAATTTGTCGCCGAGGTGCCCGCAGATGACTGCCCCGAGCGGGCGGGCGATGTACGCGACACCGACTGTTGCGAAGGACAAGAGCATGGCTGAGGGGCCCGGGGCGAAGAACAGCTTGCCGAAGATCAGCGCCGCTGCCGAGCCGAAGATAAAGAAGTCGTAGTACTCAAGTGCGCTGCCCACGAACCCTGAAACTGCTGCGATCTTCGCATTGTTCTTGGGGCGTGCTGGCGCCGATGTCGACACTGACATGGTGTTCCCTTCATGTAACGGGGACCGTTTCGGGCGGCTCCTCGTGTGGGCCGGCTGCGAAACGGTTGCCGCGCTGTGCGGCTTCTCCATCCAGTGTGGCTGCGATCACTTAGTTCGTCCACGACTAAAATGATCTATCACTATGCTGCTATTCGACTATATCGGCCGAGGGTCAGTTGGGGATCTCAGGAAAGATTTCCCCGACCAAGGCGAGCACAGCCGCCAGCACGGCGGAATCATTTTCCTCCGACCATGCAATGGCGTGATTCATGAAATGCTGTGGGTGATCCAGGGCCACATACGTTGCGCCGGAGGGTATAATCCCGGCTATTCCGCTGCTCATGAGGGTGACTCCCACACCTGCGGCCACAAAGGTCAGCACCATATAGGGGTCGGACAACTCCTGGACAATGCGCGGGCGGAAGCCGGCTCCCATGCAGGATGCGAGCATCACTTCGGTCATGGAGGATGAGCCGTCCAGCGGAGGGGATATGAAGTCATCGGCAGCCAGAGCCTGCAAGGGTATGGACTCTTCCTGTGCCAGCGGATGATCCAGCGGCAGCACCGCCCCGATTTCCTCCCTTGCCACCAGCCGCGTCATCACCGAGGGAACCGGTGTTTCGGGAAGACCCACGAAGGCAAGGTCAAGGGTACCGTTCGCGACGCTGGCTAACCCGTCGGCTGTGCGCACACGGCTCGTGAGGTCCATTTTGATGTCGGGGTGGCGCCGGCGCACGGCACGGGTCAGCGGCGGGAGGGTCAGGTGGTTCACAGCTCCAGAAAATCCGATTCTGATGTTGCCCCGGACGCCCTCAACCTCGGCCTGGGCCGCCTCCCGGGCCAGCCGCATCTCGCGCAACACACGGTACGCGCGCGGCAGGAGGGCATACCCCGCCGGCGTTAGGGCCACGCTTCGGGTGTTGCGCTCAAAAAGGCGCGTCCCCAAATCAGCCTCAAGCTTCCGGATCGTCTGGCTCAGCGGGGACTGTGACGTGTGCAGTCGCTGTGCAGCCCGGCCGAAATGAAGCTCCTCAGCCACCGCAACGAACGCTTCCAGCCACCGAATCTCTGTCATGTCTCCAGAATGTACCGTTTACGTGGACATTAAATTACCCACAGGACCGTACAGGGAGCAAGGGAGTGGAACTGCGGCAGATCGAAGCGTTCCTTGCCGTCGCGGAAGAGCTGCACTTTGGGGCGGCGGCCAGGAGGCTGAGGATGGCGCTGTCGCCGTTGAGCAAGACCATAAAAAGCTGGCAAAAGTTTGGGCGCGGAGCTGTTCGAACGCAACACCCAGGCTGCCTCCCTGACCGCTGCCGGATTGTCGTTCCCCCCGCATGCCCGGAAGATCATCGGGGAACTTGACCTCGCCCGCCGTGCGGCAACCACCGAAACCGGCAGGTTTTACGGCCGGCTGGGCATCGGCCTCTCCGGTGCATTGAACCACAAGACGCTCCCGCCCCTGACGCGCGCACGGCTGCCACGCTATCGAGAGCTGGAACTGACACTCTCCGTTGGACTTTTGACGCAGGACGCCATGAACCTCCTCGGCACCGGCTCCCAGGATCTGCCCTTCGTGGGGCCCGCCGGTGGACTGCCCGTCCCTAGCCACCCGGCGTATCGCGACAGAACCGCTCGGAGCCGCATTACCGGTGGATCATCCGCTCGCGGGCAGGCAGTCCGTGCCCTAGCTGAGTTGGCAGGACGGATTCGTCACCATGCCCGACGCCCAGGGTTCCGCGCTCCGGGAGGCCATGTTAGCTGCCTGCACAGCCGCTGGGTTTCAGCTGGCATCGGTTGACGGCAGCCGGCCATTTGACAAAGTTTCTTGCAGGATTGCGACCGGGTAAGACCGCGGCCGGATTCTCTGCTTGTACGTCGTCGGTGAAGCGTCGCTCAAATGGCGAGCGGGCCACTCTCCATAGCAGCCGAATAATTCTGCATTCGTCTCTCCGGACCACAACCTTCACATCATCGTGGGCAGGAACAAGAATCTGGCATATGCCGTTACGTCTGGCGCTCCCATCGAGCGCCCACACGGTGTCCGTTGAGTACCACATGATCGTTCCCCAAGGCTCCTCGGACAGCGATACATAGCGCAGCAACTTGAATCGACGAAGTTTTTCCTAAAGTCTTACTGCCGATTACAACCATTTTTGTCTTGCTAGAACAGTAAGCCCGTCGTCCGCGGGGCATCAGTCGTGTCGCACGACGGTACGGTGCTGGCATCGGAACGCTGCAGGAGTACATCTTCAAACGTGCCGCCGAGGCGGGACGCGGCGTTCCGGAACTCGACGACGTGAAGAACGGAAGTTCTGTGTCTGGCAAACAACTTTTAGTAGGTTTCAGAGCCGCCCCGCAACGATTAAGCCGACGCGGCTCAGGGTGCACCCAAAGATAGTAGAACCGAGTCCAGAGTTTCGTCCGAGGCCCAAGGCCACGCATGGCAGGATGCCTCACACACCCGACGGCGAATACTAGTCAAGCTTTGTCAACAGCAGGAAGACAAAACGCTTCTGACCTGCGGAAACACTGTGCTCGAGGTGGGACTCGAAGTACTTTCCGGCCCTTGCCAAAACTGGGAACTCCCGGAACATGCCGAATCCGGCCCAGACAAGTATGACCGAGTCCGAAGCCCCGAGTGTGCACATTGTGCACACCCTCTTTTTGCCGACTTCGACGCCCCCCCAAACGGGCTGCTTAGACGGCCGTCCGGGCCGGGCGCCATTTCGGTCGAATATGGTGAGCAGGTCTCTGCTGGCCTTGTAAAAGCGGTCGATCACATCGCTGCCGGCGTACGCCTTCATGTGCCGGTTTCGGCTCGAGGGTCCGTCGATATGCAGGTGCAGGTCGACCACCGGGAGGATCCTGGCGGGGACCTCCAGTTCAGCTACATTCAGGTTCGGCTTCAGGCGCAACAGTACTGCTCACAAAGTCCTCCATCGGATCGGGATAAATGCCCAGCGCCGGAATCACCGCTAGAGTCGAACCAATGCAGACCGCAAAGCTCGTTGATGACCCGCAGTTTCCGGCCTCTGCCCAGGTGACCGACGGCTTTGTCAGGGTCCGGGGAGCCCGCGAAAACAATCTCCGGAACGTGGACGTTGACGTCCCGCGCGACGCGATCGTGGCGTTCACCGGCGTCTCAGGTTCCGGCAAGTCCTCGCTGGCGTTCGGCACCATCTACGCCGAGGCCCAGCGGCGCTACTTCGAGTCCGTCGCCCCGTACGCGCGCCGCCTCATCCAGCAGGGGCACAACCCCAAGGTGGAACTGATCAGCGGGCTGCCGCCCGCCGTCGCCCTGCAACAGCGCCGCGGCGCACCCAGCAGCCGGTCCACCGTGGGAACCGTCACCACGCTCTCCAACTCCCTCCGCATGCTGTTCTCCCGGGCAGGCACGTACCCGGCCGGCAGCACCCAGCTGGACTCGGATGCCTTCTCCCCCAACACCTCCGCCGGCGCCTGCCGGGAATGCCACGGCCTGGGCGTCGCGCACACGGTTACCGAGTCCTCGCTTGTCCCGGACCCGTCATTGAGCATCCGGGACGGCGCCATCGCTGCCTGGCCCGGCGCCTGGCAGGGGAAGAACCTGCGGGACATCCTTACCCACCTGGGCTACGACGTCGACGTCCCCTGGCGGAAGCTGCCCAAAAAACACCGTGACTGGATCCTCTTCACCGAGGAGCAGCCGGTGGTGGAAGTGACTCCGCAGCGCGACCGCGTGGCTAAGCCGTACAAGGGGCGGTTCTGGAGCGCCCGGAGCTATGTCCTCCATACGCTGGCAGATTCGCAGAGCGCCTCCATGCGTGACCGCGTGCTTGCGTACATGGAATCAGGCCCCTGCCCCCGGTGCTCGGGGACAGGGCTGGTGCCGGAGGCCCTGGCCGTGACCTTTGCGGGCAGGACCATTGCGGAACTCAACGGGCTCCCCATGGTGGAGCTCGCCGAAGTTGTCCGCCCCACCACGGAGATGAACGACGCCGGCACAGCCTCCCGCAGGCAACTTTCCGGTGAGTCCAACGAGGTGGCGGTGGCCATCACCCGGGACCTGCTCCAACGGATCACGGTCCTGCTGGACCTTGGGCTCGGCTACCTGGCGCTCGGCCGGTCCACCCCCACCCTGTCACCGGGCGAGATGCAGCGGCTGAGGATCGCCACACAGCTGCGGTCGGGCCTGTTCGGGGTGATCTACGTGCTGGATGAGCCCTCCGCCGGGCTTCATCCAGCCGACGCGGAGCCGCTGCTGGAGGTGCTGGAGCAGCTGAAATCGTCCGGCAACTCGGTATTCGTGGTGGAACACAACATGGACGTGGTCCGCCATGCGGACTGGCTGGTGGACGTGGGCCCCCGCGCCGGCGAAGGCGGCGGCGAAGTGCTCTACAGCGGGCCGGTTGACGGCCTCGCCGGGATTTCAGAATCGGTCACCAGGCCTTTCCTGTTCGACGACGGCGGCTCCGTCCCTGAACGCGGTGCCGGTACCGGCCTGGCCAGGGAGCCAAGGGAGTGGCTGGAGCTGAAGGGCATCACCCGGCACAACCTGCGCGGCCTGGATGCCAACTTCCCCTTGGGCGTGCTGACTGCCGTCACGGGCGTTTCAGGCTCCGGCAAGTCCACGCTGGTGAGCAAAGTCCTGGGCGAGGTGGTCGCCGCCGGCCTCAAAGCCCCCGTGGAGCAGGATGAAGCTGCGGAACCGCTGGAGCTGGGAAGCGTCCTCGGCAGCCACCGCATCGACCGGCTCGTGACCGTGGACCAGAAGCCCATCGGCCGGACCCCGCGGTCCAACCTGGCCACGTACACCGGGCTTTTCGACGCCGTCCGCAAGGAATTCGCCGCCACGGAGCAGGCCAGGGCCCGCGGCTTCGGCGCCGGCAGGTTCTCCTTCAACGTGGCGGGCGGACGCTGCGAATCCTGCCAGGGCGAGGGGTTTGTCGCCGTCGAGCTGCTCTTCCTGCCCGGGAGCTACGGACCCTGCCCGGAGTGCGCAGGGTCCCGCTACAACCCGGAGACGCTCGAGGTGCTGTACCGGGGCCTCAACGTCGCCGAGGTTCTGGCCATGACGGTGGACGCCGCCTCCGAGTTCCTGGCCGGGGTCCCTGCTGCCGCGAGGAGCCTCAAAAGTTTGAAGGACGTGGGTCTTGGCTATTTGCGGCTGGGGCAGCCGGCCACCGAGCTCTCCGGCGGCGAGGCGCAGCGCATCAAGCTCGCTACCGAACTGCAACGGGCACAGCGCGGCCACAGCCTCTACCTCCTGGATGAGCCGACCACCGGCCTGCACCCTGCCGATGTGCAACTCCTCATGGCCCAGCTCCACGGCCTGGTGGACGCCGGAAACTCGGTGGTGGTAGTCGAGCACGACATGGCAGTGGTGGCCGGGGCCGACTGGGTGATCGACCTTGGGCCGTCAGGAGGGGACAAAGGCGGCCAGATCATGGCAACCGGGACTCCTGCCGCCGTCGCGCAGTCCCCGGAAAGCCGAACTGCTCCATACTTGGCGGCCGCACTTCGCCAGCAAACGACCAAGCAGCGCACAGAATCCTCCCGCTTTAAAACCTCCCCTGCTATGTCCTAGCGGGCATGGGTAGCGCTTCGTGCTTGTCTGGGATTGCTAACCGGAACTTCCAACGGACCTATCGAAGCGATCAACAGCGTCATCGAAACCGCACGTCGAATCGCACGCGGCTTCCGCAACTTCACCAACTACAGAATCAGATGCCTACTCGCCGCCGGAGGCCACCGCCCGTACCGCACCAAACAGACCAACCATGCCTAAATGCGAAGGGCCCCTTTCGATCACAAGACGCCGCCGAAAAGCACGGAAAGTGACAGCCGTAGGCCAGTCGCCAAAGTGGAGAATTTCGAAAAGTCAAGCTTTGTCAACAGCAGAAAAGCAAATAGCCGCTGACCTGCGGAAACGCTGTGCCCGAGGTG
The DNA here is from genome assembly GCA_023264815.1 of Arthrobacter sp. GTDB lineage: Bacteria > Actinomycetota > Actinomycetes > Actinomycetales > Micrococcaceae > Arthrobacter. The sequence continues at coordinate 5,761 of JAHFUZ010000026.1, read as the reverse complement.
GGACTCGAACTGTCTTCCAGGCCCTGCCATCACTGGGAAACCGCGAGAAAATGCGGAATCCGGGGCAGTCCGAAGGCTGTTTGGCCCAGTTCGAGACGAAAAGTGTGGACATTGTCCACACCCCGTTTTCGGAGATGGCAAAGTATTGCGGGGGCAGCAGATGCCGTGAGCTTGGGCGGCAGAGTCCAGCAAGTCAATAGTTCCCGCGGCGACTCAGACGCCACCAGTTCCGGATAAGCCTCGGCATCCTCCTTGACAGTCGTCGCCGGCGTGGCCAACGCTCGGCCAACAAACCGACATCATGGACATGGAAGCCGTACCGATCGACTACTTGAAGGGCATGCTCGAGGTCCCGGCATGCCGTCACGCGTCCTCAAGGCGCTTGAGCAGATCAGACCCGTCCACTCAACTGCGGTCAGTCGAGCAATGCTACGCCGAACTCAGCGACGACGGCCCGCAATTCCCTGAGGTAGCGCTGCGCCTGGTCGGTGAGCGGAATCGCAGCGTGGCCGATCCAGCCGATCTCGATGCGTTCGTCAACGTCGAGCGGGATGGCGACAATCTCCGGGTCGAGCTGCCCGCTGATGATGCCCGTCGAGATCGTGTACCCGTGGAGCCCGATCATGAGGTTGAAGATCGTCGCACGGTCAGAGACCCGGATCTCCTGCTTACTGGACAAGGTGGAGAGGATCTCCTCGGCGAAGTAAAAAGAGTTGTTCGCACCTTGATCGAAGGTTAGCCGCGGCAAGCCGGCGAGATCGGCTAGAGTCGCACGCTTTTTTGAGGCGAGCGGGTTGTTCCGGGAAATGAAAATGTGCGGATCGGCGAGGAAAAGCGGAGTGAACGCGAGCCCGGATTCCCGGAGCAGCTTGTCGATGATCTTCCGGTTGAAATCGTTCCGGTAGAGGATACCTATCTCGCTGCGGAGCGTCCGGACATCCTCGATGATGTCCCAGGTGCGGGTTTCACGAAGCGAGAACTCGTATTCGGCCACCTCAGTGGCCTTGACCATCCGGACGAAGGCGTCCACCGCGAACGAGTAGTGCTGCGTTGACACCCCCAGCAGACGTCTCATCGGTGGCCTACCAAGGTAGCGCTGCTCGAGGAGAGCGAACTGCTCGACGACCTGCCTCGCATAGCCGAGGAACTCTGCCCCGTCGGCGGTGAGGGTGACCCCGCGGGCGGAGCGAACCAGGAGTGCACGGCCCACCCGTGACTCCAGGTCCTTCATCGCTGCGGACATTGTGGGCTGCGCTACATAAAGAAGGTCGGCAGCCGCGGAGATCGACCCCTCAGCTGCAACTTCAATGAAGTAGCGCAGCTGCTGCAGGGTCAATCCGCTGGAAAGCTGTGGCATAGGAAAATACTATATGAATGCATAGCAACGCCTAGTTACCCGATATCTGCCTTAAGCTAGCACCATGGATACAACCCCTTCTGAAAGGCCGTCTCCGGCCATCATCAACGGATTGGCAGCCCATGGCAGACGACTTCACCTTCAGCATCACCACCACCCGCTTCGACGAGGACTACTCCCCGTCGGAAGACTCCCGGATCACCACGAATTTCGCCAACCTGGCACGGGGCGAGCACCGCCAGGACAACCTCCGCAACGCCTTGACCATGATGCGACGCCGCTTTAACGATCTCGCACACTGGGACAACCCCGACCGGGACCGCTACACGCTCGAGCTTGAGATCGTTTCCGTGCAGATTCAGTTCACTGCGAATGGTACGGATCAGCAGTTCCCCCTGTTCGAGGTTCTCGATATCCAGATCGTCGACCTGCTGAACGGGATGCGCCACCAAGGAATCGTCGGGAACAACTTCTCCTCCTACGTCCGTGACTTCGACTTCAGCGTCGTACTGCCGGCGGCAGCAGGGGACTCAGGCAAGCCCACCGTTCCCGAAGACTTCGGCGATTTTCACGGCAAGCTGTTCCAGCACTTCCTCGATTCCCCGGTAGGCCAGGAACGCTTTCCGCAACCGCCAGTGGTCTGCATCAGCGTCTCCACGAGCAAGACATACCGGCAAACCGGGAACCGCCACCCGGTCCTGGGCGTCGAGTACCAGCAGGACGATTACTCCCTGACGGACGCTTACTTCGGAAAAATGGGGCTGCAGGTCCGCTACTTCATGCCACGCGGCAGCGTTGCGCCGCTCGCCTTCTATTTCCGGGGCGACCTGCTCAACGACTACTCCAACCTGCAGCTCATCGGCACGATCAGCACTATGGAGACGTTCCAGAAGATCTACCGCCCGGAGGTCTACAATGCGAACTCCGCCGCCGCCGCCGTCTACCAGCCGAGCTTGGGCGAGCAGGATTACTCGCGGACCCAGATCGCTTACGACCGCGTCGAGCGCGGTCAGCTCGCGGTTACGCAGGCGAAGTACACGGAGGAGCACTTCATCACGCCCCACAAGGATCTGTTGGACCAGTGGACGGCCAACTACCCCGCTCTCGTCAACTGACCCACGGAGAATCGTCAATCATGAACACACTGTTGCCCACCACAGTCGTCGGTAGCCTGCCGAAACCATCGTGGCTCGCACAGCCGGAGACTCTTTGGTCCCCGTGGAAGCTGGAGGGAGATGCGCTGCTCGAGGGCAAGCAGGATGCGTTGCGCATCGCCATCCACGAGCAGAGCCGGCGCGGCATCGACATCGTCAGCGACGGCGAGCAAACCCGCCAGCACTTCGTCACGACCTTCATCGAGAATCTCAGCGGGGTCGACTTTGAACAGCGCAAGACCGTGCGCATCCGCGACCGCTACGACGCGAGCGTACCGACCGTTGTCGGACCAGTGCGCCGTGAGCGGCCGGTATTCGTCGAAGACGCAAAATTCCTTCGCGCAACCACCGACAAGCCGATCAAATGGACTCTTCCCGGTCCGATGACGATGGTGGACACGCTCTATGATGACCACTACAAGAGCCGCGAGAAGCTGGCCTGGGAGTTCGCCACGATCCTGAACCAGGAGGCGAAAGAACTCGAGGCGGCCGGCGTGGACATCATCCAGTTCGACGAGCCCGCGTTCAATGTCTTCCTCGATGAGGTCAAGGACTGGGGCGTGGCTACGCTCGAGAGAGCGGCAGAAGGACTGCGTGCGGAGACCGCCGTACATATCTGCTACGGCTACGGGATCAAGGCGAATACTGACTGGAAGGCAACGCTCGGCTCACAGTGGCGGCAGTACGAGGAATCCTTCCCGCTGCTGCAAAGCTCCAGCATCGACATCATCTCGCTGGAATGCCAGAACTCCCACGTGCCCCTGGACCTCATTGAGCTCCTCCGCGGCAAGAAAGTCATGCTCGGGGCAATCGACGTCGCAAGCGAGACCATCGAGACCCCGGATGAGGTCGCCAACACCCTCCGTGCGGCCCTGCAGTTCGTCGATGCGGACAAGCTCCTCCCCAGCTCGAACTGCGGCATGGCACCGTTCCCCCGGGACGTCGCACTGGCCAAGCTGAGTGCTCTCAGCGCAGGGACGAACATCATTCGCGAGGAACTGGCCCGCTCCGCCCCCACGGTGTCCTAGCGATGTTTCACGCCTACCCCGCAGAGACTTGGCTCGAGGCTCCCACGCAAAGCTTCCCGTCCTCCCTCTCGGCTGACGAATTCAAGGCACTGTTCCGTGGGCACCCGGGAGGTGTCGCCGTCGTCACGGCGAATGCCGGCGAAGGACCGGTGGCCCTGACGGTATCGTCGGTCGTGTCAGTGAGTGCGGAACCTCCATTGCTGATTTTCTCGGTCTCGGCACTGTCCTCTGCGTCCGAAGTGCTTTCACGCGCCGATACCGTCGTCGTGCACCTGCTGGACGCACACGACGTCGACCTGGCGAAGTTTGGAGCGACCCCTGGAGCCGACCGGTTTGACCAGACGCACCGCTGGTCGCCCCTTGCAACCGGCGAAGCAGTGTATGACGACGTCCGCGCCTGGGTGCGCTGCGCCGTCATCAATCGCATGGAGGTGGGGACCTCCACAATCATCGCCGTTCACGCCTTGGAGTCCCGCGTGATGCGTGACGTCCAGGCGGGCGAACCCGGCGACGCACTGGTCTACCACAACCGTTCATGGCACCGTCTGGGCGAGCATTCCAAGCTTGAAGGCTGAGCGCCCTAGCCGCCGGCGCAGATCCCCGGAGCGACGGCATCGCCGTAGTTGCCAGCCGGTCCGCCTAAAACCATCCATAAGCATGTCGGGGGGTCATAGAGACCATCCCTCACGATGAAAGATCCCTTAAACCATGACATCAGCCGTAGCCAGCCCAGGCACCACAACCGCCTCTACCCTGCAAGAAAATGCGTCTCCGGAAAAGTTCCGACTGATGCTCATGATGGCCCTCACGCTCGTTACAGGTGTCGTTGACGCGGTCGGCTACCTTGCCCTTGACCGCGTCTTCACCGGAAACATGACCGGCAACGTGGTGATTCTTGCGATGGCGTTGGCCGGCGCGCCGAACCTGCCAACTTTGGGCCCACTGGTAGCACTTGGTGCCTTTCTCCTCGGCGCGGCGGTTGCCGGATTTACGCTCCAGTCAAGCCCGCAAGGCTGGAACCGCAGGGTCACGCTCCTCCTCACAGCGGGTTGTATCGCGTTGACGGGAACCGCCGCCGTCTCCCTCATCGTGGAAGACGTCGGCCGGCAGTCCATTGGTGTCATTGTTGCCGCCGTTATCGCCATGCACATGGGCTCCCAGGCCCTGATTGCGCGGCATTTGGGCGTACGAGACATGACCACCGTGGTCATTACTTCCACCATGACTTCCCTCGCCGGGGAGTCACTTGTGGGCAAGCAACGGCCCCGGTTATTCAACCGACGGCTGGGCGCTGTCCTCGCTATGTTCGCCGGGGCCGCCATCGGAGCGATCCTGCTCCAGACACATTTCAGCGTCCCGATCGGCCTCGGCATCGCCATCACCGCCGCGGTGACCGTCCTGGGAAGTCGCCGCTGGCATTGATGCGGTACATCCCGCCGGCTACACCGCACCAGATCGCGGACGATCGGGGAATCGATCACAGCTTCCCCGACATGTATCCAGGCGGCCTGGCGCCGAACGCTCGTTGTCAAAAGCGCTGTTCCTCGGTCAGGTCCCCTTCTGATACGACGCATCCAAAGCGGCCTCGTGGACCGGAGCAAAACCGGACTCAACACCGAAGCCGGGCGGTCTTGCGTGCTGGCAAATCTACATCAATGCCGGTGAACTCATGCCTTAGTCCCTGCTGCCGCCGGAACGTGAGCTGTGCCTGGAATTCGGCATTGGCCGCTAACACCCGGGAACCGAAAAGTGGGCTGCTGCGCTTTGAATTCGTTCGACTCTCTCAAGCTACCCACGTCACCAGTAGCACGATTACGGGCTACCTCACCGTCGATGAATTGACAGGGGAAACCTCGCTTCTTCAACAGGCCGTCGACCGCTTTCCAGTGGTGAACCTGCTGGACCTTGGCATGGCGACAGCCATGGCCTGCTGGCATTGAAAGCCTCCGAGAGGAACCTAACCGTCTCTTCGAGGTTCAACGTATTGCAGACGAGGCCAATATCCCCTCGACACTTGCCGAGGACTATGAGACTGCCAGGAAAACGAAGCCTAAACCAAAACCATAACTGCCGAATGGTGTTGGCACTTTGCCTTGGGGCGAGTGTCAATGGCCAATAGTTTGTGCCCACGGGCGGCCAGCGAATATGCCCGCTGGTGGCCATGAAAACTGCCCAGTCATGGCCACGAGATCTGCCCACCGGGTGTTCGGTGGCGTTGGCCA
>JAHFUZ010000025.1 GCA_023264815.1 Arthrobacter sp. | reverse complement strand
TCGCCGACTGGCCCCTGCTGAACGCCCTGCTCAACACCGCCTCCGGCGCCACCTGGGTCTCCCTGCACCACGGCGGCGGCGTGGGCATCGGCCGCTCCCTCCACGCCGGCCAGGTCTCCGTCGCAGACGGCACCGACCTCGCCGCCCAGAAACTCGAGCGCCTGCTCACCAACGACCCCGGCATGGGCGTCATCCGCCACGCCGACGCCGGCTACCCCCGCGCCGTCGAGGTCGCCAAGGAACGCGGCGTCCGCATCCCCATGAAGGAATTCAAACACGATTGAGTCAGCCACTGCCAGGAGATGCCGTAGGAGTTGCTGCGCGATTCCCTACGACATCCCCCACCCTCAGGAGTGACAAGTTATGTTCCGAACAGTCAGCTACGCGCCCTCGGACTTTACCCGAATGCCGTGGAAGAACGGTGGCGGGCAGACAACAGAACTACTCCGCCGCGGACCAAGAGAAGAGTACGTCTGGCGTCTGTCTGTGGCCGACATCGGTGTTGACGGCCCATTTTCCAGATTCGTCGGAATGCATCGACTTATTTCGGTAATTCAAGGAAACGGCGTGCGATTGGATCTGGGTGGCCACTCGAGCGAGGTGCTTGCCCCATTCCAAACCCTGAACTTCGACGGAGGCTCCGAGGTTGAGTGCGAGCTGCTGAACGGTCCCGTCCAAGACATTAACCTCGTCTATTCACCAACGCGCATCTCACCTCGGTGGGAGTGGACAGAGCCAGGGCAAACCCACGACTTCACCACCTCTGCCGATACAACACTCCTATACAGCCCTGCTTCCAAGACCACCGTAACGTCTACCCGGCTTGCCCCAATCGACCTTCCGGCAGGGCATCTCCTGGAAATATCGAACACCCCGAAGCCCGAAAATTTCGCCGTTCAACTGGCAGCCTCCCGCTGCTTGATCATCGCCCTGACAACCCTCGAGTCGCAGTCCACCCCAACGCACTTCCAGCCGAAACAAGGAGAAAGAAATGCACCGGAACCTCACCCGGTCTCCGCATCGAGGACGGGTCCACTCCGGAACCCGGCCAAAGGCGAAAACACGGTCCGCACGGCATCCGGGCCGCCGCGCTGATTCCCGGTCCGCGACTCGTACGCTGCCTTTACACGTTTTCCTGCAGGTCCCTGTACGCGCGGAAGCCAGCCAACCCAGTTGTCCGGACGACTGCCCCTACTGCAATGGACCGGAAACGGACTGACAGACGCTCGACCCGTTTTGTGCAACCATACCGGGATGCGACGCCGGGAGACCCGGCATCGTGGCGGGGCGTCGAGAGGTATGCGCGCATCGCATTAACCCCAACGGGATGGCAGCGGTCCGGTCGCCGTAACTGGTGCCGGTTCGTTCTTCCCGGCTGCCTCGAACGAACGGCCCCGGTCCCCTACGCCAGTCACAGTGCTGGTTCTTCACCTTTGGAGGTTCCCTTTGGAAACTGTCAGTCAGATGTTGCGCTCACTCGCCCACGTAGGGCAGGACCACGTCCGTGGAGGCTACTCACGGCCGCTCTACTCAACTGCCGAACTCGACCTGCGGAACTGGTTCAGAGAGCAGGCCCAGCGGCGGGGACTGGATGTTGAAACAGACCGCAACGGCATCATCTGGGCCTGGTGGGGGCCCCAGCACGATGGGGCACTGGTGACCGGCAGTCATCTGGACTCCGTACCCGGAGGAGGGGCATATGACGGGCCGCTCGGTGTGGCCTCCGCCCTGGCTGCCGTAGATCTCCTCGAAGCCCGCGGCATCAAGCCCGCCCGGTCCCTGGCAATAACCGTGTTTCCCGAGGAGGAAGGATCAAGGTTCGGTGTTGCCTGCCTGGGGTCGCGGCTGCTCACCGGATCCATCGACGCGGACAAGGCGCTGCGCCTCAGAGACAGTGAGGGGGACACCTTCGCAGACGTTGCGCGCTCCAACGGCCTTGACCCCCGTCACATCGGCCCCGATCCGGACGCGCTGGCAAGGATCGGCGACTTTGTCGAGCTGCACGTGGAACAGGGCATAGGCCTGGGGGCAGAGGGCCCGGGAATCGCTGTTGGCAGTTCGGTCCTGGGGCACGGCCGCTGGAAACTGAGCATCCACGGCCAAGGCAACCACGCCGGCACCACCCTGATGGCAGACCGCGCGGACCCCATGGTCGCAGCCGCGCAGATCATCATGGCCGTCCGTCACACCGCAGCGCACCAACCAGATGCACGCGCCACCGTGGGCCGCATCATCCCCGTCCCCGGCGGTACAAACGTCATCCCCTCCCGAGTGGACCTGTGGCTGGACGCCCGCCATCCCGACGACGCGGTCACCGCACATCTGGTGGAAGAAATCCACGGCCGAGCGCAGCGGGCAGCCGCCGAAGAAGGGTGCACGGTCACCCTCACCGAGGAATCCTTCAGCAACACCGTGGACTTCGATGCGTCGCTGACGGGGCGGATCGGGGCGATGCTGCCGGACGCGCCCATACTGGCCACCGGTGCTGGCCATGACGCCGGCGTGCTGGCCGGGTTCGTTCCCTCGGCCATGCTTTTCGTGCGCAACCCCAGCGGCATTTCCCACTCTCCGGAGGAACATGTCACCGATGAGGACGCCGACGCCGGTGCCTCCGCACTCGCCAACGTTCTGGCAGGCCTGCTGTGAAGGTCTATTGGTGCGAGGCCGCGCTTATTAACGGCACCGACGGACCGATTGTTGCCGAGGGCGTGGAAATTCGAGCCACGGAAGGCAGGATCATCGAAATCAGCGGCGGGGTCGAGGCCGCCCCCGATGCGCATGTTCTGCGGGGGGTAGTCTTCCCGGCGGCGGCAAATGCTCACTCGCACGCTTTCCATCGAATCCTGCGCGGGCGCACTCATGGTGACCGCGGTGACTTCTGGGTCTGGCGGGAGCACATGTACCGCAGCGCCTCCGAGTTGACACCCGACGCGTACGAGCAGCTGGCAACAGCTGTCTTCACGGAAATGGTAGTTGCCGGGTTCAGCAGCGTAGCCGAGTTCCACTACGTGCACCACCAGCCCGGAGGTGCCCCGTATCCGCAACGGCACGCCATGGAGCTCGCCCTTGCCCGGGCTGCCCAAGCGGCGGGGATCAGGCTAACCCTCCTTGACACTCTCTACCTCTCCGGAGGGATCGGCCTTCCCCTCGGACCGGAACAAACCCGCTTTGGCGACCCCGACGTCCAAACCTGGCTCGACAGGCTGGACTCCCTGCGGCAGGAAATCAGCCAGACCTTCCCCAGCGACATGGTCAACGTCGGCGCAGCACTACACTCAGTGCGCGGAGTGCCTGAAGCAGCCCTCGCCGTAGCGGCCCGGAAACTGCCGCCGGACATACCGCTGCACATCCATTTGAGCGAACAGCCCGCTGAGAACGCGGCGTGCCTGGATGCTTACGGGCTGACTCCCACAGCGCTCCTGGCCCAACACGGACTCCTGAGCCCCCGCCTCTCTGCAGTTCATTGCACTCACCTCACAGAGGAGGACATCGCGGCGCTGGGAAACGCAGCGGCAACGATAGTTATGTGTCCCACCACAGAAGCCGACCTGGCAGACGGCATCGGTCCTGCCCGCGCCTTGTCCGACGCCGGTGCCAGCATCGCGCTCGGAACGGACCAACACGCAGTCATAGACCCGTGGCTGGAAATGCGCGCACTGGAATACGGTGAACGGCTTCACTCTGGAAAACGAGGACGGTTCTCCCCGGAAGAAATACTTCTCGCGGCAACCGAGGGAGCCGCAAGCTCCATGGCTACACCCATTGCACCTGCATCCCTTCAAGTCGGCGCTGTCTGCGACCTCGTTGCCATCGCTTCCGCCTCGGTCCGCACCGCCGGATCAGCACCCGGCCAACTGCCCATGACCGCAACAGCAGCCGACGTCACCCAGGTAGTAATCAACGGCGAACCAGTGGCAGAAGCCGGCCTTCACCTTCGTCTCGGCTCACCCGCAAAACTCTTGACCGCTGCACTAAACAACTTCTCGTAAGAGTTGTGCGGTAGGCAAACCCGCCTCGCCCATAGCCTGGCTGCTCTCACGCCCACTGCGGGCCGTGAATTGTCATCCCACCGGGTGGACAGAAATCCAGAAACAATCCCACCTGGTGACCTGCTCCAGACACTCATTCTCCGTAGCTTCGCCGATCAACCTGACATTCGTCGAGTCCAAGGCATAGACGCTGATCTGGAAGTCCTGTGCTTGCGCGCACACACCGCGCTGCAGCAGTCCCCAGCTATACCGACAATCGACCATCGACGGACTCTCATATCCGCCTGAACTACACCCCAACCTGACGTCAGGCAGCTGCGATGAGGCCGTCAGAATAAGGTCAAGTCGCCGCCTTCTGGACAGACCACCCAGGGAGTTTTAGATTTCATCCTGACACCTTCGGCACAGGAGATTTCAGTGGCAGGTCAAAGAATCGGTTACATAAGGGTCAGCACCCTGGACCAGAATGACAAGCGCCAGCTCGACGGTGAGCTTCTGGATAGGACCTTCAGCGACACGGCGTCCGGCAGAGATATTGCCAGGCCCCAGCTTGCCGAGCTGATGCGCTTTACCCGGGACGGCGACACTGTGGTGGTCCACAGCATGGATCGACTCGCCCGAAATCTCGACGACCTGCGGTCTCTCGTCCAGACCTTGACCAACAAGGGTGTGCGTGTGGAGTTCGTCAAAGAACGCCTGGCCTTCACCGGCGAGGACTCCCCCATGGCCATCCTCATGCTGTCGGTAATGGGCGCCTTCGCCGAATTTGAACGGGCATTAATAAAGGAGCGGCAGCGGGAGGGTATTGCTCTTGCCCGGCAGCGAGGCGCTTACCGCGGCCGCAAGAAAACCCTCAGCCCCGAGCGTGCAGCGGAAATGGTTCGGCAGGCGGCGGAGGGCGCCGCAAAGTCCACTTTGGCCAGGGAGTACGGAATCAGCCGGGAAACGGTCTATCAGTATTTGCGGCAGGCCAAGAACCAACAGCCCGGGCTCCAAACTTGAGCAGCACCATTTCCTCATGGCCTTCGTCAAGAACGAGATGATGTTCTACGTGCTCCGCTTCCTGCTGGGCGCCGCCGAAGCCGGGTTCTTCCCCGCCGTCATCTTCCACTTCGCCCGCTGGGTTCCCGCGGGCCAGCGCGGCAAGGCAACTGCGATCTTCATTGCCGGCTTCTCCGTGGCGGCAGCACTGTCCGGCCCCATCGCCGGCATGCTCCTGAGCCTGCACGATGTCCTGGGCCATCCCGCAGCCCGGCCCGCACCCGATGGTCCTGGCCCCCGCCATCGCCATCATCAACTCCCTCGGCAACCTCGGCGGCTTTGTGGCCCCGTGCGGATTCGGCCTCATCAAGGAGGGCACGGGCAGCGTGGTGCCGGGCCTGTTCGCCCTGGCGGCCGCTTCCACCCTGGCGGCCGGGCTGGTGTACTTCGTGACGGAACGCCGCACCACTCCCACGGCAGACCAGGAGTCCGCCAAAGCCACCACGCCTGCTACATCGGAGCGGACTCAGCCCGTCGCCGTCCACTGAGTACAAGCTGATCTGCCCCGCATAAACGGTGCGGGGCAGCACAGCTCAAGCGGGGCAGGGTCGCGCATGCAGGTCAGGGCCGCGCATGCGCCGGGAACAGCCGCTGCCGGCGGGGGAAGCTCAGTTCCCGCGGGCCAGCACCTGCCCCCTGAAAAACTCGGGTCGCAGCCGGGACATCACCAGCATGACCACCACGCCCAGCAGGATCACGCCCATGCCCAGGATGAACACCATCCCCACGCCGCCCACGGATGACCCGGAGCCGTACTCCGGGTCCATGGAGTCGGAGGCGGTCTTGAAGAACATCACCAGCAGGATGACCCCGCCCAGCAGCGGCGCCAGGAACCTGAAGAAGAAGGCGCGGCTGTTGCTGAACGCCTGTGCCCGGAAGAACCAGACGCAGGCCAGCGCTGTGATGCCGTAGTAGAAGCAGATCATCATGCCCAGCGCCGTGATGGTGTCCCACAGCGCGTTTTCCGAGGTGGTCCTGGTGATGACGTAGAAGGCTGCGGCGGCAACACCCGCGGCAATCGTGGCGTAGCTCGGGGACCGGAAGCGCTGGCTGACCTTGCCGAAGCCGGCCGGCAGCGCCTGGTAGTGACCCATCGCCAGCATGGTCCGCGCCGGCGAGACGAACGTGGACTGCAGCGAGGCGGCCGAACTGCTGAGGATGGCCAGGGACATCAGGATGGCGAACGGCCCCATCACCGGCCCGGAAAGGACCGCGAAGATGCTCGACTGGTTCTCCGGGTTCCCTGCTCCCAGCCCGGTATCGCCCACGCCGGCAAACGCCAGCGTGGCCAGTGCAACGGTCATGTAGATGGCCACAATAACCACCACGGTGACGGTGGCCGCCCGCCCCGGGGTCTTCTCCGGGTTCCTGGTTTCCTCGTTCATGGTCAGCGTGACGTCCCAGCCCCAGTAAATGAAGATGGAGAGCGAAACCCCGGCGGCGAAGGCTGAGAAGGATTCCACCGCAAACGGGTTGAACCAGTCCGGCGAAATGTCGGTGGCATCAAACGCGGTCCCGTTGGCCACGTGGCTGAAGGCCGCAACGGCAAACCAGCCCAGCACCAGCATCTGGAACGCCACCAGGACATACTGCACACCCTTGGTGGCCTCCATGCCGCGGTAGGAAATCCAGCAGGCCAGGGCAATGAACGCCAGGGTGGTGGCGATGTTCAGCGGCAGGTTTTTGCCGAGCTCGCCCAGTTCGGGGTTCCCGAACAGCTGGGCCAGCATGAGGTAGAAGAAGTCGACGGCGACGGCCGCGAGGTTGGACAGCACAATGATGGTGGCCGCGATCAGCCCCCAGCCGCCCATCCAGCCGATCCACGGACCAAAGGCGCGCGATGCCCACGTAAAGGAGGTCCCGGCGTCGGGCATGGCATTGTTCAGTTCGCGGTAGCCGAACGCCACCAGGATCATGGGGATAAAGCCCACCAGGAAGATGGCCGGCAGCTGGACCCCGACTTCAGAGACCGTCGGCCCCAGCGCCGCGGTCAGCGTGTATGCGGGCGCAATACAGGAAACACCGATGACGACGGCGCCCAGCAGCCCCACCGCCCCGGCCTTCAGGCCCTTTCCGCTCAGGCCCTTGTGGGCCAGAGCGCTGTCCTGGCTCCTGGGTGGTTGTATGGTCACATCTTTGGGACTCATGGCATTGCCTTTCTTAGTTCATTCGACGCTGAATGGGTTGCCGGCGCTCAGCCGGCCACCGTGACCTCGGGTGCCGCCGCAAAGGGCTCCCCCGCCGCAGCCACGATGCGCTCCGCCGTGCGCCGGCCCATGCGCACTGCTCCGTCCACGTGCTGGTAGCCTTCGGCGGCGATGTCCGAGGAGCACCAATAAATAGGGCCGACCGGCGCGTGCTGGTCCTTGCCGTAGCGGTGCAGGCCGCCCAGGTCGTAGCTGGCGGCATAGGCTCCGCGGGTCCACTCCTCCGAGCCCCAGTCGGATTCGTAGTACACCTCCGGCTCCAGCGCCTTGTCCCCCAGGAACCCGGCGATCGATTCCAGGATGGCGCGGCGGCGGCCGTCGGCACTCAACTCGAAGACGGCGTCGGCCTTTTCATCGGACACAAAGCCCACCAGCGTTCCCCGTGCATCGCCGTGATTGGTGTTGTCATAGACCTCCTGGACCAGCGATCCCGCGCCGAAGCCCGTGCCGGACAGTCCGTCTTCTCGCCAGAACGGCGTGCTGTAGACGGCGTGGACCTTGATGACCAGGCCCAGCGACTGGTGCTGGTGCATCTGATGCTGCCGCCGCGGCAGCGGGGGGTTAAAGGAGACCCTGGAGTAAAGGTTCGGCGGAACGGCCATGATCACAAACTGCGCGTTCACAGTGGCGCGCTCCGAAACAACAGTGACGCCGCACCCGCCTTCGCTGCCATCCGACCAGTGGACGGTGCGCACCGGGGTGTTAAGGACGACGTCGGCACCCAGCTCCTGTGCCTGCAGCAAGGAGACCTGCTGCATCCCGCCGATAACCCGCTTGTCGAGGATGAAGTCCTCATCGGTGAGGTGGCTGAAGGATCCGGCGGAGGCCGCCATCAGAACCGCCTGCAGGGCCGAAAACGCGTGTGCGGGCTTGGTGAGCATGCCGCCGGCGATGAACAGGCCAATGTTGTTGCAGGCTTCCTCGTCGCTGGAGTTTTGGCGCAGCCAGTGGTGGAAGGAGATGGTGTCCAGTCCGCGGGCTTTGGGGTGTGCCCAGGGTTCGGTGGCGCCGATTTCCGCGGCCAGGCCGTCCAGGAGGCCGGTCAGCTTGTCCATTTCCGCGCCGGTGGCCTCACTCACGGGGAAGGAGTTGCCGGTGTAGCGGGTCCTGGTGCCGTCCGCTCCGATGTACACGGACTCGCCCTCACGGTAGCGGGAGTACGTCCTAAGGCCGAGTTCGTCGAGGAGATCCAGCAGGGCAGTCTGGTCCGGCGAGACCCACTGGCCGCCGATTTCCAGCATGGCCCCGTCGATGGTGTCGGTCCAGGTCCGGCCCCCCACGCGGTCCCGTGCCTCCAGCACCGCCACGGTGAGGCCGGCCTTCTTCAGCTCGCGGGCAGCGGTCAGCCCGGATGGTCCGGCGCCAACGATCACAACGTCGCGGTCAAGATTCAGCATGAGTGTCCTCTCCTGCATTCCAGTGATGCAAACCACTAAATGAATGGCGTTCATTTTTTAGAACTATAGCTGCTGCTGTGCCTGCGGGGGAAGAGTGCGGTGGAATAATGCTGGGGACACTGCCCGCAGAAAGGCCAGCAATGCCGGAGTCCCCTGCCGACTCGCCCACAACGACGGACGGCGAAGCCGCACCGAAAACAGCTGCCGCGCGGCGTCGCGCTGGACGGCCCCCTGCCGCTGTCCTGGACCTGGGGGGAATTACGACGGCGGCCCTGCGGCTCATCAGCAAGCACGGCTATGACGGACTCACCATGGCCGCGCTGGCCCGCTCGCTGAACGTGGCGCCGTCGGCCCTTTACAACCACGTGGAATCCAAACGGGACGTGCTCCTGCTCGTCGAAGACCACCTGACCGCCCTGGTGGATGTGACCGCCTTCGCGGCAGAACCCTGGGAGTCCGCGGTGCGGAAGTGGGCCTGGAGCTACCGCGACGTCTTTGCGGAGCACACACCCCTGATCCCCGTCATCGCCGTACTTCCCGTGACCGACGCACCCCAGACGCTGGCCATGTACGAAACGGTCAGCGCCGGATTCAGAGCGGCCGGATTTCCGGAGGAACGGATCGTGTCCGCCATCGTCGCCCTGGAGTCATTCATCTTCGGCTCCGCCTTCGACGTCACCGCCCCGGCCGACATCTTCGATTCCGGCAGCATGGCGGAGGCAACACCGAGCTTCACGGGGGCAGTCCGGAGCCTGGCCGCGCAAGGGCACGAAAAACCTGCAGACGTGGCGTTCAGCCTGGGACTCGAGGCCCTCATTGCCGGCTTCGGGGCGCTGCGGGGATGAGCGTCAGGCGTTAACGAAAGGAACCCCGGTCCAAAGACCGGGGTTCCTTTGATTGCGTGCGCGAGGGGGGATTTGAACCCCCACGCCCTTTCGGACACTGGCACCTGAAGCCAGCGCGTCTGCCGTTCCGCCACTCGCGCGCAACTTCTTTTCCTCGAATCGCGGCCGGTTTCCCTGATCCGCAACCTTGTAAAAGCAGCGAGATCAAGCATAACGGACATCAGCGGTAAAACACCAATTGAGCTCCCGGGGCCCCTGAAACCTTGGCCGCGGAAGGCCGGTCCAGCGCGGAAATCCGAACTTTTCCGGGCGCCCGGCCGTTGGGGATTAAGGTCATTCACAGGCCTGCCCAGTAGTATCTGATGTAGTAGTGCCTGCCGCTGCACAGCGGAGTACTGCGTACTTATCTGCGTTATTGGTTGAATACACAAACCAAAACTGCCCCGCTGCCGGGGGGAAAGGAGAAGGACCATGGGATTGCTGGACAAGGTCGAGCGCGGCATCGAAAAGGCCGTCCGTGGCGTCTTCTCCACCGGCTCGAAGGCCCAGGTGGAGCCGGTGGAGATCGCCAGCCGGCTCCGCCGCGAACTGGACCACAAGTCGCTCACCATCGCGGCGGGCCGCACGCTGGCCCCGAACGTTTTCGACGTCCAACTCAGCGGCGACGACTTCACCAGGGCGCAGCAATGGGGCACCCCGCTGGCTGAGGAACTGTGCGACGTCGTCATCAACCACGTCCGCAGCCAGGGGTACACCCTCCAGGGCCCGGTCCGGATTTCTTTCCGCCGTGCGGAGGAACTGCGTGCCGGTGACTTCGAAATTGTGTCCACCACCGAGAAATCCACCGGCGCGCCGGCCAGCCCCGCGCCGCGGCCCAACATGCCCGCAGCCCCCACGCGCCAGCCCACCAGGCTTCAGCCGGTGCTGGACATCGACGGCCAGCGCTACTCCCTGAATGCTCCGTCCATCGTCCTGGGCCGCTCCGCCGAGGCGGACATCCTGGTGGACGACACCGGAGTGTCGCGGCGCCACTTGGAAATCCGTACCGAAAACGGCGTGACGAGCGCCGTGGACCTGGGCTCCACGAACGGCAGCTACGTCAACGGGCACAAAGTGGCGGGCAGCACCGAACTGACCGACGGCTCCACCATCACGATGGGACGGACAAAGATCATCTTCCGCCTGCTTCCTGCCAGCCCTGGTGGTCGCCCATGAGCGACATGAGCGAACTGACCATCACCGCCCTGCGGTTTGGTTTCCTGATCCTGCTCTGGGTCCTCATCTTCAGTATCGTTTCGGCCATGCGCCGCGACCTGATGGTGGGCCGGAAGGCCGCCGCGGGCACCCCCACGGCCAGGCAGGTGCGCAAAAACCCTGAACTGGCCGAGGCCGCACCACCGCCGCCCAGGCAGCAGGCCCACCAGCTGGTGGTCACCGAAGGCCCGCTCAAAGGCACCACCCTTCCCCTCGCCGCCAGCCCCATCCTGCTGGGCCGCGCGCAGGAAGCCACGCTGGTGCTGGAGGACGACTACGCGTCAGGCCGCCACGCACGCCTGTTCCCGCAGGGCAGCCGCTGGTTCATCGAGGACCTCGGCTCCACCAATGGCACCTACCTGGCCGACCAGCAACTGACGCGCGCCCTGCCCGTTGAGCTAGGCGTACCCGTGAGAATCGGCAAGACGGTCATCGAATTGAGGCCATAGCCATGGCCGCCGAAACCCCCGCCGACGAGCCCCAGCCCGTACAGCGGCCCCTGATCATGCGCTATGCAGCACGGTCGGATGTGGGCCGCGTCCGCGCCAAGAACGACGACTCGGCCTACGTGGGCCGGCACCTGGCCGTGGTGGCAGACGGAATGGGCGGCCATGCGGGCGGTGACGTCGCCTCGGCGGCCACCGTCCTGGACATGCTGCACCTGGACCACGGCGACTACGACGGCGATGCGGGCACCATCCTTGCCGACGAGATCCAGACGGCAAACTCACTCCTGTCCGAACTCGTCCACATCAACCCCAAACTGGCCGGCATGGGCACCACCGTCACGTCCCTGCTGCTCGCCGAAGGCAAACTCCACTTCGCGCACATCGGCGATTCCCGGGCCTACCGCCTGCGGGATGGCGAATTTGAACAGGTCAGCGTTGACCACACCTTCGTCCAGCGGCTCATCGACGAGGGCCGACTGCGCCCGGAGGAAGCCGAAACCCACCCCCATAAAAACGTCCTGATGCGCGTGCTGGGCGATGTGGATGCCAGCCCCGAGCTGGATCTGGACACCCTGGACGTCAAGCCCGGGGAACGCTGGCTGCTCTGCTCGGACGGCCTCAACTACGTGGCCGGACATGTGGTTGAACGGACCGTCCGCGAAACAAAGGACCTGCGCGAGTGCGTTGAAACGTTGGTCAACCTCACGCTGGAAGCCGGCTCCCCGGACAACGTCACCGTGATCATGGTGGAAATCGTGGAGGAAACGCCCGACGACGTCAGTACCGCCGCCGTCGACGTCATATCTCCCGCGCCGGCCGCCGACGCCGCTGCCGGAAAACCGGGTAAAGATACGGCTGCAGGCGGACCCGCCGCCGCCACTCCGGGGAAGCAGGCTCCCCACCCCGCCGAGGCGAAGCCTGACACCGGTTCCCAGTCCACCTCCACCGATCCCCACCTGGGCGAGCACCTCTCAGCCGAAGTGCTCCGCCAGGAACTGTCCTCACGGCCCCACGAGCTCGTGGGTGCTGCGGCCACGGCGGCCGAGTCCGGCTCCATTCCCACCATCGCCGGCCGGACCGTGGCCCGCCGCGCGGCCACTGTCCTGACGCACAAGGCCGACGCACCCGTCACGGATGCCGACGAAGTCCTGGAGCCGTCCAAACCCCGCCGCTGGGTCACCTGGTCCATCGCCGCTTCCGTCCTGCTGGTGCTGACCGTTGGCCTGTGGCTCGGTTATGCCTGGACGCAGACCCGGTACTACATTGGTGAGTTCGATTCGCGCGTGGCCATCTACAACGGCGTCTCGCAGCGGCTCGGGCCCATCCAGCTATCAACCCTCGAGGCCGTGACAGACATCCGTATGGATTCCTTGCCCCAGTTCTCCCAGCAGCGCGTACGCCAGACGGTTCCGGCACGCGACCTCTACGACGCCCAGCGGATCGTCAAGAACCTCGAAGGCACGGGCACCATTGCCCCGGCCGACGAGTGCCTCACGGCCTCACCCACCGCAACGGCAACCGCAACGGCAACCGCGCCGGCCGCCACGCCACCGGCGGACGGTGCTGCACCCGCCGCGCCGCCCGCCCCGGCACCGGACGCCTCCAGCCCTCCACCGGTGCCAACCCCCACGCCCAGCCCGACCACCGTCTGTGAGGTGGGCCAGTGAGCCAGCTCAGCACCATACCCAGGCCGCGGCGCAACGTGGAACTTCTTCTGATCCTCCTTGCCCTGGCCGTCGGCATCGGCGCCAACATGCTGGTGGGCGTGGACCAGGAGAAGGCCTTCGACTCAGACTTCTGGTTCCAATCCAGCCTGCTCGCGGTGGCTGCGCTGGCGTTCCATTTTGTCCTGCGCATCAGGGCAAAATATGCCGATCCGGTAATACTTCCGCTCGTGGTGGCCCTGAACGGCCTCGGGCTTGCGATGATCCACCGCCTCGACGCGCCGGGTGATGACACCGGCAACAACCAGCTCCGCTGGACCCTGATTGCCATGGCCGTGGCCATCGCCGTCATCTGGTTCCTCAAGGACCACCGGATTCTTCGGCGCTTCACCTACATTTCCCTGGCGGTCAGTGCCCTCCTGCTGATCCTTCCCCTGGTCCCGGGCATCTCTGCCGGTGAAATCCTGGGCGCCCGCGTCTGGATCCGCTTCGGCCCCATGACCTTCCAGCCTGGTGAAATTGCCAAGATCACGCTGGCTATATTCTTCGCAGGGTATCTATCCTCGAACCGTGACCTTATCCTGCTTGCCGGCAGGAAAATCGGACCGCTGCAGTTCCCCCGGTTCAAGGACATGGGCCCCATGATCACCGCCTGGCTGGTGAGCATCGGCGTGCTGATCTTCCAGCGCGATCTCGGCTCCTCGGTCCTGTTCTTCGGCCTGTTCATTGTGATGATCTACGTGGCCACCAGCCGGATCAGCTGGGTGGTCATCGGAGTCGCCCTCATCCTCGGCGGCGGGTTCGTCGCGTCCAGGGTGTTCTCGCACGTTGAGCAGCGAATCAACGGCTGGATCAATGCCTTCAGTCCTGAGGTTTACGAGAACGGCAGCCGCCAGGTGATCCAGGGACTGTTCGGCATGGCCAATGGCGGCCTGGTGGGAACCGGGCTTGGCCAAGGCCGCCCGGATCTGGTTCCCTTCGCCAACAGCGACATGATTATCGCCTCCCTCGGCGAGGAACTGGGCCTGATCGGCATCTTCGCCATCGTGCTGATGTACCTGCTGCTGGTGACCCGGGGATTCCGCGCCGCGCTGGGTACCCGCGACGCCTTCGGCAAACTGCTGGCCTGCGGGCTGTCCTTCGCCGTGGCGCTGCAATGCTTTGTGGTGATCGGCGGTGTGACCCGGCTGATTCCGCTGACCGGGCTGACCACGCCGTTCCTCGCCGCCGGCGGTTCTTCGCTGCTCGCCAACTGGATCATTGTGGGCCTGCTCCTGATGATTTCGCATGCGGCACGCGGCCCCGTCGATACCACGCCGCTGCCACCCGGACAGGATGCTGCCGGGGCTGAAGCCAAGCCTGAACCCGCAGCCAACAACACTCCAACCGAGGCGGTGAAACCACTGTGAACCAGGCCATCAGGAACTCATGGGTGGCGGCCATCGCCCTGTTCGCGCTGCTGTTTGGCGCCCTCAGTTTTGTCCAGGTGGTGGGCGCGGATGACCTGAAGGCGAATCCCTTGAACCAGCGCGCCATCCTGCAGGACTACTGCAACGACCGCGGCGCCATCATTGTGGGCGGGAGCCCCGTGGCCGAGTCGGTTCCGGGGTCCGAACAGTGCGGCTTCCAGCGCACCTACCCGCAGCCGGAGCTCTATGCCGGCCTGACCGGCTACTTCTCACAGAACTACGGTGCCACCGGCCTGGAGCAGGCCATGCGCGGGCAGCTGGCGGGCAGCTCGGACCAGCAGTTCCTGGACCGGGTGGGGCAGCTTTTCCTGGGCAGCCAGCCGAAGGGCGCCTCCGTGGAGCTCACGGTGGACCCGGCCATCCAAAAGCTTGCGTACGACCTGATTCCGGACGGCCAGCGCGGATCCATCGTGGTCACCAATCCCAAGACCGGGGCCATCCTCGCCATGGCCTCCAAACCGTCCTATGACCCCAACCTCATCGCCACCCAGGACCCCGCCGCGGAAGCGGCCAACATCAATGAGCTGCTCAAGGTGCCCGGGATCAACCTCAACCAGAACGTCAGCGGCCCCACGGGTGAACTGCTCGCCCCGGGTTCCGTGTTCAAGCTGGTAACCACGGCCGCGGCGTTGAATTCCGGGAAATACAACAAGGACAGCGAGCTGCCCAACCCGGCGCAGATGCCCTTCCCGGGAATCAGCTATACCCTGCCCAACTACGCCGGCGGCAGCTGCTACACGCGGGACAAAGCCAGCTTCGCCTTCGCGCTGCAGCAGTCCTGCAACACACCGTTCGCCAGCATCGCCCTCGATCTTGGCCGCAATGCCATCGCGGAGCAGGCAACAAAATTCGGCTTCGGCCAGGAAATGGGCGACCAGCTCAAACTCGCATACGCGAAGGGCAACGGCTTCCCGGACAACCTGGACGCGCCCGGACTGGCGCAGTCGGTCATTGGGCAGAAGGACATCCGGGTCACACCGCTGCAGGTGGCCATGATGACGTCCGCCATCGCCAACAACGGTGTCCAGATGAAACCCAGCCTGGTGAAGACCCTGCGGTCCCCGGACCTGCGGGTCATCGACGAGCCCAAGCCGGAAACGTTGCGGACCTCCACCACCCCGGAAATCGCCAGGCAGATCACCGAATGGATGACCAGTGCCGTGAGCCAGGGCATTGCCAACGGTGCAGCTGTCCCCGGGGTCCAGGTGGCCGGCAAGACGGGTACTGCGGAACTGGGCAACGGCCTGAACAACTCATGGTTCACCGGGTTTGCCCCGGCGAACAACCCGCAGGTGGGTGTCACCATCGTCATGGAAGGCGTGGACATCACCACCGGCGCAAAGCTAACCAGTCCGAATGCGAAGAAGATTTTTGAGGCGGTGTTGAATAAGTGAGGCCAACAACAGGAATCACCCTCGGCGGAAGATTCCAGCTGACCACACGGATTGCGATCGGCGGGATGGGAGAGGTCTGGAAGGCCAAAGACCTGGTCCTGGGCCGCATCGTCGCCATCAAGGTCCTGAAGGAGGAGTACACCGGCGATCCCGGCTTCCTCCAGCGCTTTCGCGCCGAGGCACGCCACACCGCGCTGCTGAACCATGTGGGCATCGCCAACGTCTTTGACTACGGCGAGGAGGAGGGCTCGGCCTACCTGGTCATGGAGCTGGTCCCGGGCCAGCCGCTGAGCAGCATCATCGAGCATGAGCAGGTACTGTCCCCGGACCGCACCCTGTCCATGATGGCGCAGACCGCCCGCGCCCTGTCCGTGGCGCATGCGCAGGGCCTGGTCCACCGCGACATCAAGCCGGGCAACCTGCTGATCACCCCGGACGGCCGGGTGAAGGTCACAGACTTCGGCATCGCCCGCCTTGCCGACCAGGTTCCGTTGACCCAGACCGGGCAGGTGATGGGCACGGCCCAGTACCTCGCACCGGAGCAGGCCACGGGCCAGACAGCCACGGGGTCCTCGGACATCTACTCCCTCGGCGTGATCGGCTACGAATGCCTCACCGGGCACCGGCCGTTCTCCGGCGAGTCCCAGATCGCCATTGCCCTGGCCCAGGTCAATGACGCACCGCCGCCGCTGCCGGAAACCCTGCCCAAGCCGGTCCGTGCGCTACTGATGTCCATGCTGGCCAAGGACCCCAAGAACCGCCCGGCCAACGCCATCAAGCTGTCCGAGGCCGCGGAGGCCATCCGCAACGGCGATATCAGCGCCGCGCATGCCGCCGTCCCCGGCATGCTGCTGTTCGAGGCGGCAACGGGGCCCATCACCGCACCGGTGGACATTGCCACGGCACCCACGGGTGTCATCAGCCAGAAGGACAGCCAGACGACGTCCACGTCGGCCCTGCCGGTTCTCGGCGCCGCGGCGGCCGGTGCCGCAGCAGGTGCAGCCGCAGCAGGTGCCGATTCGTCCGACGGCCCGGCCACCACGGCCATGGCCGGTGCCGGGAGCCCGCTGTCCCGTGCCGATGCCCTGGCCGCGGAGCGCAGTTGGGTCCAGGAAGAAGAAAGGTACGACGACGAGCCCGCCGATGAGCCCGACCGCCGGGGCCGCAGCCCCTGGACCTGGCCGCTGATCGCACTGATCCTGCTGGTCCTGTTTGCGCTGGTGGGATTCTTCCTCACCCAGCAGGGAATTCTCTTCCCGGCGAAGGATGCCGCCACCACGTCGGCCTCCAGCAGCCCGCCGTCAACCAGTGCCAGCCCCACGCGGACCTCGCAGTCTGCGACGCCCACGCCTACGCCCACACCGACGCCCACGCCGACCACCCAGACGGTGAATATCATTCCCGAGGCATATCTCGGCAAGGACTACCGGACGGTCCAGTCGCAGCTCTCCGCTATGGGCCTGGATGTCACCATCCAGTCCCAGGTGGACGCCAACTCCACGCCGGACTCGGTCATCGCGCTGTCGCGGAGTGGAAGGGTGGAAGTCGGGTCCCCGGTGACCATCACCTATGCCATCGCACCACCCCCTGCCCCCACGCCGACACAGACCACCAACCCGCGCCCCACCACCACCCAGTCAGCGCCAGCAACCACCGCGCTGCCCGCCTGCAACTCCGGTGAACTGCCGGGACTGCCTCCTACCTGCGCACCGTAACCGCCTGGATTGCACGTGAACGATTCGCCCCGCACCCCGCTACACCGTGAGGACAGCCTCCCGGTGGATAATCAGCGTGTCCTGAGTGGACGCTACGAACTCGGCGAACTCATCGGCCGAGGGGGGATGGCGGACGTCCACCGTGGACTGGACACCCGGCTGGGCCGCACAGTGGCCATCAAACTCCTCCGCCCGGACATGGCCCGGGACCCCCAGTTCCAGGCCCGGTTCAAACGGGAAGCCCAGTCGGTTGCCGCCCTGAACCATTCGTCCATCGTGGCCATCTACGACACCGGTGAGCACCTTATCCAGGACGGATCAGAGGACAGCGTCCGGGTCCCGTACATCGTGATGGAGTTTGTGGAGGGCAAGACGCTCCGCGACATGATCCGGGCGAGGGAAATCAGCATCGACCAGGCCATCGAGTTCTGCCTCGGTGTCCTCTCGGCCCTCGAGTACAGCCACAAGGCAGGCATCGTCCACCGGGACATCAAACCGGCCAACGTGATGTACTGCGGCGGATCCAATTCCGTCAAGGTCATGGACTTCGGGATCGCCCGGGCCATGGCGGACTCGTCGGCCACCATGACCCAGACCCAGGCCGTGGTGGGGACGGCCCAGTACCTCTCGCCCGAACAGGCCCGGGGCGAAACCGTGGATGCCCGCAGCGACCTCTATTCCGCGGCCTGCCTGCTGTACGAAATGCTCACCGCACGCCCGCCGTTCATTGGCGACAGCCCCGTGTCGGTGGCCTACCAGCACGTCCGCGAGATCCCCGAACCCGCCAGCAGCCTCAATCCTGACGTGTCGCCGGCCCTGGACAGCGTGCTGGCCAAGGCACTGCAGAAGAACCGGGACGACCGCTTCCAGGACGCCGCGGCCTTCCGCCGTGCGCTGCGCGCGGCACGGGCGGGAGTGGCTGTTCCGGCCCTCCCGTCAACGGAGGCCCCCACCGATCCCAACGACTACGTTCCCGCGCCCATGGGTACGCCTGCCACCGAGGCGTTTTCAGTCACCGGGGCCAGTTTCCTGGATGATGCCCCCACCGGCCGGTACAGCGCCACGGACACGTACGACGGCGGAACAACAGTTCCCGTCCTGGCGTCCGCACCGTTTGAACCCCAGGAACGGGACGAACTTCCCCTTGGCCTCCCGCCGGAACGGGAGCGGACCGCACGGCAGAAGTCCCGCCGTCGTACGTGGATTGCCACCCTGGTGATCGTCACCCTGCTGGTCCTGGCCGGGGGCGGCCTGTGGCTGTACCAGCTGATGAACCAGCCTCCTCCCGCGCCGCCCAAGGTGGAGGTGCCCGTGGTGGCCGCGCTCAGCGAGTCGGCGGCCCTGCAGGAACTCTATGGTGCCAACCTGCGTCCCGAGATCAGGCGCAGCACCCACGAAACCGTGCCCAAGGGAACGGCCATCGGCACGGATCCGGTGGCCGGCACGTCGCTGGATCCGAACGCCCAGGTATTCCTGAACATCTCCGAGGGTCCCAGCGCCCTGAAGATTCCGGAGAACCTGCCCGGCCAGACGGAGGCAGCGGCCCGGGATATCCTGCGGCAGACCGGGCTGGTTGGAGCGCCGTCCACCACCGAGGCCAACAGCGCCACGGTGCCGCGCGGCCGGGTCATCACCACCAGCCCCTCACCGGGCCAAATGGTTGCTCCCGGCAGCACGGTGGAAATTATTGTTTCCACCGGGAAGGTGGCCATGCCGGAATTGCGTGCCCGCACGCGCGCCGAGGCGGAGCAGGCCCTCAAGGATTTGGGCCTGGTCCCGAATGTCCAGGAAGTGGAGAATGCCCAGGTGGAGGCTGGCCGGGTGACGGATCAGAGTGAGCCTGCGAACGCCGCCGTCGATCAGGGTAAGACCGTCAACATCGTGGTGGCCAAGGCGCCCCCGCCGCCGCCCGAACCCTCGCCGACGCCCACGCCCACTCCCACGTCCACGCGCAGGAACTGACGCCCCGCCCCACCACATGCAATGTGGGCTGCTGGTTGGCCGGCCTGTCAGTGCTGGATGAGCGGGCTCAGCGTGGCAGCACGGGCGGCAGCACCGGTCATGCCGAGGGATTCGAGCCAGTTGCCCAGCATCTGGTAGCCGCCTTCGGTCAGGACGGATTCCGGGTGGAACTGAACTCCGCACAGCGGGGCCGTGCGGTGCTGCAGGCCCATGATCACGCCCGTGGCCGTTTCGGCGGTGATCTCCAGGACGTCCGGAATGCTCTCACGGACTGCGGCGAGCGAGTGGTACCGGGTTGCCGTCACGGGGGAGGGGAGTCCGGCGAACACACTGGTTCCGTGGTGTTCCACGAGGGAGGTCTTGCCGTGCATCAGCTCCGGGGCGTGGGTCACCGTGCCGCCGTAGGCCTCGGCCAGTGCCTGGTGGCCCAGGCAGACGCCGAACATCGGCTTGTTGTTGGCGCCGCACCATTTGATGAGCTCGATGCACACACCGGCTTCGGCAGGGTTGCCCGGCCCGGGTGAGATGAGCACGCCATCGCGGGATTCCGCCATGTCGATGGCTTCGGCGAGGGTCACGTCGTCATTGCGGACCACGGTGGTTTCGGCACCGAGTTCCTGGAGGTAACCCACCAGGGTGTAAACAAAGCTGTCGTAGTTGTCTACGACCAGGATTTTCGTTGTGGTCATGGCTGGCTTGCTGCACCAATCGTTGAGTCGGTGAATTGGGTGAGATCGGACATCCAGGGGAAAAGGAACTGGACCATCAGGACCAAGGCACCGGCAACCAGCACCAGCGAGGTGAGGATGCGCAGCCAAAGGGGTCCCGGAAGGTGGCGGAAAATCCAGCCGTACATGCTTAGCCGCCCCCCACTGCTGCTGCCACCTGCGCGGCAATTTCGGCCGGCGGGCCCGCCGAAGCAGGGCGCCAACTGTCCAGCAGGGCGTAGGCGATGATGCGTTCCTCAGCGCCGAAACGGGGGTTGCAACTGGTCATGGTGAGGTAGCTTTCAGTGGGGGTGACGCCCGGGCGCGTGGGCACCGGTTCCAGCACGTCTGTTCGGGACGGCATCACAATCTGGTTGTTCCTGAACACGTAGGTGTAGAAACCGTCCTTGGTCTGGACGTAGATTTTGTCGCCCGGCACCAGGGTGTGGATGTTGTCCAGGACGGCCCCGTGGGTCTGCCGGTGGCCGGCAACCGCGAAGTTGCCCACCGCGCCGGGCATGGCCGTGTTGGCATAGTGGCCCAGCCCCAGTGTGTCCAGGACGTCGCTGCTGGTTCCCTGGACAATGGGCCGGGTGTAGTTGTTACCGAACCGGGGGATGTACATGATCCCGATGGTGCCGGCATGGCCGGGCGCTGTACCGACGACGGGGCTGCCGAAGTCCTCCGGACCCGCGGGTGCTGTGGGATCGGCGGACGGCTCAGCCGGGGCCGCAGTGCCCAGCTCCTGGGCGAACTCCTTGATGACGGCGCTCTGCCTGGCATCGGATTCGACGTTGGTCCACCACAGCTGCCAGCCCACAAACAGGAGCAGGATGATGCCTGCGGTGATGAGCAGTTCGCCGAGGACCTGCACGGTTCCACGCAGGATGGAGCCGCGCCGGGGCCGCTCAGGGGCAGGCCGCACGGCGGCGCGCCTCGCCCTCTCCTGCACTACCACGCGTTCTCCTCCGGGGCGGCCGCCACGGGCAATGATGCACCCTGAACTGCGGCTAGAATTGACTGCTAGTAAGAATCCAGATTTGACCAAGATCGCGCAGACCGCTGGCAACTTCCTTCTTGCAGGATATCAAGCCCGCGGCACCGCACTTGTTCCAGTACGCCAAGGAGAGCACGTGCCCGAGTCAAAGCCACGCCGGAAGTCTTCCAGCGCAGCCCAGCCCGCATCCGCGACGCAGGCGTACAAGCCCAACGCCGTCTGGTTCAAGCCGGTGATGTTCGGCCTCATGATCATCGGTCTCCTGTGGATCATCACCTTCTACATCAGCGAGGGCCGCTTCCCGGTCCAGGCCTGGGAGTCGTGGAACATTGTGGCGGGGTTCGGCATCGCCATCATCGGCTTCCTGATGACCACGCGCTGGCGCTCCTGACGCCGGATCCCGCAACAGCATGACTCCTGATGCCGTCCAGCCTGATGGCCCCACGGATGGCACCATCATCGGCGACGACGGCCTGGCCCGCCCGCCGTGGGCATCAACAGACCCGCTGCTGCGTGAGTACTACGACACCGAGTGGGGCCTCCCTGTCCGGGACGAGCGGGGAATGTACGAGCGCATCAGCCTGGAGGGTTTCCAGGCCGGCCTGTCCTGGGCCACCATCCTGCGCAAACGCCCGGCATTCCGCAGCGCCTTCCACAACTTCGACCCCGATGCCGTGGCCGCGTTTACCGAGGCCGACGTGGAACGCCTGCTGCAGGACACCGGAATTGTCCGCAACCGGCTCAAGATCCGTGCGGCCATCACCAATGCCCGGGCCACACTCACGCTCAGGGAGCAGGGCGGCCTGGCTGACTTCGTGTGGCAGTTCCAGCCACACAGCACGCCCCAACCGGCCACCCATGCCGATATCCCTACGCAATCGCCCGAATCGGTGGCACTGTCCCAAGCACTGCGCAAGCAGGGATTCTCCTTTGTTGGCCCCACCACCATGTATGCGCTCATGGAAGCCATCGGCATGATCGACACCCACCTGGTGTCGAGCCACCGGCGCGGCTCCTCGGGCGTCTGGCCCGCCTGATCCCGGCCACCCGCGCAGGGAGTAATCCCCAACTGTTGGAAAAGTTATCCACAATGTTAATAACTTTCGCCCAGCCCGGACCCGCATCTCTTCCTGCAGGCCTTGCGGTACGGGACACAGTCGGGGAGCCCTCCATCAGGCACTTATTAACAGTGTGGATTAGCTGTGGATAACGCGGCTGCTACACTCCTGCAGGCCTGAACGGCGGACGGCTCAGCGGTCCCGCCGGACGGGATGGTGGCTGGTTATGGATACGCGGTTGAAGGCGTTAATGGTGATGGCCAGCCAGCTCACGGCGGAAAATTCCTCGACGCTGAGGTGTTCGCGCGCGTAGCCTTCGGCGTGCTCCCGGATGGGCAGGTCCGGAATGTCGGTAATGGACTCCGTCAGAGCCAGTGCCGCCCGCTCCTTGGCGGTAAACAATGCTGTCTCACGCCATGCGGGCAGCACTGCCAGCCGCTGCGGCGTCTCTCCGGCTTTCACTGCGTCCGCAACGTGCATATCCAGGCAGTAGGCGCAACCGTTGATCTGCGAGGTGCGCACGTACAGCAACTCGATGGTCTTGCGGCTGATTCCTGCATCTTCAGCCGCCTCGCGGACTTTCAGGCCCAGCCCGTTCAGCGCCCGCCACACCGCCGGATGCTGTTTGTCGAGAAAGATGTGCAGGGTGGTGGGCGCGCTCATGGGTCCTCCTGGCGGCGGCTGCGGATGTGCGTAGATACAGAACACCTTCCCACGGTTTTCCACTTACTAACACTCGACTACCCACAACTTATCCACAGCTGTGGACAACAATCCACAGGGCCGCACGTAGATGGCCCACAGAGGCGGAAAACCGGGGCTTTCCACAGCACAACTACAGCTATGTAAGTTATTAACACTGTTCACAACCATGTTGATACAAGGTGGTGGCATGCCGTCTGGGCCGTCCAATCGGCCTCCGACCGGCAGATTATCCACAATCTCAGTGATGCAGGGACTTTTTTCCACTTAACCACAGGCTCATCCCCAAAAGTTATCCACAGTTGTGAATAACTTCAGCTCCGAAATGACAAGAATGGCTGGTTGGCAGGCGCCAGGAGAAAGTTTCTTGAGGAACTACATCGCTGTAAGTTACCAACAGTGTGGATAAGTACTGTGGATAACTTCCGGACATGATGGTCTGCGCCAGGACCGGGAACCGCAGGACAGTGGGACTACAGCCGGAACACAGAAAACCCCGGCGTCCGTGGAGGACACCGGGGTCTGTCTGACGGAGGACCGCTGCAGCGGCCAGGGCGGGTCAGCCCAGAGCCACCTTGGCCCAGCTGACCGCGATGAGGAGGACCAGCACAGCGGCCAGCCCGGCGGTCTGGACCAGGCCCTGGCGCGGCCCGCGGGGCGTATAGGCAATAACGGCGGCGCACAGGCCACCGGCGATCAGGCCGCCCAGATGGGCCTGCCAGGCGATCTGGGGGACGATGAAACCGATCACGCCGTTGATGGCAATCAGCACCCACAATTGCCGGGTGTCGCCGCCGCGGTGGCGCTGCACCAGGAGCATGGCCCCGAAGAGGCCGAAGATGGCACCGGAGGCTCCCACCACGCCCGTGAGTGGAGCTCCCGGCACGTAGCCGGGCGTCAGCGCGAGGTAGCCGACGGAGCCGCCAATTGCAGAGATCAGGTAAAGGGCAAGGAACCGGACGCGGCCCAGGAGGGGTTCGAGCGCCTGGCCGAAGATCCACAGCATGTACATGTTAAGTGCAATGTGGAGGATGAACCCCTGGGAGTGCAGGAAGGCGGCCGTCAGCATGCGCCACGGTTCAAACTGGCCGTACTCCGGGGTCGCAAAAACGTTCGCGAACGCCAGGTTCTGGTACATCCAGTCGTTGGGAACAATCCACTGCAGGACGTACATCACCGCGCACAGCCCGATGATCCCCAACGTCACCAGCGGTTTGCCCGCTGCGACGGCACCGCCGTAGACCGTCTTGACGGCCGGCGTCGTACGCGCCGTTTCGTTGACGCAGTCAACACACTGGAACCCGACGGCGGCCGCCCGCTGGCAGTCCGGGCACGCAGGGCGCCCGCAGCGCTGGCAGCGCACGTAGGAAGGCCTGTCCGGGTGCCGCGGGCACACCGGAACCTGCGCGGACGGCTCAGCCGCCGGAATTCCGTAGCTCATGTGATGGGACTAGAGCTGCTCGATGTCGATGCTGTTGATGGTGACATCCTCCACCGGGCGGTCGCCCATGCCGGTGCGGACGCCCTCGATGGCATCCACGACCTTCTTGGATTCCTCGTCAGCAACTTCGCCGAAGATGCTGTGCTTGCCCTGGAGCCAGTCGGTGGGGATGGTGGTGATGAAGAACTGTGAACCGTTGGTGCCCTTGCCCATGCGGATGCCGGCGTTGGCCATGGCCAGCTTGTAGGGCTGGTTAAAGCTGAGCTCGGGGTGGATTTCGTCGTCGAACTGGTAGCCGGGTCCGCCCACACCGCGGCCCAGGGGATCGCCGGCCTGGATCATGAAGTCCTTGATGATGCGGTGGAAGATGGTGCCGTTGTACAGCGGCGTGCCCGTCTTATCCTCGCCGGTTTCCGGGTGGGTCCAGGCCTGCTCGCCCGTGGCCAGGCCAACGAAGTTCTTGACCGTCTTGGGCGCGTGGTTGCCGAAGAGGTTGACGACGATGTCGCCGAGGCTGGTGTGGATGGTTGCTTTTGCAGTTGCGATGGCAGTCATACGGCCATTCTTTCACGTGCGGTCAACGCCGAAAGCGGCTGGACAGGCAGTTCCGCGCTGGGTGAAATCGGCCGTAAATCCGCGGGAAGAATAGCCGGTGCAGGTCAATCCACGTAGGCTAACAACAGAACCGTCACATTAATCGGGAGGTAGTTGTGAAGAAATCGGATCGTATTGCCCGTGACCTTGAACAGTCAGTAAACAGCGCGGTTGAGAACGCCAAGGACTGGGCATCCCCCCGCGTGGAAGCAGCGGTGGACTGGGCAGTTCCGCGCCTGCAGCACAGCCTGGATACGGCCTCCCCGAAGATCCAGGAGGGGCTCAAGACCGCAGCCCACAACCTGGCCGACGGCGTCGCGACCGTGACGCCGCGCATCCAGGACGGACTGGCTCAGCTTGCCCCCAGGATCCACGACGCCGTCGAGGTCACCACGCCCCGCCTGCACGAGGTTGTGGACAGGGCCACCCCGGTGATCCTCAATGCCCGGGACCGCGTGGTGGTGGAATACCTGCCGCGTTTGTCGGACCAGATCGGCCACGCGTCCGAGGCCGTACACCGCACGCTGGAAAATGCTCCCGGCCATGTGGACGCCGTGGCCAAGAAGCTGACGGACTCCGGGGTGGTGCACTCGCTCCAGGAGCAGGCACAGACTGCAGGCACGCAGCTCCGGGCCGCCGCCCACGAAGCGGGCAAGGCCGTGGGTGTCCAGATCGCCGAACCACAGAAGCCCAAGAAGCGCGGCTGGCTGGTGTTCGGAATCATCGCAGCCGCTGTGGCCGCGGGTGTCGCGGCCTGGAAGGCGTCCAAGCCTGTGGAAGACCCGTGGAAGACGCCCTCTCCGGTGACGCCCACCCCGGCTCCGGTTCCGGCCACCACCGTCAATGACGCGAAGGACACTGCAGAAGAGGCCGCCGCTGCAACAGCTTCGGCTGCCGACGCTGCTGCTGAGAAGATGGAGGACGTTGCCGGGGATGCCAAGGACGCAGCGGACAATGCTGCCGACAAGGCAAAGCATGTGGCTGACGAGTCCGCGGACACCGCTGCCAAGTCTTCCACGGATGCCCAGACGGCCATCAAGAACATTGCCTCGAACATGAACGGCTCCGCCGACAAAGACGCGATCTGATCAGTCCGGCGCAGCCGCGCCGTCCACTGAAGGGGTTCCGCCGGTGGCGGGGCCCCTTCAGTGTTTTCCCAGAGTTTGTCCGTCGTCCGTCGGGCCACACGTGGGGTGGACCACGATCGGTGCTAAATTTGGACTGATGTCAGCCGATCAATCCTCTGGGGATGCCTTGAACGACGCAGCACAGCTGCCCCGCGTGTCCATCGTCATCCCGGCCTACAACGAGGAAAGTGTCATCCGGCAGTGCCTCATTGCTGCCGTCTACCAATCGGTGCCGGCCCACGAAGTCATCGTGGTGGACAACCTCTCCACAGACCGCACGGCCACCATCGTGGCGCAGATGCAGCTGGAGTATCCCGAAAGCCCCATCATCCTCCTCAGCCAGGACCGGGACCAGGGCCTCATTCCCACCCGGAATTTTGGCCTGGACCACGCCACCGGCGACATTCTGGGCCGGATCGATGCCGACTCCGTAGTGGAACCGGACTGGGTGGAACAGGTGCAGAAGGCATTCCAGGACCAGTCCGTACAGGCGGCCACCGGTCCTGTGGTCTACTACGACATGCCCATGCGCAGGTTCGGCCTCAAGGCTGACGATAAGATGCGCCAGCTGATGCTGAAACTGGCCAAGCACCAATACCACTTCCTGTTCGGCTCCAACATGGCCATGCGTGCCACGGCCTGGAACACCATCCGGGATGAAACCTGCCGGGACGAGAAGGACGAGATGCATGAGGACATCGACCTCTCCCTGCACCTCGCCGACCATGATCTCAAGGTCCAGTACTGGCCGCAGATGGTGTCCGGCATGTCCGCCCGCCGGCTGGAAGATTCGCCGCGTGACTACCGCTACTACGTGACCCGCTTCGACCGCACGTACAAAGCCCACAACGTCAAGAAGATGGCTCTGAAGGCACCCATGGTGGTGTTCTTCTCGGTCTACTTCCCGGCCAAGCTCCTCCGCGCCATCCACACGGTCAACACCGCCCAGCCTGTCCGCCGCGGCGGACAGTAGCCTACTTCCCGCCCACCGGCAGGCGGGGAGTTAGTCCGTCCCCAGCTCCGCCAGACGGTCCGACGGCGGTTCGCCGCCCCGGGTGGCGTCCGCGGGGTCCGCACCCCGGCGGCGGCCCAGGCCGGATTTTTGCCCCATCACCACCACTGCCAGGCCCGCGAGGATGAGTCCCAGGCCAGCGTAAGTCCCGGCCGGAAGCGTCTCATGGAGGAAGACCGCGGCAAGCAAGGCGGCGCCGGGGATTTCCAGCAGGATGATCATGGACACCAGCAACGGGCTCATGGTGGCGAGGAGGTGATTAAAGGCGGTGTGGCCCACCAGTTGGGCGCACACGGTGATGGCCAGGATACCCAGCCAGCCGGCGGCGTCGAACCCTGCCAAGGGCTGGCCGCTGAACAGTGCCAGCACCGCCACAATGGCCGCGCACATGCCGTAACAGAGCGTGGTGTACGTTCCCGTGGTCATGCTCTGGCGGGCCTTGCCCCCGGCGAGCGTATAAAGGCCGGCCAGCGCTCCGCCGGCGACGGCCAGGACGTCACCCAGGAAGGCCTCCGGGGAAGAACCCATGTCGAACCCCGTGATGGTGACAACGCCGCCGAACGCAATGCCCAGGCCCACAAGGACCTGCCAGCGGTGCCGCGTCCCGCGGAAGAGCTGGAAAACGGCAATCCAGGCTGACTGCAGGCAGACCAGTGCTGTGGCGGCCGCCACGGACGTGAGCTGCAGCGAGGTAATGAAGCATGCAAAGTGCAGCGCCAGTGCCACGGCGGCCAGCAGTGACCAGCGGAACTCGGGCCCGGTGATGCGGCCGAAATGACGGGGTTCCCGGACCAGGGTGGGGGTGGCCATCACGGCAGCGCCGATGGCATTGCGCCAGAACGCGATGGCGAGGGCACTGACGGTGGTGGCTCCGAGGGTGGCGGCGATCAGCGGGCCGGAGGAGGCTACGCCCAGCACACCGAGAGCTGCGAGGAGGAGGTTCACTTTTTCACCCTAATGGTCTGCGTTCAGCACTGCGCCGCCTTAACGAAAGAGTCCCGGACAGCGTTTCCGCTGTCCGGGACTCTCTTATGGTGGAGGCACGGGGACTCGAACCCCGAACCCCCTGCTTGCAAAGCAGGTGCGCTACCAATTGCGCCATGCCCCCATAAGAAGCAACCCGTCAATCATACCCTAGAATCGTGAAGCCTTTTGCCAGCTTCCGTTCCGGAGATCCGGCCTATTCGACCTTATCGGTCGACTGGCTCCAGACTGTTTTCCGGGCTTCGGATTCCTGTGCTTTCCTGTAGAGCAGGACGCCTGCGATCGCAGCTGCAATAACCAGCAACTTCTTCACATGCACCCCGTTCCGGCCGGATCTGCCGCTAAGCAAACCAAACCTTCCATGAAACCTGCACAGTTTCCGTGGGCGTACCAGGACTTGAACCTGGGACCTCTTCGTTATCAGCGAAGCGCTCTAACCGCCTGAGCTATACGCCCCGATGCCTCATCGGGCCGAGACATGACTTTACAGCACATCCCGGCCCGATCTCAAATCGAGGCATTCCGCCGGAGAATTTCCGGTGGAATTCTGGGATTTCAGTCGTCCGTGAGGGTCACGCCGATGCCGCCGACCAGGGTGGCGGAGATGTTGTACAGCACTGCGGAGAGCATGGACAGGGCTGTCAGCAGGACAACATTCACCACGGCGATGATGGTGGCGAAGGACGCCACCTGGCCCAGGGACGCGACCTTCTTGAGTTCGAAGCCGCCGCCCTCAGAACCTGCCAGGGTGCCCAGGAGGCTGTCCACCTGGTCAAAGATGCCCGTGAGGTCCAGGACGGTCCACAGGACGATGGCGGCCACCACCGTGACAATTCCCAGCGCCACGGACAGCAGGAAGGCCATCTTCAGGACGGACCACGGATCCACCTTGCTGACCAACAGGCGCGCACGCCTGACCTTGGCCTTGGGTGCGGGTTTGACCAGGCCGGGCTGACCCTGCGCGGGGCGCTGGCCCGGAGCATCGGGGCGCTGTCCCTGCACCGGCCGCTGCCCGGGCTGGGCTTGCGGGCGCTGACCCGGCTGGCTCTGGGGCCTCTGCCCCGGGGCTGCAGGACGCTGGCCGGGTGCACCGGCCGGAGCTGCCGGCCGCTGCTGCGGACGGACAGGGGCATTCACCCGGGGGGCAGCCGCGGGCTGCGGCGTGCCGCCGGGGACGGTGCTGTTCGGTTTGGGATATGAGTCGGGATTACTCACTCGTTACCTCCGGTGTAGTCTACGTTCGGCTCAGCGTCGCCGGAGGCGTCCTCTGACTCAACAGCCGGTGATGTTTCTGGTGTTGATGCTGACCCTGTGGATCCCTCGGGGGAACCGGTGTCTTCAGCCAACGTTACGTCATCGTCCGGGGATTCCTCACCCTCGAGACCGCGTTCGCTGTTGCGGGCCACCTCGATGATGCGGTCGTTTTTGTCCGGTTTGGCGAAGATGACGCCCATCGTGTCACGGCCCTTGGCAGGCACTCCGGACACGGACGAACGGACCACTTTCCCGCCCTCCATGACCACCAGGACTTCGTCCTCTTCCTGCACAATGAGTGCGCCGACGAGGTGCCCGCGCTCTTCCTGGTATTTGCCCACCTTGATGCCCAGGCCGCCTCGGCCCTGCAGGCGGTATTCCTCCACGGCGGTCCGCTTGGCAAAGCCACCCTCGGTGACGATGAAGACAAACGAGCCGTCCGTGACGACGTCGGCTGCCAGCAGTTCATCGTCGTCACGGAACTTCATGCCGGTGACACCGGATGTGGCCCGGCCCATGGGGCGCAGGGCATCGTCCGTGGCGGTGAAACGGATGGACTGGCCCATGCGTGAGACCAGCATCAGGTCGTCGGTTTCGGACACCAGCTGCGCCGAAACCAGTTCGTCCCCGTCCCGCAGGTTAATGGCGATGACGCCGGCGGAACGGTTGGTGTCGTAGTCCTCCAACCGGGTCTTCTTGACCAGGCCGCGCTTGGTGGCGAGCACCAGGTACGGGGACTGCTGGTAGTCCTTGAGGTCCAGGACCTGGGCAATGTGTTCGTCCGGCTGGAATGCCAGCAGGTTGGCAACATGCTGGCCCTTGGCGTCGCGGCCGGCCTCCGCCAGTTCGTACGCCTTGGCGCGGTACACGCGGCCCAGGTTGGTGAAGAAGAGGAGCCAGTGGTGGGTGGTGGTCACAAAGAAGTGTTCCACCACGTCGTCGCCGCGCAGCTGGGCGCCCTTGATGCCCTTGCCGCCGCGCTGCTGAGAGCGGTAGTTGTCGCTGCGGGTGCGCTTGACGTACCCGCCGCGGGTGATGGTGACCACCATTTCCTCTTCGGGGATCAGGTCCTCGATGGACATGTCGCCGTCGAAGCCCATGAGGATCCTGGTGCGGCGGTCATCGCCGTGCTTGGCCACGATTTCGGCCAGTTCGGTACTGATGATCTCGCGCTGGCGCTGTTCGGAAGCAAGGATCGCGTTGTACTCGGCGATCAGGGCCTCGAGTTCTGCGTGCCGGTCCTGGATCTTCTGGCGTTCCAGCGCGGCCAGGCGGCGCAGCTGCATGTCCAGGATGGCGCGGGCCTGGAGTTCGTCAATGTCGAGCAGCTGCATGAGGCCGTCGCGTGCGGCTTCTGTGGTGTTGGACGCGCGGATCAGGGCGATCACTTCGTCCAGCATGTCCAGTGCCTTCAGGAGCGCGCGCAGGATGTGCGCCTCTTCTTCGGCCTTGCGCAGGCGGTACCGGGTGCGCCGGGCAATGACGTCCATTTGGTGCGTTACCCAGTGGCGGATAAACGCGTCCAGGCTCAGCGTGCGGGGCACACCGTCCACGATCGCCAGCATGTTGGCGGAGAAGTTGCTCTGCAGTTCGGTGTGCTTGTAGAGGTTGTTGAGCACCACCTTGGCCACGGCGTCGCGCTTGAGCACAATGACAAGCCGCTGGCCCGTGCGGCCGGAGGTTTCATCGCGGAGGTCGGCGATGCCGGAGATCTTGCCGTCCTTGACCAGCTCGGCGATCTTGATGGCGAGGTTGTCCGGGTTGGCCTGGTACGGCAGTTCGGTGACCACTAGGCAGGTGCGGCCCTGGAGTTCCTCCACGTTGACCACCGCGCGCATGGTGACGGAACCGCGGCCTGTCCGGTAGGCGTCCTCGATGCCCTTGTGGCCGAGGATGGTGGCCCCGGTGGGGAAATCGGGGCCCTTGATGCGCAGCAGCAGCTCTTCGAGCAGCTCCTCGCGGGTGGCAGTCGGATTGGCCAGGTACCACTGGACGCCATCGGCTACTTCGCGGAGGTTGTGCGGCGGGATGTTGGTGGCCATGCCGACGGCGATGCCGGAGGAACCGTTGACCAGCAGGTTGGGGAAGCGCGCCGGCAGGATGGTGGGTTCCTGGTTCTTGCCGTCGTAGTTGTCCTGGAAGTCGACCGTTTCCTCGTCGATGTCCCGGACCATTTCCATGGCCAGCGGCGCCATTTTGGTTTCGGTGTAACGGGGTGCTGCGGCGCCGTCATTGCCCGGTGAACCGAAGTTGCCCTGGCCCAGGGCCAGCGGGTACCGCATGGTCCAGTCCTGGATGAGGCGGACCAGGGCGTCGTAGATGGCGGTGTCGCCGTGGGGGTGGTACTGGCCCATGACCTCGCCCACCACACGGGCACACTTGTTGAAGGAGCGGTCCGGGCGGTAGCCGCCGTCGAACATCGCGTACAGCACGCGGCGGTGCACAGGCTTCAGGCCGTCGCGCACGTCAGGCAGGGCGCGGCCCACAATAACGGCCATGGCGTAGTCCAGGTAGGACCGCTGCATTTCGGTCTGCAGGTCCACCTGCTCCACGCGGTCGATCAGCACATCGCCTTCAAGTACGGTTTCCGGAAGATCGGCGGAATCCGCCGGGTTCTCGGGTGTCTCGTCACTCATCGTTTATATTTTCCGTTTCAGGTATATGTCGGTTGTGGAATATCAGTGGTCTGAGCCGCTAGATATCCAGGAACCTGACGTCCTTGGCGTTCTGCTGGATGAAGTTTCGGCGGGACTCCACGTCTTCGCCCATCAGGGTAGAGAAGATCTGGTCTGCTGCCAGCGCGTCATCCATGGTGACCTGCAGCAGGGTCCGGTTGTCCGGATCCATGGTGGTGTCCCACAATTCCGTGTAGTCCATCTCGCCCAGGCCCTTGTAGCGCTGGATGCCGTTGTCTTTCGGGATGCGGCGTCCGGCGGCCTGGCCGGACAGGAGTTTCGCGTCGCGTTGTTTGTCGCTGAAGACGTAGTCGTGCGGGGCGTTGGACCACTTGATCCGGTACAGCGGGGGCTGTGCCAGGTATACGTAGCCGTTTTCGATGAGCGGCCGCATGTAGCGGAACAGCAGCGTCATCAGCAGTGTGGTGATGTGCTGGCCGTCTACATCGGCATCAGCCATCAGGACGATCTTGTGGTAGCGCAGCTTGGCGAGGTCGAAGTCCTCGCCAATGCCCGTGCCGAACGCGGTGATCATGGACTGGACCTCGGCGTTGCCGAGGGCCTTGTCCAGCCGGGCGCGTTCCACGTTCAGGATCTTGCCGCGCAGCGGGAGGATGGCCTGGGTTTCGGGGTTGCGGCCGCGCTTGGCGGAACCGCCAGCGGAGTCGCCCTCCACGATGTACACCTCGCAGCGGGCGGGGTCCTTCGAGGAGCAGTCGGACAGTTTGCCCGGCATGCCGAAGGATTCCAGCGGGCTCTTGCGGCGTGCATTGTCGCGGGCCTTGCGGGCGGCCATGCGGGCCTGCGCCGCCGAAATGGCCTTGCGGATCACGTCGCGGGCCGGGCCCGGGTTACGCTCCAGCCAGTCTCCGAGCTGATCGGTGACCACACGCTGGACGAAGCCCTTGACCTCGGAGTTGCCGAGCTTCGTTTTGGTCTGGCCCTCGAACTGAGGCTCGGCCAGCTTGACCGAAATAACCGCGGTCAGGCCTTCACGGATGTCGTCACCGGTGAGGTTGTCGTCCTTTTCCTTGATGATGCTCTTCTCCCGCGCGTAGCGGTTGATCAGCGACGTCATCGCGGCCCGGAAACCCTCTTCGTGGGTGCCGCCCTCGTGGGTATTGATGGTGTTGGCGTAGGTGTGGACGCTTTCGGAATAGGCACTGGTCCACTGCATGGCCATTTCCACGGCGATGTGCCGCTCGGTGTCCTCGGTTTCGAAGGCGATGACGTCCTCGTGGACAACGTCCACCTTTTTGCCCGAGTTCAGGTGCTTCACGTAGTCCAGCAGGCCATCGTTGTACTGGTACACCACGGTGCGGTGCTCTGCGGTGACTTCACCTTCGGTGACCACGCCGTCCAGGTCAAGGTCGTCGTCGGAATCGGATTTCACCGCGACGGGTCGTTCATCCGTGAGCGTGATGCGGAGGCCCTTGTTGAGGAAGGCCATCTGCTGGAACCGGGCCCGGAGGGTTTCGAAATCGAATTCAGTGGTTTCGAAGATGCTGGCATCGGGGTAGAACGTCTGCGAAGTTCCGGTCTCGGTTGTCTCTTCACCCTTGACCAGGCCGCCCTGGGGCTTGCCGCCGTCGGCGAAGGACATCCGCCAGACGTTGCCCTGGCGCCGGACCTCGGTGTCTACCCGGCTGGAGAGGGCATTCACCACGGAGATGCCCACACCGTGCAGGCCGCCTGAAACGGCGTATCCGCCGCCGCCGAACTTGCCGCCGGCGTGGAGGATGGTCATCACCACTTCAACGGTGGGCTTGTGTTCAGTGGGGTGCATGTCCACGGGGATGCCGCGGCCGTCATCAACAACCTTCACGCCGCCGTCAGCGCGAAGCACCACCTCGATGTGCGTGCAGTAACCCGCCAAAGCCTCATCGACGGAGTTGTCCACCACTTCATAGACCAGGTGGTGCAGGCCGCGCGGCCCGGTGGAACCGATATACATGCCCGGGCGTTTCCGGACGGCTTCGAGGCCTTCGAGTACGGTAATGTCGCTTGCGCCGTATTCCCGCGGTGTGACGGCTTCCGCCGGCGTATCGGGAGTAGGGACGTCCTCCGCTGCGCGTTCCACTGCCTGGGTATCTGTATTGTCGTTAGCCACAGGTGCTGTCGACTCCTCTTTTTCGATGATGGCCGGCGCCCGATTTCCGAAGGAAAAGCGGCCGCCAACAGGCACAAGCTGATGGCACTGACGAGTAGGTCGACCTGCAGAACCGTGATCCGCCTGCGGGACAAGCGCGGAAAACGGACACAGTCAACGTTTCACCGGCGCCCAGTTATCTGCTGTGATTCTACCGTGAAATGAGACTTAACCCCGCATTCTGGGGGCGTCGCCAACCACCAATGTGCCTGTCTGAGGCCATTGGTCCTGCCTAGGGCGCCCTCGCGGTCCGGTCTCCGGGGGCCTATACGCCCCAGGGGCGTTGGAGCGCCCTACACGCCGCCGGACCAATATTCAAGAGCCGACGTCGGCGGCTAGCCGTAGGTATCGCGGGGCCCGCGTCCGTTGACGGTGCGGCCGCCCTTGCGCCAGCTGGGTGCCGACGGTCCGAGCACCTGGATGCTGGTGACCACGCCGTCGCCGAGTTCGGTGCGGAATTTCTCCAAGAGGCTGATGCTCAACAGCCTGAGCTGCGTGGCCCAGGCGGTCGAATCGCAGCGGACATGCAGCGTGGTGTCCGTGAAACTCTCCGGTGTGCAGTGCGCCGATATTTCGGGACCCACCAGGGTGGCCCATTCAGCCATCACGGAGCCGACGGCCACCGGTGAGGTCCATCCGCGTTCGGCCACGAGGCGTCCCACCACCTTGCCGAGACCCAGCGGATCCCGTCCGGTGGAGTGGAACTGGCTGAATCCGCGGGTGTCCCGGATGCCGCGTTTGGTTTTGGCGGCACCCGATTGCGGAAGTGCCTTGCGGCGGATTTCGCCGCGCGCAGCCGCGGCCTCGCGCATTCTGTTCAGGGCAGCCTGGGGCGCGTCGATCTGGTCGGGATCGCGGCCGGGCTGCAGCCCGCCGCCGTTGTTCCCTTCCCTATTCATCGATTCCTCCCGGGATGACCTTCACCCGCCGGCCGGACAGCTCGTCCGGGATGTCGGCGTCGACGGCGGCGGTCACCAGGACCTGTTCCGCGCCGGAGACTATTGCCGCCAGTTTACGCCGCCGCTGTACATCGAGTTCGGCAAAAACGTCGTCGAGGATAAGGATTGGTGCGGATCCGCCCGTCCGGGCATCATCCTGCATCACATAATAGGAGGCGAGCCGCAGGGACAGGCACATGGACCAGGTTTCGCCATGCGATGCGTAGCCCTTGGCAGGCGCTTCGCCAAGGATCAGTTCCAGCTCGTCACGGTGCGGCCCCACCAGGGAGATACCGCGTTCCAGTTCCTTGCGGCGTGACGCAGCAAAAGCCTCTACGTACCGTGCTGTCAGGTCCTCAACGCGGAGACCGCGGAGATCCTCAGCCCCGGCTGACCCAGCCACCGCGGACCCGCCGCCCCCGCCCGGCGCTGTACCGCCGTCGTCGTCCATCAGGTTTTGGAGCGTTGACCGGTAGATGGCGCCGGCTTCCTTGGAACCGTCGGTGAGCTGGGTGTACGCGTTGGCCAGGTGGGGACGCAGCCGTTCCACCAGTTCCAGCCTGGCATGCAGCAGTTCGGCACCGGCCCGGGCCATATGCTGGTCCCAGACATCGAGAGTAGCCTCGTGGCCTGCCGTGAATTTTCCGGTCCGGGCAGATTTCAGGAGCGCATTGCGCTGTTTCAGGACGCGGTCGTAGTCCGTGCGGGTGGCAGCGTGCCGCGGAACCAGGCTGACCAGCAGTTCGTCCAGGAACCTGCGCCGGTTCGACGGATCCCCCTTGACCAAAGCCAGGTCCTCGGGCGCGAACAGCACTGTCTGGCAGATTCCCAGCAGATCCCTGGCCCGGACCGGGTTGCTCCGGTTGATCCGGCCGCGGTTGGCCCGGCTGGCATTGATTTCAAGTTCCAGCACGGTGGTCTGGCCGCCGCGGACCACGCGGGCCCGGACCAGCGACCGTTCGGTCCCGAAGCGCAGCAGCGGACCGTCGGAACTGACACGGTGCGAACTGAGCGTGGCCAGGTAGCCGATGGCTTCCATCAGGTTGGTCTTGCCGATCCCGTTGGACCCCACCAGCACGGTGACGCCCGGACCCAGGGCAAGGTCAACCTGGGCGTAGCTGCGGAAGTCGGTCAGGGAAAGGTGTTCTAGGTACACGCGGTCTTCAGAATTCTCGGAACCCCGCAGGCTCCGGGGTGGATGCTACTTGGCGGGACGGGTGGCATGCCCGCCGAACTGGTGGCGCAGGGCGGAAACCATCTTCATGGCCGGAGAATTATCCTCACGGGATGAGAAGCGGGCGAACAGTGCAGCAGTGATGGCCGGCGCCGGAACAGCATTGGCGATGGCCTCTTCCACGGTCCAGCGGCCCTCGCCTGAATCCTCAACGTAATCATCGATGGAGGCCAGGCCCGGGTCCTCCTCCAGCGCCTTGACCATCAGGTCCAGCAGCCAGGAGCGGACGACGGTACCTTTTTGCCAGGCACGGAAGGTCCCGGGCAGGTCGTCGACAATATCCTTGGCGGCCAGGAGTTCGTAGCCTTCGGCGTACGCTTGCATCAGGCCGTATTCGATGCCGTTGTGAACCATTTTGGCGTAGTGGCCTGCACCGATGCCGCCCACGTGAACGAAGCTGTCGGCCCGTTCGCCTTCGGGACGGAGAACGTCGAAGACCGGCAGGGCACGCTCAATATCTGCAGCGTCACCGCCGGCCATCAGACCGTAACCGTTCTGCAGGCCCCATACACCGCCGGAAACACCGCAGTCCGCGAACCGGATGCCTTTCTCCGCCAGCGCGGCACCGTGTTTCTGGTCTTCGGTGAAGCGGGAGTTGCCGCCGTCGATGACCAGGTCCCCGGCGTCGAGCTTGTTCCCCAACTCTGTGATCACGGCATCGGTGATCTCGCCGGACGGAACCATCACCCAGATGAGCCGCGGCGCCGGAACGGCGGCGATGAGCTCGTCCACGGACGCAACATCGGTTACCTCGGGGTTCCGGTCAAAGCCGGTGACCTCGATGCCGCCCTTGCGCAGCCGTTCGCGCATGTTGAAACCCATTTTGCCAAGGCCGATCAGTCCGATGTGCACGTGAATCTCTTTTCTGCGCGGGGCGGCGGTGGGGGTCAGTTGGGGAGGCGGACGGGCATCACCAGGTAGCGGTAGTCGTCCTGGTCTTCTCCGTCGGCGTCCTGCTGGGCCGTGATCATGGCCGGCTTTGGTGCCGTGGTGAAGGAGAACCGGACGTACTTGGTTTCGATGACGCTGAGGCCCTCCACCAGGTAGTGCGGGTTGAAGGCCACAGTGATTTCGTCACCGGAAAGCTGGGCTTCCAGTTCTTCGGAGGCCTGGGCATCCTCGCCGGTGCCGGCGTCCAGGTGCAGCAGGCCTTCGGTGAACGCGAGCCGGACGGGGGTGTTCCGTTCAGCCACAAGGGACACGCGGCGCACTGCCTCCACCAGTTCCTGGGTCTGCACCGTCGCGTGGATGGGGGTGGAGTCCGGGAAAAGTGAGCGGATCTTGGGGTAGTCACCGTCCACGAGCAGTGAGGTGGTGGTGCGTCCGCCGCTTTCGAAGCCGATCAGGCGGCTGTCGTCATCAGCCAGGGCGAGGTTGATGTCACCGCTGTTGCCCAGGGTCTTGGCCACTTCGTTCAGGGTTTTGGCCTTGACCAGAGCGCTGGTGGAAATGCCCGGGGTGGCCGGTTTCCACGTAACTTCGCGCATCGCCAGCCGGTAGCGGTCGGTCGCCAGCAGCGTGATGAGGTCGTCCTCGATCTCCATCCGGACGCCGGTGAGGATGGGCAGGGTGTCGTCCTTGCTGGCCGCAATGATCACCTGGGAGACGGCCTGGGCGAACGCATCGCCCGGGACGGTGCCGCTGATAGTGGGCAGGGCCGGCAAAGGCGGGTATTCAGCCTCGGGCATGGTGGCGAGGTGGAAGCTGCTGCGGCGGCAGGTAAGGGTGACTTTATTGCCCTCGGTTTCCACATCCACCGGGGCGGAGGGAAGGCTGCGGCAGA
Organism: Arthrobacter sp.; assembly: GCA_023264815.1. Taxonomy (GTDB): domain Bacteria; phylum Actinomycetota; class Actinomycetes; order Actinomycetales; family Micrococcaceae; genus Arthrobacter. Next base: position 30,304 of record JAHFUZ010000025.1, on the reverse strand, counting down.
TGTCAGCAAGGAGGCGGCCGGAAACCAGGATGGTGCCTTCGGTGCTGATGTCTGCAGGGATTTCCAACCGGGCGGAAGTCTCGTAGTCAAAGCTCGAGAGGCTTACCGTGCCGCCTTCGGCTTTCAGAAGGAGGCCGGAAAGCACTGGAACCGGCGGCCGCGGAGACAACGACCGGGCTGTCCAGGTGACGGCTTCTGCCAGGACGTCCCGTTCGACTCTGAACTTCACGGAAGGGTGCCGCCTTTCATTGCTGCTGCCATATCTGAACCGAAACTCCCACCTGGAGCCCAAAAGTAGTGGCGCCCCAATGACGGAACCTGCATGGTTCTTCGAATGCTGAACCACAAAGAAACCCAAGGATGGGAGCGCTGCTGACAGCTTAGCCGGAAGACAGCGGATTAACCCATCCCCGGCGGGGACACCTGGAGGTCCGGGGCCCAAGGGCCCCTGCCGGGCGGGAGTGTGGATCGAGATTGTTGTTTGAGGGAAATCAATTTTTTGGGATTAGTAGTGTTAATAACTGCTGTGGAAACTGTGGATAACTCGATACGGCCGCAGGATCCAGCGGTTAAGCCCTGTTCATCGATTGTGGGTGACGCAGGTTTTAAACAGGCTGTGGATGGGGACAACTTTTTGCGCCGTTTTCCCGATCCACAGGCGCCTTAAGGGTTTTAAGCCCATTAATGCCGGTTGTCCCCTTAAGTATCCACAGGATTATCCACACGCACCTGTTAATAAGGTATAGATGCGAGGGCTCAGGAGTCGCGCTGCTGCTGTTTGATCCGGTTGGTGAGTTCGGTGACCTGGTTGTAGATCACACGCCGCTCAGCCATCAGTTCACGGATCTTGCGGTCGGCGTGGATGACTGTGGTGTGGTCGCGCCCGCCGAGTTCCTGGCCGATCTTCGGCAGTGACATGTCCGTCAGCTCACGGCACAGGTACATGGCGATCTGGCGTGCGGTCACCAGGGTGCGGGTGCGTGACTTGCTGCAGAGCTCTTCCATGGTGAGCTTGAAGTACTCGGCCGTCTGGCTCAGGATCTGGGCCGAGGTGATTTCCTGCGCGCCGTCGTCGGTGATGAGGTCTTTCAGGACCATCTCCGCCAGGGCAACGTCCACCGGCTGGCGGTTCAGGCTGGCGAATGCCGTCACGCGGATCAGCGCACCTTCGAGTTCCCGGATGTTGCTGGAAATCTTGGACGCGATGTACTCCAGTGCATCATCCGGGGCCGAGAGCCCCTCGCTGAGCGCCTTTTTCCGCAGGATGGCGATGCGGGTTTCGAGTTCGGGCGGCTGGATGTCGGTCAGGAGGCCCCACTCGAAGCGTGACTTCATCCGGTCTTCAAAACCTGCCAGCAGCTTGGGCGGCTGGTCGGAGGTGATGACCACCTGCTTGTTGTTGTTGTGGAGCGAATTGAACGTGTGGAAGAACTCCTCCAGCGTCCGGTCCTTGCCGGCCAGGAACTGGATGTCATCGATCAGCAGGACATCCACGTTGCGGTACGTGGTTTTGAAGCTGGCGCCTTCGTCGTCCCGGATGGAGTTGATGAAGTCGTTGGTGAATTCCTCGGAGTTTACGTACCTGACGCGGATGCCGCTGTACAGGCGGCGCGCGTAATGGCCGATCGCGTGCAGCAGGTGTGTCTTGCCGAGGCCCGAATCACCGTAGATGAACAGCGGGTTGTAGGCCTTGGCCGGAGCTTCGGCCACTGCCACGGCCGCGGCATGGGCGAACCGGTTGGAGGAGCCGATCACGAACGTGTCAAAGACGTACTTGGGGTTCAGCCGGCCGAATTCATGCGAGGTGCTCGGCAGCATGGGCTGCGGCTTCTGCTCGATCAGCTGGTCAGCTGAGTAGGAAGGCTCGACGACGGGTTCGGGCTCTACGTGGATGGGCACCAGGTCGGTGTCGACATCGATCGCACAGCGGATGTCCTCCGAGAAGACATTGTGGAGGGCGTCGTCCAGGGCGTCCTTGACCTGGGTCTGCAGGACCTCGCGGGTCAGTTCGTTGGGAACGGCCACCAGGAGGGTGGATCCAATCAGGCCCTGGGCCTGCGCCAGGATGACAAAGCCCCGCTGCCGCGGCGAAACACGGTGGTCCTGTTCGAGGAGGCTCACCACGCGTCGCCAGGAACTTCCGACAGTATTGGCGTGGTTGGCTTCGTCTACTGTCATCAATCGGTTCCTCAAAACTTGCGTGCCTGCATTACGTGCAGCCCCAAGTCCGGAACCAGGATTCTGGCTTCAGCTTCATCCACAGGGTTATGCACAGTCCGTGGATAATCGGCTACTGAGCCACTCTAGGGGATCAAAAGGCCAGAAGATAGCTGGGAAGTAGCTTGTGGAAAATTACACCGTTGTGGTTCAAAAACAGGCCCTGTGAGCCACTTCATCCACAGGCTGTGAAGGGCGGTTAGCCACAGCTTGCGGAAGGCAGTGAGGCGCCCTCCGGTTTGACTCGGAGGCGGAATTTGCCCTAATGTTGTGAAGTCCTTTGTGTGCGCTTTCTGCCCCCATCTGAATCTCTCTGACGCACTGCGTTTGAGCAGCCGGGGGAAGCGTGCATATACAAAACTTAGCGTCGGCCAGTTCTTCCCAATTACTGATCGGGTGGGCGCACCTTTGATCCACTGGAGTAACTAACGTGAGCAAGCGGACTTTTCAGCCGAATAACCGCCGTCGAGCCAAGAAGCACGGCTTCCGCCTTCGTATGCGTACCCGTGCCGGCCGCGCCATCCTGGCAGCCCGTCGTGGCAAGGGCCGCACCGAACTGTCGGCCTAAATAACTGACTCGTCGGTTTACATTTCTTTGCGAGTTTAAGGTGCTGGCCACCCGGAACCGTTTGAGGACTGCAACTGATTTTTCAACAACCGTACGTTCCGGTGTCCGCAATGGGCGCCGGAACGTAGTGTTATATGCGGCAGCTCTTGCTGCCGACGAACCCAGCCGGATCGGGTTCATCGTTTCCAAGGGTGTCGGGAACGCTGTGGTCAGGAACCTCGTTAAGAGGAGACTGAGGGAAGCCGGTGCTGCCTCGCTGCGCGAGTACGGTACCGGGTTCGCCATAGTGGTCCGGGCACTGCCTGCGTCCGCGGCTGCCAGCTGGGACCAACTGCTGGCAGACTACAACGCAGCACTGGAATCGACAACGAACCGGTTGGGCAGCCGCCTTCCGCGGGCTGCTGTAAACGGTTCAACCGGTACAACACAGGAAGGGACACCGCGTGCGTAACGTGACAGCCGCCGTCGTCCATTCTCTTCATCCTGGTGTTGCGGCTGTGTTCAGGTTCGTCTGGGACCTGCCCCGGAACATCCTCATTCTGCTGCTGATGGCCTACCGCAAGGTGATTTCCCCCTTGTACGGCCAAGTCTGCCGCTTCTTCCCTTCATGCTCGGCCTATGCCCTCGAAGCGATCACGGTCCACGGTGCGGTTAAAGGCAGCTGGCTTGCTGCCCGCCGGTTGGCGCGCTGCCATCCGTGGAATGCCGGCGGTGTGGACCACGTCCCCGCCGGCCACCGCCACTGGCCCGATGACCGGACCCCCACAATTGTTGTGCTGAACAACCCGGACAAGTACCTGGCTGCTCAGACTGATGGAGAAGGCCGCTCTGCGGCCTGACGAATAGGGATATCGTATGGACTTCTTTGAAACAATCATGTTTCCGTTCAAGTGGCTGGTTTCCATCATCATGGTGGGCTTCCACGAGGGCCTGACTGCTATTGGCCTGCCTGCGGCCAACGGCTGGACCTGGACCCTGTCCATCATCGGGCTGGTGTTGGTGATCCGTGCCGCCCTGATCCCCGTGTTCGTCAAGCAGATCAAGGCCCAGCGCGGCATGCAGCTCCTGCAGCCGGACCTGAAGAAGCTCCAGGACAAGTACAAGGGCAAAACCGACCAGCTCTCCCGCCAGGCCATGGCGCAGGAGCAGATGGCCATGTACAAGAAGCACGGCACCAACCCGTTCTCGGCCTGCCTGCCCATGCTGATCCAGATGCCGTTCTTCTTCGCGCTCTTCCAGGTGCTCTCCGGCATCAGTTCCAACGCCAAGGCTGGTGTGGGCGTCGGTGCGATGAGCCACGACCAGGTGGTGCAGTTCGACGAATCCAGCATCTTCGGTGCTCCGCTTTCTGCAACCCTTCTGCATGGCACACCCGCAGGTGGCAGCGTCACTGCCACCTGGATCCTCTCGATCGTGATGATTCTGGCCATGACGGCCTCGCAGTTCATCACGCAGAAGCAGATCATGGCCAAGAACATGTCTGAAGAAGCCATGGCCAGCCCGTTTATGCGCCAGCAGAAGATGATGCTCTACATCCTGCCGATCGTGTTCGGTGTGGGCGGCATCAACTTCCCCATCGGTGTCCTGATCTACTGGACCACCACCAACCTCTGGACCATGGCGCAGCAGTTCTTCGTCATCCGCCGCATGCCGACGCCGGGTTCCCCCGCAGCCAAGGCACTCGCCGAGCGCCGTGCGGCCAAGGGCCTGCCGGCACTGCCCATTCTGGGCGGGAAGAAGGCCGACGCCGAAGCGGAGGCAGCTGCCGCCGCCGCGGTTATCGAGCAAAAGGGACAGCGCGTACAGCCCCAGCGTAAGAACAGGAAGAAGAAGTAATGTCAGCCGAAAGCACCGAACACGCCCTCTCCGACGAGATCATTGCCGATCAGGACGAAGCCTCGACGGACACTGACTCAACAGACACCGATGAGAACCCCAAGGGGACTGCTGCGAGCCGCCTTGAAGAGGAAGGTGACGTCGCGGCAGATTACCTGGAGGAACTCCTGGACATCGCGGACATCGACGGCGACATTGACATCGAGGTCCGGAACGGCCGCACCTACATCTCCATCGTTGCCGAGGAAGAGACCGACAGCCTTGACGCCCTGGTGGGCGAAGACGGCGAGGTCCTTGAAGCCCTTCAGGAACTGACCCGGCTGTCCGTGCTTTCGGCCACCGAGAACCGTTCACGCCTTGTGCTCGACATCAACGGGTACCGCCAGCAGCGTGCAGGGCATCTCCAGAAGATCGCCGAGGACGCGGCAGCTGCCGTCAAGGAGTCCGGCAAGGCTGTGGCCCTGGAACCGATGAGTGCGTACGAACGCAAGATTGTTCACGACGCCGTTGCTGACCTTGGCCTGGTCAGCGAGTCCGAAGGCGAAGGCGCCGGCCGCCACATCGTCGTATCCGCCGACTAGAGAAGTGCCGCTAATCATGGTTGATATCACGGCAGCTGAACTGCTGGCGGCTGAGAAGATCTTCGGCGACCGCCTGGACCTCGCTAAGCGCTATGTGGAGCACCTGGCCACGTCAGGAACCGAACGCGGGCTGATCGGGCCACGCGAGGTTCCCCGGCTCTGGAGCCGGCACGTCCTCAACTGTGCGGTCATCGAAAGTGAGATCGCACACGGCAGCCATGTGGCCGATGTCGGAAGCGGCGCGGGGCTCCCCGGTCTGTGCCTTGCCATTGCCCGGCCGGACCTGGAGCTGACGCTGATCGAGCCGCTTGAGCGCAGGGTCATCTGGCTCCAGGAAGTGGTGGACGATCTGGGCCTGACCAATGTCACGATCATGCGGACCCGCGCGGAACTCGCGGTGGGCATGGTGGACGCTGATGTGGTGACGGCCCGTGCAGTGTCTGCCCTGACCAACCTCGCGGGGCTGACGATTCCCCTGCTTGCAGGCAAGGGTGAGGTTGTGGCCATCAAGGGCCGCAGCGCCGGCGAGGAAATTGAAAAGGCAGCCAAAGTTATCCGCAAGTTGGGCGGTATCCAGACGTCCGTAGTGACTGTTGGTGAGAGCCTGCTTGAGGAACCCACCACCGTTGTCCGCATCGTCGTCAAGAAGTCGCAAAAGATCGCGTAGCCCGGGCCCGGTGACATTGGGCAGCGGGCTTGAGCGGTTAGGCTAGACATCGGCAGCAAAGGCTGAATGAGAGTGAGTGTGTCCCAGTGACCAGTAGCGAAGCCTCCACACGACGGATCCCCCCGTTTGTGTCTTTGGGGTCAGCACGATCAGTTGCTGGCATGGGTTCCGCACCGGTGCGAGGGGAAACTCACCCAAGTCCGGTTGCAGACATTGCAACTTTTGCCTCGGTTTCACGTGAAACAACAAGTGATGGCAAGACCAATGTCATCGATACCATGGATGATTCCAGCCCCATCGCCCGGGAACTTGCCCACGAAACGAAGCGCCGGGAACGCCTGCTGGGCCGAAAGCTGCCGAAGCCGGATAAGACCAGGATTTTTACGGTATCCAACCAAAAGGGTGGCGTTGGCAAGACCACCACCACGGTAAACATCGCCGCAGCCCTGGCCGCCGCCGGCCTGAACGTCCTGGTCATCGATATTGACCCCCAGGGCAACGCGTCCACAGCCCTTGGCGTGGAACACCATGCCGATGTGGACAGTATCTATGACGTCCTGATCAACGACTTCCCCCTGGCCGATGTTGTGGCCCCATGCCCGGATATCGACAACCTCATTTGTGCGCCCGCCACCATCCATCTGGCCGGTGCAGAGATTGAGCTTGTTTCCCTCGTAGCCCGCGAACAGCGGTTGCGCAGGGCCATTGATGTTTATGCCAAGGCCCGGGCCAAGAATGGCGAAGAGCGCCTGGACTACATCTTCATCGACTGCCCGCCGAGCCTGGGGCTGCTGACGGTCAACGCGTTCTGCGCAGCCGGCGAAGTCCTCATCCCCATCCAGTGCGAGTACTACGCCCTGGAGGGCCTGAGCCAGCTTCTGAAGAACATCGAGATGATCCAGAAACACCTCAACGCTGAGCTGGTGGTCTCCACGATTCTCCTCACCATGTACGACGGCAGGACCAACCTTGCAGCCCAAGTTGCCGCGGAGGTCCGCCAGCACTTCCCGGACCAGGTCCTGGGTGCTGTAGTTCCCCGTTCGGTGCGCATTTCGGAAGCTCCGAGCTACCAGCAGACTGTTATGACGTACGATCCTTCCTCCAGTGGAGCCCTGTCTTATCTGGAAGCCGCAGCGGAAATTGCTGAGCGCTAGAATCTTCAAGAACTGCAACAACCGGAGTCCGGCATTACCGGACTCTTCCATCGGAGGGATTTATCCATGAGCGAGAAGCGACGTGGCCTGGGCCGCGGTCTTGGCGCACTCATTCCAAGTTCCGCCGCTGGTAACGGGGCGGCCAATGGCGCAACCGTGTCGCGGCCCGTTGACCTCTTCTTTCCGGAAGGCAGGAAGAAGATCGATCCCTCGCCCGTCGATGCAGACAATGGTGAGACCACACCGGATGAGGCCGGAGATGCGGTTCCTGCTCAGCGGGCACCGCTGACGAACGATCAATCGCAGGAAAAGGCCGTTGCGTCGAAGACCGGCTCCGCCGCGAAGTCGCCGGACAAAGCGGCCGACAAGCCTGCCGGCGCGAAAGCTTCGGCCGAGGCCCCCGCCAAAACCCGGACCGCGTCGGAATCCCCGGACAGCGTTTCTGCCACTGCTGAGCCAACTCCCGCGGCGGCCTCTGCGCAGCTGAGTGCTTCGGAGCACGCAGTGGAGGTACAGAACAGCGAACCGGACAACGGTGTTGATCTAGTAGAGGTTCCCGGGGTCCGTTTCGCAGAGATTCCCGTCACCGACATTCACCCCAACCGCAAACAGCCCCGCTCCGTCTTCGATGAGGACGACATGGCAGAGCTGATTCATTCTGTGCGTGAAATCGGCGTCCTCCAGCCAATTGTGGTACGAACATCAACTGAAAAGGGTGGAGAACCCTACGAGTTGGTCATGGGTGAACGCCGTTGGCGGGCGGTTCAGGCCGCAGGGATGGAAACCATCCCTGCAATCGTCCGGGACACCACCGATGACGACCTTCTCAGGGACGCCCTCCTGGAGAACCTGCACCGCAGCCAGCTGAATCCCTTGGAAGAGGCCGCCGCGTACCAGCAGTTGCTGGAAGACTTTGGGACCACCCATGAACAGTTGGCCGACCGCATCGGGCGTTCCCGGCCGCAGGTGTCCAACACTTTGCGTCTGCTGAAGCTTCCGCCCTTGGTACAGCGCCGGGTCGCGGCAAGTGTCCTGTCAGCGGGACACGCCCGTGCCCTCCTTGCCCTGCCGGATGCCGCGGCCATGGAACGCCTCGCGCAGAAGATCGTCGCGGAAGGCATGTCTGTGCGGGCCACGGAGGAAGCCGTCACGCTGTACCAGGACCCTGCCAAGCCTGCCAAGAACAACATTCCGCGCCCGGGGGCCCGCCACGAGCGTCTGGACTATCTGGCGTCATCCCTGTCGGATCGGTTGGATACCAATGTGAAGATTTCGCTCGGTGTCCGAAAGGGCCGGGTCAGCATTGAATTTGCGAGTGTTGAAGACTTGAACCGCATCATGGAAGTTCTTGCTCCAGGATCTGAAAACTAGTTCCCTGCACCCGTCCTCTCAAAGGAGAGTCTGTTTCACGTGAAACAGACTCTCCTTTTTTGTCAGCTCTGTTGCGGCGTTGGCAGTCGGTAACAGGCTTTTCGTAGTTCGCAGCTCGCAGCGAACGGCTGGCTTCTCTGATGGGCTCCCCCAACACCGAATTGGAGACTGCGATGGACTGGCCTGGCCAGTCCATTGTCCAGTAGCCGAAAAACTCCCGTATAAGCCCCTCTGTGGCAGCACCGCACTTTGGTGGCAACGTCCACATCGGACCGGTTTTGGGCGATATGGGCGCCTCCACACGACCTGCCGTTGTCGTGAGGCGCCGTCGTGTAATGCGTCACATGCCAACAGATGTTGTGTGGCGCGTGAACTCAAGGGATACGTCATATGCGAACATGCCACGCGAACCGACATTTCGCCGAAGTGTTGACATCGTCATGCACGTTCTGGTGAACACGATGACGCCTGAACACGATGGCGCCCAGAATTCTGTGCTCCCCAGAGCGTCCGATTCGCGGAATTGGGCGTAGTTGGATGTGTTACTGGGAATGCTGCCAATGTAATCAGCTTACTTCTGCCGGAGTATGAGCAACCCGCAGGGGGTTGGACGGGCACTGCAAGGGCAGCGGCCCAGATCCGGGACATTGGGAGGAGCTATCTTGTGGACGTTTGGTGCCGGGTTTCATACGATGCCCTGGTTTCACGTGAAACATGGCAGGAAAGGGCCGGTCTCATGCCCTCCAATCTGCCAACCATCGCATTCATTCCCTTTCCTTTTGCAGTTTTTGCCGATCGACGCGATCGCGCGATATGGCGCGGTCGAACAATTCATGCACGGCCCGATCAGATCACCATATTCATACGGAGCTGACGAGTGTCCCGCGGCGGAGACCGCATCCCTATGGCGATGTCGCATAAGTTTGTTACTGCCTCGGAATTGCGGGGCACCAATTCGGTGTTTGAACCCGTGCAGAGTGTGGATTGCCCCAGGACTTTCAGGGACCCCGGCCGCTTCCTCCAGGACCCCCAAGACCCTCGGCTGCATCACTAACTGCGCCGGTGCTGCAGGTGGCCTGTGCGGGTGTACCAGCGGGGTGGGTTGCGGCGCCGTTCCGGCCATGATGGCGTGTTTCCGCGACGTAGAGGCGGGTACATCGAGGAATGTTTCACGTGAAACACGATCCATCTCGGCTCGACTAACGGATACTAATATGAATCAGGTTGGTCCGCGTAGTACATCGCGAAAAGTAGCGCTCGGGTACGGCCGCTTCGACAGTGATGGGTGCTCCCGATGCGAGGTGCGGTGAAACGGAACAGCGGACACCGGTGCGGTAAACACTACTTCGAATGAAGGAGGCGACTATGACTGCCGCCTGACTCTGGCAGGGGGCAACGGTGAGCTGATGAGATTCGGCACTTAGAGTCGCGGTCCAACGCCACACCAGGAGCCGTGGAGGCTGTCAGGACACGTGGCTTACAGCGTTGGTAGACACCGAGCTGATTGACCTGGTTGGCCGAGCCCACAACGGAGTGCAGTCTACTCCTTGCCAATGGGAAATCGAATCGACATGTGCCCGGCTGCCTCTTCTCGGCGGGGGGCGTTCAAGAGGTCTGAGACTGCATGTCCGCAACCATGTCGGCGGTACTGGCTACATCTGTAGTTCGTGGTTCAGGGCAGGCATTGGTCCCTGGCGGGACAGAGGGGTGTTGTCTCTAGCCATTCGATGACAGCGACGGTCACCGGCGAGCTACTGTCCAGTGTCCGTGATACTGTTCAGTGTCTCAGCCAGGGCCTCGAGGGAGCTTGGCTAGCCCGATCATCGGCCGAACGGTGCAGTGCATCTCTAGAGCCGTCCCGGGGAGACTCCTCCTCTTCCGGCAATCCCCCGAATGATGAGGTTGGCCAGGAGGGTTGCCGTCTCGCGCAGCCAACCCGAACGGCATTGGCCGTGACCGGACTATACATCCCCATCCGAGTATGGGTGGGAGCAGACCCGAAGCCGGCCGGGCTGGCATCGAGTGTGCTTTCAGTCTTGGCGGCGGCGGTATGGCCACTGCCTGGCCTGTGGCGCTGACTGATGACGTGAGTGTGGCGGCCGTGTCCAGAGCCCACCCGCAGTCCCTGGACGGGGCCTGGGGTCCTCGCTTGTGGTTATGGCTTAGCGACCTACCTGTCATGCCTAAGGGCTGGGATTAACACACGCTGCCAACGGCTGGATGATCTATATCATGGAGTCGCAACCGCATCTGGGCCGGCCTGGCGTCCACTCCCCTGGTTACCCGCAACGTCGCCGAAGGTGCTGACGGTAACTACACTGACCAGTGTATGCAGTGCATGCAGTGTGGGAGCGTGGCCTCGAAGCTGCCTCGGAGATTTGGACCGGTAACCTCCGACGCGAATAGCCCTTGCCGAGTTGTGGAGTGAGAGCGAAAGATTCGCTGAGTTGCTTGGCAGACTACTTGCTGGTGTCGGAGCATCTTCCGCTATGGGCTGTCGTTTGCATTTCGCCCGCGCCATTCCACGTAGTTATCGTGTAGGGTCCAGCACCCGGCGCCATGCGGAAAATCTCACCGGCAAGATGTACACCGGACTGCTTCGCTGGCTCGGAGTTTGGGCGGAGGGACGGATTCGGCGGTCTCTGTGAATTGTCACTCGGCGGTGGATATCCCTGTGGATAACTTTGTGGATAGATGTGGCCCGAGTCGATGGGAGCTCGTCCGATTCCAGACCTCTTGCCGCCAGATCGCTGAGACCCCGTCGCCCGGCTATTAACTGTATCCGGAGTGTTTCACGTGAAACGGCTCATCCTCGAGTAGGCTGCGCAGCTACGTCCCGAAAAGTCGCTATTTTCTGGTGGATTCTCCTTGTTTTCAGGGCCGATCCGAGACCTTCATTTGGATTTGCCGCCGTTGCACCGAGCTGTTCCTTCGGATCCCGGAGCCGGAGGAAGCATGCTGCTCACGTTGGTTCTATGCAAACGACCGTACCGCGCGATTTGAACCGGTGGATAACCTTGTGGAAACTGCTGTGGATAACGTTGTGGATAAAGGGTGGGGATAGACCCACGCTCAGCAGGCCGAACCGGCCTTCAGGACTCTGAACACACAGGACTCTCTTGGCTGCGCATGTTCCCGCGAGACACCACTCGCAAGGATGCACCGGGCTGTGTCCCTGGAGTCCGTCATTGCGAGGCAGCAGGTAGGGCCGCCTCTTCTCCTCTGCTTTGGCCTGAATCCTGATATCCATCCTGCGGCAACGTTCGAACTGCTGGCAGGACGTTGATGGCGGTGGTGCCTGTTGGTGCTAGGGACCAACTGCAATAGTCCGTGGGCGAGCGATATCGGTCGATGGGGTATGACACGGGGCCCCTATGCCACGGTAGGGCTTATCGCAGCGACGGCTCAGGGCAACCTAAGCTGCCGAAGGTGAGGGACCGGGCCTCATCAGGGAGTCGCGAGTGGAGACCGGTATCGACGATTGCGTATCCGCCGAGTGCACAAGGCCGTCTCTGAAGACCAGGGCAACCGGCAGCCATCACCATTTCGTAGGCCCGGTGCTGGCGCATCCAGCGTGACGTGAACCAGCCGGATGGCTTGCTGCAGCGCTGAGCTCAATTCAATGTCCGTCCCCGGTCCCTTTGAAGGATTGGTCTAGTGTGCTGCCATACAGCACGCGGACGAATGTTGGACGGTTCAAGGTCCGGTTGCCAGTCGGTTTTGAGTTTGCGGTGCGTTCGGGCCCCGGCGGTTGACTGGTTGGTTCTGGGCGGACGTACTGGTGTGGAAATTGTTGTGGCTAGCCGGGGCGGATGGGCCGGTCGCTGGAAGGTCCAGCCGATCGATAGAGACCAACACAGCGCCGCGAGGCCGAGCGCACGGCTCTCTGCCTTGTTTCACGTGAAACATCGATGGAAGTGAACCACGCAAAGGGAGGTGCGAGCAGACTGGGAAGGTGCAGAATCCTTTCAACTACCGATACGGGTGCCTGGCTAATACGTCCATCCGGAAAGGGCTGCCCAACAAGGCCGCGGGTGTTTCACGTGAAACGGGAGGGCGCGGGTGCTGAAGCGTAGCGGCCAGGGGCAGTGCTGTGCGCTCACCATGGCGACAGTCCATTGCTGCGACGGGACCCGGGGTGCGTGGATGAATGTACTGCCACGTTCTCCGACGAGGCGCTCCAACGGCCAATTCCATTGGGATCGGGTTCTGGCCGTCAGGGTGCCGTTTCCGCCTGTACGCCGAAGAGCAAAGGAATCACAGATGAGTGGCGCCAAGGTCTTATGCTTGTGGGGTCTGCGGTTCGCTGACCTCATGAATCACCTACTGGGCTACTTCGTTACCGCCAGGGACAAAGATTGCTGTCATTGTGTCCCCCTGCGAGAGATCCTGAAGAATGACGTTCCCGGAGGAGTAGGCCGCGCAGGGTCTGATCGTGCTCTGGTCAATTACGATCAACCGAGGGGTCGTCTTCGGGAGAGTCTGCCAGCATCCTGAGGTCTCTGCTCCAAGTGTGCGCCGCGCTCCCGAGAAGTGTTGCCGCGGGTCATACACCGGTAGGCGATCGAAATTAACCTCCCGTCGGTCGCGTTAAGACGTATACGCTGTCACTTCGGTATGAGGTTTAGCTGCGCCGTTCCGTTTGCGTCGCTTTTAATGGCACATGATGTTGTCTCCAGTGGATCCCGATGCCCAGAATCGCAAAAGTGCTCAGTGCTCGCTCTAGAAAGTCGTCTGAAACTGATTGGCCTACGGCTGTTGGACTGACTGCGAATAGTATTATCGGTGAGCCGGCACTATCTGAACCGATCTGTCTCACCCGTTTGAGCGACGAGCGTGGCGTCGGCTGTGCTACCCCGGGGGTTCGCTTCTCGCTTGGACTCTTCAGTCCGCGCGCGATCCCTAGATACCGTCGGAATGGCGTCTCGGGAACGAGGGCTGACCTCCGGTAAGGCGCGTCTGTGCCTGGTTAGGGGACCGAGGCGTGTTTCACGTGAAACGCGCGACGCGGCCCATTCTGGCGCGCGACCGAGATGTGCATCGGTGGACAGCGGCGATGTAGGGGTTTCACACCGGGATACTAACCATTCGGGGTTCGCCCGAGGGACATGACGCCATCCAGCAGTCGCACCTGAAGGGTTCAATAGCTCGCCAGCGCATCCCTTACGCAGTTCAGTCGAATCCTGGAACGAAATGAGAGGACAATCAACTGAAATTGTGTTATCTGCGCAATAGAGGTCAAGACTTAAAAACAGCGGCCACCGCTTCAGTGAAGCGGTGGCCGCAAAATGTCCGGGGACGCGTTTTGTTTAGGACAGCACGTCCGCGAATTCCTTTTCGAAGAACTGCTTCGGCCGGGCCCCGATGACGGTGCCCTTAACTTCGCCGCCCTGGAACAGGTACACGGCGGGGATGGACGTGATGCCATACTCGGCAGCGATGGCCGGGTTATCATCCACGTTGACCTTGACGACGTCCACCTTCTCGCTGTACTCCACGGAGATTTCGTCGAGAATAGGGCCAAGCTTGCGGCAGGGTCCGCACCATTCAGCCCAGAAGTCCACGATCACTGGCTTGTCCGACGACAGCACGTCCGTGCCGAAGCTTGCATCCGTTACGTCTTTTGCGTTGCTCATAACCTTGTCTCTCTCTTCGAATGGTGGTGACGCGGATTAGGCGTGCAGGTCTGCGAGGTAGTGCTCTACATCAATGGCGGCCACACAGCCCGAGCCCGAGGCAGTGATGGCCTGGCGGTACGTTGGGTCCACAACGTCACCGGCAGCGAAGACGCCGGCGACACTGGTCCGGGAGCTCCGGCCGTCCACGGCGATGGTGCCTTCGGCCGTGAGCTTCAGGGTGTCTTTGACCAGGTCGGTCCGGGGGTCGTTTCCAATGGCGACGAAGACGCCTGTGACAGCAAGGTCGGAGACAGTTCCGTCCTGCAGGTTTTTGATTTTGAGCCCCGTGACCTTGGCTTCGCCCACGACGTCATCCACGGTGCTGTTCCAAATGAACGAGATCTTTTCATGGGCCAAGGCACGGTCGGCCATGATCTTCGACGCCTTGAGGGTGTCGCGGCGGTGAACCACGGTGACGGACCTGGCGAACTTGGTCAAGAAGAGCGCTTCTTCCATGGCGGAGTCTCCCCCGCCGATGACGGCGATGTCCTGGTCTTTGAAGAAGAAACCGTCGCAGGTTGCACACCAGCTGACGCCGTGGCCGGAGAGGCGCTTCTCGTTAGGCAGACCCAGCTCGCGGTAGGCGGAGCCGGTGGAGAGGATTATGGCCCGTGCCTTGAACGTCTCGCCGGTACCAATGGTGACGGTCTTGATGTCGCCTTCAAGGTCCAGTGCGGTGACATCCTCAAACTGGATCTCGGTGCCAAACCGGGCAGCCTGCTTCTCGAAGTTCTCCATCAGGTCCGGCCCCATGATGCCTTCCGGGAAACCCGGGTAGTTTTCGACATCGGTGGTGTTCATCAGTTCGCCGCCGGCGGTGACTGAGCCCGCCAGCAGAAGGGGCTTCAGGTTGGCGCGGGCGGTGTAGACCGCGGCCGTATAGCCAGCCGGGCCGGAGCCGACGATGATGACATCACGTACTTCGGACGCGGTGGATTCTGCGTTGCTCACTGAACGGTGAACCTCTTCCTTTTTCGGTGCGCCGGTTTCTCGACCGGCCACATGGCACAACTGAATCTCGGTGGTGAATATTCCGGGCACCGCCAGGAGGAGGAACCAAGGTCATGACGGAGCCCCCTCAACAGACGCCCTCCCAGATTACCGTCTTAAGACACGGAGAGCCGCGTCTGTTACCGCAGCAGCAACCATCCTGCGGAACAGACGCGGCTCGGCCGCTGCATAAGTTAAGGACTCCCCCGCTACTGGACCTTCACTTCCGCAAGGCGGATACCGTAGCCATAGCGCGTCTTCGGTGCGGCCAGTTTGGGCAGGCTCTTGATGGAGACAATCACGTACTGCGCTTCCACCGGTTCTGCGAGCGGCATGGTGAGATCGGTTGACGTGAAGCTGTTGGTGCCTACCAACTTGGCGCCATCCAGCGACGGACGGTCGTTGGTGTAGACACTGAGATTGCCGCCGGAGGCACCAAGCTGGGTCAGCGTGATGGACGAAATTGTGGCCTTGCTCTTCAACTTCACAAACAGCGGTACACCGTCCGTGGCGAGGCCGCCCCAGCTTTCTGTGGCGAATTCCATGTCAGACCAGTAGCTCGCAGCGTTGCCGTCGTACGCCTTTACAAGGTCCACGTCATAGGTCGCTGCGAAGTCGAAATCACCCTGGCGGGTGATGTTTTCGATGACCGGGGGCGCTGCGGGCGGCGCCGAACTGGGGCTTTGGGTGGGGGTACCCGTGCCGGGTGCCGTGGTGGCACTGGGATTGGTGCTGGGGTTTGCCTGGGGTGCGGGATTAATCAAACCGCCCAGGTTGGTGAGGGCAAACACCAGCCCGGCAATCAGGACAACCGCAAGCAGACCGCCTACCAGCCAGCGCAGGGACCGAGGCTCGCGCTCGGGCTCAGGTTCGTCGATGTAGTAACCGTTCCCACCACCAGCCGGCGGAATGGCCGCAGTAGCGGGTGCCGTCTTACGGGCGGGGGAAGGAACCGCGGAGGCAGAGCGGTTGGACTGAGTGACCGGCTGGGAAACGGCCGCTTCCCCGTAACCGGAGTCCTGATCGTTGGACGTGTAATCCTCTTCGGACCACAAGGAAACCTTCGGTGTTTTGGAAGCCTGCTGCTTGTCCGGGCCGGCAGCACCTGCGGCGGCAGCACCGCTAGCAGCAGCCGCGCCCGCAACACCGGCAGCACCCGCAGCAGGGCGCGTCGCCGGCCGGAGGGGAGGCCGGGGCGGAACTACCGGCTGAACAGTCGGCGCCGCACGGTAAGGATCAACCTGGCTGGGGTGATTGTCGCCGTAGTTGATGTAGCCGGCGTCGACATTTTCTTCGTCGTCGTACGGTTCAGGCTCCTTGGACCGCGCCTGGCCGAAAATTTCGCTGCCCAGGGTGTCCGTGAAGAACGGCTCAACATAGGGCGGGTTGGAGGCAACCACGAGGTCCAGCAGGTCCGCTGCGGACGTGTGGTTGGTAATAAGGTAGGTGGCAGCCTCGGTCACGCCGAGGTCGAGGACCTGGACACTTCCGGGACGCTCGCCGGTGGCTACCTCGCGGGCGCTCTGCGCCACCTGCTCCGTGTTGTCCGGGCCTGCGACCAGAATGCTGACCGGACGGTTGAGCACCTGGTCCACCCCGTCCAGCACCAGATCCTGGTCGTGTGAGGTCAGTACCGTGGCGGTGACCTTATAGCGGCCGCCGAGTACTGATCCAACGTCGATCGGGTGGGACACGTGTTCCTCCTAGGCTGTCCGGGAATTGCTGGCGTCGATGATGCCACCGCCGGCCAGGACCGGTCAAAAGCCGGCCGGCGAGCCGGATTAAGCGTGCCTGCAACTACCCCTGTTCACTGTCGATCCTAGCCGATTGGCCCTGCCCGCCGCGGGCGACAGGCAGCCGGAAACACCGGGAAGATCACTTTTTCCGGGGCCGCCGGGGCCGGAAATGAGGGTTCCGGCCCGGCTGTCCCTGGAATGTGCGCCGCCCGGGCAGGGGGATCTCTTCGCGCAGCAGGCCGCCGCGCGAGGTGCTGGGAACATTCTCGGCCGGTAGGTATTCCCCGGCGGGACGGGTGGCTGGAGTCCCGCCGGGAGCGGCGGGCGCCGGAGGCGCCGGGCGCTCCGGTTCCGGTCCGGCGCGGAAGGAGGTTGCATCGAACTCGCCTGAGATCCGTGGAATCAGGCCGGTGTCCACCGAAACAGTGGCGCGTTCCGGCGTCGGACGCTCCTCCGCCGAGGCGGAAGCAGACGACGACGGCGTCCCTCCGTTTTCGTCCGACGGTCCCGCACCGCCGCGCCCCAGCCGGCCAAGCAAAGGGCGCAGCAGGTCGCGCAGTTCGGCGACGCGGAAAACCTTGAGCAGGAAAACATACGCCACCAGCATCACGGGACCCACCACGATGAGCGTCAGCAACGCGGGAAGACGGTCGCTCCAGGCGAAACCGTCGGCGCTGTAGCTCCCCATCAGCCACAGCGCCCCGGCACCGACAACAGCGGAGCCAAGCGCCGCGTAACCCATCCGGATGTAGGAGTTGGCAATGCGCGGGCCGTCGAGGTGGCCGAGCAGGCGGCGCAGGAAGTAGGCGCTGATGACGACGGACAGGATGTTGCCCACCATGTACAGGATAGCGATGGCGTAGATGATCTGGCCAACCGGCATGAACTGGATGGCAAAAGCCCCGGCCACATAGACAACAGCCAGCTGGAGTTGGATGTAGAACGGAGTCCTGGCGTCCTCGTTGGCGTAGAACACCCGCGACATCATGAAGTTCGCGCTCATGAACGGGGTACTCAGCGCCAGGATGGTCAGCGTTTGGGCCAGCATAACGCCGTCCTGCTTGTCCCCGCCTGAGAAGAACATGCCCAGGGGCCCGGCCAGGGCAAAGAGAGCCAGGGCACCAAAGACGGTGGCCACGGCCATGGTGCGGAGACCATGCGAGAGGGCATCGCGCAGTTCGCTGCGGTTGCCATCCTGCGATGCGCGGGTCATCCGGTTAAAGAGGACGGTGGCGAGGGACAGCGCAATAATCGAGTGCGGCAGCAGGTACAGCTGGCTCGCAACTTCCAGCACGGCGTTGCCGGGCAGCATATCCGCAGCCGGATCCCCCGCCTCCTTCAGCCGCAGCCGCTCAGCACCGGGAATGGTGGCAATACGCATGACGTACAGGAACGCCAACTGCCCGACGGCGGCGGTCAGGAGCGTCCACACGCTCAGCTTCGCTGCCTGCCCCAGTCCCACACCGCGCCAGCCGAACCTGGGCCTGAGACCGAGTCTCAGCCGGAAGACGGGGACCAGCAGGATGGCCGTCTGGGCCACCACACCGATGGTGGAGAACCCGGCGACGAGCAAGGTCTGGGTGGGGCCCCAGTTGTCCAGGGTGTGCGCGTTGATGGCGTTCTGGCCGAAGATCCAGATGAACATTCCCAGGCCGGCGATGGCCACGAGGTTGTTCAGGATGGGCGCCCACATGGCCGGCCCGAACGCCCCGTTGGCGTTCAGGACCTGCGTGAGCAAGGCGTACAGGCCGTAAAAGAAGATCTGTGGCAGGCACCAGAAGGCAAAGGCAACGGCGAGGGACTTTTGCTGGGGCGAGTAGCCCTGCGTGGTCAGCTCGATCACCCAGGGGGCGGCCAGCGTCACCAGGGCCGTCAGGGCCAGCAGGAGCAGGACCGCCAGGGTCAGCAGCCGGCTGATGTAGTCCGCTCCCCTGTCCGGCGCCTTGCTCGCCTTGATGATCTGCGGCACCAGGACGGCGTTGAACACGCCGCCGGCCACCAGCAGGAAGATCAGGTTGGGCAGGTTGTTGGCATTGATGAACGTGTCATTGACCGTGGACCCGAGCCCCAGGGCGGTGCCCAGCATCCAGGTTTTGCCGAAGCCCAGGAAACGCGACACGAGCGTACCGGCGGCCATGATGGCGCTGGACCGCGTTTCGCTGGCACCCGTGGGCGGGCCGGGCTCTGCCTTTTCGGAGGGGGGGTTCGTAGCTGACACAGAGTTCATCGTCTCACCCGGACGCTGATAGTTCGGTACCGGACTGGCGGGCACCGGACCGGCAGGCTCCGGGGCCCGGCCGGTATTGCCCGCCGTTGGCAGGCTCAGAGGTGTTCGGGCAGGACATCCCGGGCAAGGTCCGCGATGCGGCGTTCATTGGGAAAGGAAAGTTTCCGTGCGAGTTCCCGGATGGGCACCCAGGCAACATCCACGGCTTCCTGGTCAGGATCGTTTTCGATGGTGAGCTCGCCGCCGGTGGCCTGCAGCAGATAGTGGTGAACGGTCTTATGGACCCGGTGCCCGCTCACGGTGAACCAGTAGTCGATGCTGCCCAGCGGGGCCAGGATGTCGCCCTCGATGCCGGTTTCTTCGGCAATTTCCCGTACTGCGGCCTGCTCGTTGTTCTCTTCGCCCTCCGGGTGGCCCTTGGGAAGGCACCACTCAAGCCGTCCGCCCCGGTTAAGGCGGGCAATAATCGCTACCCTGAGTTCGGCGTCGGACGTGTCCACCACCACGCCGCCGGCGGAGATTTCCTCCACCGTGGGCAGGGATACCGGCGCCGAATGCGGGGCAGGCGCGACGTGGGCACCGATTGCCGACGGCAACGGTGCGTTTGTCCTCCTGCCGGGAGCGCTCGGTACGGGATGGGCCATGCAGTCCACTCTAACGACTCTTGCCCGTTCTTGATGACCGGAACATGACATCAAGATGGACTGCGTATGACGCAGTTTGTGGGCCCGTGAGCGAATAGGCATGATCTTGACCAGATTTTGGCCTGCCAAGGCGCTGGTTTCTGCCAAGCTTAAGTAACTATGGCGCACGCACATCACAAGACTGATTCCCACACCGTCGATTTCCAGGTGGACCCGGTGGTCCTGGAGCTCGGCCAGCGCTTTGTCGACGCCGGCCACGAACTCTCGCTGGTGGGCGGTCCTGTGCGGGACCTGTTCCTGGGCCGCACGTCACCGGACCTGGACTTCACCACGGACGCCACGCCGGACCAGACCGTTGCCCTGATCAAGAAGTGGGCGGACAACTTTTGGGAAATCGGCCGGGCCTTCGGGACCATCGGCATGCGCAAGGCCGGCTTCCAGATCGAGATCACCACGTACCGGGCCGAGGCCTACGATCCTGAGTCACGCAAGCCTGTTGTGGCGTTCGGGACCTCGCTGACCGACGACCTCCTGCGCCGGGACTTCACCATCAACGCCATGGCGCTCCGGCTCCCCTCCCTCGAACTGGTGGACCCGTTCGGCGGCGTCCGGGACCTCCACGCCTCCACACTGGCCACGCCCGGCTCCCCGGAGGACTCCTTCTCCGACGATCCGCTCCGCATGATGCGCGCCGCGCGGTTCGCTTCGCAGCTGGGCATCTCGGTACACCCGGACGTGCGCCTTGCGATGAGCAATATGGCTGAACGCATCAGGATCATTTCCGCCGAGCGGGTGCGCGACGAACTGGTCAAGCTCATCAGCGGCGCCAACCCCCGGATCGGTGTTGACCTGCTCGTGGAAACGGGCCTCGCCGAGTTTGTGCTCCCCGAGGTGTCCGCCCTGCGGCTTGAATCGGACGAGCACCACCGCCACAAGGACGTGTACCAGCACTCCCTGCAGGTGCTGGAGCAGGCTGCGGCCCTGGAAACGGATGCCGAGGGCGCCGTGCCGGGTCCCGATTTTGTGCTGCGGTTCGCAGCGTTAATGCACGACGTCGGCAAGCCGGCTACGCGCCGCTTTGAACCGGGCGGTGCGGTCAGCTTCCGCCACCACGACATGGTGGGATCCAAACTCACGTCGAAGCGGATGAAGGCCCTCCGCTTCGACAACGACACCATCAAGGCCGTTGCCCGGCTGGTGGAGCTGCACATGCGCTTCTACGGCTACGGGGATGCGGGCTGGAGTGACTCTGCCGTCCGCCGTTACGTGACGGACGCCGGCCCGCTCCTGGAACGCCTGCACCGGCTCACCCGCTCGGACGTGACCACCCGCAACCAGCGCAAGGCTGAGCGGCTGGCCTTTGCCTATGACGACCTCGAGGACCGGATCGCTGCCCTGCGTGAGCAGGAGTCGCTTGATGCTGTCCGTCCCGACCTGGACGGGGCCCGGATCATGGCCCTGCTGAACCTTAAACCTGGCCCCGTGGTGGGCCGTGCCTACAAGTTCCTGCTTGAGGAACGGATGGAGCACGGTCCCCTGCAGCCGGAGGACGCCGAGGCGAAGCTGCTCGCCTGGTGGGCGCAGCAGCCCGAGGCGGCACCTCCGGTCCCGGAAGCACCAGAACCAGCCGCCGCCGTCGAACTTTCCCCCACCGAGGAGTCCACATGACTGATCAGAACATTGCGCCCCGCCCCCAGCTCTGGATCCTGCGCCACGGCGAGACCGAATGGTCAAAGAGCGGGCAATACACGGGCCTCACGGACCTGCCCCTGACCGTCGAAGGCGAGCAGCAGGCCGTGGAAGCCCGGAAAATCCTGGACCAGGTGGACTTCGACCTCGTCCTGACTTCGCCGCTGCGCCGCGCCCGGCGGACAGCTGAGCTGGCCGGATTCCCGGACGCACAGCACGAGCCGCTGGCCGTGGAGTGGAACTACGGCGATTATGAGGGCATCAGTTCTGACCTGATCCGGAAGGACAACCCCGACTACCTCATTTGGACGCATGGCGTGCCGAACGGTGAAACCCTGGACGAAGTGGCGGCCCGCGCAGACAAAATTGTGGCCCGCGTACTCGAATCCGGACTCGACAACGTGCTCATTGTGGCCCACGGACACTTCTCCCGGATCCTCACTGCACGCTGGCTGGAACTGGCCCCCACTGAAGGGCGCCACTTCATTCTGGGCACGGCAAAAGTGTGCACTTTGGGCTGGGACAAAAAGACGCCGGCGATTGTCCGCTGGGGACTATAAAACCGCATTCATAAAGTTTCCTGAAAAACTTTCCGAATTAAGTGGCGGAAGTCCACATTCGTGGGGTAATTTTATTCCTGACCCAGAGCAACTCTGCCGGGGTTGAGGCGCACGTTGTCCAGCCAGTCTGCTGGTGCAGCGGCATAACAGAAAAGGAGGTTGGGAGAAATGATTACTTTGACTAGCGGATGGAAGATGACCATCACCGCCACCCCGGCCTCCGATGCTTCTGCGCGCCATTTTCATGGAGTGTTTGCCTCCTAACCCTGGCCATTGATCCCGTCTTATGGGCGGCCGATTTCACGGGTTTGTGACGCATCACCTGCTACTTCCTGGCCGTGGCGACCCCTGTAGCGCTCAGGCGTGCTGTCAGGGCTGGCCCGTGCGGTGACGCAGCATCCCCATAGATCGGAACCCTGCTTCCTGTTGGGGTCCTGCGCCGCCGCTCAGTCCAGGGCACTAATTTCGCATTTTGCGGATCATCCATAAACTCCGGGCATTTCTGTACGCCCAAATACGCCGTTATTGCTTCGACACTAAATGGCTCTATTTGTCATGCCCAAATTTTGCCGAAAGGAGGTGAATGCCGTGATCAAGAGAATCATGAAAGTACTATTCTTCCTGCGGAGACCCGTCCGGGATGACCGCCGGGAATTCAACGGGCAGCTCCTGGACCAGAGACGTGAGGACGCATTTGTCCTGATGCACCAGCAGATGGCCAGCCTGTACTGAGGTGCGGGCCGCTGCTATGGGCAGTTGAAGGCCACAAGCTTCACCCGCTGGTACGGCGTTGTCCCAATTTCCGTGCACCCTGCTGCGGTGAACGCCGAAAGATCGTCGGGATCGGCGCTGCCGTCCCCGACGAACCACACGATTCCCTTGCCCGACAGCCCGTCCGGTCCAACCGGGGCGTTCTCCCCCCACAGGGTGCCGGACGCTGCCGGGCTGTCGGCAAGGGACAGATCCTGCACACCTGAGAAGTCGTCAGGATAGGCAAGCGTCATGTCACGGAGAAAGGCGAACTCAAACACCATGGCTGCCGGCGCCTGGGCCTGAGATGCAACGAGGTCGCCGAGCTTCCGCTCGGTGTCCGGGGGTTCGTTGATTAAACTCTTGAGGGTCAGCTGGGGAACCAGGCTCACGGCCACGACGGCGATCATGGCCAGGGAGCGCAGCCAGGGGAGCCGGGCCGGGAGGCTGACAATCCCCAAGCCCACCAGGAGCGCGAAAGCGGGAGCTGTGAAGGTGAGATAGCGGGCCACATAAACCGGCTGGGCGATGATGCTGACCAGCATGAGGCCCGCGATGGGTACGGCAACGCCCGTCAGGCAAACCACCAGCAGGGACCGCCGGGTGGGCGTGCGGCGTGAGGCCCACAATCCCCACACGATCAGGGCACCCTCCATCACGCCGAGAAGCGCCACGAAGGCCAGGATCCAGCTGGGCGGAAGATTCCCGGTGGGGCGGTCTTCTCCGTAGAAGTATTGCTTGACGGCCGCGGTGCTGATGGTCTGCGCCAGGGACCGGTTCTCGATCCAGTCAACCTGGGCTTTCTGTCCCAATGCCAGGAGCAGGAAAGGAAGGGAGGCAGCCCCGGCGGCTGCGCAGGCCGCCAGTGTGGCGAGCCGGCGACGCCGGAGAAGGAGGGCGGCCACAGCGTGGGAAAACACCGCCAGGACGAAGAACATGAACATCCAGACGCCCAGCAGCGCGCAGAGTCCGTACAGGACCCAGTCAAGGACCCGGTTGGATTTCCAGGCCCTGAGCAGGAGATAGGTCAAGGCAACGGCCAGCAGGGCCGTGAAGGCGGACTGCCGCGCCTCGGTGCCGGCCCACACCATCCTGGGAAGCACTGCCAGCACCAGGCCGGAGACGACGCCCAGCGCGTCTGAGCCCAGCTTCCGTCCCAGTACGACCGTTCCGGCTGATGCCAACCCGACGGCCAGCGCCGATGGTGCCCTCATGGCCAGTTCGGAAAATCCGAAGACCGAGGTCCAGGCGTGCATCAGGAAGTAGTAGAGGCCGTGGACTGCATCGACCGACTGCAGGAGGACCACGAGTTCCGCGGGGCTGCGTCCGGCGGCGGAGATGGTGGCGATCTCGTCATCCCAGAACGAGGGAATCCAGGAACCGACAAAGGCCACGCAGAAGGCCAACAACCCGATGCCTGCCGGGGCAGTCCACGGGTTGACGCGCACTGGCAGCCGACGCTTGCCCCGCCGGGGAGCCCCCTGCTTTTGGAGCCGCTCCGGAACGTCCGGCAGTTGGTTCAGCACAACAATCCCCTTGAGGTCTGGGTCTTCCAGAAGCAGCCTGACCCGAGACGTGCTCCCCTGCGAGAATACCGCGGGTGGCCGGACCAGATCAGCCCAGCATGCGTCTTCGACCCTATACCTGTGGGCTCAACGCGCGGTCCCTTGGGCCGTGGCCGCGGGTAAGCTCAAAGCCATGCAGGAGACGAAGCCGCCGGCGCGCCCACCGCGTGCCCGCCTGGTTGTTCCCAGCCGCAGTGACCTGCTGCTGAAGAATTTCACGGAGGTGATCGGCGGGCCGATGGGTTCGCGGTCGGCTCCCGGCCTCGTCTCCCCCGGCGTTTTTACCGTGGAACGCGTCCTGATCATCCTGACCGTACTGGCGGCACTGGCCGGGCTCGCGGTCAAAGGCTACTGCCGGGCCAACGGGTGGCAGGCCCCGGGGCAGTTCTACTCCACCTGCTACTCCGATTTCCCTGACTTCTTCCGGAACCGCGGTCTGGGCACGGATCCGTTTGCTTTCCTCACAGCGGGAAATCTCTTCGACTACCCGGTCCTGGTGGGTTTTGTCGCGGGGGCCGCGGCCTGGCTCGTCCCCGGCGAGGGCGTCACCGATGCCCGCATCCTTGGATTCTTCGACGTCAATGCCACCTTGATCGCAGCCGTCTGGATTGTCACCGTCCTGGCCACGGCCCGGATGTCCCAGCGGCGCCCGTGGGACGCGGCCATGGTGGCCCTCGCACCAGGCATTGTGCTGGCCGGGACCATCAACTGGGATCTGTGGGCGGTGGGACTGCTGGCCCTGGGCATGCTGTGCTTCGCACGCGAGCGGTTGGTGCTGGCCGGCGTCCTGTTCGGCCTCGCTGCCGCCACCAAACCGTATGCCGCCCTGATTCTGGCTGCCATCCTTGTGCTCTCCGTCCGTACCGGGCGGATCAGGCCGTTCCTGGTTGCCGGGGGTGCCGCCGCGGCGGCGTGGCTGGCAGTCAATATTCCGGTCGCCGTGGCAAACCCCACTGGGTGGGGTTACTTCTTCGGTTCCACAGAATCCCGGGAAGCCGGCTACGGTTCCGTGTGGTTCGCCTACAACCTTGTTGCCAGGCGCCTCCGCTGGGGAGTCCTTGATCCGGCGGTCATCAACGTGCTGGCCCTGGCCCTCTTCCTGCTGGCGTGCGCGGCAGTGGCCTTCGTGGCCCTGACTGCCGCCCGGCGGCCCCGTCTGGCCCAGATCGCCTTCCTGATCGTGGCCGCCTTTATCCTGACCAACAAGGTTTATTCACCGCAGGTTGTCCTTTGGCTCATTCCCCTCGTAGCCCTGGCCAGGCCGCGGTGGCGCGACTTCCTGGTGTGGCAGGGCGTGGAAGGCCTGTACTGGGCCGCCATTTGGATGTACCTGGGCCAAGTGACCAGCCAGGGGCCCACACAGCACAATATTGATATGCCGTATTACGTGCTCGCGGTGGCAGCTCATATGCTTGTCACGGCATATTTGATGGGCCGTGTGGTGTGGGACATCTATGACCCCAACTACGACCCCATCCGCCGCCATCACCTCGACGACCCGCAGGGTGGACCCTTCAACGGCGTACCTGACTGGTTGCGTTTCGCACCCCTCAGCCGGTCACAGGCCGTGCTGCCCTGGCGGGCGAAACACCATGCCTGACGTCGCCGTCGTCGGGTCCGGGCCCAACGGACTCGCCGCCGCCGCCGTGATGGCCCGGGCGGGACTCTCCGTGGAAGTCCACGAGGCCGCCGGGACTATTGGCGGCGGTACCCGCACGGCCGAACTGATGCTGGCCGGGCACCTTCATGACATCTGCTCCGCGGTGCACCCGATGGCCCTGGCATCACCCTTCTTCCGCGCCTTCGACCTCCAGCGCAGGATTGGCCTGGTGGTCCCGGAACTCAGTTTTGCCTCACCGCTGGACGGTGGCCGCGCGGCCCTGGGCTACCACTCGCTGGACCGGACGGTTGAGGCCCTGGGCCGCGACGGCGCGGCCTACCGCCGGCTGCTTGGCCCCCTCGTCAGCCGCATTGAGGGGGTCATGGACCTGACGCAGAACCAGTTGCTGCGGGTTCCCCGGGATCCCGTGGCGGCAGCGCTCTTTGGCCTGCGGACCTTCGAACAGGGGTCTCCGCTCTGGAACGCCCGCTTCCGGGAAGCACTCGCACCGGCACTCCTCAGCGGCGTGGCGGCCCACGCGGTGTCCCAGCTGCCCTCGTTGGCCGCCTCCGGCGCCGGCCTGATGCTGACGGCGCTGGCCCATGCCCAGGGCTGGCCAATCCCCCTGGGTGGTTCGGCGGCCATCGCAGCCGCCCTGGCCGCCGACATCCGGGACCATGGGGGCGTGATCCGGACCGGGGAACCGGTGGACAGCCTGGAACAGCTTGGCGGTGCGCACGCCACCTTGCTGGACGTGGCGCCCCGTGGGCTGCTGGATATCGCCGGCGACGAACTGCCGGCGAGATACCGCCGGACCCTCGAATCCTTCCGTTACGGCAATGGCTCCTGCAAGGTGGACTACATCCTTTCGGGACCCGTGCCCTGGGCCGCCCCGGAGCTCGCGGATGCCGGGACCGTGCACGTTGGCGGAACCAGGGAGGAATTGGCCCGGGCCGAGAATGAGGTCGCGGCTGGAAAGCACCCGGAGCGCCCCTATGTCCTGGTGGCCCAGCCGTCCCGGTTTGACAGTGGCCGGGCGCCGGCCGGGCGGCACATTCTGTGGGCATACTGCCATGTCCCCGCCGGATCGACGCGGGATATGGGCGGGGCCGTGACCGCACAGCTCGAACGTTTCGCACCGGGGTTCCGGGATGTGGTGGTGCAGGCCCGCGTAACCACAGCCGCTGAGCTGGCCACGTACAACCGCAACTACATCGGTGGTGACTTCAGCGCGGGCATCATGGACATGCGGGGGCTCCTGCAGCGGCCTGTGGTGTCCACGGTTCCGTGGCGGACGCCCCTTCGGGGCGTGTACCTGTGTTCGTCGTCAACGCCTCCCGGGCCCGGGGTGACAGGCATGCCGGGCTATTTTGCCGCCAAACATGCCCTAAAGGACATATTTGGCCTCGACGTTCCGGCGCTCGGGCTGCAATAGGGACTGCACGCGACTGACGGAAGCCGCTGCGTGGCTGGGGGATAATAACGCCGTGGGGAACTCAAAGAAAATTTCACTTGCCATAGCTGGTCTCATCCTCGGCACCACCCTGGTGGCCTGCGACGACGGCAGAGGGGGTGCAGAAAGCGCCGCCCAGCAATTCGCCGCCGCGGTGTCCGCCCTCGATGTGGGCTCCATAGCCTTCGAAGGCAAGGACCCCGCCGTGGCCAAGCAGCAGGTCCAGGATGTCTTCAAATCCCTGGACCCGGATAAGCCCACGGTGGAAGCGGGCGAACTCTCGCTCGAGGGCAACACCGCCACCGTTCCCCTCAACTACTCCTGGAAGATCGGTTCCGGTGAGTGGAAATACACCACCGACGCCGAGTTCACGAAGTCCGGCGACAAATGGCTCACTGTCTGGAATCCGGCGTCGTTCGTCCCGGAACTGGCCGACAACGAAATTCTCACCAAAGGCACCCAGTCACCGCAGCGCGCGGACATCCTCGGTGCGGGCGATGCCAAGCTGGTCACCTACCGGCCTGTGGTGAGGGTCGGCATCGACAAACCGCTCCTCGGTTCCGCCGACGCCGGCAGCTCCGCCACCAAGCTGGCGGAGCTGGTGGGCGTGGACGCGGCCGCCTACTCCCAGCAGGTTGCCGCTTCCGGTGCCGAGGCCTTTGTTCAGGCCATCACCCTCCGCGAAGAGGGCCGGACCATCACGGACGAACAAATCACCGCAATTCCCGGCGCCCGCGCCATCCCGGAAAGCCAGCCGCTGGCCCCCAGCCGCACGTTCGCCCGGGCCGTCCTGGGGTCCGTCGGCGAGGCCAGCGCTGAACAGATTGAGGCCTCGGCCGGTGCTCTGTCCGCCGGTGACGTGACCGGCATCGGCGGACTGCAGCAGCAGTACGACGCCCAGCTTCGCGGGAAGGACGCCGTGGTCATCCGTGCCCACCGGGCCGACCTCACCCGTGCCCAGATCAACGCCGCGGCCACGGACCCCCGCAGGGTGGTCTTTGAGACGGCGCCAACCCCCGGAACACCGCTGAAGACCACGCTGGATCCGAACCTCCAGTCCCTCGCCGAAAGCACGCTGGCCGGAGTGGGACCCGCGTCCGCCATCGTGGCACTCCGCCCCTCCACCGGAGCTGTCCTCGCAGCCGCGTCCGGCCCCGGAAGCAATGGCTACAACACCGCCATGCTGGGCCAGTACGCCCCGGGATCCATCTTCAAGATGGTTGATTCGCTTGCCATGTTCCGCAACGGCCTGACACCGGATTCCAAGGTGGAGTGCACACCCACCCTCGAGGTGGACGGCAGGACCTTCAAGAATTCCGAGGGCTACCCGGAATCTTCCCTTGGGTCGGTTACCTTGCGCGATGCGTTCGCCCACTCCTGCAACACGGCTTTCATCGCGGCACGGGACAAGGTCACCCAGGCCCAGCTTGAGGCGGCGGCGGTATCCATGGGTGTGGCCGTGGAAGCACCCTCCCTCGGCGCCGTGGCCTTCCTGGGCTCAGTTCCCGGAGAGGCCGCAGGAACGGAACACGCTGCGTCCATGATCGGCCAGGGCAAGGTGCTGATGTCCCCACTGGCGGCGGCCATCATGGCAGGCTCCGCAGCCAAGGGCTCCCCCGTCTCACCGCAGCTGGTCCTCAACCCCGACGCCGGCGCCGCGGGTGGCACGCCCGGCGAGCCACCGGCGGAAGCGGGTTCGCCGTCGTCGGGCGTTACCCCTGAAGCACCCTCCGCAGCGTCCGACAAACCGATCACGGCTGAAGAAGCCGCGGCCCTTGCCGACATGATGCGCGCTGTGGTGACCTCGGGCCATGCCGGGTTCCTGTCTAGCGTGCCGGGGGCTCCGGTGGGCGCCAAGACCGGGACGGCTGAATACGGCAAGGAAACCCCGCCTAAAACACACGCCTGGATCGTGGCGGTCCACGGCGACCTGGCCGTGGCTGTCTTCGTCGAAGACGGCGGCCTCGGCGCCACCACGTCCGGGCCGCTGCTGAAGCAGTTCCTGACCGCCGCCGGCTAACTTTCGCGCTGGCGGCGCCAGGGACGGCACGGAAGGCGGCACCGCGGGCGTGGGAAGATTGTTCGCGTGGCTCATATTGACGTTTCCGGCATCGACTACTTCCTCTCAGACGGCACCCAGCTCCTGAACAGCGTGACTTTCAAGGTCCCGGACGGCACCAAAACCGCCCTGATCGGCCCGAACGGCACGGGCAAAACCACGCTGTTCCGGATCATCGCCGGCGACCTCGTCCCTGATGAGGGTGTGATTGGGCGTTCCGGAAACATGGGCATCATGCGTCAGTTCGTGGGCCAGGTCCGGGACGATTCCACGGTCCGCGACCTCCTCGTCTCCGCCGCGCCGCCGGCCCTGGCCGCTGCAGCCCGCGAGGTGGACGAGGCAGAGCTCGCCATGGTGGAGCACGACGACGAGCCCTCCCAGATGCGCTACGCCCAGGCCATCGTGGATTGGGGAGATGCCGGCGGGTACGACGTTGAGACCGTCTGGGACGAGGTCTGCATGGCCGCGTTGGGACTGCCCTTTGACCGCGCGCAGCACCGCCCGGCGTCGAGCCTTTCCGGCGGCGAGCAGAAACGCCTGGTCCTCGAGGCACTGTTCGCCGGCCCCGACGAACTCCTGCTCCTGGACGAGCCGGACAACTACCTCGACGTGCCCGGGAAGCGCTGGCTCGAGGACAAGCTGAACGAGTCCAAAAAGACCGTCTTCTTCATCAGCCACGACCGTGAGCTCCTCAACAACGCCGCCGGCCGGATTGTGACACTCGAACCGGGGATCAACGGCGCCGGCGCGTGGGTGCACGGCGGCGGCTTCGGCTCCTACGTGGACGCCCGTGCGGACCGGAACGCGCGCTTCGAGGAGCTGCGCAAGCGCTGGGACGAGGAGCACGTGAAGCTCAAGGAACTCGTCAACATGTATAAGAACAAGGCGGCGTTCCGCTCCGACATGGCCAACCGGTACCACGCCGCGCAGACCCGGCTCGCGAAATTCCTGGAGGTAGG
>JAHFUZ010000024.1 GCA_023264815.1 Arthrobacter sp. | reverse complement strand
ACATCGAGGGCGAGGCCCTGGCCACCCTGATCGTCAACAAGATCCGCGGCACCTTCAAGTCCGTTGCCGTCAAGGCTCCGGGCTTCGGCGACCGCCGCAAGGCCCAGCTGGCCGACATCGCTGTCCTCACCGGCGGCCAGGTCATCGCCGAGGAAGTTGGCCTCAAGCTGGAGACCGCCGGTCTGGAACTCCTGGGCAAGGCCCGCAAGGTTGTTGTCACCAAGGACGAGACCACCATCGTTGAAGGTGCCGGCGACGCCGACCAGATCGCTGGCCGCGTCTCCCAGATCCGTGCCGAGATCGAGAACTCCGATTCCGACTACGACCGCGAGAAGCTGCAGGAACGCCTGGCCAAGCTGGCCGGCGGCGTTGCAGTCATCAAGGCCGGAGCCGCAACCGAGGTTGAGCTCAAGGAACGCAAGCACCGCATTGAGGACGCTGTCCGCAACGCCAAGGCTGCAGTTGAAGAAGGCATCGTTGCCGGTGGCGGCGTGGCCCTGATCCAGGCCGGCGCCAAGGCGTTCGCCAACCTGCAGCTGCAGGGCGACGAAGCAACGGGCGCCAACATCGTCCGCGTTGCCATCGACGCACCGCTGAAGCAGATCGCCTTCAACGCGGGCCTCGAGCCCGGCGTTGTGGTGGACAAGGTCCGCAGCCTGCCTGCAGGCCACGGCCTGAACGCTGCAACCGGCGAATACGTTGACCTGCTGGCTGCCGGCATCAACGACCCCGTCAAGGTGACCCGCTCTGCCCTGCAGAACGCGGCTTCCATTGCCGGCCTGTTCCTCACCACCGAGGCTGTTGTGGCCGACAAGCCGGAGAAGAACGCTCCGGCCATGGGTGGCGGCGACGAGATGGGCGGCATGGGCGGCTTCTAGCCCCCGGCTTTCCCCAGCACGACGCACCATAGCGCGACGCACGACGGCGGTCCCCACCACAGGTGGGGGCCGCCGTCGGCCGTTAACCCAGGGTGCGGCACCCGGCCCCACGGAGCAGTGCGAGAGGGTTTGGTGAAAACCCACATCAAATGAGAGAGCGTCCGGGGCCGCTCCGACCTGATGGTCTCCCGCCAAACCCCCGGCGCCGGGGTGCGCCGCAACTCTGGCAGGATGGAACCGTGACAATTACAGCAGCAGCCGACGGTTCGGCTCTAGGAAACCCGGGCCCGGCCGGCTGGGCCTGGTACATCAACGATGACTGTTGGCGTGCCGGCGGCTGGCCGCACGGAACCAACAACCAAGGTGAGCTGATGGCTGTCCTTGACCTGTTCCGCGCTACCGCCCACGTGCCGGGCGAAGACCTGAGGATTCTGTGCGACAGCCAGTACGTTATCAACTCCATCACCAAGTGGATGCCCGGCTGGAAACGGAAGGGATGGCGCAAGGCCGACGGCAAGCCCGTCCTGAACGTGGAGCTGCTCAAGGAACTGGACCGGGAACTGGCCGGCCGGAAGTACACCTTCGAGTGGGTCAAGGGCCACGCCGGCCACCATCTCAACGAAGCCGCCGATGACCGTGCCCGCGCTGCCGCCACCGCCTACCAGCAGGGTGTCGCCGCCCGTTCCGGCCCCGGGTTCGCAGGCGTCCCTGCGGCAACCGGCGCTCCTGCAGCAACCGGCGTCCCTGCAGCAACCGGTGTAGCCGCCGGGGCCAGCAACACAGCATCCAGACCGTTCGGAGAGGCGCCGTTCGACGAACCTGACCTCTTCAGCGAGCTGGCGGCCGACTCGTTCAGCGCACCCGGCGATGGCGCCACCGAACCCGGCCCCGAAGCGATCGTCGAGGCCCTGGAACGTGAGCTGGCCGGACCCGAGGCCAGGGGAGACATCGGCCGAACCGGAGTCCTCCTGCACCCTGACTTCATGGAGATCGGAAGCTCGGGCAGGGTCTGGACCCGGGACGCCATGATGATGGCACTGGAAGAGGACCCGGGGCACCACACCGAACTCGAAATCCTCGGTGCGGACCGCATCGGCACCAGCGCGGTCCTGCTGACGTACCGAAGCTATGCGCGCTCAGGCACTGTTCTCCGAAGCTCATTGTGGGTCCTTGACGGCACCCGGTGGCGGCTCAGGTTCCATCAGGGGACCCCCGAAGCCTGACCGGACCCCCGAAGCCTGACTGGACCGCCAAAGGGAGGCCGGCCGGTCTGGGGCCGCTCAGCTGAAGCGTTGCGTGTTGCCCAGCTCCGCCTGGGCGTAGGTGTTCGCTGCGGAGGCCAGGGCCATGTTGATGGAGGCCAGCGACGCCTCCACCTTGCCCTGCGTCAGCGTCCACTCTGTGACCAGGGCCTGGAAATTGTTGGCGGCCGAGCCGCGCCACGTGGCCTGCAATTCGTCCAGACCGCGCTTCATGGCCTGGACGTCGGCGCTGATCCGGTCCACGGTGGCCTTAACGTTGGCTGACTTGAGCTCCAGCAGTTCGGTATCGACGGAAATGATGCTCATGGCTGATGCTGCCTCTCGAGGTAGTGGGGCAGGAAGATTCTGCCCGCCCGGCTGCTCCGGGCTCCTGTCACGAGCCTACGGAGGGGCACCACCGGCCCGCCACGAACAATGGCTATATGTGGATAACCCTGCCGTCGCCCGGACCGGCGCCGGCAACGTTTCCATCGTGCCCGCCAGGCCGGCCCGGCTCCCCGGCCGGGGCAGTCTCGTCCGACCGGTCCGCATCGGTGCCGTCCGCAGCTTCACGGCGGACAGGCAGGCTGACCACCAAAGTGGCCCCGCCGCCGTCGGTCGCGTCCACCCTGACGGATCCGCCGTGCGAGCCCACGATGGCGGCCACGATCGCCAGCCCCAGCCCGCTGCCGCCGGTTTCGCGGGTGCGCGAGGTGTCCGCGCGGTAGAAGCGCTCGAAGACCTTGGCGGCTTCCTCTTCCGAGATGCCCGGGCCGTGGTCCCGGACTTCAATCACGGCGCGGGGCTGCCCGGCGCCGGACGTCCGGACGCCCACGGCGAGTTCGATGGGGCTGCCTTCCGGGGTGTACCGGAGGGCGTTACCCACCAGGTTACCCACCACCTGGCGCAGTTTGGCCTCGTCTCCCAGTACCGGCGCCGGCCCGGCGGGGCCCCCGTCGAGCCCTGTCAGGGTGATGGCACGGGTGCGGTCGCTCGCCTGGGTGTCCACCACGGCGTCGTGGGCAATCAGCTGCAGGTCAACCGGCTTCTGCTGGAGCGGGCGCTGCTCGTCCAGGCGGGCCAGCAGCAGGAGGTCCTCCACCATGGACCCCATCCGCTTGGCTTCGCTTTCGATCCGGCCCATGGCTGTGGCCACGTCTTCCTCGGAGGCCAGCGCACCGTGGCGGTAAAGCTCGGAAAAGCCCCTGATGGTCACCAGCGGCGTGCGCAGTTCATGGGACGCGTCAGCAGCGAACCGCCGCATCCTGGCCTCGGACGCGGTCCTCGCGGCGAAGGCCGACTCGATATGCGCCAGCATGGCGTTCAGGGAGTTGCCGAGCCGTCCCACCTCCGAATGGGAATTTTCGATCTCCACACGCCGGGACAGATCTCCGGCAGCAATGGCAGCCGCGGTCTTCTCCACCCTCGCCAGGGGCCGGAAGGACCGGGACACCGTCCAGCTGCCGATCAGCGAAGCGAGCAGCAGCGTGAGCAGGCCTGCTCCGCAGATCACCAGCGTGGCGTGTTTGAGGACGTCATCCACACTCTGCAGCGGCAAACCGATGACCACCACGGCCAGGCGTCCGCTGCTGAGGACGGTCACTGCAACGACACGCCAGTTTTCCCCGTCCGTTCCCCGGACCTGGTAGGGCTGGGTACCCCGTTTCTGGGCCTCTTCCAACGAGATGCTGCTGATGTCCGGCCGGATGGCCGGGTCGCCGCCGAAGGGGTACGGCGCCTCGCCGGGGGCAAAAAGCGTCAGTGAGTAGTCCGTGGGGACCACGATCGGGTTGGGTGCCTGCAGCGGGGTGAACGAGCGCTGCTTGCTCGCGAGTTCGACGGCGGCGTTCAGCTTGTCATCGACCTGTCCCACCAGGTAGCTGTGCAGCAGCGCCAGCGTGCCCGCGCCCGTGGCGGTCAGGGCCACGATCAGCAGCGCCATGATGATGGCCACCAGCTGGGACCTCAGGGAGGCCGATTTCCAACGCTGCAGCAAGGTCAGCGCTTCTCTGCCGTCCGGAGCACGTAGCCCACGCCGCGCTTGGTCTGGATCAGGGCCGGGGAGTCCGGGTCGATGTCCACTTTGCGCCGCAGGTAGGAGATGTAGGACTCCACAATGGAGGCGTCGCCGTTGAAGTTGTATTCCCAGACGTGGTCAAGGATCTGGGACTTGGAGAGGACGCGGTTGGGGTTCAGCATGAGGTAGCGGAGCAGCTTGAACTCGGTAGGGGAGAGCTCGATGACCGTACCGCCACGGCGCACCTCGTGGGCGTCGTCGTCGAGTTCCAGGTCATCGACACGGATCACGGCATCGTCGTCGTCCAGGAGCGGCTGTGTGCGCCGCAGCACGGCCCGGATGCGGGCCACCACCTCATCCAGGCTGAAGGGCTTGGTGACGTAGTCGTCGCCGCCCACCGTCAGGCCGGTGACCTTGTCCTCGGTATCGTCCTTCGCGGTCAGGAACAGGACGGGGAAGTGCTTGCCGGACGCCCGGAGCTTGCGGGTGACGGTAAAACCGTCCATGTCCGGCAGCATCACATCCAGCACCGCCAGGTCAGGGGCGTGCAGCTCGGCCGCCGCCAGGGCGTCCCGGCCGTTGGCAGCCGAGACAACCTCGAAACCGGCGAAGCGGAGGGACGTGGACAGCAGTTCGCGGATGTTGGGTTCATCGTCAACAACGAGGAGCTTCGCTTCGGGACCGGTCTTCTTCATACCTCCCATCATGCTCCCAGAATCTGTGAGTTTTCTGGACGTTCACTGTGCTTTTGGCGAGTGGATGTACAGATCCTCACCAGCCCTGGGTTTCGGGCCCGCCCTTGAACGGCCCCACCACCCGGTCCGTTATCCAGCCCCCGTAGAGGGATCCTGCCTGCGGCCTCACCCTTTCGCCGTCCACCTCGCAGCGGTCCATCCTTCCGGGATACACGGCCACCCTGTCCGCCAGGATCTCGAACCCCGCCGTTGGTGTTGGATAGAACCAGGCCGCTCGCTCGGCAACTGATCCTCCGGCGCGGACGTTAAGGAAGCTGGCCGTGCCTTTGAATTCGCAGTAACTGCTTCCGGCAGCCGCTTCCAGCACTCCTGGGCTGAAGGCCTGCCGCGGCAGGTAGTAGACCGGAGGATGGCTGGTTTCGAGGACGCGGACCGAGTCTGTGGTGTCCACGATCAGTTCACCGCCCAGGACGATCCGGATTCTTTCACGGCTGGCCTCGACACGGGGCGGGCGCGGGTACTCCCACACCGATTCCTGGCCGGCGAGTGGGATGACGGGAGTGACGTTTTGGCGCATTCCTCCAGTCTGCGGGAGCGCCGGGTTTTCCGCACTCACCGCTGGCATCGCTTGCGCGTGTGCCGGCGTGACAGCAAGGTGGGATTTATCCCGGTTGGCCCACATCCTTGGCGTCCATGATCCGGTACGCGTACCCCTGTTCGGCCAGGAAGCGCTGCCGCTTGGCCGCGAAATCCTGGTCCAGGGTGTCCCGGGCCACCAGCGAGTAGAAGCGCGCCGCCCGGCCGTCCTGCTTGGGGCGCAGCAGCCGGCCCAGCCGCTGCGCTTCCTCCTGGCGGGACCCGAACGAGCCGGAAACCTGGATGGCCACCGACGCCTCCGGCAGGTCGATGGAGAAGTTGGCCACCTTGGACACCACGAGGGTGGTCACCTCGCCGGCGCGGAAGGCATCAAAGAGCTTCTGCCGCTCCTTCACGGACGTGTCGCCCTTGATGACGGGAGCCTGCAGGCGCTCGCCGATCTCATCCAGCTGGTCGATGTACTGCCCGATCACCAGCAGCTGCTCGCCCTCGTGCCTGGCCACCAGCTGTTCGACAATCAGGGTCTTGGACTCCGAGGTTGAACAGAGCCGGTACTTGTCCGCATCTTCGGCCATGGCGTAGGCCACGCGTTCGTCCCGGGGCAGGTCAATCCGGACTTCCACGCAGTCAGCCGGCGCGATGTAGCCCTGGGACTCGATGTCCTTCCAGGGTGCGTCATAACGCTTGGGCCCGATCAGGCTGAAGACCTCGCCCTCGCGGCCGTCCTCGCGGACCAGGGTGGCGGTGAGGCCCAGCCGGCGCCGGGCCTGCAGGTCGGCGGTCATCCGGAAGATCGGTGCCGGCAGCAGGTGCACTTCGTCGTAGATGATCAGGCCCCAGTCATTCCCGTCCACCAGTTCCAGGTGCGGGTAGAGGCCGCCGCGCTTGGTGGTCAGCACCTGGTACGTGGCGATGGTGACCGGGCGGACCTCCTTGACCGCCCCCGAGTACTCGCCGATTTCATCCTCCGTCAGGGACGTCCGCTTGAGCAGCTCGTCCTTCCATTGACGTGCGGCCACTGTGTTGGTGACAAGGATCAGCGTGGTGGTGGAGCTGGTGGCCATGGCTGCGGCACCCACCAGCGTCTTGCCCGCACCGCAGGGCAGCACCACCACGCCGCTGCCGCCGGCCCAGAAATTCTCGGTGGCCAGCTGCTGGTACGGGCGCAGCTTCCAGCCGTCCTCGTTCAACGCGATCAGATGCGGCGTGCCGTCCACATAGCCGGCCAGGTCTTCGGCGGGCCAGCCGATCTTCAGCAGCAGCTGTTTGAGCTGGCCACGCTGGGAGGAGTGGACCACGATGGTTTCGCCGTCGATCCGCGGCCCCAGCAGTGGCTGGATCTTCTTGGCCCGGATCACTTCCTCCAGGACGGGGTAATCGTCAGTGCGCATCACCAGGCCGTGCTGCGGGTCCTTTTCGAGCCGTAGCCGTCCGTACCGGGACATGGTCTCTTCGACGTCGATGAGCAGCGAATGCGGCACGGGGAACCGCGAGTATTTGAGCAGGGTGTCCAGGACCTTTTCCGCGTCCAGCCCGGCGGCGCGCGCGTTCCACAGCCCCAAGGGCGTCAGCCGGTAGCTGTGCATGTGTTCCGGCGCGCGTTCCAGCTCGGCGAAAGGCGCGATTGCGTGGCGTGCCTCAGTGGCCAGTTCGTGGTCCACTTCGAGCAGGATGGTTTTGTCGCTCTGGACAATCAGCGGGCCGTCGTTCACGCGGGCGAGTCCTTCACTGCCGCAGTTCCTCCACGGCTTCGACATCGATGATGCGGTGGATGGAGAGCACACGTTCGGTTTCCTTGGCAGGGTCGAACACCCTGACGCGGCCACCGCCCACAGAAAGGGGAACAACGGTCTCCAGGCTGGAATTCCCCTGTCCGTCCACCACGTTCATGCTGACGCGCTGCTTGAGCCGGATGGCCCGCTGCAGCGTCTCGAGGCCAAGCTGGGTTGCTGTTTCCCCGGATCCCGGTGCGGTGCCCGGATGGCCGCCATGGCCGTCAGCCCTGCCTGTCCGCAGGGCGGCAAGCTGGGCGTCCACGTCTTCTGGGGCCGGGGCAGTCCGCGGGGCCGTATAGACGGGCCGGGCGCTGCCGGGGGCGCTGGTGGTGCGCCGGAGCCGGACTACTGCGGGTTCGGATTCCTCCACCGAGGGGGAGTGGCCCAGCCCGCGCAGGACATGGGCAGTTTCGCGCGGCGGGGCGGCGGAGATGAGTACGGTGGGGGCGATACGGGCCAGGCGAAGGGCGGCAGCCCTGGATTCGGCGGCGAGCTCCATGACAGCAGCCTCATCATCACTCTGGATAAAACTGGCCGCTGGTCCCACCCGGAGGCGGCCGTGCCGGGATGCGGTGTCTTCCACCAGGTATTCCAGCGGCTGGGGCACGGCAGTTGCTGAATGCTCACGCAGGAAGCCCAACAGGCTGGACGCATCATGCCCGGCGTCGAGCGCCCGCCGGATGGAGTCGGCCGAGAACCGGTAGATCGTGGCCGGGCCCTGGCCCTCGGCATCGGCCATCAGGAGGAGCTTTTCACTCAACTCCGGTGCCAGGTAACCCGGGGCGACGGCCGTGAGGTCCGCCTGCAGCAGGACGTGGTTGAGCGCCGCGGGCAGGTGTTCGCCGAGGATGCCCAGGGCGTCGTCCGGGTTGTCGTCGGCGATGGCGCTGCCCAGCTGGCTCAGGGCACCGGAGCCCACAAGTCCCAGCAGTTCGGCTTCCGCCAACACCCCCCTGATCAGGGAGCTGAACCGGCGGGCCATCCGCGGCTGCGCCCATTCCGCCCGCTGCAGGACTGCGGCAGCGTCCAGGACGGGCGCCGTGCCGTCGGCAGCGCCTGCCTCCCGCGTGAGCTCGTTCAGGATCTCCAGGATCCGCTTCCTGACCACCGGGGCGTCGGGCCGTTGCGCCTCGGCGGAGAGGGCGTTGATCGTGGTTCCGGCCAAGGCGCGGTGCGCGGCGGAGGCGCCGGCGGGCCCGCTCACCGGCTGGCCCACAAGCGACGGCACCCGCTCACTCGCGAGCCAGGCGTTGACCAGCCAAAGCCATTGCTCCTGCCGGGTGAGGGCCAGCCATTCAAGCTGCGGCGGCTGCACCCACGTGGAGGAATCGACATCCAGGCGCAGCAGGCCAGAGAGGGCGCTGAGCTCCAGCAGCAGCCCGGCCCGGTGCTGGTCGACGCGCAGGCCCTCGGCCAGGCGCTTCATCTCGCGGACTCCGACGCCCCCGCTGCGCAGCGTGGCCAGGGGCTGTTCCCGGACCGCGTGGAGGAGTTCGCTTACCAGCCGGAGGGTCTCGGCGATGGCGCCCAGCGCCGCGTTCCGGCGGAGCGCGGCGGTGGTGGTGCCC
Source organism: Arthrobacter sp. (assembly GCA_023264815.1). GTDB lineage: Bacteria > Actinomycetota > Actinomycetes > Actinomycetales > Micrococcaceae > Arthrobacter. The sequence continues at coordinate 59,936 of JAHFUZ010000024.1, read as the reverse complement.
AGTTCGGGAACAGGTGGCGACAGGGTGAAATCGTCGATGATGGCACCGCCCCGCAGGGACAGCCCCACACTGTGTGGCAGTTCTACGTGGGCGGCGTCCAGCGGAACGAGGAGTCCCCTGGCCAGCAGCCAGTCAACGGGCCCGACGTCGGCGCCCTGGTTCGTCACTGAGGCTTTCCGTTGCGCCTGGGGGACGGCACCCATGGCCCAGTTGCGGAATTTGGCGAGCAGCGCCGTCGTGCGTTCCGGCGCTCCAGCCAAGGCCTGGGCGAGTGCCTCCGGCGAAGACGTCCAATGCTGCAGCGCCAGCGCTGCTTCCATGGGCGTGGTGGCGTCCTGAATGGCGACGCCGCTGCGGTGGAGTTCGGCAACCAGTTGGACCGCCCGCTGGGCGAACGCGGGCTGGAGCCGGACCAGTTCGGTATAGCTGCGCCCCAGCCCGGCAGGATAGATGCCCACCACGTCCTTGAGGCAGCCCACGGGCAGGTAGTAGCGCTGCCGGTGGCCCGATGCGGCTGATCCGTGCGGGGGCTCGGCGCGGTGGACCAGGGCCAGTTCCTGGAGCGAAGCCAGGATGCGTTCCACAGCCGCCACCGTGGACCCTGCAATGAGTTTGCGCACGCCCGCGGCGGAGGCACTGTGCTCGGTGTCCGTGTTGGTGCAGAGGTGGAGCGTCTCCAGGACCTGCATCTGGGGTCTGTTCAGGCGCTCCAGCGCCCGCTGGACGCTGACCCTGGCGCTGGCCCGTGCGGCCAGGGCCGGGAAATCCGGTACCGGGGGCGAAATCAGGTCCGGCCGCGCCGCAAAGAGTGCCCGCAACGAGGCATCGCTGCGGGCCTCCAATTCTTTGCTGAGCGCGCGGATAAGGGACATCAGTCCAACGTTACAGCCCGCCGGACTTTCCCGCCCGGCGCCTGCCCGCCACACTGTCCAGGACCAGGAAGAGCATCAGCAGGAAAGCCACGGGCAGGCCGTACAAAGCGATGGATGTCACCCAGGCAGGCGCGGCCACGCCGGCGAAAGCCAGCGCCATCACCGCGCCTACCGCGACGAGGGACAGGACGGCAACAACCGCTGCGCAGATCATCAGGGGGCGCCGGTAACGCGAGGGTGTCATGCACGTAACGCTAACAGGCGGGGCGCTGAGGCCGGTGTGCCGCCCGGGCGGGCGCCGGGCTGGGAGGCCCGGTCACGGTGGCAGCGGAACTGCCAATGAAAGCAGGAAACCCGGCCCGGCAGGATAACCTTGAAGCAACAGACCAACACGGTCCGTGCTGTCATACCCTGAACCCGCACATCGGTGCGGATGCGGTGACTGCCGGCCGTGTCTCACGACGCAAGAACGAAGAAGGTTGATTACGTGCCTACCGGCAAGGTCAAGTGGTATGACAAGGAAAAAGGTTTCGGATTCCTCGCTGGCGAAGACGGCCAGGAAGTTTTCCTGCCCAAATCATCGCTGCCCGAAGGCGTCACGGACCTGAAAGCCGGCACCCGGGTTGAGTTCGGCGTCGCCGACGGCCGCAAGGGCGCCCAGGCGCTGGGCCTTCGCGTCCTGGACAAGACCCCGTCCATCGCCAAGGCCAAGCGGCCCAGCGCCCGTGACCTGGCCCCGCTGGTTCAGGACCTGGTGACCGTACTGGACAACCTCTCAGGCACCCTGTCCGCGGGCAAGTACCCGGAAGGCAACAAGGGCAAGGCCATCGCGGCGGCACTGCGTAAGGTTGCCGACGAGCTGGACGTTTAGGCCTTGTTGATGAACCCGGAAGCTGAACAGCCGGACACCGAGGCAGCCGGGCAGGCAGCCGCCAAGCCTGTTGCCAAGCCACGCGCCGGCGTGCCCGTGTGGCGCACCGGCAAACCGGACGCCTTCCTCGCGGCCGCCGTCGACGTGGCCCGCGCCGCGGTGGAAAGCATCACGGCGCCCTCGGACATCGGCGCGCACATCGCCGCCAAGAGCGAGGGCGACCGCCTGGTCACGCACCTTTTCGAATCCAAACTGCCCGGTTACCAGGGCTGGCAGTGGTACGCAGTGGTAACCCGGAACTCCCGCTCGAAAGTGGTCACCGTCAGCGAGTTGGGCCTCCTCCCGTCAGCCGACTCCATCCTGTCCCCGGAGTGGGTGCCGTGGGCAGAACGTGTGCGCCCCGAAGACGCCCAGGCAGCCGAGGACGACGAGGCCGGTGCAGCCGCCGCTGACATCCCCGGGTCCGCCGGCCAGTACGGGGAGGCCTCTGTGGACCGCGAAGCCGATGAGGACGACTCGGACGAATCCGGCGAAGACGAAGCCAGCGACGACGAACCCGCCGGCGAGGCTGACTAGCAGTTGGTCACGCGCAGGGTTGACCTCCACGAAGGCCGGCAGTGATGTCCACCTTCAAATCCCTGCACATCCTCAATTACCGGATCTGGTTCATCGGCGCCCTGGTCTCCAACATCGGAACCTGGATGCAGCGGACGGCCCAGGACTGGCTGGTGTTCGACCACCTGACTGATCACGACGCCGGGGCCATGGGCATCACCATGGCCCTCCAGCTGGGACCCCAGCTCTTCCTGGCCCCGGTCGCCGGGCTCGTGGCGGACCGGTACAGCCGCAGGCAGCTGCTGGTCATGACCCAGTCGGTGATGGCCCTGCTCAGCACCGGGCTGGGTGTCCTGGTGGTCCTCGGCGCAGGCCAGTTGTGGCATGTCTATGCCTTTGCCCTGCTGCTGGGCATGGTGTCCGCTCTCGACGCGCCGGTCCGCCAGACCTTCGTTTCGGAACTTGTCCGGGACGATTACCTGCCCAATGCCGTGGCCCTGAACAGCGCCTCCTTCAACGTGGCCCGCATGATCGGTCCGGCAGTGGCCGGCATCCTGACCGTCGGTGTGGGGCCGGGCTGGGTGTTCCTGATCAACACCGGCACGTTCCTGGCCATGCTCCTGAGCCTCTGGAAAATCCCGACGGCGTCCTTGCGGCAGCTTCCCCGCGCAGCACCCGGCAAAGGGCGCATCCGGGAGGGCCTGCGCTATGTGCGGTTCCGGCCGGACATCGTGGTGGTGCTGGTGGCTGTCTTCATTGTGGGCACCCTCGGGCTGAACTTTGTGCTGTTCATCGCTGCCATGGTGGGGACGGAGTTCGGGCTCGACGCCAGCGCCTTCGGCCTGATGAATTCGATTATGGCCATTGGATCCGTCGCGGGGGCCCTGCTCTCTGCCGGCCGCGGCAAACCCAGGCTCCGGATGATCTTCGGCGCTGCCGGGGCCTTTGGAGTGACCTCCGGGCTCGCTTCACTGGCCCCCGACTACTTCTGGTTCGGTGTTGCCCTGGTTCCCGTGGGGCTGTTTGCCATCACCATGATGACCAGCGCGAACGGCTACGTCCAGACCACCACGGACCCGGTGATACGCGGCCGGGTGATGGCCCTGTACATGGCCATCTTTATGGGCGGCACACCCATCGGCGCGCCGCTGGTGGGCTGGGTGGCCAACGTGGCAGGTGCGCGCTGGTCACTTGGCGTGGCAGCCGCCTCCGGGATCATCGCCGCGCTGATCGGCATGGTGTGGATCATCCGCGCGCAGCATCTCAGGCTCGCGTTCAACCGGCGCGCCCGCGGGCTCCGCTACTTTCGCGTCGTCTCCACCCTGGGGGACACAACAAACGGCGCCGCCAGGGCACCGGACCCGGGCGACGCCGTCGGACGCTGACGCCGGGACGGCCCCCCCAGGGGGCCGTCCGCGCCGCGCAGAAGCTACTTGAGCAGTTCGCCCACCACGTAGTCGATGCTGGCGAGCAGGGCCGTGATGTCGTCCGGCTCGATGGCAACGAAGGTGGCGATCCGGAGCTGGTTGCGGCCCAGCTTGCGGTAGGGCTCGGTGTCCACCACGCCGTTGGCGCGCAGCACCTTGGCGATGGCCGCGGCATCGATCGAGTCGTCGAAGTCGATGGTGGCAATAACGTTGGAGCGGTCTTCGGCCCTGGCCACGAACGGGGTGGCGTACCCGGACGCTTCTGCCCACGCGTAGACCCGGCCCGCAGAGTCGGCCGTGCGCTTGCTGGCGAAGTCGAGGCCGCCGTTGGTGTTCAGCCACTGCACCTGGTTGTCCAGGGTCACCAGCGTGGACAGCGAGGGCGTGTTGTACGTCTGGTTCAGCCGGGAGTTGTCGATGGCCGTCTGGAGATCCAGGAAGTCCGGGATCCAGCGTCCGCTGGCCTTGACCCGGGCAGCGCGCTCCAGCGCAGCGGGGGAGAAGAGGCCCAGCCAGAGGCCGCCGTCGGACGCGAAGTTCTTCTGCGGTGCGAAGTAGTAGACGTCTGACTCGGCAACGTCCACGTCCAGGCCACCGGCAGCGGACGTGGCGTCCACCAGGACCAGGGAACCGGAATCGGCGCCCTCCACGCGCTTGACGGGCGCAGCCACACCGGTGGAGGTTTCGTTCTGCGGCCAGGCGTAAACGTCCACGCCGGCTTCGGCCTGGGCAACCGGGCGGGTGCCGGGCTCGGCCTTGATGATGGAGGAGGCGTCCAGGAAGGGGGCCTTGTTGGTGGCCGAGGCGAACTTGGAGCCGAACTCACCAAAGGACAGATGCTGGGCCTTCTTCTCCACCAGGCCGAAGCTGGCAATGTCCCAGAAGGCGGTGGAGCCGCCGACGCCGAGGACAACTTCATATCCTTCCGGAGCGCGGAAGAACTGGCTGAGTCCGTCGCGGACCGAACCGACCAGCTTCTTGACCGGGGCCTGGCGGTGGGAGGTGCCCAGGATGGTCTTGGACGCTGCCGAGAGTGCCTCGATCTGCTCCGGCCTGACCTTGGAAGGTCCCGCACCAAAGCGTCCGTCCTGGGGCAGGAGTTCGGCAGGGATAGTGATGCTGGTTTCGCTCACAGGGGCTCCAATTTCGGCATGGACGTGGTTGGCGTCCGGGACGGTGGGTGGCCGGCGGTCATCGGTGACTGCAACGAGGGCCGCTTTTATTCTGCCTGAAACCCCGGATCGGGCGGGAACCGGCCCCGTCATAGTCTGCTCTGTGAGACGATTTCCACCGTCCGGAAATTATCCGGACAAACTCAAAATAGGTTAAGCTTTTCACCGGACCTCGCCGCGGCTGGAACGCGATACGGTGGGACAACGCAAGGTACTGCGCTCGAGGAGCTGAGCTGGATGACGGATCTGATTGATACCACTGAGATGTATCTTCGAACCATTTTGGAACTTGAAGAAGAAAACATCGTTGCCCTTCGCGCGCGCATCGCCGAGCGGCTGCGCCACTCCGGTCCAACGGTGTCCCAAACCGTCGGCCGGATGGAGCGTGACGGGCTCGTCGTAGTGTCCGGAGACCGCCACCTGGAGCTCACCGAGGCCGGGCGCAAACGCGCCACCGAAGTTATGCGGAAGCACCGGCTCGCTGAGCGCCTCCTGGCCGACGTTATCGGCCTGGACTGGGCTTACGTCCATGACGAGGCATGCCGCTGGGAGCACGTGATGAGCGAGCGGGTGGAGCGCCGCATTTACGAGCTCCTCGACCATCCCACTCGATCGCCTTACGGCAATCCCATCCCCGGCCTCGCTGCCCTGGGCGGTGCGGCCATGCTGCCGGACTCCGGTGTGATTAATCTCGTAGACGCGATGCAGGGCTACGGGCCGACGTCGAGTGTAACGGTCAGCCGGTTGGCTGAGCCCATCCAGGTGGAGCCTGAACTGTTGGTCCAGCTGGATGAAGGTGGTATCCGCCCCGGCGCGTCGGTCTCGCTGGAGCGCGTTGGAGAGTATATTTCCGTACGTGTGCCGGGGATTGAGGGAGCGCTCGAACTCCCTCCGGAAGTAGCGGCGCACGTTTTCGTTTCCGTTGGCTGAGAACGCCTGACCCGCGTCCTGGGAGTGAGTGCGGCCTCCCGGCTTCCGGCATGCCCTAGCGCACTGCTGCCTGGTTCGCAAAAAATAACGGAATTGTTACCCTCTCATTCGATCGCCTATAGTTAAACCTCAAGCGTCGATATAAAAGCGTTACCTGATCCGGAGCCGAGCTCTGCCAGCGGATCAGGTGCACGAGTCACCAACTGGCAGAGGCGGGGGAACCACAACCGGCAGTCGCAAGGCTGCCTTGGGGTGAAGTCCGTCAGCAGCAAGCCTCTTCCAGCGAAGGATCCTCTCGGGATATCTCTGCGCAAAGTGCTTGTCACGGCGGACCGGGTCTTTGAACTCTCTGACCCGAATCCGACAGCTAACTTCGCAGGCTAGCCAGAGAGGAACTGTTCTTGACCACGCAACACACCAGGGGCCGTCGCCGTGCGGCGGGCCCGCCCCAGGCCCCTCGCGCGGCCGAAGAATTTACCGCGGAGAGGCCCCGTGATCCGCAGCGCGAAGCCCGCCGCCGCCGGGGCGCATTCCGCCAAGTCACTGATTTCGCAGCCGCCAGCGGCATCGGCCAAAAGGCCGGCATCGCCCTTGCGGCCACCGGCCTGGCCCTGACCGTGGCGGTACCTGTGACCGGCCCGGTCATGGCGGACCAGCAGCCTGGCCAGTCCGTTTCTGCCGTAACCGCAGCTCCGCAGCCCGAGGTTTCCGCGGAAGCAGGGGCCCGGATAGATTTCAGCCGTTCGTCGGTGGTGACCCAGGGGGATCCTGACGGCAAGTTGAAGCAGCTGCTCAGTGCACAGTCCGCCGGTTCCATTACGCGCGCGGCGTCCGCGGGCAGCCTGGGTGCGCCGCTGGCAACGCTGGTCACGGCTTCCCCGTTCGGGTTCCGCATCAGCCCCATCACGGGCGGCAGCGGAGACTTCCACCGCGGCCAGGACTATGTGGCCCAGTGTGGCACCTCCGTGCTGGCCGCCGCCAGCGGAACCGTTACCTTCGTGGGCTGGCACCAGTACGGCGGCGGCAACCGCGTGGTAGTTGACCACGGAAACGGCCTGGAAACCACGTACAACCACCTGTCCTCGGCCAGTGTGTCCGTCGGCCAGACCGTGACCCGCGGCCAGGTTGTGGCCCTCAGCGGTACCACGGGGGCCTCCACCGGCTGCCACCTCCATTTCGAGGTCCAGGTCAACGGCGAAGTCGTCGACCCCACCGGCTGGCTCTAAGCCAAAAATGATGGCCAACTCTCAAATCTCGGTGACATGCCGTGACCTGAATGTGACATTGGCCCGGAAACCCTGTAACGTCTAAACCGCGTCAACTTTTCCGAAGTTGACGCTCTTGAGTGGATTGCCTAGCTCTGCCACCGCTCAAGGTCCGTTCGCATGAATTCGTCTGGCAGGGGCGGGGGAACCAAATTTGGCCTTCGAAATCTGAAGGCCTTGGGGTTAAGTCGCAAAGCTTCCCAGGAAGCGGCGCGGCCGGGTGCACTCCCATCCGAATCCGACAGCTCACCTCGCAGGCATTGGGAGAGGCTACCTTCGTGTCTTCACGCCATAATTCTGCGCGTCACCGCGCGCAAACGGTTCGCACCAACCCCTTGGGCTCCGTGTCCAAGGCTGTCAGTGCAAACGCCGGGACCGTAGGTCGCCAGGCTGCCGTCATCGCAGCCGCGTCAGGCCTGATCCTGACCATGGGGCTTCCGGCCACCGCAGCGGACACCACCGCCGGTGTGTCCGCATCCACCGAGTCCGGATCCGCGCAGGCAGCACTTGCCGTCACCGCGGCACCCACCGCAACCGTTTCCTTCGAGCGTCCCGTGGTCAAGACCACGGCCGCGCCCGTGATCGAGCGCGTCCGGGCACAGTCCACCGCGTCGGAAACCGCAGCTGGTGCTGCCGGTGCAGCCAAAGATGCTTCGAGCAAGCTCGCGGACACCGTATCCTCCGCCGCTGCTTCGGGCGTGGCCGCCATCGCCTACACCGGCATCGGCCGCCCCTACGTCTGGGGTGGCACCACTCCCAATGGCTGGGACTGCTCCGGCTTCACCCAGTGGGTGTACGCCCAGGCCGGCATCAGCATTCCCCGCACCAACGCCTGGACGGCCATGCGGCCCACGTCCACGCCGGCCCCCGGCGACCTGGTTATGCAAAACGGCGGCGCCCATGTGGGCATCTATGTTGGCAACGGCATGATGATCAGCGCGCTGAACCCCTCACAGGGCACCCTGCTGCACGCCGTAGCAGCAACGGGAACGTCCTCGTTCTACACCCTGGGCTAGTCCTCACCTCCGGACCAGGTCCGGCGTTTCTTCGCAGGAACTCTTCGCTAAATCCCCGTTCGGGGCGTGCCGGCGTACCCCCAAGATGCCGGCGCGTCCAAAACCCTTGGGCTGCCACCGCGGTCCTGAGGAACACGAAAGAGAGAAAATTAATGACTACACGTGCAACTGCTGCACGGCACCGCGCCGAGGTCACCAAGACCAACTCGCTGGCTGTCATTGCCAAGGCAGTCGGCGACAACGCCGGCGGCATGGGTCGGCAGGCCGCGGTCATCGCCGCTGCCTCCGGCCTGGTCCTGACCAGCGGTATCGCGGCTAACGCTGCCGACACCAACGTTCAGCACGAAGCCGTGTCGGCTTCCAACGTTGAGATCGGCGCCGTGGCGCCTGCTGTTATTTCGGCAGAGTCAACCATTGCCATCTCCTACGAGAAGCCGGCCGTCACCACCACACCGGCCCCCGTTGCCGAGCCCGAGCCCGCGCCTGTTGTTGAGGCACCGGCCGCTCCCGCGGCAAAGCCCGCCGCCGCCGTCAAGGTAGCAGCGTCAAGCCCGTCCGCTCCGGTGGCTGCCAGCGGCAAGGGCCAGGCCATCCTGTCTGCAGCGTATGCACAGCTGGGCGTCAGCCAGGACTGCACCATGCTGGTGACCAACTCGCTGGCCGCAGTGGGAATCAACTTCCACGACTGGCCCGCAGGTTACCTCTCCCTTGGCCGCACCGTGAGCGCAGCCGAAGCCCAGCCCGGCGACCTGATCTACTACGCAAACGGCGGCGCGGGTGTGGCCCATATCGCGGTCTACGCAGGCAACGGCCAGGCCGTACACGGCGGCTACAACGGCAACCAGACGGTTGTGTTCAGCGCCAACGTTGGTTCGGGACCGGTCTTCATCCGCGTGTCCTAGCAACTGCCTGAGCTTTCGAAGGACTCCCGCCCGGTGGCGGGGGTCCTTTGCTCTTTAAGCCCATCCGGACCGGACTGCAACGGAAGCCCGGTCCGACACGGCCCCCGTCCGCCGGAAGGGCGATTAGTTGATCCCGGTATTTTCTGTTTACTCTTGTGGTGTCGATCCATAGCCCGGATATGCCGGGGGCAGCCGGCCCTCGTGCCCCTGACGGGTGCGGCCACGAAGAGGTAAGTGCATGCGCACTCTCGTTCTGAATGCTGGATATGAACCGCTGGCGGTAGTCACCTTCCGCCGGGCGCTGGTGCTTGTGCTCACGGGCAAGGCCAGTGTCATTGCCGAAGGCGATGACCCTGTGGTGGGGCCGCAGGAGATCCTGGGCCGCCCGTCCGTGATCCTCCTCAACCGTTACATCCGCCCGCGCTACAACCAGAGCACTGCGGTCAGCCGCCGCGGTGTCCTGCGCCGGGACGGACACCGGTGCGCCTACTGCGGCAAAGGTGCCCACACCATTGACCATGTCCAGCCCAAATCACGTGGCGGCGCCGACTCCTGGGAAAACCTTGTGGCTGCCTGCCTTCGCTGCAACAACACCAAAGGTGACCACACGCCGGCCGAGATGGGCTGGAAGCTCCGGTTTGTGCCCGAACCCCCGCATGGCACCATCTGGCAGATCAAGGAACTCGAAAAACCCACCCCTGCGTGGGACCCCTTCCTGCTCCCTGAACGCGCTGCCTGAACGGGAGGCGTGGCGCCTGCCGGCGCCAGTAGGCTTGAAGGGTGGAAGCAGCCTCCCTTGATTTTGATGCCGTCATTCTGGCGGGCGGGCGTTCTTCCCGCCTCGGCGGCGTGCCCAAGCAAGACCTGACGTACGACGGCGACACCCTGTTGCGCCGTTCGGTTGCCGCTGCCCGGGGTGCCAGGGCCGTGGTGGTGGTGGGTCCAGGGTCCGGCGATCTACCGCCCGGTGTCCTCACCTGCCGGGAGGAGCCGCCGTTCAGCGGTCCCGCCGCGGCCATCGGGGCAGGGCTGCAGGCACTGAAGGATACCCTTGGCGTCCGCCCCCGGCTGACCCTGGTGCTGGCCTGCGACATGCCCGGCGCCGGGCATGCGGTGGCAACCCTCCGGGAGGCGCTGCGCGCCGGGGGCCCGGCGGCGCGGCCTGACGGAGCCGTGGCGGTATCTGCGGACGGCCGCCGGCAGCCGTTGGCGGGTTTTTATGGCACATCCGTGCTAGAACGGGCGGTGACGGAACTTGCCGCCCGGGGTGCCTTAATCAACGGCTCGGTACGGGCACTCCTTGCTAGTCTTGACCTACAGCCTGTCGCCGTTCCGGCCGGCTCCACGGCAGATGTGGACACCTGGGACGATGCCGCCGCCCTTGGAGTGGCCGGCCGGGATCCGCGCCGTGGATTCCGGAGCAACGCGGCCGCAGAAGATTTTGGAGGCAAAGCGTGAAGAGCCAGGATGAGACGCTGGAAGAGTGGTGCCGGGCACTGTTGCAGGCCTACGACCTCGAAGACGTCCAGATCGACGTCAACGCCATCCTCTCGCTGGCCGGAGTGGCAGCCCACTCGGTGGTGCGGCCGGCCGCGCCTCTGACCACTTTTATCGCCGGACTGGCCGCGGGAATGGCTGCGGGCGCCGGGCAGGGGCCGGACGCAGCCGCCCTGACCGCCGTGATGGACCGTGCCCGCTCCCTGGCCGCAGCCTACGACGCCGAATCCTCCGGGGCCCCCGTCGAATGATCCCCGCCGAATGACCGCCGCCCCCGACGGCGTACCCGGGAGCCCCGAACCGCAGCAATCCCCGCCCCTCGCGGAGGGTCATCCCAAACACCTTGCCCATACGTGGGACGAGGCGCGCCGGACCGCCTTTGACCGGGCTGCGCCCATCCCGCCCGGACGGGTTCCGCTCAGCCAGGCCCTGGGCCGGGTCCTGGTGGAAGACATAACGGCGCTGCAGGACATGCCGCACTACGCCTCCTCCGCCATGGACGGCTGGGCGGTGAACGGCAGCGGTCCGTGGATCATCGCGGAGTCCGGCCAGCGGCTGGCGCCCCACCAGGCCAGTCCCATAGTGACCGGCGGCCTGATTCCGCCGGGTGCCAAAGCGGTGCTGCGCAGCGAAAGTGCAGTGCTCGGCACCGACGACGACGGCCTGCCGCTGCTGCAGACCGGCGGCACCGCCCGCCCCGGCGAGCCCAGGAACGGCCAGCACATCCGGGAAGCCGGTGAGGAAGCAGCGGCGGGGGATGTCCTGGTCAAGGCCGGGGCCACCCTCAACCCCGCCCACCTGGCCGTCGCCGCCCTGACCGGGCACGATGACCTGCTGGTCCGCGGGAAGCCGGTGGTGAAGCTCCTGCTGACCGGATCCGAGGTGGTGGACCGGGGGATGCCGGTGCCCGGGCAGGTCCGGGATACCTTCGGCCCGCAGTTGGCCGCCGTGGTGGATATGCTCGGCGGCATCAACGGCGGACAGGAAAGAATCGGCGACTCCTATCCCGAGTGGCTGGCAGGACTGGAGGACCTCCCGCCCGAGGTTCCGGACCCTGCCGCGCTGCCTGCCGACGTCGTCATCACCACCGGCGGGACGGGCCGCTCCGAGACCGATCAGCTCCGCCGGGCCGTGGCCGAACTGGGCGGCCGGCTCATCATCGACGGGATCGCCATGCGCCCCGGCCATCCGGCTGTCCTCGCCGAACTGCCGGACGGGCGCTTTGTCCTGGGGCTGCCGGGGAATCCGCTGGCCGCCATGATGGCGCTGTCCACGGTGGGCGGCCCCCTGCTGGCTGCGCTGGGCCACAGCCCCATGCCGCCTGTGCAGGAGGTCCCCTGCGGCACCACCCTCGAGCCTGAACCCGGCCGGACCCGGCTGATGCCCTTCCGCCTCCTGTACGGAATGGCGTCGCCGGCAAAGCACGCGGGGCCGGGAATGATGCGCGGGCTCGCCTCGGCCGACGGCGTGATGGTTGTTCCGCCGCACGGCGTCAAGCTCGGCGAGGCCGTACCCGCGTTCGCTTTGCCGTGGGGGCCACCCCTGCCGGAGCCTGAAGCCGGCAGCAAACCCAAGGCCCGGCCGGCCAAGGCGGCTACCCGCGCGGGCAGGGACGCGGCGCAGCCTGCCGGCCCGGTGGACTGGAGCGCCCTGCTCGGCTGACCGGCCAAACTTGCTGCCCGGGCCCGCAGGCCGTCATGAACAGCCGCTCCGTGGTGCGATGATTGATCCATGAACAGTCGCCGCCGCCCGGCCCTCCGAACCAGCAAAGCCGGCCGCTGATGGGCCGCGTGACGCAGCGCCGCAAGGTGCACAAGTACGTACTCGACGGTTCTCCCGGCGCCCAGGAATTCCCGATCCGCCACCGGGAAGACGTCCTTGCCGTGGAAGAGCCGCTGGAGATCAGGATTGGCCAGCTGTCGTTCTCCGTGACCATGCGGACTCCCGGCGACGACTTTGACCTGGTGGCCGGATTCCTGGTGTCCGAGGGGATCATCTGGGATCCCGAGCAGCTGGTGTCGCTCCGGTTCTGTGCCGGCGAGGACGAAAACGGTGTGCAGACCTTCAACGTGGTGGAGGCCCAGCTCCGGCCCGACGTGGAACTTCCCGCCACCGGACGCAATGTCTTCACCTCCAGCTCCTGCGGCATCTGCGGCACTGATTCGATTGAGGCCGTCCGGAAATCTTCCCACTACAGCCCTGCGGCGGACCCGGTCACTGTCCCGGCTGACGTCCTGGCCTCCCTGCCCGCCCGGCTCCGCGAAGCACAGGCGGTTTTTGACACTACAGGCGGGGTCCACGCTGCGGGCCTCTTCCGCATAACGGACGACGGCGGCGTGGAGCTTTTGTGCCTACGCGAGGATGTGGGGCGCCACAACGCCGTGGACAAGGTGGTGGGTTGGGCCCTGCGGGAGCGGATGCTGCCGTTGGCCGGGCTGGTCCTGCAGGTCTCGGGGCGGGCCTCGTTTGAACTGGTCCAGAAGGCCGCGCTGGCCGGAATCCCCGTGCTGGCGGCGGTCAGCGCGCCCTCAAGCCTCGCCGCGGAACTCGCCGAGGCCAGTGGAATGACGCTGGCCGGGTTCAGCCGCGGCACCAGCCTGAACATCTATGCCGGCCAGGGACGGATCACCCTGGCCGGGGCGGAGGTTCCGGGATAAAGGGCCTTCGCCGGCGCCAACTGGTACTTGGCTATTGAGCTACCAGCCGGTAGATTTTATCCATCGATTGGACGGCGATGTCCGGATTCGACCACAACACACGTCGTTAAGAGGGTTAACAGTGCATGACGACCGCCGGATTACCGAAGTCCGACTGGACCGGTTTGTCCGCGAGCGGATCAATCCCGCCGTTTACACACGCAGCGTTCCACTGAAGCTGAGCAGCTGGGATGTGCCCGGCGAACCGGTCACTGTGATGGATGCCCTGCGCCATGACTTCGTCCCGCAGGAACACGGCGCTCCTTGGGGCCGGCCGTGGGGCACCACCTGGCTCAGGCTCCAGGGCGATGTGCCCGAAGCCTGGGGCACGGCGCCGGACACCGCGGTGGAGATCGTGGTTGACCTCGGGTTCATCAGGGAAGCTCCCGGCTTCCAATGCGAAGGCATCGCATGGCGCCCCGACGGCACCATCATCAAAGCGATTTCGCCGCGGAACCAGTACATTCCGCTCAAACTGCTCGGCAGCGGCATGTCCGTGGACTTCTACGTGGAGGCGGCTGCCAACCCGGACGTGGCGCAGGGCTGGACCTTCGCGGCCACGCCGTACGGCGATCTTGCCACCGCGGGTACGGAACCGCAGTACCGGCTGGGCACCATCGCCATCGCCGAACTCAACCGAACGGTCTGGGAACTCCAACAGGACATCTGGACCCTGTCCGGCCTGATGCATGAGCTCCCGATGGACGGACCGCGGCGGCACGGGATCCTCCGTGCCCTGGAACGCATGATGGACCTGATGGACCCGGATGATGTTGCCGGCACGGCGGCGGCCGGGCGCGAGGCCCTGGCGGAGGTCCTGTCCCGTCCTGCCTACGCGTCCGCCCACCGGCTGGTGGCCACCGGCCATGCGCACATCGACTCCGCCTGGCTGTGGCCGGTGCGTGAAACCATCCGCAAGTGCGCCCGGACCTTCTCCAACGTGGTGTCATTGATGGACGAGGATCCGGACTTCGTCTTTTCCTGCTCCTCGGCCCAGCAGCTTGCCTGGATGAAGGAGTTCTACCCCGAACTATTTGGCAGGATCCGGGAAAAGGTCAAGGCCGGACAGTTTGTTCCGGTAGGCGGCATGTGGGTTGAATCGGACACCAACATGCCCGGCGGCGAGGCCATGGCCCGCCAGTTCGTGGAAGGCAAGGGCTTCTTCCTGGCGGAGTTCGGCGTCGAATGCCGGGAAGCCTGGCTGCCGGATTCCTTCGGGTACTCCGCGGCGTTGCCGCAGATCGTCAGGTCCGCAGGAAGCCGCTGGTTCCTCACACAGAAGATCTCCTGGAACCAGGTCAACCGGATGCCGCACCACACCTTCAACTGGGAAGGGATCGACGGCACCCGGCTGTTCACCCACTTCCCGCCGGTGGATACGTACAACGCCGAACTCAGCGGAAGGGAACTGGCGCACGCGGAACGGAACTTTCGTGACCATGGGAGGGCCAACACCTCGCTGGTGCCGTTCGGCTATGGCGACGGTGGCGGCGGGCCTACGCGTGAAATGCTTGCGGCCGCCCACCGCACTGCCGATCTGGAAGGCTCGCCCAGGGTCCGGGTGGGCTCTGCCGAGAGTTTCTTCACCCAGGCAGAGGAGGGCTACGGCGGCCTGCCCGTGTGGGTGGGGGAGATGTACCTTGAACTCCATCGCGGGACCTATACTAGCCAGGCCCAGACCAAACGCGGCAACCGCCGCAGCGAACACCTCCTGCGGGAGGCAGAACTCTGGTGCGCCACAGCGGCTGTCCGCAGCTCCTTCACCTACCCCGCGGCCGAGCTGAAGCGGATCTGGCGGCTTGTGCTCCTGCAGCAGTTCCACGACATCCTGCCCGGCAGTTCAATCGCCTGGGTCCACCAGGACGCGGAACGCAACTACGCGGCCATCAGCGCCGGCCTCGAAACCATCATCGGCCAGGCCGCGGCTGCGCTGTTGGGCGAGGGCTCGCGGACGTTCCTGCTCAACGCTGCGCCCCACGCCCGGAACGGTGTCCCGGCGCTGGGAGCCGCGGAACCGTCCGTGGCCGGCCGGCCCGTCCAGGCCAACGCGGCGGACGGCGGCTTTGTGCTGGATAACGGCATCATCAGGGCGGTCGTGGACTCCAACGGACTCCTCTCCTCGCTCACCGACTACGCCACCGGACGCGAAGCGATCGCTCCCGGAGCCCGCGGCAACCTGCTCGAACTGCACCGCGACACCCCCAACGAATGGGACGCGTGGGACATCGATGAGTTCTACCGGCGCAACGTCACGCCCCTGACGGCGGCGCAGGATGTGCGGCTGGAGTACACAGGCAATTGTGCGGTTGTAGTGGTGGAGCGGCTGGCAGGTTCGTCCCACGTCACGCAGCGGATCTCGCTGGACGTGGGCAGTGGCTCGCTGGCCATCACTACAGCCGTGGAGTGGCAGGAGAGCGAAAAACTGTTGAAGCTCGGCTTCCCGCTGGACGTCAGGGCGGACCGCTCCGCCGCCGAAACCCAGTTCGGGCATGTCTTCCGGCCCACCCACGTCAACACGTCGTGGGAGGCCGCCAAGTTCGAGGTCTGCGCGCACCGCTGGATCCATGTTGCCGAACCCGGCTACGGCGTCGCGGTGTCAAATTCCTCCACTTACGGCCATGACGTCACCAGGCACGTCCGGGACGCCGACGGCGGGACCACCACCTCGGTGCGGCTTTCACTGCTGCGGGCTCCGAAGTTCCCGGACCCGACGGCGGACCGCGGGCACCAGGAGATGACGGTAACCGTCCGTCCCGGCGCGGGCATTGCCGGCGCCGTGGAGGAGGGGTACCGCACCAACCTGGCGCCGCGGCTGGTGCGTGGCGGCCGCGACGTGGAGCCACTGTTCTCCGTGGACAATCCAGCCCTGGTCATCGAGGCAGTCAAGCTGGCCGAAGACGGGTCCGGCGACGTTGTGGTCCGGCTCTACGAATCCCTGGGGCAGCGGTCCGCCGGCATCATCCAGGCCGGGTTCCCGGTCACGGACGTGCAGGCCACGGACCTGCTGGAACGTCCTGCTGAGGCGCCCGGAGTGACACCGGGCGAACAGGGGGACGTCAGCCTGGCCCTCCGCCCGTTCCAGCTGGTTACGCTGAGGTTCGTCCGGTAGCCCCCATGGAATTGGGAGTTTTCACCTTCGGGGACATCCACCGCGACCCCGTGAGCGGCGCCCAGGTGCCCCCTGGACAGAACCTGCTGGACATCCTGGAGCGTGCCCGGCTGGCGGACCAGGTGGGGCTGCACTACTTCGGGGTGGGCGAGCACCACCGCCCTGACTACTCCGTCACCTCGCCCGCCACGGTGCTGGCAGCCATCGCGGCGCAGACCCGGAACATCAGGGTGGGCAGTGCCGTCACCGTGCTCAGCACCGAGGACCCCGTGCGCGTCTTCCAGCAGTTCGCCACCATCGACCTCATCAGCCAGGGCCGCGCGGAACTGACGGCCGGGCGCGGGAGCTTCATTGAGTCCTATCCGCTGTTCGGCGCCCGGCTTGAGGACTACGACGCCCTGTACGAGGAAAAACTGGAACTGCTACGCCGGCTCAATGCCCAGGAGCGGGTGACCTGGAGCGGGCGGTTCCGCTCCGCGCTGGAGGACGCCGCCATCCTGCCGCGTCCGTTCCCGGCTCCTGACGGCGCGCGCGAACTGGACATCTGGATCGCCACGGGCGGGACACCCGCGTCATCGGTGCGGGCCGCCACGCTGGGCATGAACGTGATGTATGCGCTACTGGGTGGATCAGTGCGGAACTTCGAACGGCACGCCACTCTGTACCGGGAGACCGCCGTCGAGCATGGGCACAACGCCTCGCTGCTCAAGGTGGGAGTCAGCACGCCCGGGCTGGTGCTGCGCGATGCACCGTCCGGCAGCGGCCGCGCCAAAGAGGCCTTCCGGCCGTACTGGCTGGACAGCATGCGCCGGATTTCTGCGGAGCGGGGCTTTCCGGCGCCCAGCGGCGTGACGTACAACATGGAAACCGCCCCAGGAGGTGCGCTGTTCGTGGGGAACCCCGAGCAGGTGGCCGAGAAGATCGTGCGGATGCACGGGCACATGCGGCACCAACGGCAGATCTTCCAGCTGGATTTTTCGTCGGTTCCGCAGCGGACTGTCCTTGAAGCGATCGAGTTGCTGGGGACAGAGGTGCTTCCGCTGGTGCGGAGTGAGCTGGGACCGGCCAGTGGCAGGGCACCTGAAGAAGTGGGCCAACCGGGCCCTTAAACAGGCTGAGTGGGGGCGGTCCCCAACGGCCGCCACCACTCATCCCCCCAATGTGCGCAAAGGCTGCGGGAGCGCGGCATCCAAGAAGTTATCCCCGTTCGCAAATACCGGCGCTCCACCTTCACACATTCATGATTGTGTCATGTCTAATGATTTTGTGAAAGCCGCGGGGGCTACTTTTCAGTAGAAGTCTTTGGACGTGGAGCGCTTTTGCCATACAGCAGGCCGGCCAAGCCGATCAAGGCGAGGCCAAACACAAAGCACAGTACCGCGGAGTAGTTGATGACAAACTTCGCGGTCGCTCCCCAGTCTGGCGGGTAGAACGGGAAAAACAGCGTCAGCGCGACGGCCACTGACCCCGTTCCCAGGAGGAAAGCGCCCACCCGGACCAGCACCGGAAGCGTAGAAGTGACCGCCCTGGCCATAGCCGGCAGCAGCGCCAGTGAAACGTAGGCCGGATAGGCGCGGCCGGCGGCGCCGTAGTACGCGATCAGGGGAGCGTTGGCGGCATTCCGGGACGCAACGGCGGTCATGCCCACGGACGAGCCCTGGGTGTCCATCATCAGGAAGACGGCCACGACGGTCAGGGATGTCAATCCCAGCACGGCCATGCCGATCCGTCCGGTGATCAGCCGGTAGGCGTCGGTGGCCCCAAAGCCCCGGGTGATGCGGATTCCCAAAAAATAGATGGCGGCGAAGATGACAAGCCGGAGGATGAGGTTGGCGACGTTGAGCCCTCCCAGTGCCCGGTCGATGGCAACATAGGGCCCCTCGATGCTGAGGAGGATGGCAAGGGTCATCAGGGCGAAAATGTAGAAGAGCGTCCTGTTTTTCCCCCGGACGGCACTGGGAATCCGGGCCAAGGCCACCAGGCCGCAGGCGGCCAGGGTGGTCCACTGCAGGATTTCGATCATCCCAGGTTCTCCCATATCTTGTCGGTTCGTTCTTGGTCGTGCTCCTGGCGGCGGAGGGCCCGGCCGAGTGTCTGCAGCCGTTCTCCGGCCAAGGTGGTCAGTTCGCCGTCGGTCATGGTGTCCAGTGCCTCTTGCCTGGCCCCGGGCGGCCAGCCGGCTTCCGCCCCTGTAATGAGTCCGGTAGCCACCAGGCCGCCGGCCGCACCGACGCCGGCGGCCAGGGCGGTGGCAATGGCCAGTTCCGGGGTGAGCCGGTTGGCGGTCAGTTGCGCCGAATAGTTCTGCGGTGCGATCCCGGTGGCGGCCGAGACGCGGTGCCGCAGTTCGCCGTCGTCGATTGCCTCCACCCAATCCCGCACGGAGGTGGCATGCGGCGGCGGCTCCAGGACAGGTGCCGTTCGCCCGTGGACGCCGGGCCCCGCACCGCCGCCCCCGCTGGTGCACTCCGGTCCGGCCGCCCCAGCCACCGAGCGGAGCAAGAGCGCCCGCAGGAGGTCCGGGGTGGAGATCTGGCTGACCAGCTCGGCCCGGGTAGGCTGCGGCGCGACATCGGCGAGTTGCCGGAAGGAGTCGAACTGGGCCAATGCCGACACCGGGTTGATGTTGTACGCGCGGCTGATGCTGACCACCGTGGCGCCTGCCACCTTTCCGCGCACGAGCTGTTGGGCAAGGGTGCTGCGCTTGATGCCGGCGGCCCGGCAGACGTCGGAAGTGCTCGCGTCAGGGGCGACACCGTGCAGCCAGCGCTGGAACGCCTTGGCAGGAATGGGCATATCGGCTCTCTGCTGAACGGATAGTTGCTCTAGATTTTAGCCTGACGCGACCGTCCGGTTTGATGCGGTCCTCGGAGTCGACTATGCTTAATGGTCGAGCCCGTTGGTCCGCACACCCCCCAAGTCCGGACCGGCGGGTTCTTTAGTGCCCCGGCACTTTGCGGGGTTGCACATTGTGCATCACCGCGGGTTCGGCTGCTTCAGGCGGTTCCTCCGGCCTGGCGGCGAGAGGATAAACGAAGTTATGACTGCAACCCTTGTTGCCAAAGACCTGTCCGGTGGCCACGACCACCGGACTCTTTTCTCCAGGCTCTCCCTTACGGTGGCTCCGGGCGACGTGGTGGGTGTGGTGGGCGCCAACGGCGCCGGAAAGTCCACCTTGCTGCGCCTGCTGGCCGGGGTGGACCAGCCGCAGGACGGAACCGTGAGCCTCGCGCCCGCCGACGCTTTTGTGGGCTGGCTGCCCCAGGAACACGAGCGTGTGGCGGGGGAGGCAGTGGCCGGCTACATCGCCCGGCGCACGGGCTGTGCGCAGGCGACGGCGGATATGGAGTCCACTGCCGAGGCGCTCGGTTCCGGCGCTCCCGGCGCCGATGACGCCTACTCCCTGGCCTTTGACCGCTGGATGGCATCCGGCGCGGCCGACCTCGACGAACGCATTCCGGCCGTCCTGGCCGATCTTGGCCTGGAAACCGGTCCGGACGCTGCCATGACCGGCCTCTCCGGCGGCCAGGCCGCGCGGGTGGCGCTCGCCGCCCTGCTGCTCAGCCGCTTCGACGTGGTGCTGCTGGACGAGCCCACCAACGACCTCGACCTGGCTGGCCTGGCCAAGCTGGAGGCCTTTGTCCAAGGCCTTCGCGGCGGCGTGGTGCTTGTCTCCCACGACCGCGAGTTCCTGGCCCGCTGCGTGACCACCGTCGTGGAACTGGACCTTGCGCAGAACTCCGTTGCCGTCTATGACGGCGGCTACGAGGCGTTCCTGGAGGAGCGCGCGGTGGCCAGGCGGCACGCCCGCGAAAAGTTCGAGGAGTTTGCGGCCACCAAGGCGGACCTGGTCTCGCGGGCCCGGACGCAGCGGGAGTGGAGCTCCCAGGGGGTGCGGAATGCCATGAAGAAGAGCCCTGACAATGACAAGATCCGCCGCGCTGCCAGCACGGAATCGTCGGAAAAGCAGGCGCAGAAGGTCCGGCAGATGGAGTCCCGGATCGCCCGGCTGGACGTGGTGGAGGAACCGCGGAAGGAATGGCAGCTGCAGTTCAGCATTGGCCAGGCGCCGCGGTCCAGCGCCGTGGTGGCAACCCTGCGGGACGCCGTCGTCAACCAGGGCGACTTCACCCTGGGGCCGGTCAACCTGCAGCTGAATGCGGGGGAGCGGATCGGTATCACGGGCCCTAACGGGGCCGGCAAATCCACATTGTTGCGCCTCCTCCTGGGCGTCCAGGCGCCCGACGCCGGCAACGCTGCCATGGGTGCCTCGGTGGCCATCGGCGAAATCGACCAGGCCCGCGGACTGCTGGCCGGCCACCTCAACCTGGCGGACGCCGTCGAAGCCGTGCTGACCGACCTCACGCCCGCGGAGGTCCGCACGCTGCTGGCCAAGTTCGGGCTGAAGGCCGACCACACCGCACGGCCCGTGGATTCACTCTCGCCGGGTGAACGCACCCGGGCCGCACTGGCCCTGCTGCAGGCGCGCGGCGTGAACCTGCTGGTCCTGGACGAGCCCACCAACCACCTTGACCTGCCCGCCATCGAGCAGCTGGAGGAGGCATTGGGAAGTTATGAGGGTGCTTTGTTGTTGGTAACCCATGACCGGAGGCTGCTGGAGAATGTCCAGCTTGACGTCCGGTGGAACGTAGAAAATGGGACGGTAACCGAACTGATGGCCGGAGATTCTTCGCAGGCGGGGCAGCAGCGATGAGCATGGAACGGGTGGCCTGGGGCTCCCTGTACAACATCACCCGGGCCAAGAGCGGCTCCAAACCCTTCTCCAAGGCAACGCTGAAGCGGGTCCTCGGCTTCGCCCGCCCGCACCGCGGAAAGCTGATCGCCTTTGTGGCGCTGTCCATTGTGATGGCCATCCTGGCGGTGGCCACGCCGGTCCTGGCCGGCCAGGTGGTGGACGCCATCGTGGCCAAGGCCGGTTCCGGCGAAGTGATCCGGTTGGCTGTACTGATTGCCGTGGTGGCCTTAGCCGAAGCCGGGCTGGGCCTGGTGAGCCGCTGGCTGTCCTCCACTATCGGCGAAGGCGTGATCGTGGACCTGCGCACCAGGGTCTTTGACCACGTGCAGAAGATGCCCATTGCCTTCTTCACCCGCACGCGCACCGGTGCCCTGGTCAGCCGCCTCAACAACGACGTCATCGGGGCCCAGTCCGCCTTTGCCGGCACCCTCTCCGGCGTGGTCAGCAACGTGGTGGCCCTGGTCCTGACGCTGATCGTGATGCTCGGGACCTCCTGGCAGGTCACCGTGCTGGCAATGATCCTGCTGCCGATCTTCCTGGTCCCCGCGCGCAGGATGGGATCCCGGCTGGCCGACCTGCGCCGCGAAGCTGCCGAACACAACGCCGCCATGGGCACCCAGATGACCGAGCGGTTTTCCGCTCCGGGCGCCACCCTGGTGAAGCTCTTCGGCCGGCCGGACGAGGAATCCCGCGAGTTTGCCCTCCGGGCGGGCCGGGTCCGGGACATCGGCGTCCGCACCGCCATGCTGCAGTTCACCTTCGTGACGGCGCTGACGCTGGTATCCGCGCTGGCTTTGGCGCTGGTCTACGGACTGGGCGGTGTGCTTGCCATCGGGGGCCAGCTGGCTGCCGGCGACGTGGTGGTGCTGGCCCTGCTGCTGACCCGCCTTTACGCCCCGCTCACCGCCCTGTCGAACGCCCGGGTGGAAATCATGAGCGCCCTGGTCAGCTTCGAGCGGGTCTTCGAAATCCTGGACCTCAAGCCGCTGATCCAGCAGAAACCGGATGCTGTTGCGGTGCCGGCCGGGCCGGTATCGGTGGAATTTGACGACGTCCGGTTCGCCTACCCGTCCGCGGACAAGGTCTCGCTGGCCTCGCTGGAGGAAGTGTCCACCCTGGATACCCGTGGCGGCGAAGAGGTGCTGCACGGCATCAGCTTCCGCGTGGAACCCGGGCAGACGGTTGCCTTGGTGGGGTCCTCCGGGGCAGGCAAGTCCACCATTGCGCAGCTGCTTTCCCGCCTGTACGACGTCGATTCCGGCGCCGTGCGGCTCGGCGGCATCCTGCCGGGCTCGGGCCTGGACGTCCGCGATGCCACCTTCGATTCGCTGCGCGACACCCTGGGCATGGTGACCCAGGATGGCCACCTCTTCCACGAATCCATCGCCGCCAACCTCCGGCTTGCGGCGCCGGAGGCCACCGAGGAGGACATGTGGGACGCCATCCGGCAGGCCCGGCTCGAGACCATGGTCCGGTCGCTGCCGGACGGCCTGGACACCGTGGTGGGAGAGCGCGGCTACCGGCTCTCCGGCGGTGAACGCCAGCGCCTGACCATAGCCCGGCTGCTGATCTCCCAGCCCCGGGTGGTCATCCTGGACGAGGCCACGGCCGCCCTCGACTCCACGAACGAAGCCGCCGTGCAGGCAGCCCTTGGCGCCGCACTCGAGGGGCGCACCGCCGTCGTGATTGCCCACCGGCTCTCCACCATCCGTGCCGCCGACGTCATCCTGGTGGTGGAGGACGGGCAGATCGTGGAACGCGGCACGCACACCGAACTGCTGGCCGCCGACGGACGCTACGCGGAGCTGTACCGGACGCAGTTTGCCGAGGCCACTGCGGTGGCTGAGGAAGCCGTTCCGGAGTTCTAGCGGCCTCTTTGCGCGCCGAGGGGTGGGATCCCGGCGCTGTCGCAGGCCCTTAGCGCCGGGATCTCGCCAGTCGATGCGGCTGATGGGCCGCTAGCGGCGGGCAGCCGCCAGTTCCGGCAGGATGTGGTCCGTCAGGAGCGGCGCGAGGTCCCCGGGCAGCGGGGTGCCCTGATCCAATGCGGCCAGGTCCAGCCAGCGGATCTCGGCGATCTCGGCGGAAGGGTGCGCGGTCCAGGTCCCGGGCGCCGTGAACACTGTGGCTTCAATCTCCGTGGCGGCCTCGTTGGCGGCATCGGCGATCCACACGCCCATCAGCTGCAGGTCGCCGGGGTCCACCACGATGCCCACTTCCTCCTGGAGCTCCCGGGCTGCGGCGTGGACGGCGGTCTCGCCCGGTTCGGGCTTGCCGCCAGGGTGCATAAACATGCCGGTGCCGCGCTTGCGGACGGTCAGGAGCCGGCCGGCTTCGTCGAAGACGCAGACGGCGGAGACAACAATGCGGGCCTTCACGGCTTCGAGCCTAGCCTGTGCAGCGCCGACGAAAGCAGCAGGTCCTTGCGCGGCCCGGTCACGTCCCACGTGTAGCTGAAAGCGTCCGGGCCACCGCAGGTGTAGGAGACCCGGTAGGTATCGGGATCGCACCAGTGCTGGTCCAGGTTGGCTTGGGGGCTGAAGCTCATCCGGTGGAAGGGACGGCCGTCGGCGAAAAAAACGTCCAGGGCGTCCGGCCTGTCGGCGGTCTTCAGGATGTACTCGCGGGAGGCGGGGCCGGTGAAAGCAGGCCAGCGGATGGTGCCTTCCTCGCGAAGGGCCAGGCCGCCGTCGTCCGTTGGGGAAAAACGTACGACGCCGGTGAAGGTTCCGCGGGTGCCTGTGGCGCGGTCCAGCAGGTGCCGCTCAACAGTCCAGGTTCCGGCAGCGGCAGGGCCCGCCGGTGCCGGGCCGAGCAGGTAGGCGCGAAGGTGGAACTCCGGGGCAGGTACGTTCAAGTGCCCTCGATTGGAATCGAACCAACGACACCGGCTTTAGGAGAGCCGTGCTCTATCCACTGAGCTACGAGGGCGCGTATCCGCTGTTCCGGCAGGGCCGGTCCGTCCGGACACGGATACAAGCATACAAGGTGGGAGGCCGTACTACGCTCTTGGCATGAGTTCAGGCCCCACGCACGTTCCCGCCGCGGCCGTTATCCCGGACACCGCATCCACCCGCCAGTACATCGGCGCGCGGTCTGTCCTGAGTGTCCTGCAGTATTTTGTGGCAGAAACAGCCGTGATCGGGGCCTGGGCAGGTCCGCAGCCCTACAGCCGGCGGACCGGCTACATCAGTGACCTGGGCGCGGTTAATTGCGGGATCTATGACGGCCGGGATGTCTGTTCGCCGCTGCATTGGCTCATGAACGCCTCATTTGTAGTCCAGGGACTGGGCATGCTGATCGGTGCGCTGCTGCTGGGATCGGGGCTGCTGTGTGTCGCCGCCCGTCCCGGGGCCCGGGTCGCGCCCGGGCGCCGGAAGCCATGGCTGGCCGCCATCTGGGTCCGAATCCTGGCAGGGACAGCCGGCGCCGGGACCATTGTGGTAGGCCTCGTGCCGCAGGACGCCGGTTCGGCGCTCCACTTCATCGGCGCCGTGGTGTACTTCCTCGCAGGCGGGGCGGCCCTGGTGGTTCTGGGCTCGTTGTGGCTGCGGCAGACTCCGCTGGCGTGGTTCATCCTGGTGTGCGGGCTCGTGTCGCTCGCCGCGCTGGTGACCGGCGGCCTCACGGGGATGGACGTTCCGGAACCCGGCACGCTGGAACGGATCATGGGGTACCCGGTCACGGTGGGCGTGGCGGCCGGGGGCCTGGTCATCGCCCAGCGCGTGCACCGGCACCGCGCGGAGCTCCGCATGCGCGCATCGAGTGCTCCGTAGGCGCCGTTTTGGGCGCTGAAAAGGGCCGTTACGGAGCAGTCGATGGGGAATTGGTGTTCTTGCTGCCCGGCTTCCGTCCGAGGAAAACCGCCGCAGCCCCGGTCAGCAGGCTGAGGACGAACAGCACCCAGCCCGCAATGGTGAGACCGGACGCCAGGGCGACCTGCCCGGCGTCGGCCGTTTCCGCAGCCAGAACGGAATCAATGGTGACGTTGCCCCACAGCCGGGCCACGACAAACAGCATCGGGACGGCCCACAGGGCCCAACGCAGCGATTTTCTGGCCACGTTGGTGCCGATCAGCAGCAGCCAGGTGAAGCTGAAAAGAAGCGGGAACAGTGTTCCCGCGGTCTTGTGGACGTAGTTGAGCTGGCCGCGGGCATCGTCATTCATCACCGTGCGCAGCTCCCCGATGTAGCCCGAATCGAAGCCGCCCACGAGCGAGTCCGGCATGGCCATACCGACTGACAGCTGGGTCATCTGGTCCAGGACCAGCAGATGGAGGTACCAGAACAGGAACAGGCTGGCCACCACGCCCGCGATCACGATCAGGCGGGAATTGCTCTGGGCCTTCTGCGGAGAGCGGGCCGTGGTGGGGTTGATCACCGGCGGAAGGCTGTGCTGGGGAACAACGGCCTTGGAGCCGTGCTTCTTGATCCGCTGCGCTGGTGTTTTGGCCATGGCACCATTATGGCGCTGCATAGACTGGTGGGATGACCACTGGCCGGCACAGCGCCCTTGAACTTGACCCTGCCCTGGACGATTACCAGCTGGCCTCCGCACTGGTACGGGAAGCCGGCCAGCTGGCGCTCCTGATGCGGATGGCCGGCCTGCAGTCACAGCAAAAGACGTCCATCTCGGACGTGGTCACTGCCGCCGACCATGCTGCCGAGGCATATGTGCTGGAGCAGCTGCAGCACTGCCGGCCCGACGACGGCATCCTGGGCGAGGAGGGCGCCTCAGTGGCGGGCACCAGCGGCCGCACCTGGGTGATCGACCCCGTGGACGGCACCTACAACTTCCTGCACGGCTCCACCTACTGGTGCTCGGCCATTGCCCTAAAGGACTCCTCGGACGTCCTGCTGGGGGCCATCTTCCAGCCTGAGGAGGACAAGTTGTGGCTCGGCGGAACGGCAAGGGCGGCGACGCTCAACGGCGAGGCCCTGGACGGCTTCAAGCCTGCCTCCGGAGGCGGGGATTCCCGCAACGAAACATCCCTCGCCGAGCTCGGAGCCGCCACCTACATCCACCCCACCTGGCTGATGGATCCGCTGTGCGCCATGCCGTGGCACGCTGCCGCCACCTCCGCCGCGGCCCTGCGGATGCTCGGGTCCGGCTCCTGCGATCTGGGCCGCGTGGCAGACGGCCAGCTGGGCTGCTGGTACCAGCACAGCTGCCCGGAATGGGACTGGCTGCCCGGCCAGGCCATCGTCCGCGCCGCAGGCGGCGCCACGGACACCGTGCAGGTCAACGGGCTGCAGTGGTTCATGGCCGGAGGCACGACGGCGGTGCGGGAGTTGCGTGCCGCCCTGCTGTCCGGCTCGGTCACCTGAATCTTGGCTGGGGGCGGTGCCCTGTGGCGGGGGTGTTATCCACAGGCCGGAACTGAGTGTCGGCCCCACCGCCTAGACTTGTAGGCACCATGGATATGTTGTTTGACCCGTACTCTGACGGACCGTTCAAGGCCGCCCCCGCAGCCTCCGCCCGCACCAAGTCGCGCCCGGAAGGCCTTGCCGCGGACTCCGAACTGGGCGGCGGCGGGTCCGGCCGCCCGGGTGACGGCCCGCGGCCATCCGCCGGGTGGGCCGGCCAGCAGCCGCACGGCGGCGACAATGCGGACCAGCCGCACCACCGGCCGAACGCTGCGGAACTGCTGCAGGGACTCAACCCGCAGCAGGAAGAGGCCGTTAAGCACGCCGGCAGCGCCCTGCTGATCGTGGCCGGCGCCGGTTCGGGGAAGACCCGTGTGCTGAGCAACCGGATCGCCTACCTGATCGCCACCCACCGCGCCCATTACGGCGAGATCCTGGCCATCACCTTCACCAACAAGGCAGCCGCCGAAATGCGGGAGCGGATCGCGGCCCTGGTGGGCGGCCGGGCCAAGATCATGTGGATCTCCACGTTCCACTCTTCCTGCGTCCGCATCCTGCGCCAGGAAGCGGCCAACGTGGGCCTGAAATCGAACTTCTCCATCTACGACTCCGCCGATTCCCTGCGCCTGGTGACCCAGGTGTCCAAGAGCCTGGACCTGGACCCCAAGAAATTCGCGCCCAAGGCCATCCAGCACAAGATTTCGGCACTCAAGAACGAACTCATCGACGCCGACTCCTTCGTCTCCTCCGCCAACTTCAACGACCCCTTCGAAAGCGCCGTGGCGGACGTTTTCAAGGGCTACACCCAGCGGCTGCGCCAGGCCAACGCCATGGACTTCGATGACCTGATCGCCGAGACCGTCTACATGTTCCGGGCCTTCCCGGCGCTCGCGGACTCCTACCGCCGGCGGTTCCGGCACGTCCTGGTGGACGAATACCAGGACACCAACCATGCCCAGTACGCGCTGGTCCGCGAAATTGTGGGCGAGGGCCCCGGCGCCTCGGAGCTGACCGTGGTGGGCGACTCTGACCAGTCCATCTACGCCTTCCGCGGCGCGGACATCCGCAACATCGTGGAGTTCGAGAAGGACTACCCCGAAGCACGGACCATCAAACTCGAGCAGAACTACCGCTCCACGCAGAACATCCTCACCGCAGCCAACTCCGTGATCTCGCGCAACCCCAACCGCCCGGACAAACGGTTGTGGACCGCCGAAGGCGAAGGCCACAAGATCATCGGCTATGTGGGCGAGAACGAACACGACGAAGCCCAGTTCATCGCCAAGGAAATCGACCGGCTCCAGGACGAGGACAACCTCCGCCCGGGGGACGTCGCCATCTTCTACCGCACCAACGCCCAGTCCCGGTCCATTGAGGACGTCCTGGTCCGGGTGGGCCTGCCCTACAAAGTGGTGGGCGGCACCCGCTTCTACGAACGCAAGGAAATCAAGGACGCGCTCGCCTACCTGAGGGTCCTGGTTAACCCGGACGACGACGTCAACCTCCGCCGGGTGCTCAACGAACCCAAGCGCGGCATCGGTGACCGTGCCGAGGGTGCCGTGGCAGCGCTGGCCCAGCGCGAGCGGATGTCCTTTATGGCCGCCGCCCGGCGGGCCGAAGAAGCACCGGGCATGGCAACCCGTTCCGTCAATGCCGTCCTGGGGTTCGTGAAACTCCTGGACGACCTCGCCGAGGTCGCCACAGGCTCAGGCGCGGCAGCCGCCCTGGAAGCGGTCCTGGAACAGACCGGCTACCTGGCGGGACTGCGTTCCAGCACTGATCCCCAGGATGAGTCCCGCGTGGAGAACCTGGCGGAACTCGTCGCCGTCGTGCGTGAATACGAACAGGAGAACCCCGAAGGTTCCCTCGGTGCCTTCCTCGAACAGGTGTCCCTCGTGGCGGACGCCGACCAGATCCCGGACGCCCCCGGCGCTGACATTGACGCCGCCGTGGCAGAGGCCAAGCGCCTCGGCGTGGTCACCCTGATGACCCTCCACACCGCCAAGGGACTGGAATTCCCGGTGGTGTTCCTGACCGGCATGGAACACGGGCTGTTCCCGCACCAGCGCTCGGCCACGGATCCCAAGGAACTCGCCGAAGAACGCCGCCTGGCCTATGTGGGCCTCACCCGCGCCCGCAAGCGCCTCTACGTCACCCGGTCCGAGGTCCGCAGCATGTGGGGCCAGAGCCAATACAACCCGGCCAGCCAGTTCCTCGAGGAAATCCCTGCCGACCTGGTGGAGTGGAAACGTGAAGGGACCAGCCGGCAGTCCGGCGGGTGGGGGAACGGGGCCGGAATCGGGTCGAGCCGCTACGGCGGCTCCTTCTGGGGTGCGGGTACGTCCCGGGGGACCGCGGCCGATTCCTCGGCCGGATTCAACGCTGACGTTCCTGCCGCCGTCGCCAAGAACCGCGTCCAGCCACAGAAGGAAATCGTGGCGGTCACTGTGGGCGACAAGGTCAACCACACCAGCTTCGGCAACGGTACGGTGCTGGCACTTGAAGGCGCGGGGGACAAGACCGTAGCCAAGGTGAAGTTCGACGTCGGCGAGAAGCGTCTCCTGCTCCGCTACGCCCCGCTGACGAAGCTGGACGCCTAAACCTAGCCTCGGGCAGCCTTCCGTCAGGAGGGATTCTCTACCGAGACGGATTCCAGGTACTCGGGCACGCGGGCCCTCCAGCCCAGTTCGCGTTTGATGCGAATGCGGATGGCATCGGATGAATCGGCTTCCCCGTGCGTGATGTAGGTCATGGCCGGGGGTGTGGGGGAGGTCCGCATCCAGTGGATCAGTTCGTCGGCGTCAGCGTGGGCGGACAGGCCTTCCATCTGGATGACTTCGGCGCCTATCCGGATATCCCGGCCGTAGATATGCAGGTGCTGCCCGCCCGCCGCGAGGGTGGCCCCCCTGGTTCCGGGGGCCTGGTATCCGCTGAGGATGATCGCGTTGCGCGGATCGGGGCCGTAGTTCTCCAGGTGGTGCAGGATCCGGCCGCCCGTGAGCATGCCGCTGGCGGAGAGGATGATCATGGGTCCGCCCCGGAGGTTGAGCAGTTTGGAATCATCGGCGCTTCGGACAGGGGTGGCCAGCTTGTACATGGCCTCAAATTCATGCTGCTCGAGCCGGTGTTCCTCACGGTGCCGCTGATACATGCCGGAGGCATCAATGGCCATGGGGCTGTTGAGATAGACAGGAATGTGCGGGACTGCGTCCTTGCCCATCAGGCGGGAAAGGTGCAGCAGCACCGTTTCGGCCCGTCCCACGGCGAAGGCGGCAATCATGATCACACCGTTCCTCTTGGCAACGCGCCTGATGATCCCGCCCAGCTCGGCCTCGGGGTCCCCGGCGGGATGCGACCGGTTCCCGTAGGTGGATTCAGTCACCAGCACGTCGACCGATTCCAGGGCCCGGGGAGGATACATGAGCGGATCGTTGGCCCGGCCAAGATCGCCGGTGAAATGCAGGGACCGGCCATCGACGTTGAGATGGATCTGTGCAGCTCCGAGGATGTGGCCGGCGGGCAATAAGGTGGCTTCGATCCCGTCTGCCAGCTCGAACGGGGTGTCGAAGTCCCGGGCCTCAAAGCTGTTGAGGGAACGGACGGCGTCTTCCGCGGTGTAGAGCGGCTGCGGGGGATGGTGTTGGGAGGACCCGTGGTAGTCCGCGTAGCGGGCTTCCTCCTCCTGCAGGTATCCGCTGTCCGGCAGGAGGAGCGTGCACAGTTCGGTGGTTCCCGGCGTGGCATAGACCGGGCCGCGGAAGCCGTCCCGGACCAGCGCTGGGACGTAGCCGGTGTGGTCCAGATGGGCGTGGCTGAGGATGACGGCATCAAGGCTTGCCGGACTCACGGGAAAAGGTATGCGGTTTCGGTCCCGGATCCGTTTATAGCCCTGGAAGAGCCCGCATTCAACCAGGATTCGCCGTCCATGTGACTCGACCAGGTACCTGGACCCGGTCACGGTATCTGTTGCGCCGAGAAACCTCAGCCTCGGCGGACGGTGCTCCTCCATGAGTGCTCCTAAGGTGAGGCATGTGGGTAGGTGCGCAGTTCCAGCAACTGTGCCCTGGTGGGGTCCTTCCAGTAGATACCTCCGTGGAACGGGGTGACAGTGACAAAAGGCCTGCGGAAGCCAGGGGCGGCCGGCCGCGGCCGCGGCCATGAAGCATAATGGAGGCCATGCGAGGGACTGTATTGGGGATCCTGGCCGCCATCTTCCTGGCGACGGCCACGGCGTGCACCATCACCACCGAGGATCCCGGCTACGTGGCTCCGCCGCCGCTGCCACCCCTCGAACAGCTGGAACGCGCCGCCCTGGCGGACCCGGCCGGGTTCGGGGCCAGCCGGGACGTGCTGTCCTTCATCACCGAAGACCGCAACATTGCCTGCTCGCTGACGTCCGCCAAGGGAGAACACCTCAACCTCCCGTATGAGCAGAACAGCTTCAGCGACGCCGCCAACCACAAACTGGCCACCGTGCCGGTGGCGCACTGCCAACTGGCGGCCTACCCCAAACCTGGCGCCGCCGACATCAAAGACGATTGTGCAGGCACCGGACTGGGCTACCTGGGCGGCACGGTGCTGCTGACACCGGACAAGGCCACCTACGGGGAATGCCGGTCCGGTGTCACACAAGTGGAGGCAGCCTACGGCCCCAAGGGGACCAGGAACGGACCGCTCGCCGAACTGCCCGTCCTGGCCGACGGGGCCAACCTGGAACGCAACGGGCTGCGCTGCTCTGCCTACAACCATGGCGTGGCGTGCGGCAACGTCTCGGCCGGCGTGGCCTTCTTCGTCGCCAGGGATCATTACGAAGCCGTTTCCCGAGCAGCCGAAACTGCCGCCGATGCGCCGTCCGGAGCCCCAAAAACCCCGTAATCTAGGGCTTTTTCTACGCTCCATAGAATAGTGTGCTTACTCACATAAGGGGTACTGTGGAACGGGCCGGTCCTCAGAGAGGACTAGAGTTCCGAGTGGAGCATTACGCACGGTGGCTCGTTTTAGGACTGGCCGCAGGTGCTTGCAATCCGCAGCCCGGTCATCGTCTTCGATGGTGCCCGACTGTACAGAAACTACTTCGACGTAGAAGGACACTAAACCGTGGACCTGTTTGAATACCAGGCGCGCGATATGTTCGAGGCGCACGGTGTACCCGTGCTTGCCGGCATCGTGGCGTACACCCCAGAAGAAGCAAAAGCAGCAGCCGAAAAAATCGGCGGCGTGACTGTTGTTAAAGCACAGGTCAAGGTAGGCGGTCGCGGCAAGGCCGGCGGCGTCAAGGTAGCCAAGTCCGCTGACGAGGCACTTGAGCACTCCACCAATATCCTGGGCATGGACATCAAGGGCCACACGGTCAAGAAGGTCATGATCGCACAGGGCGCCGACATCGCCGAGGAGTACTACTTCTCCGTGCTGCTGGACAGGGCCAACCGCAACTACCTGGCCATGTGCTCGGTTGAAGGCGGCATGGAAATCGAGCAGCTCGCCGTCGAACGTCCCGATGCCCTGGCCAAGATCGCTATCGATCCTGCCGTCGGCATCAACCAGGCCAAGGCAGACGAAATCGTCGCAGCCGCAGGCTTCGCTGAGGAACTGCGCGGCAAGGTGGCCGACGTGATCCTCAAGCTCTGGGATGTCTTCAAGAAGGAAGACGCCACCCTCGTGGAGGTCAACCCGCTGGTCAAGACCGGCGCGGGTGACATCGTGGCACTGGACGGCAAGGTCTCGCTGGACGAGAACGCCGAGTTCCGCCACGCCAAGCACGCACTCCTTGAAGATAAGGACGCTGCAGATCCGCTCGAGGCCAAGGCCAAGGCGCAGGACCTGAACTACGTCAAGCTGGACGGCGAAGTGGGCATCATCGGCAACGGTGCAGGCCTGGTGATGTCCACCCTGGACGTCGTTGCCTACGCCGGTGAGAACCACGGCAACGTCAAGCCCGCCAACTTCCTGGACATCGGCGGCGGAGCTTCCGCCGAGGTCATGGCTGCCGGCCTCGACGTCATCCTCGGCGACGAGCAGGTCAAGTCCGTGTTCGTCAACGTCTTCGGTGGCATCACCGCATGTGACGCCGTCGCCAAGGGCATCGTTGGTGCGCTGGCCGAGCTGGGCCACAACGCGAACAAGCCGCTGGTAGTCCGCCTCGACGGCAACAACGTTGAGGAAGGCCGCCGCATCCTGGCCGAGGCCAACCACCCGCTGGTTACCCTGGCCGCCACCATGGACGAGGGCGCCGACAAGGCCGCCGAGCTCGCCAACGCAGCTAAGTAAAGGGACGCACCATGTCTATCTATCTGAACAAGGACTCCAAGGTCATCGTCCAGGGCATCACCGGCGGCGAAGGCACCAAGCACACCGCCCTGATGCTGAAGGCCGGCACCAACATTGTGGGCGGCGTCAATGCCCGCAAGGCCGGCACCACGGTCCTGCACGGCGACGCCGAGATTAACGTCTACGGCACCGTCAAGGAAGCCATGGCTGAAACCGGCGCCGACGTCTCCATCGTCTTCGTCCCGCCGGCATTCACCAAGAATGCCGTGGTTGAAGCCATCGAAGCAGGCATCGGCCTGGTTGTTGTCATCACCGAAGGCGTGCCGGTCCAGGATTCCGCCGAGTTCTGGGCACTGGCCCAGTCCACGGTTGACGCCGACGGCAAGCAGATCACCCGCATCATCGGCCCGAACTGCCCCGGCATCATCACCCCCGGTGAAGCACTGGTTGGCATCACGCCGAACAACATCACCGGCAAGGGCCCCATCGGCCTCGTCTCCAAGTCAGGGACCCTGACTTACCAGATGATGTACGAACTGCGCGACCTG
This sequence comes from Arthrobacter sp., assembly GCA_023264815.1. Lineage (GTDB taxonomy): Bacteria > Actinomycetota > Actinomycetes > Actinomycetales > Micrococcaceae > Arthrobacter. Next base: position 26,687 of record JAHFUZ010000024.1, on the reverse strand, counting down.
GGCTTCTCCACTGCCATCGGCATCGGCGGCGACCCCATTATCGGCACCACGCACATCGACGCCCTGGCTGCGTTCGAAGCTGACCCCGAAACCAAGGCGATCGTGATGATCGGCGAAATCGGTGGCGACGCTGAAGAGCGTGCCGCCGAGTTCATCAAGGCCAACGTCACCAAGCCGGTTGTTGGCTACGTTGCCGGCTTCACCGCTCCCGAAGGCAAGACCATGGGCCACGCCGGCGCCATCGTCTCCGGTTCCGCCGGAACCGCGCAGGCCAAGAAGGAGGCCCTTGAGGCCGCCGGCGTCAAGGTCGGCAAGACGCCGTCCGAGACCGCCAACCTGCTGCGCGAAGTCTACGCAGCGCTCTAGGCACACAGCACCACAACGCGGGGTCACTCCCCGCCCCTTCCAGAGGTTGGATTGGGCACGGAGTGAGCCCGTGTTGCTGTTTAAAGCACTTAACCACGACGGCGCCCGTCACCTTCCCCCGGGAGGCGGCGGGCGCCGTCGTGCGTTGCTTAAGGTTTTCCTTATTTGTTAGTATGTCAGGACAAACTATATCAAGGAGAAGTCTCATGCCGCTGGTTCGAATCGATGTCAATGCAGGTCGAAGTCCCGAGGAGCTCGGTAGGCTCAGCCGTGCTATCCACGACGCCATTCTGGCGGAGTACCGGATTCCCGCGCGCGACTACTTTCATATCGTCACTGAACATGCCCAGGGCCAAATTTTCGCCCAGGACGCCGGGCTTGGCTTTGAGCGGTCTTCGGATGTGGTGATGATCCACATCTTCACGCAGGGCGGCCGCAGCCAGGAGGCGAAGCAATCACTCTTTGCGGCCATCGCCGCCCAGTTGGCCGACGTTGGCGTTGCCGGCGAGGATGTCTTCCTGGGATATGTCGAAAACGGCGCCAGCGACTGGTCGTTTGGCTTTGGCCGCGCCCAATACGTCACGGGCGAACTGGCAGTGCCACGCAAATAGGGCCGTTCTGGAAGCCTGTTTTGAGGCCGCCAGGAAGGCACTTTCCGAAGACTACGTTTCGTTGTAATTATGTCAGTACAAACCTTTGACAGGACATGAATTGTGGTGCAGAGTAGAGGTTGTGGCCCCGCTCACGTGCGGTCCGGCCAAGAACCGGAGCTCTCACCGTCCCGCAAAGAGTTCACAACAGAAAGGTCCGCGATTACCGTGACCCACGAACTGCTCACGATCGGGCGCATCAGCGTTGATATTTACCCGAACGATATTGGGGTGGATTTGGAGGATGTGCAGTCCTTCGGTAAGTACCTCGGAGGCTCGCCCTCGAATGTAGCGGTGGCTGCTGCCCGGCATGGCCGCCGAACCGGCGTGATCACCCGCACGGGTGATGACGCCTTCGGCACGTACCTGCACCGCGAGCTGCGTAAGTTCGGTGTGGACGATTCCTTTGTCACCCCGGTGCGGGAGTGGCCCACTGCTGTGACGTTCTGTGCGATCAAACCGGCCACGGACGAGTTCCCGCTGTACTTCTACGGCCGGTTCCCCACCGCCCCGGACCTGCAGATCAGGGCTGAAGAGCTTGACCTGGACGCGATCCGGAACGCACGCATCTTCTGGTCCACGGTGACGGGTTTGTGCCAGGAGCCCAGCCGGGAAGCGCACCTGAAAGCCCATGAGGCCCGGGATCGCGATGAGTTGGAGATCGGCCAGTTTACGGTGCTGGACCTGGATTACCGGCCTATGTTCTGGGCCTCCGAGGAGGAGGCACGGGAGCAGGTCGCCAGGATCCTGCCGCACGTCACGGTGGCCATTGGCAACGACAAGGAATGTGCCGTTGCGGTCGGGGAGGGGACTCCGGATGAGCAGGCCGACCGCCTCCTGGCCGCCGGCGTGGAGATCGCCGTGGTTAAGCTTGGCCCCGAGGGCGTGATGGCCAAGACCCGCACCGAACGCGTGGTCTCGGCCCCGGTGAAAGTAGAAACCGTCAACGGCCTCGGTGCCGGCGATTCCTTCGGCGGCGCGTTCTGCCACGGCCTGCTGGCCGGCTGGCCGCTGGCCGAGGTACTGGACTTCGCCAATGCCGCGGGTGCCATTGTGGCGTCCCGCCTGTCCTGTGCTGATGCGATGCCGACGCCGGATGAGGTCACCTCATTGCTCGCCGAACGCGGCCGCCTGGTGCCCGCGTTCGCCGGTGCCGCGGCAGCGACGTCCCATGAAGTATTCTCCGAAGGAGCAGCGTCTTGAGCCTCAACGATGATCCCCGCCGCTATGACCACCTCAGTGCGCTGCGGCTTGAAGACCCGGATGCGGTGGCCCGGGCGGCCGCCTCGCGCCGCCGGCACCCCGGCCTGAAGTACGGCGTCCAAAACTTTATTGTCGCGGCCGACCACCCTGCCCGCGGTGCCCTGGCGGTGGGCAACGATCCCGTGGCCATGGCTGACCGGCGCGATTTGCTGGACCGGCTGCAGATCGCTTTGGCGAACCCTGCCGTGGACGGTGTCCTGGCGTCTCCGGATGTTATGGATGACCTGCTCCTCCTCGGTGCCTTGGAGGGCAAGCTCATCTTCGGTTCGATGAACCGCGGCGGCCTGTCCGGGCTGGTTAACGAGATCGATGACCGTTTCACCGGACACACAGCGGCTGCTTTGCAGGCACTCGGTGCCGATGGCGGCAAGATGCTGACCCGCATCTGCCTGGGCGACCCGGACACGGTGGCCACGCTTGAAGCCACGGCGAAAGCCATTGATTCGCTGGCTGAGCGGAAGCTGATCGCCATGGTGGAACCGTTCCTGTCCCGCTGGGAGAACGGCAGGGTCCGCAATGACCTGAGCACGGATGCCGTGATCAAGTCCGTGGCGATCGCGGAGGGCCTGGGGTCCACCAGCGCCTACACGTGGATGAAGCTGCCCGTGGTCGCCGAGATGGAGCGCGTGATGGCCGCCACCACCATGCCTACCGTTTTGTTGGGCGGGGACCCGGAAGGCACCCAGGACGAGGTCTTCGCCAGCTGGCAGGCGGCCCTGGCGCTGCCGGGGGTGCAGGGCCTGACGGTGGGCCGGACCTTGCTTTACCCGGCCGACGGGGATGTGGCCGGTGCCGTGGCCACCGCCGCGTCCCTGCTCAAGACACGTGTGCTGCAGTCATCAGCGAAAGTATCGGAGTGAATATCGTGGGAACAGCAACCCGCCGCATGACGGTGGCGCAGGCCGTCGTCGAGTACTTGTCCAGGCAGTACACCGTGGATTCCATCAACGGGGTGGAGTTCCGGGAGCGCCTGATTCCGGGCACGTTCGGGATTTTCGGGCACGGGAACGTTGCCGGTGTGGGCCAGGCTTTGAAGCAGTACCAGCAGCAGGACCCGAGCATCATGCCGTACTATCAGGGCCGGAATGAGCAGGCCCAGGTCCACCAGGCCGTGGGTTACGCCCGGCACACGCGCCGCCGCCAGACGTTCGCGATCAGCACCTCGATCGGGCCGGGTTCCTCGAACCTCTTGACCGGTGCGGCGTTGGCCACCACCAACCGTTTGCCGGTGCTGCTGCTGCCGTCCGACACCTTCGCCACGCGTGCCGCGGACCCGGTGCTGCAGCAGCTTGAGCAGCCCTACGCCTATGACCTCACGGTCAATGACGCGTTCCGGCCGCTGTCCAAGTTCTTTGACCGGGTCTCCCGTCCGGAGCAGCTGTTTTCGGCGTTCCACCATGGCCTGCGGGTCCTGACGGATCCGGCCGAGACCGGGGCGGTGACCATTTCGCTGCCGCAGGATGTCCAAGCGGAGGCCTTCGACGTGCCGGAGGAGTTCCTGGCCGAGCGGGAGTGGCGGATCCGCCGCCCGGACGCCGACGACGCGGACATTGCCCGTGCCGCCGCGGCGATCCGTGCCGCGAAGCGGCCTCTGATCATCGCCGGCGGCGGCGTCCTCTACGCCTACGCCAACGATGAACTGGCTAAGTTCGCGGAGCTGACCGGCATTCCGGTGGGGAACACCCAGGCCGGCGTCGGCGTCCTGCCCTGGAACCACCAGCACTCGCTGGGTGCGATCGGCTCCACCGGTACGACGGCGGCGAACGCCATCGCTGCCGAAGCTGACCTGATCATTGGGATCGGCACCCGGTATGAGGACTTCACCACCGCGTCGCGGACAGCGTTCCAGAACCCGGACGTGCGTTTCATCAACATCAATGTCGCCGCCATCGACGCGTACAAGCACGGCACCACGCTCCCGATCGTGGCCGACGCCCGCAAGGCCCTGGTCAAACTCAACGCAGCGCTCGGCGGCTACCGCGTCGGCGCGGACCTGGAACAGCAGGTCGCGGCAGAAAAGAAGCGCTGGGACGCCACCGTGGACGAAGCCTTCGATACGCGCTTCACGCCGCTGCCGGCGCAGAACGAAATCATCGGCGCCACGTCACGGGCGATGGACGCGGCCGACGTCGTGATCTGTGCGGCGGGGTCGCTGCCTGGCGATCTGCACAAGATGTGGCGGATCCGTGATGCGTTCGGCTACCACGTGGAATATGCCTACTCCTGCATGGGTTACGAAATCCCCGGCGGTCTCGGCGTGAAGCGCGCCGCGCTGGCCGAAGCCGCGCGCGGCGGGGAACAGCGCGATGTTGTGGTGATGGTGGGGGACGGCTCCTACCTGATGATGCACACCGAACTGGTCACCGCCGTCGCCGAGCGCCTCAAGCTGATCGTGGTCCTGATCCAGAACCACGGCTACGCCTCCATCGGATCCCTGTCCGAGTCGCTGGGCTCGCAGCGGTTCGGCACCCAGTACCGGGCCCTGAACGAGGAGCAGCACAGCTTCGATGAGGGCGAGACCCTGCCGGTGGACCTGGCCCTGAACGCCGAAAGCCTTGGCGTGAAGGTGGTCCGGATCGAACCGGGGGAGAAGGTCATCGCCGAACTCGAACAGGCCATCCGGGATGCCAAGGCAGCGCCGGAACGCGGCGGCCCCATCCTGATCCACGTCGAATCCGACCCGCTGCTGGACGCCCCGTCTTCCGAGTCCTGGTGGGACGTCCCCGTCTCAGCCGTTTCCGAGCTGGAATCCACGCAGCAGGCCTACCAGACGTACACCGGCCACAAGAACCGCCAGCGCAAGCTGCTCGGCTGACCCCCACACTCCTTTTCGACTACTCAAGGAAGAGTCCCATGACTGCCACCTCTACTGAGACCACCACCATCAACCACTTCATCAACGGCGCCGAAACCGCAGGTGTTGGCGACCGCACCCAGCCCGTCTACAACCCCGCCACCGGCGCCGTGTCCGGCGAGCTGCGCCTGGCCAACCGGGCCGACCTGGATGCTACCGTCGCGGCCGCCCGTGCCGCTGCCGACTCCTGGGGCGACATTTCCCTGGCCAAGCGCACCGCCGTGCTCTTCAAGTTCCGTGAACTCGTCGCCGCCCACGTGGATGACCTCGCCGAACTGATCACCGCCGAGCACGGCAAGGTCCTCTCCGACGCCAAGGGCGAAATCGGCCGCGGCCTGGAAGTCATCGAGTTCGCCTGCGGCATCCCGCAGCTGCTCAAGGGCGACTATTCGGACCAGGTCTCCACCGGCATCGACGTGTTCTCCTTCCGCGAACCCCTCGGCGTGGTCGCGGGCATCACCCCGTTCAACTTCCCCGTCATGGTGCCCCTGTGGATGGCCCCGATGGCGATTGCCACCGGCAATGCCTTCATCCTTAAGCCCTCCGAACGCGACCCCTCGGCTTCGATGCTGCTGGCCAAGCTGTGGAAGCAGGCCGGCCTCCCGGACGGCGTGTTCCAGGTCCTGCATGGCGACAAGGAAACCGTCGACGGCCTCCTGACCCACCCGGACGTCGACGGCATCAGCTTCGTTGGCTCCACCCCCATCGCCCAGTACGTCCACGAGACCGCCACCAAGCACGGCAAGCGCGTCCAGGCCCTGGGCGGAGCGAAGAACCACGCGATCGTGATGCCCGACGCCGACCTCGACAACGCCGCCGACCACCTCGCCGCCGCCGCCTTCGGCTCCGCCGGCGAACGCTGCATGGCCATCTCCGTCGCAGTGGCCGTCGGGGACGCCGCTGACCTGATCGTCAAAAAGGTCGAAGAACGCGCCCTGGCCGTGAAGGTCAACAACGGCACCGCCCCCGGCGCCGAAATGGGACCGGTCATCACCCCCGCCTCCAAGGAACGCATCGTCAGGATCGTCACCGAAGCCGAAACCGCAGGAGCGGCCATGGTCGTTGACGGCCGCGACCTCGTGGTCCCCGGCCACGAAGACGGCTTCTGGGTGGGCCCCACCGTGATCGACCACGTCAAAACCGAAATGACCGCCTACACCGAGGAAATCTTCGGACCCGTCCTCGTCGTCGTCCGCGTTCCGGACCTGGAGTCCGGCATTAACCTGATCAACGCCAACCCCTACGGCAACGGCACCGCCATCTTCACCTCCTCCGGCGCGAACGCCCGCACCTTCCAGCGCTCCGTGACCGTGGGTATGATCGGCATCAACGTGCCCCTGCCCGTCCCCGTGGCGTACCACTCCTTCGGCGGCTGGAAGGCCTCACTGTTCGGCGACAAGCACATCTACGGCCCCGAAGGCGTCTCCTTCTACACCCGCGGCAAGGTGGTCACCTCACGCTGGCCCGAACCCACCCACGCCTCCGGCGCAAGCTACAACTTCCCCTCCAACTAACCCCACCGCCTCCCAACCACCATCGATTGCTCCGTAAACGCCGTTTTGAGTGTCCAAAAGGGCCATTACGGAGCAATCGATGAGAAGGAACAGTCATGACTGACGTCGAGAACAAGCTCATCATCGGTACCGCCCCCGACTCCTGGGGTGTCTGGTTCCCGGACGATCCCCAGCAGACCCCGTGGCAGCGCTTCCTGGACGAAGTTGCGGAGTCCGGCTACAAATGGATCGAACTGGGTCCCTACGGCTATCTGCCGAACGACCCCACCCGGCTGGCAGAGGAACTCAAACAACGGGACCTGAAGGTCACCGCCGGAACCGTCTTCACTGCGTTCCACCGCGGCGCCAAACAGTACGACGAAGCTTGGGAACCTGCCCGCAAGGTGGCTGAGCTGACGGCCGCCATGGGCGGCGAGCACATCGTGGTCATCCCGGCCATGTGGCGTGATGACGTCACCGGCGAAGCCGTGGAAAGCGGCGAGCTTACCGAGGAAGCCTGGGCTGACCTGTTTGCGGGCCACAACCGGATGGGCAAGGTCCTGCTGGAGGACTTCGGCCTGAAGCAGCAGTTCCACTCGCACGCGGACTCGCACGTTGGGGCCCAGCAGGATATCGAAACCCTGCTGGCCGCCACAGACCCGAAGTACCTGAACCTCTGCCTGGACACCGGCCACGCGGAGTACTGCGGAGCCTCCAGCCTGGAGCTGATCAAGAACTACCCGGACCGGATCGGCTACCTGCACCTGAAGCAGATCAACCCGGAGGTCCTGAAGAGGGTCAACGAGGAAAACATGACCTGGGCCGCAGCCAACCTCGCCGGCGTGATGACCGAGCCGCCGAACGGCCTGCCCGATCTCCGGGCCGTGATCGAGGCCGTCGAGGCGCTTAACCGCCCCATCTTCGGCATCGTGGAACAGGATATGTACCCGGTCGCCTTCGATGTCCCCATGCCCATCGCCAAGCGCACCCGCAACTACCTGCTTTCCTGCGGTTCCCGCACACGCGTCCAGTAACCCAACCCAAACCCACGAAGGACAGAACAGTGACCAAGACTCTCCGCGTAGCCGTCATCGGCGCAGGCCGCATGGGTGCGGACCACATCAAGCGCCTCAGCACGCGCATCCACGGCGCTGAAATTGCCGCCGTCGTCGACGTAGATCTTGCCCGCGCGCAGGCTGCCATCGAGGGAATCGACGGCGCCGTGGCTTTGGCGAGTGCCGATGAGGCGCTCAACAACGGCGACGTGAACGCCGTGCTGATCGCCACGCCGGGGTTCCTGCACGAGGAAATCCTGTACAAGGCACTGGAGAAGGACTTCCCCATCCTGTGTGAAAAGCCGCTGACTCCGGATGCAGAGAGCGCCTGGAAGGTTGTCCAGGCGGAGACCGCACTGGGGCACAAGCGCATTCAGGTGGGCTTCATGCGCCGTTTCGACGCGGAATACTCGGCGTTGGGTTCCATCATCCGCACCAGCGAACTGGGGGAGTTGCTGATGCTGCACCACCAGCACCGGAACCCCACCACGCCCGAGGGCTTCACCAACGAGATGCTGATCAACGACTCCGTAGTCCATGAGTTCGACGCGATCCGCTTCTTCACGGGTGAGGAAATCACCTCGGTCCAGGTCCGCCTCGGCAAAGCCACGCGCAATGCCCCCAACGGCCAGCACGATCCCCAGCATGTTCTGCTGGAAACCGAGTCGGGTGTCCTGGCCGACGTCGAAATCTACGTCAACGCCAAGTTCGGCTACCAGGTGGCCACGCAGGCGTCGTTCGAGGACGGCATCGTGAGCATCGGCGGCGACAGCGGTCCGTACATCCAGTCCGCGGGCAAGTGGGGCGGCAACGTCACCCCCGGTTTCGAGGACCGTTTTGGTGCAGCGTACGACGTCGAGGTGCAGGCCTGGGTGGACGCAGCGCTTCGCGGCGAAATTGGCGGGCCCACCGCGTGGGATGGGTACGCCACGGCCGCCTGTTGCGAAGCGGGTGTGGAAGCCCAGAAGTCAGGCGAAAAGGTCAAGGTCCAGCTCAACACCAAGCCGGACCTCTACGGCTAAGACCCCACCCACAAAGGAGTGACCATGAAAATCGCCTTGGACCCCACCCCGTTCCACCACACCCACAGCCTGCTGGAATTTCCGCGCGTGGCCGCCGATCTTGGCTACAAGTACCTGCAGCTGACCCCGCACGCGGACATGATCCCGTTCTACAACCACCCCAAGGCCGACGATGAACTGGTAACCCAGCTGAACAAGTCCTGCAAGGACGCTGGTGTGGAAATCGCCTCCGTGCTGCCGGTCCTGCGCTGGTCCGGCCCCGACGAGGATGCCCGCGAAGCTGCAGTGCGCTACTGGAAGCGTGCCATCCAGATTGCCGTGGACCTCGGCGTCAGCACCATGAATACCGAATTCAGCGGCCGGCCCGAGAAAGCCGAGGAGTCCGAACGCGCCTTCTACCGCTCCATGGAGGAACTGCTGCCGATCATCGAGCGCGAAGGCCTTGACGTCCTGATCGACCCGCACCCGGACGATTTCGTCGAAGACGGCCTGGCCGCGATCCGCGTGATCCGGGGCGTGAACTCGCCCAACATCGGCCTGGTCTACGTGGCCTCGCACACCTTCCACATGGGCAACAGGCCGCTGGAGATCATGCGGGCTGCCGGGGATAAACTTCGCCTGGTCCACGTCTCGGACACCATGAACCACCACGCGTCCCACGGGCTGCGCTACATCACCAATCCGCCCGGCAACGCCGTCCGCGTGCACCAGCACCTGAAGATCGGCGATGGCGACGTCAACTGGGACGAGTTCTTTGGCGGACTCAAGGAAATCGGCTTCCTGGACAAGGACAACACCGTCATGGTCTCCAGCGTCTTTGCCGAGGACGAGAACGCCGAGGAGGTCTCCCGCCACCAGCTGGAGACGATGGGCCAGTACATCGATAAGGTCAAGTAGTGGGGGCCGATGCGAAGCAAACCCTGACGAATCCCGGCACTGTCCACGTCGGTGCTTCCGCCAGCACCAGGCAGACCAGGTCCGCCAAACCCGCCAACCCGAAGAAATTTATGCGGAAGGTGGCGCTCTTCTCCACCTTCGGCGGACTGCTGTTCGGCTACGATACCGGCGTGATCAACGGCGCCCTGCCGTTTATGCAGCGGGACCTCGGCCTCACCCCGCTGACCGAAGGGCTGGTCACGTCAACGCTCCTGTTCGGCGCGGCCTTCGGCGCCATCAGCGCTGGCCGGCTCTCGGACCGATTCGGCAGGCGCAAGACCATCATGGGCCTGGCCCTGATCTTCATCGTGGCCACCATCGCCTGCACCATCTCGCCAAGCACTGAACTGCTCATTGCGGCCCGAACGCTGCTGGGCCTGGCAGTGGGTGGCGCTTCCGTGATTGTCCCCGTGTACCTCGCCGAGATGTCACCGGCGGCCCAGCGCGGCCGCATTGTCACGCAAAACGAACTGATGATCGTCACCGGCCAGTTCCTCGCTTTCACCTTCAACGCCGTGCTGGGCAACCTTTTCCCCGAGGAAACGCACGTCTGGCGCTGGATGCTGGTGATCGCCACGCTCCCTGCCGTCATCCTCTGGTTCGGGATGCTGGTCCTGCCGGAGAGCCCGCGCTGGCTGGCGTCGGCCGGCCGCTTCGGGGCAGTGCTGGAAGTGCTGCGTTCCACCCGCGCCGCCGGCGACGTCTCCACGGAATTCGACGAGGTCCGGCAGGCAGCCCGCGAGGATTACCAGGCCAAGATGGGCACGTTCAAGGACCTCACCGTGCCGTGGATCCGCAGGATTTTCGTGGTGGGCCTGGGCATGGCCATCATCAACCAGATCAGTGGCGTCAACGCCATCATGTACTACGGAACAACCATCCTGTCCTCGTCCGGATTCGGCGACCAGGGCGCCCTGATTGCCAACGTCCTCAACGGCATCACGTCGGTGGCTGCCGTCGTCGTTGGCATGTATCTGATGTCACGGGTGCCCCGAAAACCCATGCTGATCGTGGGACTGTGTGGCACGGCGTTGTCCCTGACGGCCATCGCGGTCATTTCCATGGCACTGCCGGAGAGCACGCTGCGCGGCTACCTTGTGCTGCTGTTCATGGTGACGTTCCTGGCGTCCATGCAGGGCTGCATCGGCACGGTTACCTGGCTGACCATGTCCGAGATCTTCCCCATGCACGTCCGCGGTATCGCCATGGGCATCTGCGTTTTTGTGCTGTGGATGATCAACTTCCTGATCGGTTTCTTCTTCCCGCAGATGGTGTCGTGGATCGGTGTTTCGGCGACGTTCTTCATCTTCGTGGCGCTGCAGCTTGGTGCCATCGTCTGGGTCAGGCGCGTTGTCCCGGAAACCAAGGACAAGTCCCTGGAGCAGCTGGAGCACCTGTTCAAGGAGCGCTCCGGCGTATCCGCCTGAGGTGACCCGCAACCAATGGTGACGCAATAACGCCCGACGCCGGCCGGCGTCGGGCGTTTTTTGTCTCCAGCGGGTGCGGGGCCCAGGACGCTCTCTCACTTAATGCAGGAAAATCCGGATCCCTTTCTCACTTTCTTCAAGAGAGTGATAGAGGGATCCGGGAAAAACCGCATCAAGTGAGAGAGCGTCGTAGAGGGAATGCTCCGGAGACACAACAGCAGGGACGCCGCGAGAGCGACGCCCCTGCAGTCAGCCCTCGGGCCGTGGGTGTTCAGGCTGTCGGGTTCAGTGACGCGGCAAGCGCGGCATCAGCGTCGAGCAGGACCTTGGCGGCGACCTCCAGGCCTTCGATCCGCCCCAGGGACGTGTCTTCGTGCTCGATGTTGACCAGCATGTCCGGGTCCACCTCGTGCAGAGCGCGCAGGAACTCGGTCCAGAACGCTGTGTCATGTCCGCGGCCCAGTGCCACGAAGTCCCAGGCGGAGTTCTTGGGCCACTCGTTGGCCCACTCGTCGCCGCCGAGGTTGGTCCGGTTTTCCTCTGGCGAGAGCCGGCGGAAGCTGTTGTCGAGCACACCGTAGAGCGCGGCGTTGGCGGTGTTGACCCGGACGTCCTTGGCCGCGGCCTGGAAGACGAGCGGGCCGAGTTCGCGGACCACGGCCACGGGATCCATCTGCTGCCAGAACAGGTGCGAGGCGTCCAGCTCCACACCCACGTGGGTGGCGCTGGTGAGGTCGATGAGTTTGTGGACGTCGGCGGTGTTGAAGACGATGTTCTGCGGGTGCAGCTCCAGGGCCACCTTGACGCCGTGGTCAGCGGCGAGGCGGTCGGTTTCCTTCCAGAAGCCTGCGGCGACGCCCCACTGGTAGTCCAGCACGTCCAATGCCGCTGAGTTCCACGCGTTGACCACCCAGTTGGTGACAGTGGCCCCGGGCTCCCCGCCGGGCAGGCCGGACATGGTGACCACGCGGTTCTGTCCCAGCCGACGCGCCAGTCTGATGGAGCGGCGGATGTCCTCGGCGTGCTTCTCGCCGATCTCACGCCGGGGGTGCAGCGGGTTGCCGTTGCAGTTCAGGCCGGCGATTGAGACGCCGGTTCCCTCGAAGATGGCCAGGTAGTCGTCCCGGGCTGCGTCGCTGGTGAGGATCTCATCGAAAGTGGGCACGTGGACGGCGGGCAGGAAACCGCCGGTATTGATTTCGATCCCGGTCAGTCCGAGGCCGGCGATGACCTTGAGGGCCTCCGGGAGCGGCCGGTCGTGCAGGATTGCGTTGTAGACGCCCAGTTTCACAGCGTGATCTTCTTTCCGTTGTTGAGCGCGGATTCGGTGACGGCGCCGAGCAGTTCCATGTTGCGTACGCCTTCGTCGAACGTGGCGCAGCGGGGCAAGGATTCCGCTTCGCTGATGCCGGCAACTTCTTCGAGGAATGCCCGGGCCTGGTAACCGAAGGCATCGTTCTGGCCGAAGCCCACCTCGGGGGCGTCCATGGCCAGCCCACCCGTGATGTAGGGGTGTCCCGGGCCAAGGATGACCTGGCGGTAGCCGTTCTCGGTACCTGAGCCGTCGTTGAGGAACAGCTGGATTTCGGCGGGGCGGCGCTGGTCGAACTTGGCGGCACCGTTCTCGCAGAACACTTCGAACTGGAGGCTGTTGGCATGTCCGGCCGCAACGCGGGAGACCTCGAAGCTGCCGGCGCCGTTGGCGAACTCGGCGTTGAATGCCGCGTAGTCGTCGTTCTCCACGGCCTCGAAGGTATCGCTCACGGCAACGTGGTCATGGCCCATCACGGCTGCTAGCGGCAGGGGCCGCTTGTGGATCGCGGTGGTGAGGCGGCCGCCGCTGATGGACTTGATGTCGCCGCAAAGGAACTCGGAGACATAGGCCAGGTGGCTTCCGACGTCGGCCAGCGCACCGGAGCCCGGGCCGCCTTTGTAGCGCCAGCTCATGGGAGCGGACGGGCTGAAGCCGTAATCGGTCCAGTACCGTCCGCTGAAGTGCAGGGCGTTGCCCAGCACCCCGGTGCGGATGAGGTCGCGGATGTAGGCAATGCCGGGGGTGCGGCGGAACGTGAAGCCGATGCGCGCGATGGAGTTGGCGTTGCGGGCTGCGTCCGCCATGGCCCTGGCGTCTTCGATGGTGTCACTCAGCGGCTTCTCGCACAGCACGTGCTTGCCGGCTGCCAGCAACCCCTCCACCACTTCTCGATGCAGCGAGTTCGCAATCACCACGCTGACGACGTCAATGTCGTCCGCTTCGGCGATGGCCTGCCACGAGGTGTCGTTGCGCCCGTAGCCAAATCGGCGGGCGGCGAGGGAACCGAACTCGGCGTTGACGTCACCGATGGAGACGAGGCGGACCTCGGGAAGGGCCGGGCTGTAGAGGGTGGACGCTGTCCGGTAGGCCGCTGCGTGGGCTTTTCCGGCCATGCCTGCGCCGATGACAGCGACGCCAAGGCTTTCAGCCATTGATTTCTCCTTTGAAATTCAGCCGCGACGGGACGCTCAACGGCTTTTTGTAGCGCTACAATTTTGTATGCTGACTCTGAGCGTAGCTATGTCTATATGTCCTGTCAATCAATATTTGACCGCGCTGAGGTCGATGGGAAGGGGGTCCCGGTGACGCCGAACGACACGCCGGCCAAGCGCCCCACGATTTACGATGTGGCGAAGCTGGCCGGTGTCTCGCCGTCGCTGGTTTCCCTGGTGCTGCAGAACCCCGACAGGGTGGGCGAGAAGCGCCGCGCGGCCGTGCGGGCCGCGATCGCCGAGCTGGGATACCGCCCCAGCAGGGCGGCCACCACACTGGCGAGCAACAGGACCAAGAGCATCGGGCTGGTCATCGACGACTACCGGAACCTTTGGTTCGTTGATCTGCTCCGGGGGATGGAATCCGCACTGGCGGAGCAGGGCTACCAGGTGATGCTGGCCGATTCCCGGCCGGGTGAAAGCCGCATCAAGGCGGCTGCGGACGGGCTGCTGGCCATGCATGTGGACGGCATGGTGATTGCGGCGGAACCGGGGGGAGTCGCGCTGACCGGGACGGCTGTCCCCACCGTGGTGGCGGGATGGCGGCATGGTGTGCCGCCGGAGGCGGACCTCATAACCAACGACGACGACGAAGGCGGCGCCCTTGCCGCGGACCACCTGCTCGGGCTGGGGCATGCCAGGATCGGGCACCTTTCGGGGTTCGGCGGCGCTGCGGCCCACCGCAGGGCGGGCTTCAACGTCCGGCTCCGGGAAGCGGGTGTCGCCGCCTGGACCGTAGGGGAGGAGGGCGGTACCTCGGAGGAGGACGGTTATTCCTCGGCGTGCTGGCTTCTTGACCACCATCCGGACACCACGGCCATCTTTGCCGCCAATGACACGATGGCGCTGGGCGCCATGGGGGCCATCAGGGCCCGCGGCCTGGCGGTGCCGGCGGATGTCTCCCTCATTGGGTACGACAACTCTCCCCTGGCTAAGTCCCGGTACCTGGAGCTGACCTCGGTGGACAACCGCAGCGATGTGGTGGGCGTGGAGGTGGCAAAGGTCCTGCTGCGGCGCTTCCAGGACCCTGCGGCCGGCCCGCAAAGGGAACTGGTTGAGCCCCTGCTGGTGGCCCGGGGAACCACCTCGAGGCCCTCCGAATGAGGCTGTTAGGGCGTGAAGTTACGTCAAAACATCCTAATGTCAGGACAAAGTATTGACATCTGTGAGTTCAGTCACCATGATCGGTGTAGAGGGCTTTGAGCGCCTGCAGAGTGGCAGGGCCGTAACCCCGATCAAAGGAGATAAATCGTGAAGAAGTTTTCGTGGCGGAAGGCGGCCCTGGTGGCGGCCGTCGTTCCGATGATGGCTCTCAGCGCTTGTTCCAGCACGGGCGGCAAGCCAGCCGACAGCGGCAATGCTGGCGGCGCCGGCCAAGTGGCCAGCACTGACCGGATGAAGGTGGCCCTCATCACCCACGCCGCAGCGGGCGATACGTTCTGGGACATCGTCCGGAAGGGTGCCGAGGAGGCTTCCGCGAAAGACAACGTGGAACTGCTCTACACCTCCGACCCCGAGGCAGGCCGCCAGGCGCAGCTCGTCCAGCAGGCAATCGACCAGAAGGTTGACGGCATCGCGGTCACCGTGGCCACCCCGGATGCCCTGAAGGAAGTCCTGAAGAAAGCCACCGACGCCGGCATTCCCGTGGTGAGCCTCAACGCCGGCGAATCGGTTTCGGCCCAGCTCGGCGCATTTACCCACTTCGGTTCCAATGAGCAGCTCGCGGGCCAGGCGGTGGGCACCAAGCTCGCCGAGCAAGGCTACAAGCACCCCGTCTGCGTCATCCAGCAGCAGGGCCACGTGGGACTTGAAGCGCGCTGCGCGGGCGTCAAGGCCAAGGTGCCGGGTACTGAGATCCTTTACGTGGACGGCAAGGACATGACTGCCGTCCAGTCCACCGCCACCGCGAAGCTCCAGGCGGCCAAGGACGCAGATGTCATCATCGGCCTCGGCGCACCCATCACCCTGACATTGCTCAAGTCGGTGGCCGATGCCGGCAGCTCATCCAAGGTTGCCAGCTTCGACCTGAACGCCGAACTTGCCCAGAAGATCGTGGATGGCGCCGTGATTTTCACCGTCGACCAGCAGCCGTGGCTCCAGGGGTACATGTCCGTTGACTCCCTGTGGCAGGCCAAGCGCGGCGGCTTCAAGCTCGGCGGTGGCCAGCCTGTGCTGACCGGTCCCACCATCGTGGACAAGGCCAACGCTTCCGACGTTCTCAAATTCGCCCAGCAGGGCGTCCGCTAGATCCAGGCCCCAGGCCGTGCGGCGACAGCCGCACGGCCTGACCAACAAGGAGTTATTCCTATGGCAAATACAGCAACCCTGCCACCGGCACCGGCTTCGGCCGCGGGGCCACGTGGCGACGAGCGCATTGGGCAACGAAGCCCGTTCCAGAAACTCCTGGGCCGCCCCGAGGTGGGCGCACTCGTCGGAGCCGTGGTCCTTTTCATCTTCTTCGCACTGGTGTCCCAGACCTTCATCCAGCCCAATGCCCTGGCCACCATCCTGTACGGCAGCTCAACCATCGGGATCATGGCCGTGGGCGTATCGCTGCTGATGATCGGCGGCGAGTTCGACCTCTCCACCGGTGTTGCCGTTATCAGCTCGGCGCTGACGGCCTCCCTGTTCAGCTGGAATTTCTCCACGAACGTGTGGGTGGGCGTGATCCTGGCCCTGGTGGTCTCGCTGGGAATCGGCTTCATCAACGGCTGGATCCTGATCAAGACGAAACTGCCCAGCTTCATCGTCACCCTGGCCACGTTCCTCATGCTGACCGGCCTCAACCTGGCACTCACCCGCCTGATCGGCGGCAGCGTGTCCTCACCGTCCATCGCCAGCATGGAGGGCTTCAACTCCGCCCGGGCAGTGTTCGCTTCCTCGATCAGCCTGGGAGGGGTGGAGGTCAAGATCACCGTATTCTTCTGGATCATCCTGGTTGCCGTGGCCTCGTGGATACTCCTGCGCACCAAAGTGGGCAACTGGATCTTTGCTGCCGGCGGTGACGCGAATGCCGCCCGCGCCGTGGGTGTACCTGTCACCAAGACCAAGATCGGGCTGTTTATGGCCGTCGGCTTTTGCGGCTGGGTCCTGGGCATGCACAACCTCTTTGCCTTCGACGCCGTGCAGTCCGGCGAGGGCGTGGGCAACGAGTTCCTCTACATCATCGCCGCAGTGATCGGCGGCTGCCTCCTGACCGGCGGCTACGGCTCCGCCGTGGGCGGCGCGATCGGCGCCTTCATCTTCGGCATGGCCAACAAGGGCATCGTCTACGCCCAGTGGAACCCGGACTGGTTCAAGTTCTTCCTGGGCCTGATGCTGCTGCTGGCCACCATCGTGAACCTCATCGTCAAACGCCGCGCAGAGCTCAAGTAAGGGGCGGAGAAAATGAATGCCAATCAGATCGACCAGCAAACCCTGCTGCAGAACGAAAAAGATCCGCTGACCCACACCCCGGTCCACCTGCTGTCCCTGGACGGAGTGGGAAAGCACTACGGCAACATCATCGCCCTCCGCGATGTCACCATGGCCGTGGACAACGGCCGCGTCACCTGTGTCCTGGGCGACAACGGCGCCGGCAAGTCCACCCTGATCAAGATCATTGCCGGACTCCACCAGCACGACGAAGGCGTCCTGAACATCATGGGCGAGGAGCGGAAGTTCAGCTCCCCGCGCGATGCCCTCGACGTCGGTATTGCCACCGTCTACCAGGACCTCGCCGTGGTGCCGCTGATGCCGATCTGGCGGAACTTCTTCCTCGGCTCCGAACTGACCTCCGGATTCGGCCCGTTCAAGAGCCTTGACGTCCAGAAGATGAAGGACATCACCAAAAAGGAACTCGCCGACATGGGCATCGACCTGCGCGATGTGGAGCAGCCCATCGGGCAGCTCTCCGGCGGTGAACGCCAGTGTGTGGCGATTGCCCGCGCCGTGTACTTCGGCGCCAAAGTGCTGATCCTGGACGAGCCGACGGCGGCGCTGGGCGTGAAGCAGTCCGGCGTGGTCCTGCGCTACATCCTCCAGGCCCGCGACCGCGGCCTCGGCGTCATCTTCATCACCCACAACCCGCACCACGCGTTCCCCGTGGGTGACCGGTTCCTGCTGCTCAAGCGCGGCAAATCGATCGGCTACTACGACAAAAAAGACATCACCCTCGACGAGCTCACGGCGCAGATGGCCGGCGGTGCCGAACTCGCCGAACTCGCCCACGAGCTCGAACAGCTGGGCGGGCACAGTGAAGCCCTCAAGGAAGTTAAGGCCGAGGTGGCCGAAGTCGCAGACACGGCCAACGCCGGCGGCCCGAAACACGCCTAGCGGCAGCACCGGGCGGGGTGCTCCGGACACCCCTCCGGAGCAACCCCGCCATGCCTGTGCGCCGCTTCCGGGGAACCGCAGACACACAAACGTTAACGAAGGGAACACCATGCCGATCCGGGTAGGCGTCATCGGCGCCGGAATCATGGGCGCGGACCACATCAGGAACCTCTCCACCAGCGTCGGCGGTGCCGAAGTCACCTTTGTGGCAGATCTCGACGCCGGCCGGGCCGGCGCGGCAGCGCCGCCGTCGGCACGCATCACCACTGACCCATCGGAACTGATCAACTCCAGCGAGGTGGACGCCGTCGTGGTTGCCTCGCACGATTCCACCCACGCCGGGCTGGTCCTGGAGTGCTTCGAGGCGATGACACCGGTCCTGTGCGAAAAACCGTTGGCGCCAACCGTCCTGGAAAGCCTGGAAGTGGTGGCCGCCGACGCCGACATGGTGGCCGCTACGGGAACGTCCCTGCTCTCGCTCGGCTTCATGCGGCGCTTCGACCCTGGTTATGTGGCGCTCCGGCAGGCCGTGCAGGGCAGGGCGCAGGGCGAACCCCTGATGGTCCACTGCGTCAGCCGGAACGCCTCGGCCGCTCCCGGCGCCACCGCCGAATCGGCCATCACCAATTCGGCCATCCACGAGCTGGACATCATTCCCTGGCTGCTGGACTCACCCATCACGGAAGTCTCATGGCAGGCGGGAAAGAGCACGCGGTTGGCCGAGGCGGGACTGCGCGATCCCGCGTTCATGACGCTTCGCACCGCGGACGGAACCCTCACCACGCTGGAGCTGTTCCTGAACGCGCAGTACGGCTACACCACCCGCTGCGAAGTTGTCTCGGAACGTGGCACCACCGCCGTCCAGGATTCGGCCATGCTGCACGTTGAACAGGAGGGCACCGCCCGGGACCAGATCCCGGCGGACTGGCGCCCCCGGTTCGCCGACGCCTACCGGCTGCAGCTGCAGGCCTGGATCTCCGCACTCGCCGCAGGAGAACGGCCCTCGCTCGCCGGCGCGCAGGACGGCCTGAACGCCTCACTCGTTGCCCAAGCCATGATCCAGTCGCTGCACAGCGACGGTGCCGCAACGAAAGTCAGCTACCAATGACCACTGCCTCGCTCCCACAGTCCCGTGTCCCCGACTCCCGTGACGCTCCCGTGCTGCGCTGGGGAATCATGGGCCCGGGCTGGATTGCCGAACGCTTTACCGAATCCGTCCAGGCACACACCGGGCAGGTGATCGCCGCCGTCGGGTCCCGTTCGCTGAGCCGGTCCAAGGCCTTCGCTGACACGTTCGACGTGCCGGCCGCGTACGGCAGCTATGAGGAACTGGCCGCCGCTCCGGACATCGACATCGTCTACGTGTGCACGCCCCACACCGGCCACCACGCGGCCGCTGTGCTGGCCATCGACGCCGGCAAACACGTGCTCATTGAAAAGCCGATCGGGCTCAATGCGGACCAGGCACGGGACATCGCCGCCCGGGCCGAGGCGGCCGGGGTGTTCGCCGCGGAGGCCATGTGGACGTTCTTCCTGCCGAAGTTCGACGTGATCCGGCAGATCCTCGATACCGGCATGCTGGGAACCATCAGCACGGTGGTGGCGGAGTATGGCGAGCACTTTGACCCCTCGCACCGGATCTTCAATCCGAAACTTGCCGGCGGGCCGCTGCTTGACCTGGGCACCTACCCGTTGGCCCTGGTTACCGAGGTACTGGGAAGCCCGCAGCAACTGGCCGCCGTCGGGCAGCCGCACGCGTCCGGGGTGAACGCCCAGCTGTCTGCCGTGATGATGTTCGACGGCGGCGCCCAGGCCGTGGTGAACACCCAGCTCCACAATTTCACGCCCACGGCCGCCGTCGTGGTGGGGTCCGACGCGACGCTGACCATCGACGGCCCCTTCAACATGCCCGGCGGCTTCGAGGTCTGCTTCCCCGACGGCACACGCCTGCGCCACAACGAACCCGCCGGCGGCCACTTCGAAGGCCTGCACTATGAGGCTGCCGCGGTGGCCCGGGCCATTGCTGCAGGCAACACGCAGGCAGGCCAACGGACGCTGGCGGCCTCCATCCGCACCCTGGAGGTGGCCGACGGAATCCGCCGCCAGCTCGGCGTCGTGTTTCCCGGCGAAGCGGCCCCTCCGGGCCACACTGCCCGGCACTGATCTCCCAACTACTGATCTAGCCACACGCTACGACCCACCGAAAGGACAAGCCATGGCTTACCTCGCACAGAACCCCGCTCCCGTCCCGGCCCCGGTCCGCATCGGACTCATCGGTTCGGGCTGGATGGGCGCATTCCACGCCGACAGCATTGCCCGCCGCGTCCCGGATGCCGTGCTTGCCGCCATCGCCGACCCCAACCTCGAATCCGCCGGCGCGCTCGCAGCCTCATTCGGCACAGCCAAGGTCACCGCCAGCGCGGACGACATCCTGGCCGATCCCGAGATCGATGCGGTGATCATCGCCAGCCCGGCCCGCTTCCACGCCGCCCTGGTCAGCCAGGCCGCCGCGGCCGGAAAACATGTGTTCTGTGAGAAACCTGCAGGCCAGGGCCTGGACGAGCTCGATGCGGCCATCGCCGCGGTAGAGGCTGCCGGCGTGCACTTCCAGATTGGCTTCAACCGCCGGTACGCCAGCGACTTCCAGGCGGCCAAGAAGGACCTGGCCGCCGGGATTGCCGGGCAGCCGCAGCTCCTGCGCTCGCTGACGCGGGATCCGGGCACCGGCAGCATCCCGCACGCTGCCCGGGTTCCGGCCTGGACCGTCTTCCTGGAAACCCTTATCCACGACTTCGACACCCTGAACTGGTTCAACGAAGGCGCCGAACCCGTGGAGGTCTATGCGGTGGCGGACGCCCTCGTGGAACCCGGCCTGCGCGAGGAGGGATTCCTGGACACCGCCGTGGTTACCATCCGCTACAGCAACGGCGCCATCGCCGTGGCCGAAGCGAACTTCAGCGCCCTGTACGGCTATGACGTCCGCGGCGAGGTCTTCGGTTCCAAGGGCATGGTCCAGGCCGGCCGGTCAACGGAGACTGCCGCCCGCCGCTACACCGCCGACGGGCTCTCCGCAGATACCCCGCGGCTGAACGTGGAACTCTTCCGGGACGCCTACACCGATGAACTCGCCGACTTCGCCGCTGTGGTGAGGTCACGGCGCGACGGTACGCCGCCGCCGTCGGGCGATTTCACCCTCACGCCGGGAACCGCAGACGCCCGCCGCGCCTTGGCCATGGCACTGGCCTGCATCGATTCCGTCAAACAGGGCGGCCCGGTTGCTGTCCCCGCGGCCGCGAAGGCAGGAGTCTGATGCGGCTGGCCGTTTGCGCGGAGATGGTGTTCACCGGCCTGCCCTTCACCGAACGCGTTCGGCGCATCCATGAGGCAGGCTTCGACGTGGAACTGTGGGACTCCCGCACCAGGGACATTAAGGAGCTCAACGCCACGGGCGCCGTGTTCTCCTCCATGACGGGATACACCGCGGGCAGCCTGGTGGACCCTGAGTCTGCCGACGACGTGGTCCGGACGGCTGAGGCGCTGATTCCCACGGCCCTGGAACTCGGCGTCAGCCGGATGGTGGTGCATTCCGCCGAACTGGTGGACGGGAAGGCGGCACGTCCCGTTTTCCGTTCCACCGGCCGGATGTGGAGTACCGGCGCCCGGACCTTGGAGCGCCTGGGCGCGCTGGGGGAGAAGCACAATGTGACGTTCTGCCTTGAGAACCTCAACACGGTCCTGGACCACCCCGGGATTCCGCTGGCCCGCGCCAAGGACACCCTCGCCCTGGTGGAAGCCGCCGCCCACCCCAACGTGAGGCTCATGCTGGACCTGTACCACGCACAACTGGGGGAGGGGAACCTGATCGAGCTGGTGCGGACCGCCCTGCCGCACATCGGCGAAATCCAGGTGGCGGACGTCCCCGGCCGCTGCGAGCCCGGCACCGGCGAAATCAACTACCAGGCAGTGGCCCGTGCGCTCGCCGCGGCCGGCTACGACGGCACGGTCGGCCTGGAAGCCTGGGCCAGCGGCGACAGCGAAGCCGCGCTGGAGGCCTTCCGGGCAGCGTTCACCGTTCAGCCGGCGCCCGTCCAGCCCGCCACGATTCACTAGCTCTACGACAAAAAGGAACACTATGAAAGATGTCATTCTCGGCCTGGTAGGCGTAGGGCGCATCGGCGTCATGCACGCCAACAACATCGCCGCACTCAATGGAGTCCTCAACCCGCGCGGAATCAACGTCCGGCTCAGGCTCACGGACGTGGCGGAGGACCACGCACGCAACATTGCCGCAGGCCTCGGGGCCGGGTTCGTGCCTTCGGTAGCCCACCTGATCGACTCTGGGGTGGACGGCCTGGTGATCGCCACGGGAACCGGGACCCACCCCGAACTCATCCGTGCAGGAGTGGATGCCGGCATCCCGGTGTTCTGCGAGAAACCCGTCGCCATGAACGTGGCCGACGCCCTGCCGGTGTTGGACTACATCAGGGACAACAACGGCGTGGTGCAGATCGGCCACCAGCGACGCTTCGACGCCGGCTACCTTGAGGCCAAGCGCGCCTACCAGGCCGGCGAACTGGGCTGGATCCACTCGCTGCGTGCGGTCACCTGCGACATGACGCCGCCGCCGGTGGAATTCCTGGCGACGTCCGGTGGCCTGTTCCGCGACTGCTCGGTCCACGACTTCGACATCCTGCGCTGGCTGACCGGCCGCGAGATCGTGGAAGTCTATGCAAAGGGCTCCAACAACGGTGACCCCGCCATCGGCGAAGTGGGCGACGTGGACACGGCCCTCGCCGTCATCACGTTCGACGACGGCACGGTGGGCACGGTCTCGGCCAGCCGCTACAACGGGGCCGGCCACGATGTCCGGCTGGAGATCCAGGGGTCAAGCCGCTCGGTCATGGTGGGCCTGGACGCGAAGTCGGCCCTGGCGTCGGCCGAAGCAGGCGTCGCCTTCCCCGAGGGGGAGCCGCACCAGACTTTCGCCGAGCGGTTTGACCAAGCGTACCGGTCCGAGATGGCGGCATTTGTGGAGTTGATCCTGGGCGAGCGGGAGAACCCGTGTACGCCTGAGGACGCCGTGGCAGCATCCCGGGTGGCCGACGCTGCCCAGGAATCCCTGGCTACGGGCGCACCCGTCAAGGTGGCGGTCACGGTGGCCAGCTGAGCTGACAATCAGCTGAGCTGAAAACCAGCTGGACCCCGCGCAACATGGGAATGCCCCTCCGGAACCAATTCCGGAGGGGCATTTCCGTGTTCTAGGCGCCGAACGGCAGCCGGGGGTCGATGTCCTGCCCGTCCCAGCTCTGCCGTACCCAGCCGTGGTGGGGGTCGTCGCTGATGAGCCATTCGCGCACGGGGCCGGGACCGGCCATCACGTTCAGGTAATACATGTCGTAGCCGGGTGCCGCCATGGCCGGGCCGTGCCAGCCGTAGGGGACCAGCACCACATCTCCGGTGCGGACCTCGGCGGAGACGTCGATGGGGCGGTCATCGGAGGCGTAGACGCGCTGGTAGCCGATGGCGTCGGCATCGGCCGGCGCTCCGGAGCCGGCAGCAACCTGCGTCTCGAAGTAGTAGATCTCCTCGAGGTGCGTCTCGCCGTCCTTCTCCTCATCGTGCTTGTGCGGGGGATAGGAGGACCAGTTGCCTGCGGGCGTGATGACCTCGCAGACGATGAAGCGGTCCGCTTCCAGGGCTGCCGGGGTGCCGAAGTTGTGGACCTGGCGTGAACAGTTCCCGGCGCCGCGCAGTTCCACGGGAGTCTCGGCAGCCGTGACCAGGCGGGTGGGGTAGGAAGCCCGGGCCGGGGCGGTGGCCACGGCCACCCGGCCGCCGTCGGCAGAGCTGATGGTGACGGCCTTCCCCATGCCCGAATACAGGACATCGCTGGGTCCGCTGAACACCGAACGCCGCCCCGCCAGGGCGTACTCCGAACCGTCAACGGTGACCGTAAATGACCCGTTCAGCGGCACCACGATCCGTTCCTCACCGGCTGGGGGAAGTTCGACAGCGGCGCCCGCGGCCAGGGTGGCGACCTTCAGGCCCGTGTGGGCCCAGCCGGCCACGGCCGTGGCGGAATCGGCGGTTCCGAGCGAGATGTCCCAGGCGCCGTCGGTAGCGGAGCCCAGGGGGTAGACCCAGTTGGTCATGATTGAAGTCCTTGCGTTAGCGCTGTACGAGGGTCATTTCAAAGCTGTAGGAATCGGCACGGTAGACGTGGTGGCCGGTCTCGACGCGGCGGCCGGTATCGTCCACGGCAGTGCGCTCCATGGTCACCAGGGCGGAGTTGACCTCCGTCTCGAGCAGGGGTGCCTGGTAGTCGTTGGCGATCATCGCACCGATCCGCTGCGTGGCCAGGCGGAAGTTGACGCCGCCGCGGCGCAGGATGGAGTACAGGCCCTCCGCGGCGAGCATGGCCTCATCCATGTCCGCGATGTCATCCCGGACCCAGTTCTCCATCAGTGCCAGCGGCTTGCCGCCCACTTTCCGCAGCCGGGTGAAGTGGTAGACCTTGGATCCGGCCGGCAGCTGCAGGGCCGCCAGGGTGGGGGCGTCCGCTTCCATGTGGGAGAAGCTCAGCACCTCCGTGGTGGGCTTTTTGCCGTTGTTGGTGAGGTCATCGAACAGGCTGGAGAGTTCCAGCGGGCGGCGGACCTGGCTGGAGACCACCTGCGTTCCCACCCCGCGCTTGCGGACCAGGAGGCCGGAACGGACCAGTTCGTCCATGGCCTTGCGCATGGTGGGGCGTGACAGGTTCAGCTGCGCCGCGAGGTCGATCTCGTTGTCCAGCCGGCTGCCCGGTTCCAGGACTCCATTGTGGATGGCCGCCTCAATGCCCTGCACCACCTGGTGGTACAGCGGCACGGGGGAGGAACGGTCGATGTTGAGGCCAAGTTGATTCGCCACTGAGTGCTCCCCGCGTTCCAAGTGCCACCGCGGCGCCGTCCGCATCAGGACGTGCCGGGTATGTCACCCTTTGTTCTTTTGATAGGACATGCTTTCTTTTGTCGATATTATCAGGCGCGCGGTGAGGGTCAAGAGTCCGGGAGGGCCTATTTGATGGCGAAAATTGCCACCGATCATGTCCTGACGTCAGGTCACCACGGATCGCGGGCGTCTCGGTGGAGTACGACGGCGGGCGGTCACCTCTGCCGAGAAGGAGACCGCCCGCCGTCGTCCGTTAGGGGTGTCAGACTTTCGCGCCGCTCAGCAGTTCGTCGAGCCGCTCGTACCCTTCGGTCATGCCGCCCTCCATGCCGGACTGCGCCATGCCGTCGCGGGCCTCCAGGCTGGGGTAGACCGAGTGGCCGCGCAGGCGGGTACGGCCGTTGCCGAGATCCTCGAACGTCATGAATTCGAGGCTGACCACATCCGGGTAGCCGCCGAACTCGAAGGTCTGGATGGCGAACTCGTTCTCGCGGACTGTGTGGAAGACGCCGCTGAATTCGTAGGCCACACCGTCGGGCCCGGTGTGCAGGTAGCTGTAGGTTCCGCCGGTCCGGAAGTCGTAGTGGTTGACTTCCATCTTCAGGCCGCGCGGGCCGAGCCACTGGACGATCAGGCCGGGCTCCTTGTGGGCGCGGAATACTTCTGCTACCGGGAAGTCGAACTCGCGGTCGTAGTCGATAAAGGGGAGGCCCTCAGGAACGCTGAGGTTCAGTGGATTGCTCATGATGATTCCTTGGGGTGCGTGCCGCTGCTGGCGGCGGTGGAACGGAGCACGGCGTCCAGGCTGCGGAACTGCCCCTCGCGGACCAGGCGATACTGGTCGATCCACGCCGTGAGCGCCTCAAGCCGTGCGGGATTCAGGTGGACGGGCCGGCGTTGGGCGTCACGCGTGCGGGTGACGAGCCCGGCCTGCTCGAGGACCTGGATGTGCTTCGAGACTGCCTGCTTGCTGATCGCGAAGGGTTCCGCCAATTCGTTAACCGTGGCCTGCCCCCGGCTGAGCCGGGCAATGATCTGCCGCCGCACAGGATCGGCCAGGGCCATAAAGGCCGAGTCGAGGGTGCCGTCGGCGGAGGTCATCGTGGTGCGGGCCTTCCTGTCATCAAGGGACCTTATTCAACTGAACTGTTGATCAATCTCTTGATTGAATAAGCGTACGGCGGTAGGCCCGGCGTGGTCAAGGGGTTCGCCTATGCCGCGGCGGTCGTCGGCGCACAGGCCGGACCCGCCTGACTAGGCTGGGGGCATGACTAACCGATACCTGGTGTCCCGTGAACGATTCATCCCGGCAGCACCGGCGGAGATCTTCGAGGTGCTGGCCACGCCGGCGCTGCACAGCGTCATCGACGGTTCCGGCACTGTCAAAGGTGCCCAGCCGAGCGGCCCGGAGCGGCTCGGCCCCGGAGCGCGCTTCGGCATGGACATGACCATGAAAGTGGACTACAAAATCCTCAACACCGTCTGCGAGTTTGAGGAGGGCCGGCGCATCGCCTGGCGCCACTTCTACGGCCATATCTGGCGCTACGTCCTGGAACCGGCCACCGACGCCGGCGGCACGGCTGGAACGCTCGTCACCGAACAGTGGGATGCCAGGGCAGTCCGGGGCAAGTTCTTCCTCCGGCTGGCAGGCTACCTCCGCCGCCACCCGGCCAGCATGGACAAGACCCTGCTGAGGCTGGAGCAGCACCTGGCCGGCATCGCTGACGTAGCCCCCTAGGGCGTGTTGCTAAACCCCTTTAGGGGCTTGTTGGGGTTGGCTGGTGTGATGAGCGATCGCTTTTTGGTGTCTGATGAGGTGTGGTCTGTGATCGGACCCCTGTTTCCCGCATG
>JAHFUZ010000023.1:63870-68879 GCA_023264815.1 Arthrobacter sp. | reverse complement strand
CAGTGAAGGGCCCACGGCGTGATCCCCGGCGCCCGGCTTAATGACGGTCTCAAAGAAGCATAGTGATACGGCGTCGGCAGGCGACCACAGGCACATTTTCAGCCCGGAACGGGCGCCCCGCCAGGGGCACAGAGGCTTAATGCGGGTTTCTCCCGTACGCTCTCTCACTCTCTTGAGGAAAGTGAGAGATCCCTTCGGGTTTTTCCACGTTAAGTGATAGAGCGTCCTGTCCGGGTCAGCCGGGTCAGCCGGGTCAGCCGTGGAACTGCCGGTACGCGGCTGCCGCGGCGGGATGGAGCGGCAGTCCGGGGGTGTTGATCAGCGACTCCGGGCTCAGGAACTGGACACCCAGGCTGGAGCGGGGGATAAGTTCGTCGGCGTGCTCCACGAGCAGTTCGACCGTCCGTTTGACGATTCGGTCATCCAGGTCGCTCCGGCACAGCAGCAAGTTAGCCACACCCACAGTCCACACCGCCGGTATGCCGGGATAGGCGCTCTCTGGGATGAGCACACGGTCGTAGAAGACGCCATATTTGGGCCGCAGTGCCGGCAGCAGCCCGGCGAGATCCAGTAAAGCCAGCCCGACGTCGTCGTGCGCTGCAGCAATCGCCGCGGTGGGGACGCCCCCCGACCAGAACAGCGCCTCCACAGTTCCCTCCCGAAGAGCGGCGAGGCCCTCATTGAGGCCGAGGCTGAGCACCGTTACCCCGCCGGAGCCGCCGGCCGAGGCCAGCCCGGCCGCTTCAAGCAGCCGCGGCGTGGTCAGGGACGTGCCGGACCCGGGTTCGCCAACGGCTACGGTCCGGCCGACCAGCCCTGCCACATCAGGGATCCCGCTGTCCCGCCGGACAATGCAGTGGACATAGTTTTCGTAGACCTTCCCGACGGCGGAAATTCCGACGGCGGCAGCGTCACCGGACGCAGCGCGCTGGGCTGCTGAGTCCGAGAGTGCCACGGCGAACGTTGCCTTGCCTGACAGCAGGGCCCCGAGGTTGTCCAGGCTGCCCCCGGTGGTCAGGGCAGTGGCCTGGCCGGCCACGCCGTGGCGCTGCAGGGATTCAGCCAACAGCCCCGCGAATTCCAGGTAGAAGCCGCCCGGCTCGCCGCCGGCCACGGTCACGATGTCCGGACGGCCCTCGGGGGTGCAACCGGCGAGCCCCGGCAGCAGGAAGCCGGCGAATCCGGCCGCCACACCGGCTTTGAGGGCAGTCCGGCGGGGAAAGGCTCGTGTCCCGGTGAAGTCAGCCATTCGAGCCTCCTCCCGCGGCGTCCTGCCCGGCAGTACCCACTCCGTCAGGCCCCAGCGGAAATTCCAGCCGCGCCACCAGCCCGTGCGGCGAGGCCTCGGCCAGGACCAGCCGGCCGCTGTTGGCGCTCGCCAGTTTGTCCACGATGGTCATGCCCAGTCCGGTCCCGCGGACGCCGCGGTTCTGCGGCGAGCGCCAGAAACGGCCCGTGGCAGCAGCCCGTTCGTCGGCGGTCAGCCCGGGGCCGTCGTCGGACACCTCGATGCTGACCACGGTGGGGCGTACCCGGACGGCCACCTCGATATGGGCGCCGGGCGCGTACTTGAGCGCATTGTTGATCAGTTCAGCCACCATCTGGGCCAGTTCGGCGGGGTTACAGGCAATGGACGCGGCCCGTTCCGGCGGGCTGGCCAGGAACACGGTGGCGCCGCAGCGGCGGGCGGCAGGTTCTGCCCGTTCAGCCTCGCCTTGGAGCACCGGGTACGGGTCGGTGAGTGCCGGCGCCGCGGCCGAAGGCTCCCGCCCAGCAAAGCCCCTGGGGCTCCGGGCCGAGTCCTCACTGGCCCGGTGCTCGGCGGCCGCAAGTTTCAGGACGCCTTCCAGGATCTCTTCGACGCGCTCGAGCTCGGCCACAACACCGGCCGCTGCGTCCTTCTGCCGGGCACTCTGCAGTTCCAGCTGAAGCAGGTCGATCCTGAGCCGCAGGGCACCCACGGGGTTGCGGAGCTCGTGGGAGGTGTCGGCGATCAGCTGCCGCTGGGAATTCAGGCTCTGGCTGACTGTCCGGGCCATCCTGCTGAAGGACCGGCTCAACTCGCGCAGTTCCGGCGGCCCGTCCTCTGGAAGCTGACCGGTCCGGCCGGTTGCCTCAAGCTCCGTCACCGCGGTGTTCAGGCGATGGACCGGCCGCAGCACCCAGGCCGTGATCCTGGCCGCGGCCAGCAGCAGCACGGCCGCGAGCGCCGCCGCAGCAAGCCCCACGACAATCCACCGCTCCCTCAGTTTCTGCCGGGCCGATTCCAGGTTCACTTCAAGGACCACCTCGCCCAGGACCTGGCTGGCACTGCCGAAGGACCGGGATATCACCTCGGAGCCAGGTCCGAATGGCTGGAGCGGGGCAAGGGCGGTGTCGCTAAGGTTCAGGTTCGCCCGGGCCATGGCGTCCCGGACCTCTGCCCGGTCCTCCGCCAGGCCACCGGACCGCAGCGTCCCGCCCTGGAGCCGGATCAGGACCCCTTCGCCATAGAGTTCGGAGTACCTGTCCATCTCGGTCTTGAGCCCTGCGGAATCACCGGCCGTGGCGGCGTCGAAGGCCACCTGCGCGAACCGGTTGAGTGCGGTCACCCGCCTGATCTGGAGTTCCTGGGTCAGTTCGCGGCTGACGGAGGCCAGGATGGCTGTTGAACCTAACACCACCAGAAGGACGGACAGGACGCTCAGGAGGCCTAGGACTCGCAGCTTCACGCCGGGTCCGCTTCAACCCGGTAGCCCACACCCCGGACATTGATGATGAAGCCCGGCCGCTGGAGCTTTGCCCGCAGCCCGGTCAGGTGTACGTCGAGGGCACGGGAGGATGCCACAAAGGCGTCCCCCCAGAGGGAGTCCAGAATCTGTTCCCGGGTCACCACCGAACCCGCATGGCCGGCCAGCAGTGCCAGCAGGTCGAATTCGGTGGCCGTCAGCGGCAGTTCCCCGGCGCCGCGGGATGCGACGCGCCGGTCGAGGTCAATTTCCAGGTCACCCAGCACGATGTTCTGCTGCGGTGCAGTGGAGTGGCGGCCGGCGCGCCGGGTGACGGCCTCGATCCGGGCGAGCAGCTCAACCAGCTTCACCGGTTTGACGAGGTAGTCATCCGCACCCGACCGCAGCCCGAGCACCACGCTGCGCTCGTCGTCGCGCGCTGTGAGGATCAGGATGGGCACCGGGGTGACCTGGCGCAGCTTCCGCAGCACCTCCAGTCCATCCATGTCCGGCAGCCCCAGGTCCAGCAGGATCACGCCGAAATTGCGGTGGACCAGGAGGGCATCCTCGCCGCGGACCACCCGGGTGGGCTTGTGGCCTGCGGTGACCACCGCGGCGGCGAGCGCGGAGGCCATGGCGTCGTCGTCCTCGACGATCAGCAGTTCCATGACACCGTCCCTCTTCCTCCGGTGGGCACCAAAAACAGCCCGCTTTGGAGATTACCCCGCGGCCCCGGCGAAACCTAAGGAAGTGTTAGGAAATGCCTTCCCGCGTAGGTTGTGCCGTGGATCACCCATACCGTGGATGGGGCCCTCGGGATGTGCGGGGGACCGTCAATGTCGAGGGAGGAACCATGGGCAACGTTGCCATGGACAGCAGGAAATCAGGCCAGGAAGCTGCGGCGCCGCAGCTTAGGAAGGTTCAGCGATGAGCACTCAACAGACCGCAGTCCAGAACGAGGCAGCGCAGACGCGCCGGGCGGTGAGCAACATCCTGAAGGGCTCCGCCGGCAACCTGGTGGAGTGGTACGACCTCTACGTCTACACCGTCTTCGCCGCCTACTTCCAGTCCCACTTCTTCAACTCCAAGGACGATCTCCAGGCCGGGCTTGAAGCGATGGCCGTCTTCTCGACGTCGTTCCTGATGCGCCCCATCGGCGCCTGGTTCTTCGGCCGCTACGCGGACCGCAAGGGCCGCAAGGCGGCGCTGACCCTCAGCGTGACGCTGATGTCCGCGGGCTCCTTCGCCATCGCGCTCCTCCCCACCACGCAGCAAGTGGGTGTCTGGGCGCTGGTGCTGCTGATCCTGATCCGCCTGGTGCAGGGCTTCTCCGTGGGCGGCGAATACGGCACCAGCGCCACGTACATGTCCGAGGCCGCCACGTCCAAGCGGCGCGGGTTCTTCTCCAGCTTCCAGTACGTCACCCTGATCGGCGGCCAGATGCTGGCGCTGCTGGTCCTGGTGATCCTGCAGAACGTGATGCCCAAGGGCGACCTGACCGAGTGGGGCTGGCGGATCCCGTTTGCCCTCGGCGGCGTGGCTGCGCTGGTTGTCCTGTGGCTGCGGCGTTCGATGGAAGAGACGGTCACCGAGGAGCAGGTCCGCGCTGCTCAGGCACCCGTTGTTGCAGGCGCAGCCCAGCCCGGCACCATGCGGCTGTTGTTCACTCAGTACTGGAAGCCGCTGCTCATTTGCATCGGCGTTACCCTCGGCGGCACCGTGGCGTTCTACACGTACACCAACTTCATCCTGAAGTTCATGAACGATACGTCCGGCATCGCCAAGACGGACACCTCAGTCATCAACTTTTGGGCCCTGTTTATCTTTATGCTGCTCCAGCCCGTCTATGGCTTCATCTCGGACAAAGTGGGCCGCAAGCCGCTCCTGCTCTGGTTCGGCATTACCGGTGTCCTGTTCACCTGGCCCCTACTTTCCACGCTCTCCGGCACCAAGGACCCCTTCACCGCGTTCCTGCTGATGTTGGGTGGCCTGCTGATTGTTGGCGGCTACACCTCCATCAACGCCCTGGTGAAGGCCGAGCTGTTCCCCGCCTCCATCCGCGCCCTCGGTGTGGGCCTGGGCTACGCCATCGCCAACTCGCTTTTCGGCGGCACGGTTCCGCTGATCGGTGCCGCGTTCCAGAAGGCCGAGCGGGTGGACCTGTTCTTCACCTACGTGACCGTGGCCATCGCCATCTCGCTGGTGGTTTACGTCTTCGCCCTGAAGAACAAGAAGGCCACGCACCTGGACCGCGAACAGGGCGACGCCTGGAACCGGCCCGCCAAGGACGGCGACAAGGAC
>JAHFUZ010000023.1:0-63770 GCA_023264815.1 Arthrobacter sp. | reverse complement strand
CGTGGCCATCGCCATCTCGCTGGTGGTTTACGTCTTCGCCCTGAAGAACAAGAAGGCCACGCACCTGGACCGCGAACAGGGCGACGCCTGGAACCGGCCCGCCAAGGACGGCGACAAGGACAAAGACCTCCTGAACGCCTAGCGCGGCTCCCGCGGGGGAGGGCGCGAGGTGACGTACGACGGCGGGCGCCCACCCGCCGTCGTACGTCACCAGCCGTCCGCCCCACCAGGACGCTCTCTCACTTAATGCGGGTTTTCACCGGACGCTCTATCACTTTCTTCAAGAGAGTGATAGAGCGTCCTTGTTTTTCCTGCGTTAAGTGATAGAGCGTCCCCAAAGGGGGCGGAGGACTATATTGGGCCATGTCAGCACGCCACCACCAACGCGGGAGTCTGCACCCATGGCCAAGGAACTCGCCACCCAGCTCATTGAACAACTCCAGGCTGCCGGTGTGCAGCGGATCTACGGCATCGTGGGGGACAGCCTTAACCCCATCGTGGACGCGGTCCGGAAGACGGGTGGCTCCGCAGAGGGCGGCATTGACTGGATCCATGTCCGGCATGAAGAAGCCGCCGCCTTCGCCGCGGCCGCGGAGGCCCAGCTCACCGGCAAGCTCGCCGTCTGCGCAGGTTCCTGCGGACCGGGAAACCTCCACCTGATCAATGGCCTCTACGACGCGAACCGGTCCGGGGCTCCCGTGCTGGCCATCGCCTCGCACATCCCCAGCAAACAGATCGGCAGCGGCTTCTTCCAGGAGACGCACCCGGACCGGCTCTTCAATGAGTGCTCCGTGTACTCGGAACTGATCAGCACCGCCGAGCAGGCGCCGCGTGTGATGCACAGCGCCATCCAGCACGCGCTGGGGCTCGGCGGAGTCGCCGTCGTGACCCTGCCTGGCGATATCGCCGGGCTGGAAGCGACGGCCGAAACGCCGCTGCCGGCCACCTTCCGGCCCGCAAGCCTCGTCCCGGACCCGGCAAGTGTCCGGGAGTTGGCGGATGCCATCAACGACGCCGGCAAGGTCGCCATCTTCGCGGGCGCCGGCGTCGAGGGCGCCCACAGTGAACTCATGGCGCTCGCAGAACTCGCGAAGGCGCCCATTGGCCACTCGCTCCGTGGCAAGGACTTCGTCCAGTACAGCAACCCCTTCGATATCGGCATGACCGGCCTGCTGGGCTATGGGGCCGCCGCCGAAGGCATCGAGGACGCCGATCTCCTAGTCCTCCTGGGCACCGATTTCCCGTACGACCAGTTCCTGCCGGACACCCGGACTGCACAGGTGGACCGGGTAGCGCACCGGCTGGGGCGGCGGACCGACGTCGACATCGCCGTCCATGGCGACGTGCTGCCGACCCTGCTGGCGCTGCTGCCGCTGATCAAGGCGAAGAAGAGCCGCCGGTTCCTGGACCAGATGCTCAAGAAGCACGACCGGCTGATGAACAAGGCCGTGGGCGCCTACACCCGCAAGGTGGAGAAGAAGCAGCCCATCCACCCCGAATACGCGGCGTCGCTGCTGGACCAGGTGGCTGCGGAGGATGCCATCTTCACCGCGGACACCGGCATGTGCAACGTTTGGACGGCCCGCTACATCAACCCGCTGGGCACCCGCCGGCTGATTGGTTCCTTCCTGCACGGCTCCATGGCGAATGCCCTGCCGCACGCCATCGGTGCCCAGGTGGCGTTCCCCGGCCGCCAGGTGGTGTCCGTGTCCGGCGACGGCGGCCTGTCGATGCTGCTGGGCGAGCTGATTACGGTGGCCGCTCACAAGCTGCCGGTCAACGTGGTGGTCTTCAACAACTCCACGCTGGGCATGGTCAAACTCGAGATGCTGGTGGACGGGCTTCCTGATTTCGGCGTGGATGTGCCGGACGCGGACTACGCCGCCGTGGCCCGCGCGCTGGGTTTCCACGCCGTGCGGGTCACGGATCCGGCGCGGATCGAGGGGGCCTACCGGGCGGCGTTCGCGCACCCCGGGCCGTCGCTCGTGGAACTGATCACGGATCCGCAGGCACTCTCCCTGCCGCCGAAGATTTCCGGCTCGCAGGTGCTGGGCTTCGCCACGGCCATGTCCAAGGTGGTGCTGAACCGCGGTGCCGGGGAGGCTGTCAGCATGGCCCGGAGCAACCTGCGGAACATTCCGCGGCGGTAGGCTCACGGGTCCGGCCGAACCCCGCCCCGCCGTGATACCAAAACGAGTGCAAAGCGTGACCCCACCGGCATCGTCCCGCGACGCCGTCGCTGATTGACTGGGAGAAGGCGGATTCCTGCCGTCGTGTCCCGGGGAGGCAACAGAGATGGCTCGTGTGCAGCGGTTGATTGCGGTCGGCGCATTGCTGGCTTTAACGGCATGTGCGGCGCCGGGGCCGCCGGAACTTCTCACGGCCGACGGCGTCGAACGGGTTTCCGTGGACGGCGCGGCGTACGCCGCTGAACTGCGCTCCTTCCGGGCTTCCGCGCTTGTCCTCGGCGAGGCGATGTTGGCCGACGGCGGTGACGGTGGCGACAGTTCCGGCGGGAACGTCGTGTCCTCGCCCGGGAGCCTCCTGATCGCCCTCGCCATGCTGCGGGCGGGCGCGTCCGGCTGGACGGCAACGGAGATGGACCGTGTCCTGCAGTTCCCCGCGGAAAACCGTGACGAAGCGATGAACTCGGTGCTGCGTTCACTCGAAAACTTCGACGGCGACCCCGGATCAGTGGATGAACAGAACCCGCCGCGCAAACCGGTCATGCATGCGGTTAACGGACTGTTCGTGGACAAGGACGTGCCCACCGGGAAACCGTTCCTGGCCACCTTGGCCCGGCACTATGGAACAGGCGTTTATCCCGTGGATTTCAGCGATGAAGGTGCCACGAAGCCCGCCATCGATGCCTGGGTGAACCGGAACACCGGCGGCCGGATCAAGGAAGCCCCCGCACAGTACGATCCGGACAACACGTTCAGCCTGCTCAACTCCCTGTACTTTGCCGCGGCCTGGCGCGCACCGTTCGACCCCGACAACACCTCGGACCTGCCCTTCACCACGGCCGCCGGCGAGGACATCAGCGTGCCCGCAATGCATAACGCACTCCGGATGAAATACGCGCAAGGCGCTGGCTGGCAGGGGGTGGACCTTCCCTACGCCGAC
This sequence comes from Arthrobacter sp., assembly GCA_023264815.1. Classification (GTDB taxonomy): domain Bacteria; phylum Actinomycetota; class Actinomycetes; order Actinomycetales; family Micrococcaceae; genus Arthrobacter. The sequence continues at coordinate 60,644 of JAHFUZ010000023.1, read as the reverse complement.
GGTTTCGTCATGCGGCTGGTCCTCCCGGAGGACACAGCAGCGGCCCGTCCCGCTTCACCGGCTTTCAGCGCGGAACAGCTCACGGAAATCGCCGGCGCCTTGGGTGCTGCCCAGCCCGAGTCAGTCCAGATCCAGCTGCCACGCTGGGACCACAAGAGCAGCTTTGACCTCCGGAAGGTCTTCGGGGCGCTGGGCCTGCAGGCGATGCTCGGCACCACGGAGGACTTCAACGGGATCCAGCCGCAGATGATGATCACGCAGGCCGCCCAGGCTGCCAACATCACGGTGGCCGAAAAGGGCACCATCGCGGCCGCCGTCACCCAGATCAACGGCATGGCCACCAGCGCCCCGCCGCAGCCCGAGCGGACCATCGATTTCGACCGGCCGTTCCACTACCAGATCGTGCACGAGGAGACCGGCCTGCCCCTGTTCATGGGAACGGTCGCCGACCCGCGCTAGGACGCGCCCGCCGTCGTCCGCATCCTCAGACGCTCTTGCACTTAACGCAGGAAATACTCGAACGGTCTCTCACTTTCCCGAAGAAAGTGAGAGACCGTTGGGGAAAACCCCACATTAAGTGAGAGAGCGTCCGGGGTGGGGGCGGCGGGCGGACGGTGGTTAGCGGGGGCCGCCCTGCCAGAGGGCGTCGAACGGGGCGCCTGAGGACACCCGGTTGCGGATGCCGGCGGTGACAAAGCCCTTGGCGGTGCGGGCGGCTTCCAGCGGGGTGGCGCCCTTGGCGAGTTCCGCCGTCACGGCAGCGGCCAGCGAGCAGCCGGCGCCGGAAACAGCCACCTCGCCCACCTTGGGGGCGCTGAGGACCTCGAGTGTCTCACCGTCGTAATAGACGTCGACGGCGTCCGGGCCCGCCAGCCGCACTCCACCTTTGGCGAGCACTGTGGCGCCGCTGAGCTCATGGATGCGGATGGCCGCGGCTTTGAGGGATTCGACATCGGTGATCGCCAGGCCGGACAGGGACTCCGCTTCGAAGTGGTTGGGCGTCACAAACGTGGCCAGCGGCAGGATCTGAGCCTTCAGGGCCTGGTCCGTGTCCAGCGCATGGCCCGGCTCCTGGCCCTTGCAGATCAGCACGGGGTCAAGCACCACGTTGCGGAACCCGTTGGCCGCCAGGGACCCGGCCACCGTGGCAATGGTGTCCGGGCTGCCCAGCATGCCGATCTTCACCGTGTCCAGCACGGAGGGAGCGCCCGACGCCGGACCGTAGGCCGCCGTCGTCGCTTCCAGTTGGTGGGCGATCACCTGCTGGTCCACCGGCATGAACCGGTGGTTCCAGCTGTGGTTCGGGTCGAACGACACAATGCAGGTGAGGTTGGCGATGCCAAAGACGCCCAGCTCCTGGAACGTCTTCAGGTCGGCCTGGGCGCCCGCACCGCCGGTGGCTTCGGAACCGGCAATCGTGAGGACGACGGCGGGAGAAGCGGCGGGGGACTGGGCGGCGGTTGAGGCAAAAGTCATGCATCTATCCTGCCATCCGGCGCCGTGCGGCCGACGCCGGCGCCCAGGAGGAACGTGTCTGGGCCGAACGTCACGCGCTGCGCCCGGCTCACCGCTTGGCGATGCTGAGCAATGCGCGCCCCAGTTCGGGCTGCCGGTAGATGAAGCCGGCGTCGAGCAGTTTCTGCGGCTGCACCCACCGGCTTTTGAGGACAAGTTCGGTCTCGGTGCGGATCAGCCTGGCGCCAAGCCGCAGCAGCCACGCCGGGGTGGGGATGCCAAACCTGGCGCCGTACGCCCGCCGGACAAGGCGCATCAGCTCGCGGTTTTCCACCACGTCCGGCGAGGCCACGTTTACCGGCCCGGAGATGTCGGTCCGCAAGTGCAGGAAACGGACCGCGCGGTACAGGTCCTCCACGTGGATCCAGCTGAACTTCTGGTCCCCATTGCCCATGTGTCCGCCCAGGCCGAGCCGCGCCAGGGTGGCAAAGGGCCGCAGTGCACCGCCGCCCGGCCCGAGGACGATGGCGATCCGCAACGCAACCTTCCTGGTCCGGGGAGTGTCTGCGGCCTCCAGGGCGGCTTCCCACGCGCGTGCCACATCCACCGAAAAGCCGCTGCCAAGATCGCCGTCGGACTCCCTCTGGGGCCGGTCCTCAGCATGCCGGTAGATGGTGCCGGTACTCGCGTTAAGCCAGCACGACGGCGGCTCCTGGCACGCTGCCAGGGCCCGCCCCAGTGCCGAGGTGGTGGCAACGCGGGAGCCGAGGATGGCTGCCTTGTTCCGCGCGTTGTAGCGGCAGTTGACCGACCGCCCTGCGAGGTTGACCAGCAAGTTGGCGCCGTCCAACACCCTGGTGATGGCGCCGTCGCCGTTCCAGTCTGCGGACTCGGCCGAATCCTTGGTTGCCCGGCGGCCGATGGTGCGCACCGTCCAGCCGTCCTGCTCGAACCGGACGCGGAGGTACGTGCCGATGAAGCCTGAGGCCCCGGCAAGCACCACGGTTTTGGTCCTGGTCATATGTTCCCCCTGTTTGTGTCGGTGGTGCCTTCAGTTGCGGATGCTGCGGCTCAGGCTGAGGACATCGTCCAGTACCATGTTGACGCCCGGGATTTTTGCGAGCGAGAGTCCCCGGGCGATCAGCGGGACGGCTCCGTCCACGAGTTTTCTGGTACGGCGCTGGCCTTCCGAGGTGTCGTACACCCAGAACAGTGCGATCCCCATGTAGCCCAGCCACAGCAGCTCCGGGAGATCTGCGCGCAGCTTCTTCGGCGCCGGCGGACTGGCCCCTTCCACGGCCGCCCGGAAGATGCCCAGCGACGCCTCGCGGGCAGCGGTGGATTCTCCCGCGAAGGGGTTGACGGGCGACGTCGGCCGGATGGCTGTGGCGGCGAAGTCGGCACCGAAGCGGTGGTAGGGGGCCATGACGTCCAGGCCGGCGTGCAGTGTAGCCTTCAGCCGGCTGCCCAGATCGGTGAGGCCCTCGAGTGCCTGCTGGGCCTTGGCGGCGTGTTCGGCCTGGACCTGGATGTACAGCTCCTGGACGAGATCGTCCTTGGACGCGAAGTAGTAGTAGGCGTTGCCCACCGAGACGCCGGCCTCCGTGGCGATGGCCCGCATGGTGGTTTTCTCGAAGCCGACCTCCCGGAACATGCGCAGCGCGATATCCGCCAGGTGCTGCCGGGTTTGCTCGCTCTTCGCTGCCACCGATGTCTCCTTTTGAACGTGTTCAGAATTGAGTATGGCACGGAACTGAACACGTTCAAAAACTGCCATGGCCGGGGGAGTGGGAGAATGGCGTGACAGTGCTAATACAGCCGGTGTCCCGCCCAGCCCACGTTGAGGCAGCGGCCCCCGAGCGAACCACTATGAACGGAAATCCCCATGCCTTCCCCCTCAGGCCCTGACGCCCTGCCCGCCACCAAACCCTCCGGCGCAGCACCGAAATTCGCCTCCATTGGCTCGCCCTACTTTGGCATCATGCTGGCGTTTATGGCCGTGGTGCTGATCCTGTCCAACATCGGCGCGTCCAAAGGCGTGGCGATTGGCCCGATCATCACCGACGGCGGCTTCTTCCTCTTCCCGCTCGCCTACATCCTGGGCGATGTCATCAGCGAGGTATATGGCTTCAAGGTGGCGCGCAAGGCGATTGTCACCACCTTCGCGCTGTCCGTGTTCGCATCGGTCTGCTACTGGGTGATCATCGCGCTGCCCGGCTTTGACGACGAGTTCGGTGCGTCCAAGCAGGCCGCCCTGGAGGGTGCGCTGGGGCCGGTGCCGCAGATTGTGCTCGCCTCGCTGCTGGCGTTCCTGGCCGGGCAGACCATCAACTCCTGGATCCTGGTCAAGATGAAGGCGCGCACCGGTGAGAAGTCCCTGTGGGCGCGGATCATGGGCTCGTCGGTGGCCGGTGAGTTCGTGGACACGCTGATCTTCTGCAGCATCGCCGCCTCCGTCATCGGCATCACGGACGTCGGCATGTTTGTGAACTACGTGGTGGTGGGCTTCCTCTACAAGACCCTGGTGGAGTTCCTGTTCGTCCCGGTGACGTCCCTGGTGATCGGCTGGATCAAGAAGCGCGAACCCAGCTACGGGGCTGCATAGCTGCCGCCCGACGTCGTGCTTCCCTCTGCATCCATTGCTCCGTAACAGCCGTTTTGAGCCTTCAAAAGGCCGGTGGGGATCAATCGATGGGGTGTGGCTAGGACTTCAGCGTCCCGTCGAGGAGGGCACGGAGTTCGGTGAAGTGCCGCTCCGTGGCCTCGGCGTGGAACATCGAGGTGTCCGCCATCGTGTAGCCGTGCGGTGCTCCCGCATAGATTTCGTTGGACGCCTCCAGCCCGGCATCGTCGAGGGCCTTGCCCAGCCGCGCGACGGCGCCGGGATCCATGCTCTGGTCATGGTCGGCGTGGCCGAACACGAACTGCGCCCGGGCCCGCCCGAGCCCCAGGTGCGGGCTGTCAGGTTCGTCCGTCGCCAGCCCGCCGCCGTGGAAGCCGCCGCAGGCGGCAACCACCTCGGGGTGCGCGGTGGCGGTGCGCACCGCGAGCCTGGCGCCCATGCAGTAACCGAACGTGCCGATGGGACCCGGCGTGACGCCGTCGAGCGTTTCGAGCGCCTTGACCCAGGCGTCAATGTCCGGCAGTGCCTTGTCCGTGGTGAGGTGCCCCACCCGCGGGAACGCCGCCTTGCCCGCAACTGCCCGGCCCTCCGGCGTGGTCATGTCCACGGTGGGCGCAAGTTGGGCGGCGGTGCCGTCGCGGTAGAAGGCGTTCGGCGCCAGGACCACATAGCCCCAGTCCGCGATGCGCTGGGCCATTTCCTCGATGAGGGGGCGCAGGCCGAAGGCGTCCATGTAGAGGATGACGCCCGGGAACGGGCCCTCACCGGTGGACGGGCGGGCAACGATGGCTTCGGCGGGGCCTGCTGCGGCCGGGATCTCAATGAGCATCTGGTCAGGATAGCGGAGGCAACCGGGATCAGCGTTCAGGAGTAGTACTGCGCCAGTGTCTCGGCCTTGAACTCGAAGAAGGTGCCGGCCTCGATGGCCAGCCGGGCGTCGTCCACCATCTTCACCACAAAACGCTCATTGTGGATGGAGATCAGCGTGGCAGAAAGCATCTCCTTGGCCTTGAACAGGTGGTGGATGTAGGCCCGCGAATAGTTCAGGCAGGCGTAGCAGTCGCAGCCTTCCTGCAGCGGCCCGAAGTCGCGCTTGTACTTCGCCCCGGACAGGTTGTAGCGGCCCGTGGGGTGGTAAAACGCAGAGTTCCGGGCCACACGGGTGGGTGAGACGCAGTCGAAAGTGTCCGCGCCGTTCTCGATGGCGGTGAAGATGTCGTCCGGTTCTGAAATGCCCAGGAGGTGCCGCGGCTTGTTCTCCGGCAGTTCCTCGTTGCACCAGCGCACAACCGTCCCCAGGTTTTCCTTTTCCAGCGCCCCGCCGATCCCGTAGCCGTCAAAGTTCATGGCGCCCAGGTCCTGGCAGGCCTTCCGGCGCAGGTCCTCGTACTGGGCGCCCTGGATCACGCCGAACAGGGCCTGGTAGGGCTTTTCCGCCCGGGAAACGGTCAGGCGGAAGTGCTCGTCCAAGCAGCGCAGGGCCCAGCGCCGGGTGCGTTCAAGCGACTCCTCCTGGTAACCACGGGAATTCTGCAGCGTGGTCAGCTCGTCGAAGGCGAACATGATGTCCGCGCCGATCTGGTGCTGGACCTGCATGGAGATTTCAGGGGAGAAACGGTGCCGGTCTCCATTGAGGTGGCTTTTGAACCAGACGCCGTCCTCGTCGATGTGGGCCAGGCGTTCCTTGCCGGGGGCCACGGCGTCATCCGGGCCGGGGGCGCCCGCGGCGGCAACGGTCTTCATATCGATGACCTTTTTGAACCCCGAGCCCAGGCTCATCACCTGGAACCCGCCGGAGTCCGTGAAGGTGGGCCCGGACCAGTTCATGAACGCGCCCAGTCCGCCGGCCTCGTCCAGGATGTCCGCGCCCGGCTGGAGATACAGATGGTAGGCGTTGGCCAGCAGCGCCTGCGCCCCGAGCTCCGCCATGGATTCCGGCAGTACCGATTTGACGGTGGCTTTGGTTCCGACGGCGATGAAGGCCGGGGTGCGGATCTCGCCGTGCGGGGTGGTGATGGTGCCGGTGCGGCCCAAGAACTCGCCGCCGTTCTCAGCGAGCTGCGCGCCCGACGGTGCACAGCTTTCGGCCAGCCGGGTGCCCACGGTGAACGAAAACTGGGACTGCGCCGCGGTGGCGGCGGGCAAAGTGGCGGCGGGGGAGTCAGCGGGCAGGGCGGAGGCGGGGTTGGCTGGCACGGTTCAAGTGTGCCAGCAAACCCCGCCAAACCCTCAGTGGGCCGCCTTCTCTGTGGGGTAGTTCTCAGTCCGCCAGGCGTCCCAGGAGGTCTGGATGGACTCCAGCTTGTGGGCTCCCAGATCGTAGGTGGAGGCAATCACGATCGAGCCGCCGTCGGGCCTGACCTCCTCGATGACGGGCTGATCCGCGACGATCAGCAGGCCGTCACCGTGCTCGGCGTAGCCGTGGACGGTGAGCCCCACCTGGTGGTTGCTGCGGTACCAGACCTTGCCCGCGATTTCCTCCCCGGTGGCCAGTGTCAGCTGGTACGGCTCGCCGGGCTTGGGAACATCGGACAGGCCCAGCTTGTCGATGGCCGAGCCTTTCCCGCCCGGGAACTCGAAGAACAGGGTGTGCCGTTTGCCGTGCGGATGGTGTTCCAAGGCAAAACGGAGCTGGTGCAGGAACGTCAGCCAGCCCTGGGTGATGTCCTCGTCCCACGCCGCCCACTCGGAATTGTGGTCCAGGGCCGCCCGGGTGATGCTGACCTGGGTCCCGCCGGACACCGGTTTCAGGTCAAAAACATCGCCCCCGTTGGCGGTCAGGCTGGTGTGGTCCGGGGCTTCGACGACGTTACTGCCAAAGTAGATCTCGTTGATTTCGGCGGCCAGTTCCTCCGTGTCCCAGCCGTGCCACTGGGCCACTTTGGCCGGTTCGCGCAGCATGGTCCAGACCTGCGGCGCATCAGCATTAACCACAACGCTCAGATTGTTCGTCATATCCCCGAATGTACAACTCAGGGGCAGGCCCGGGTAGGGGGCATTTGGTTCAGGCCCTGACAGCCTCGAGCTCGTTGCTGATCCGGCGCTGCAGCTCGCCGGCGCCGATGGTCTCGGACCCGCCGTGGGCCCGCAGGAACAGCAGGGACTCCAGGCGCAGCAGCCGCCATTCCCGTTCGGCCTCGTGGTTGGAGTTGTCGATGGAGCGGAAAATCTCTTTGTCGTACAGGTTCGGTTCGTTCAGGGACCGCTGGCGGACCTTGGCGTTCATGCGCGCCTTGAAGGGGTCCGTTTCCTGGTTCTCCGGTGTGCGCAGCAGCTTCTCGTACACATCGGCGCGCCCGTCCTGCCGGTCCTGGCGGCAGATGTAGCTCGACAACGCCAGCGACGCCTCCACGGAAGCCCACCGGCCCGGGTTGCCATCGAACGGCAGGACGTTGAGAAGGTCCGCCACGGCCAGGGCACCGTCAGGGTCCTTCAGGGTGATAAACAGCTCGTGGGCGAGGTCGCTGAGGTCCTTCAGGCAGCTTCCGGACTTGAAGTTGATGCCTTTGGCCAGCTTGTCCGCCAGCAGCAGCACACCCACGGCGTCGGGGTGCGCTTCCGCGGCGGCTTCCACCACAGACTCCGGGGTGCCCTGCGGCGCGGGGATCCGCGCCAGTTCCTCCGCGGACGGGCCGCTCGCCGCAGGCGGGATGGCAGGCAGCGGAGGAACGACGACGGCGGGAGCCGCCGGTGCTGCCTCGTCTTCCGTGGTGGGCTGCTCGGCAGGCAGTGCCACTGCCACGGGAAGCTGCGTGACGGCGTCGGACGCTGAGCCCTGAAGTGGCTCGCCCGCGTCTGCCCCCTCGCCGCCCGGGGCGTCCACGATCCTGACGGTTGAGCCCGCGGCGATGCGGATGGTGCCGCCGCCGGTGAGATTGGCGAGGACCATCGCAGGGGTGCCGAAATCGTCGGTTTCCACCTCTATCCGCTGGACTTCGGCGGTGCGCCCACCGTCGGGCAGGAGGAGCTGGTCGCCGGACGTCAGTGATCCAGCCTGCTGTTCGCTGTAGTGCCTGGCGGCTGGGGTTTCGGTCATGGGGGGTCCTTAAATTCTCTTGCGGTCCGCCCTACAGTCTACAAAGCAGGGCACGCCAAGTACGGGACGCCGGGGATCCCGCGGGAGTCAGAAACCCACTCCGGCGAAGGCCAGAGCCTGGCGGACCAGGGCGCCGCGGCCGCCGCTGAATTCGAGCTGGACACCGGGGCTCAGCACTTCTTCGGGGGTCATCCACGTCAGTTCGAGGGCGTCCTGGCGGGGCTCGCATTCGCCCGTCACGGGGATGACGTATGCCAGGGACACGGCGTGTTGGCGGTCGTCGGTGAAGCCGGTGTGGGAGGGGGCGGGGAAGTATTCGGCCACCGTGAACGGCACCGGGCTGATGGGGAGCTGCGGGAACGCGAGCGGGCCGAGGTCTTTCTCCATGTGGCGAAGGAGTGCGCCGCGGATGGTCTCGCGGTAGATCACGCGGCCGGACACCAGCGACCGGATCATGTTGCCGTCTTCGTCGGCCTGCAGCAGGGTGCCCACCTCGTTCACGAACCCCAGCGGGTCCAGCCTGACCGGCACGGCCTCCACGTAGATCATGGGGAGCCTCCCGCGGGCCTCAAAGAGGTCCTCCTCGGAGAGCCAGCCGGGATTGGGGTCAGGAGTGCGAACGTTCATGGTTAAGTTCTACCCCATTGGACGCGTCCGGGCCGGTGAGAGGTGAGCTCTCAGCGTAAAGCGTCGCTTTTGGCGCCGACATGTCGCCGTTCGATTGCCGGCCGCTGCTCGGAGGTCACCGTTCGGATGTCAGGGTTCGGATGTCACGGCTGGGCGAGCCGCTGAGAGATCCAGAGCGTCGGCGGGACGTGCCGGGCCTGGCCAGCCGGTCCGGCGTCCGGGTTGGCCACGTGCAGGGTCCGGGCGAACGCCTCCTCCGTCTCGCTCACGTCCAGGCCGGCCCCGGCGAGACGGCCGCGCAAGGTGCCCAGATCGCCGTCGTACTCAAATCCCAGACCCGACCGCGGCGTCCCGGACGCGGGGCGCACCATCAGCATGCCGCCGTTCTTGGCCGTGAAATCCGCGGTTTCGTCGGCGTCCGGGACAGGCCGGAACCTGGCTCCAATGTCCTGCAGCGTGGTGGCGGCAGCGCCGGGATCGGCCGTGAACCAGACGCCCACCACAGCCACGGCAGGGTCCGCGCCGGCCTGGTTAACGTCCCGCGCCCCCAGGTCTGCCAGGAAGCTGAAACCGTCCCGGCCGGTGATGCGGCAGGATTCGCCGTGGTCGGCTGTGATGAGGTCGGCGGTGGTGCTGCCGGACTCCCCGGCGGCGAGCCCGGTGCGGCGGGCAAACTCGGCGAGGTCGCCCACCTCCACGCCCAACGACGTGGTCCCGTCATCGGGGGAGCCGGGCTCGGTCACGTGCAGCGCAAGCCGGCCCGAACCGGCGTCGAACTCCCGCCACGGGCCCTGGTCAACGGTCTTGGCCAGGCCCAGGGCGGCCAGGAGCTCCTCCCACTGCTCGGGGCGGGAGGTGAAATGGACGGGCCTGACACGCAGCATGGGTTCCTCCTCGAATCCGGGACAGCGAAGATACCGCCATCATGCCACCTCGCGAACACGCCGGCACCGTGCAGAATAGGCCCATGGCCATCGAACTTGAGGAACTGCTGGTTAAGGACGCTGCCGAGTGGCGGGCCTGGCTGCAGGAGCACCATGCGGAAAGCCCGGGCGTGTGGCTTGTCCTCCACAAGAAGGGCGGCAACGTGACTGAACTGGATTACGACGCCGCGCTCGATGAAGCGCTCTGCTTCGGATGGATCGACGGCCAGGTCATCAAGCGCGACGCAGAGACCTACAGCCAGCGCATGACCCGCCGGACCCGCAAGAGTCCCTGGTCCGCGCGGAATGTGAGTCATGTTGCCCGGCTGGAAGAGGCCGGCAGGATGACCGACGCGGGCCGGGCCGCCGTGGACAGCGCCAAGGCCGATGGCCGCTGGGAGATAGCCTACGGCGGGCAGGCAACGGCCGTGGTTCCGCCCGATCTGGCCGAGGCCATTGCCGCTGTCCCCGCAGCCCAGGCAATGTTCGACGTGCTGACGTCGGTTAACCGTTACGCCATGATCTACCGGACGAACTCGGCCAAGCGCCCGGAGACGCGGAAGGCGCGGATCGCGTCATATGTGGACATGCTGGCCCGGGGCGAGACACTGTATCCGCAGAAACGGAAGCCCGCCTAGGTGGGTTCAGTCGTCCACGGGGAAGGCCACCGCTTCGCCCACCACCCGCAGGCAGAGCTCCATGCCGGGGCGGGCAATCGAGGCATTCCAGTGGCGGATGGTGATGACCTCGCCGCCGCCGGGATAGCGGTGGTCGCTGCCGCCGGCCAGTTCCGGGGGCACCGCCAGTTTGAGCCGGACGGTGGTTTCGGGGCCGAAGTAGTCGGTGTCCACCACCACGCCGCGGATAGGGCCGTCCTCGGCGATACGGATCTGTTCGGGCCGCAGCATCACCTGCACCCGTCCCTGGGCCGGGGGCCGGCGCACGGGGATGGCGCCCAGCGAGCACGTGGCCAGCGAGCCTTCCATCCAGGCGTCGAGGATAACGGCGTCGCCCAGGAACTCGGCCGTGGCGCGGTCGGCGGGGCGGGTGTAGACCACGAACGGGTTCCCGATCTGGGCGAGCTTGCCGCCGCGCATCACAGCCACCTGGTCGGCGAAGGACAGCGCCTCTGCCTGGTCGTGGGTGACCAGGATGGTGGTGACCCCGGCGGCCGCCAGGACCTTGGCCACGGCCCGCCGGGTTGCCACCCGCAGGCCTGCGTCCAGGGCGGAGAACGGTTCGTCCAACAGCATCAGTTCAGGCTCCCGGGCCAACGCCCGGGCCAGGGCCACCCGCTGCTGCTGGCCGCCGGAGAGCTGGTGCGGGCGCCGTTTGGCCATGGCGGGCACCAGCGAGACCATCTCCAGCAGTTCGCTGATCCGGCCGGCCACAGCATGGCGGCCGCCGGCCAGCTTTGACGCGTGCAGGCCGAAGGCGACGTTCTGGCCCACCGTGAGGTGGGGGAAGAGGGCACCGTCCTGGGCCACGTACCCCACATGGCGTTTATGGGCGGGCAGCCAGACGCCGTCGCCGGCCACCTTCTTACCGTTCAGCGAGATGCTGCCGGTGTCCGGGTGTTCAAAGCCCGCGATGAGCCGCAGCAGCGTGGTTTTGCCTGACCCTGACGGCCCCACAATGGCGGTGGTGCCGCCCTTGGCCACGGACAGGTTCACGCCCTTGAGGACTGCCTGGGACCCGAAGTTCTTCGTGACATCGACGATCTGCAGGTGGCTGTTGGTGGAGGGCTCCACGGACGGGGCGATCCGCGGTTCCGGAAGCCTCGAGGGGGCCTCGTTCGAAATGTAGGAATCGGTCACTGTCCGGCCACTTTCTTGGACTGCTGGAAGAGGAGATAGGTCATGGGGGCGGAGAGCAGGATCATCAGCAGGGCGTACGGCGCCGCGCCGGCGTAGTCGATCTCGCTGCTCTTGCTCCAGAATTCGGTGGCAAGCGTCCGGGTTCCGTTGGGGGAAAGCAGGAGCGTGGCCGTCAGTTCGTTGGCGATGGCCAGGAACACCAGGGCGGCACCCCCTGCCGCGGCAGGGGCCGTCAGCCGCAGTGTCACCCGGATGAAGGCGACCAACGGCGGTTTGCCCAACGCCCGGGCGGCTTCGTCGAGTTCCTTCGGGGCCTGGGCCAGGCCGGCGCGCAGATTGACCAGGGCCCGCGGCAGGAACAACAGGACATAGGCGGCCACCAGCACGCCGGCGGTCTGATACATGGATGGGACCACTCGGATGCTCACCGTTACAAAGGCGAGTCCCACCACAATGCCGGGCAGGGAGCTGGTGATGTAGTTGGCGAGTTCCAGGGATTTGCTGAACCAGCTGGGGTGCCGGACCGCCAGGAAGGCCATGGGGAACGCGACGACGGTGGTCACCACGGCTCCGGCCAGGCCGTAGCCCAGGGTAGTCAGCAGGGCGGGGACGAACTCGTCGGCCGTCCAGATCGCCGCACCCCCCGCAGTAACCCACCGCAGGACCAGGAAGAGCGGAAGGCCGAATGCCAGCGCCGTCAGCGTGAGCAGGGCAAGCTGGGCCGGGATCTGGTAGGCGTGCAGGGGCAGGCACAGGGGCTTGGCCTGGGCTCCGGAGCCGATCCGGGCATAGCGGGCCGTGCCGCGGCCGCGGACCTCCATTACCAGCAGGATCAGGCAGAAAAAAACCAGCACGCTGGCCAGCATGTTGCCTGCCGTGCCGTTGAACGTGGACTGGTACTGGACCATGATCGCCGTGGTGAAGGTGTCGAAGCGGATCATCGCGAACGCTCCATATTCGGCCAGCAGGTGCAGGGCCACCAGGAGTGCGCCGCCGGTCATGGCAATGCGCAGCTGGGGCAGCACCACGCGGAAGAACACCCGCCAGTTGCCGAGCCCCAGGGCCGCTGCAGACTGTTCGATGGCCGGGTCAAGCCGGCTGAGCGTTGCTGCCGCGGGAATGTACACCAGCGGGAAATAGGAGAGCGTGGCGATCAGGACGCCCGAGCCCAGCCCCTCCAGGGACGGAACGGCGGACACCCAGGCGTAGCTGTTGACGAACGCGGGAATGGCCAGCGGAGCCGCCAGCAGCACTGCCCAGATCTTTCGGCCGCGCAGCCGGGTCCGTTCCACCAGCCAGGCGCCTCCCACACCGAGGAAGATGCTGAGCGGGACGGTGATGACCATCAGCAGGATGGTGTTCAGCAGCAGCTCGCCGACGCGCGGGCGGAAAATCAGTGCGACGGCGGTGTCCCACCCGGTTGCGGCCGTCATGTAGACGACGTACCCCAGGGGGACCAGCGAGAACAGTGCGATCAGGACGGCCAGGATGGACACGGTGGAAACGCCGAAAGGCGGGCGGGGGCGCTTGCCCCGGCCCGCCGTCGTCGTGCTCCCCGCAGCAGGGGGAGCCGATATATCAGAGGTCACGGAATTACAGGAGTCCTGCCTTGGTCATCAGCTCGGTGACCTTGGCGGAGTTGAGCTTGGCCGGGTCCACCGTGGGAGCCTGCAGGTCCTTGATGGGAACCAGCTTGTCGTTGGCCGCAACATTGGAGGCGATGGCGTACTCGAAGGACGTGCCGTTCTTGAGCACTTCCTGGCCCTTCTTGCCGGTAATGAACTTCAGGAAGGCCTGGGCGGCCGCAGCGTTCTTGGCCGTCTTCAGCACACCGCCGCCGGACACCGAAACGAACGCGCCCGGGTCCTGGTTCTTGAAGTAGTACGGCGTGACGTTCTTGGAGTTCTCGCCGGTCTTGGCCTGGTCACCGTAGTAGTAGTAGTGGTAGATCAGCGCGGCATCGATTTCGCCGGCGTTGACTGCCTTCATGGCGGTGCTGTTGCCCTTGTAGGCCTTGAAATTCTCCTTCATGCCCTTGAGCCATTCCTCCGTGGCGGCTTCACCCTTGAGTTCCAGGAGCGCAGCCACGATGGCCTGGAAGTCGGCGCCGGACGGCGAGGCTGCCCACTTGCCCTTCCACTCCGCGTTGGCCAGGTCCACCATGGACTTCGGCAGCTGGGCCTCGGTCAGCTTGGCCTTGTCGTAGACCAGGACCGTGGAGCGGGCGGCGATGCCGGTCCATTTGTTCGTGGACGGGCGGAACTCGGCCGGCACCTGGTCGATGGTGGCCTTGTCCACGTCGGCGAACAGGCCCGCGTTCTCCACCTGAGCCATTGCGGGGGAGTTTTCGGTGAGGAACACGTCGGCCGGCGAGGCTGCGCCTTCCTGGACGATCTGGTTGGACAGTTCGGTGTCCGACCCCTGGCGCATGGTTACCTTCACGCCGGTCTCAGCCGTGAAGGCGTCGATCCATTCCTTGGTCAGGCTTTCGTGCTGGGCGTTGTACACCGTGATCTCGCCCGAGGATGCTGCTCCAGAGGCGGGCGCGGAGCCGGTGGCGGCGGGGGTGGAGGAGCCGCCGCAGGCGGTCAGTCCGAGTGCTGCGGTGGCGGCGAGCGCGATGCCGGCCAGGGCGCTGTTGCGGATCTTCATTGAAGGCTGCTTTCTGGGGAAAAGTGTGTGGACCCGGAGGACCTGGCGAGCCTGGGTAAGGGGTGGCTCACTCGAGAAACTGTAGGTTAGCCAAACCTAAGACGCCAAGCGCCAAGGGCATTAAGTGATCAGGATCACAACAATTACGGAACTGTTGCGTGACCTAATTCGCCGCTGGCCCCGGGTGGAGGGACGCTGCGGCCTCCAGTGCCATCCAGGCCTGCAGCTGGGTGGAAAGCTCGACGACGGTTCCCGGCGGATAGGTGGTATCCGCGGGCTGTGCTGCGTGCACAGAGAAGGTGGGGTCGCCCCCGGTGCGCCGGCCCACCCAGAAGGCTTCCGCGGTGGCGGTGACGAGCTCCGCGGCCGTGGTCCGGGCCGCGTTGGGGAGCCTGGTGTCGCGTGCTGCCAGTGCCAGGTAGCGGCAGAGGATCCCCGTGAAGAGCCCGCCGTCGCCTGTTCCGTCGCAGCGGAGGATGCTCGTGCGGGCGTCCGGGGAGCTCCCCGGCACCAGGGTGTGTGCGGGTACCGTCAGGTGCTTGTCCACGGCTCCGATGACGGTGGCAGCCCGGGCAAGATTGGCCTCACCGCCGAGCTCCAGCAAGGCGCCCAGGACAGGTCCCTGGTTGTAGGTGTAGATAGTGTTCTCCACCAGGATGTCACCGGCCGGGCTGGGCCGCGCGCCATCAACATAGAGGCCCTGCTCCCGGTCGAAGAGCACGGAATTGAGCCAGTCCACCAGGCGCTGCGCCTTCTCCCGCTGGCCGGTCCGGGCGTAGTAGAGCGCCACAGGGGCGGTGGCGGGGGTGTTTTTAAAGTCCCTCTGCTTGCTCCAGAAGGTTCCGCCGCCCAGATCGTCCGTGGAGGCGGAATCGAACTGCAGGATCAGGGTCTTATGGACACGGGCATTGCGCCGGCGGCCCGGTTTCCGCGTCTGCTCTGCCAGATTCTGCAGCCGGTGGCTGGCCAGCGCCAGCCAGGCCATGTCGTCGTAGTAGTTATTAACGAACGTGAAGGCGTTGCGCAGCCTGATGCCTGTGATGAGCCTGGACGCCAGCTTGCCTGCACTGGGATGGGCGGGACCGTTGAACCTGGCCGCCGGGGTGGCTCCGTTGCCCAGTTCGCGGAGCCCGGCATCCACCAGGCAGTCCACGTAATGGGCCTGCCACCAGTAATGCCAGGGGCGGGCCAGGTTCTGAACCGGGGCCGACGGCCACCGCACCGCCCCCAGGTGGGTTCCGGGCAGGAACAGCAGCCGGCGGCCGAAGCGCCGCGTCACCGAACGCGCGGCGTCATTCGCCCGGGACTGCCAGGCGATGGGTTTGGCATCCGGCATGGTCATGCCAGTAGCCTAGCGCGTGCGGGCCGCCGGAATTTCAGTTAACATTCACTAACTAATGCTCCGCGCTGCCATGTTTGCGGGGCCGCATCAAGGAGGATGTATGGACGTCAAGGGTACGGTGGCGCTGATTACCGGCGGGGCATCCGGCTTGGGTGCCGCAACAGCCAGGCGCCTGTTCGACGCCGGCGCCTCGGTGGTGCTGATCGACCTGCCGTCCTCTGCCGGCGCGGCTTTTGCCGCGGACCTTAATGCGGGGCACCTTAATGCCGGGGCCACCGAAGCTGGCCCACGGGCTGTCTTCGCGCCCGCAGACGTCACCAACGAGGCTGAGGTCCAGGCCGCCGTCGACACCGCCGCAGGCCTCGGCCCGCTCCGGATCGTGGTGAACTGCGCGGGCATTGCCACCCCCGGCAAGGTGCTGGGCCGGGACGGAATCCTCCCGCTGGACACCTTCAACCGGGTGATCCAGGTGAACCTCATCGGCACCTTCAACGTGCTCCGCCTGGCCGCAGCGGCCATGGTGGCCACCGAGCCGGTCCTCACTGAGCAGGGAGGTCCTGAGCGTGGCGTCATCGTCAACACAGCATCCGTGGCCGCGTTTGACGGCCAGATCGGCCAGCCGGCCTACGCCGCTTCCAAGGGGGCGGTGGCGGCGATGACCCTGCCACTGGCCCGCGAGCTGGCGCGCTCGCTGGTGCGCGTGGTGACCATCGCACCGGGCATCTTTGAAACACCGATGATGGCCACCCTTCCCCGGGAGGCACAGGATTCGCTGGGCCGCCAGGTCCCGCACCCCTCACGCCTGGGCAGGCCCGCCGAATACGCCAGCCTGGTGGCCCACATCGTGGACAATGCCATGCTCAACGGCGAAACCATCAGGCTGGACGGCGCCATCCGGATGGGCCCGAAATGAACGGGCTCCCCACCGCAGACTTCTTCGCGTTCGAATCGCTCCTCAGCTCCAAGGAGCAAGCCAAACTGGCCGAGCTGCGCGAATTCCTGGCGGCGGAGATCGCCCCCTACGCGTCGGACTGGTGGAACAGGGCCGAGTTCCCGGCGCACCTCCTGCCCAAGCTCGCGGCCCTGGAACTGAGCACGCCGGCCCAGCGCGGCTACAGCAACCTGTTCGCCGGACTGGTCATCGCCGAAATGACCCGCGTGGACACCTCCATCGCCACGTTCTTCCTGGTCCACCACGATCTGTTCGTTGAGTCGCTCTACGGCTTTGGCTCCGCCAGCCAGAAGGACCGGCTGCTCGCCGACGCCTCTAGCCTGCGCATCACCGGGGCGTTCGCCCTGACCGAACCCGGCCACGGCTCGGACGTTGCGGGCGGAATGGAAACGCGGGCCCGGCGGATCTCCAGCAGCACCGGAGAGCCCGACGACGACGGCGACACGTGGGTGCTCAACGGCGCCAAGCGCTGGATCGGCAACGGGACGTTCTGCGACTACATGCTGGTGTGGGCACGGGACGAGGACCCGCACTGCGCGCCGGGGACAGTGCGGGGCTTCATTGTCGACGCCTCGCTGCCCGGTGTCAGCAGGAGCCGGATCGAGAATAAGATCGCCCTGCGCACCGTGCAGAACGCGGACATTGTGTTTGAGGATGTCCGGGTTGCCGAGGCCGACCGGTTTGCCGGCATCAGCAGTTTCGAGGACACCAACCACCTCCTGCGCGGCTCGCGGATCATGGTGGCCTGGCAGGCCGTGGGGCAGCAGCTGGCGGCGTTCGACGTCGCCCGGCAGTACGCCGTCGAACGCCACCAGTTCGGCCGGCCGCTGGCGAAATTCCAGCTCATCCAGCAACAGCTGGTGACCATGTTGGGCAACGCCGTGGCCAGCCTGGGCATGATGGCGCGGCTGGCCCAGCTGCAGGACGACGGCGCGGCGGACATGCCGCAGGTGGCGCTCGCCAAGTCCTGCACCAGCGCCCGGATGCGCGAGACGGTGGCGCTTGGCCGGTCCATCCTGGGCGGCAACGGCATGGTGACCGACTACCGGATGGCCAAGATCTTCGCCGACGCCGAGGCCATCTACACCTACGAGGGCTCGTACGAGATCAACACACTCATCGTGGGCCGGGCCGTCACGGGCGTCTCCGCGATCGTTTGACGAAGCCAGGCACTGTCAACCGCAAGGACATCATCTGAGACGGATTCCGTCTTCGCCATGGTGTGCGGGTAGCATCGATAGGTAGTAACGCGGCTCACAGTATCCAGCGCAGTGTACGAGCCAAGTCCGAACCCTCGAAAGACAGTTTCCATGGCTAACACTGCAGTGAATCCCACAACCGATCTCGCCTCAGAACTGAGGGCAGACGTCCGGCGTGTGTCCACCCTGCTCGGCGAATCCCTGGTCCGCCAGCACGGCCCCGAGCTCCTGGACCTCGTGGAGCAGGTCCGGCTGCTCACCAAGGAATCCAAGGAAGCGGCCCGCGGCGGGGCAGACGCCACCGGCCCGTGGAGCGCGCACGACGTCGTGGAGCAGGTCCGCGAACTGCTGGGCTCCCTGCCGATTGAGCAGGCCACCGACCTGGTGCGTGCCTTCGCTTTCTACTTCCACCTGGCCAACGCTGCCGAGCAGGTCCACCGGGTCCGCACGCTGCGGACCCGGGAGGAAAAGGACGGCTGGCTGGCCAAGGCGGTGGCCGAAATCGCTGCCCAGGCCGGGCCCGCCAGGCTCCAGGAAGTGGTTAACGGGCTGGACGTCCGCCCCATCTTCACCGCCCACCCCACCGAGGCCTCGCGCCGTTCGGTGCTGGATAAGATCCGCAAGCTCTCGGATGTGCTGGCCCAGCCCACGAAGGAAGGCACCTCCGCGCGCCGCCGGCAGGACCGCCAGCTGGCCGAGGTCATCGACCAGATGTGGCAGACCGACGAGCTGCGCCAGGTGCGCCCCACCCCGGTGGATGAGGCCCGCAACGCCATCTACTACCTTGGCGGCATCCTGACCGACGCCATGCCGGAGATCCTCTCGGACTTCTCGGAACTGCTCGGCGAGCACGGGGTGAGCCTTGCGTCCCAGGACGCGCCTGTCCGGTTCGGTTCCTGGATCGGTGGCGACCGTGACGGCAACCCCAACGTCACGGCTGCGGTCACCCGGGAAATCCTGCAGATCCAGAACCAGCACGCGGTCCGCATCAGCATCGCCATGATGGACGAGCTGATCTCCATCCTGTCCAACTCCACCGCGCTGTCCGGCGCGGACCAGGGCCTGCTGGACTCGATCGAAGCTGACCTGAAGAAGCTCCCGGGCCTGGACCGGCGCGTCCTGGAGCTCAACGCCCAGGAGCCATACCGCCTCAAACTCACCTGCATCAAGGCCAAGCTCATCAATACGGGCAAGCGGGTGGCCGCGGACTCCACTCACGAGCACGGCCGCGACTACCGTTCCACCGGGGAACTCCTGGCCGATCTGGAACTGCTGGAACTCTCGCTCCGCAACCACTCGGCGTCGCTCGTTGCCGACGGTGCCCTGGCCCGTGTCCGCCGCGCCGTTGCCTCGTTCGGCCTGCACCTGGCCACCCTGGACATCCGTGAGCACGCGGACCACCATCACGACGCCGTTGGCCAGCTGATGGACCGGCTCGGCGGCCCGGGCCTGCGCTATGCGGAACTGAGCCGCACCGAACGCTTCGAGGTGCTCGGGTCCGAGCTGGCCTCCCGGCGCCCGCTGTCCGGCCATCCCATTAAGCTCGACGGCGTGGCAGACGGAACGTACGACGTCTTCCGTGAGATCCGCCGCGCCCTGCGCACGTACGGTCCGGACGTCATCGAGACCTACATCATCTCCATGACCCGCGGCGCGGACGACGTCCTGGCCGCGGCGGTCCTGGCCCGCGAGGCCGGCCTGATCAACCTCTTCGGCGAAGCCCCGTACGCCAAAATCGGCTTCGCACCGCTGCTGGAAACCGTGGAGGAGTTGCGCGCCTCCGCGGAAATCGTGGACCAGCTGCTCTCCGTCCCGTCCTACCGCGACCTGGTCAGGCTCCGCGGTGACGTCCAGGAGATCATGCTGGGCTACTCGGACTCCAACAAGGAATCCGGTGTGATGACCAGCCAGTGGGAGATCCACAAAACCCAGCGCAACCTGCGCGACGTTGCAGCCAAGCACGGTGTCCGGGTCCGGCTCTTCCATGGCCGCGGCGGTTCCGTGGGGCGTGGTGGCGGACCCACCTACGACGCCATCATGGCCCAGCCCAACGGCGTCCTGGAAGGCGAGATCAAGTTCACCGAACAGGGTGAGGTCATCTCGGACAAGTACTCGCTGCCTGAACTTGCCCGCGAAAACCTGGAGCTCTCGCTAGCAGCCGTGCTCCAGGGTTCAGCACTGCACCGGGACCCCCGGACCTCCGATGACCAGCGTGAACGCTACGGCCACGTGATGGAGGTCATCTCCGACGCCGCGTTCGACCGCTACCGCCAGCTGATCGACCACCCGGACCTGCCTGCCTACTTTGTTGCATCCACCCCCGTGGAGCAGCTCGGCTCGCTGAACATCGGCTCCCGCCCGTCCAAGCGCCCCGATTCAGGGGCCGGGCTCGGCGGCCTGCGCGCCATCCCCTGGGTGTTCGGCTGGACCCAGTCGCGCCAGATCGTACCGGGCTGGTTCGGTGTGGGCTCGGGCCTGAAGGCAGCCCGCGAGGCCGGCCACTCGGCCCAGCTGGTGGAGATGATGGAGCAGTGGCACTTCTTCCGGTCAGTGCTCTCCAACGTGGAAATGACCCTGGCGAAGACGGACCTGGACATCGCCGGCTACTACGTGGCCACCCTGGTCCCGGAGCAGCTGCACCATCTCTTCCGCACCATCCGCGAGGAGTATGAACTGACGGTCAGCGAAGTCCAGAAGCTCACCGGCGAGAACGTGCTCCTGGACGCGCAGCCCACGCTGAAGCGCTCCCTCGAGATCCGCGACCAGTACCTGGACCCCATCAGCTACCTGCAGGTGGAGCTGCTCCGCCGCATCCGTGCCGCCCAGGGGGCACCGGACGACAGCATGACCAACGCCGAGATCGACGAAAGCCTCCAGCGTGCCATGCTGATCACCGTCAACGGGGTGGCAGCCGGCCTGCGCAACACCGGCTAACCCCCCCCGCCGCCAGCGCCGCTCCACCTCCCCGGGACGCCCCACCTCCCCGGGACGCCCCACCCCCCCGGGACGCCCCACCTCCCCGGGACGCTCTCTCACTAGATGTGGGTTTTCCCTCAACGCTCTCTCACTCTCCTTAAGAAAGTGAGAGAGCGATGGGGGTTTTCCTGCGTTAAGTGAGAGAGCGTTTGCCGGGGGGCGGGCGGGATAGTGTTGAGGGCATGCCTTCGTTCCAGACCCGCCTGAAGATCACCGGCCTGAAACCTGGCAACCCGCCGCAGGCCGTGATGGCTGCCGCCGTGGCGGCCCTGGCGACCCGCCACCATGTGGAGTCCAACCAGATCGAGCTCGCGGGCGGTGTCCCGCAGCTGAATCTCCGGTTCCTCGTGGAGGCGACCGAATACTCCGGTGAGAACCACCAGGCGCGGGAATCGGCTGCCATGATGCGCGACGCCGTCGAACGCGTTGCGCTGACCGGCTCGCTGACCGTGCTCCGCCGCAAGCGGGGCCGCTGGGCACCGGTCTAGCTCAGTCACCGGTCTAGCTCAGTCACCGGGGGCAGGCCCAACCACCGGCGGTTCGTCCACGGGGGAGCGGGTCCCGCGCCGGCGGGTGACGATGACTCCGACGACGGCGCCGATCACCAGCCCGAGGCCCACCCCGATCAGGGAACTGGCCCAAAACGGCAGCCGGGTTGCCGATCCCGTGAAGTAACCCAGGCCCACCAGCCAGCAGGCCCACAAGACTGCGCCGAGGCCTGCGCAGAGGCTGAACCCGCGGATGGAGACGTCGGCGATCCCGGCGGCGGCAGACGTCGCCAGCCTGCCGCCAGGAATGAAGCGGGCACCGATAATGGTCCCGTACGTGGACGAGCGGCTGGCTTTGGCGATCGCATCGTGGATGCCGTGGTGGACTTTCCTTCCCCAGCGCCACCGGTCAAGGACATGGCTCAGCCGGCGCTTGAACAGCTGGAAAACCACCATGTCACCGATCCAGGATGCCAGCGCGGACAGCACCACCACCAGGGCAACGTTGGCCCGCCCCTCCGCCGAGAGGGCGCCGCCCGTGATCACCACCATCTCGGAGGGGATGGGCGGGAAGATGGCGTCGCCGAGGACCACGGGGATAATCCAAAAGTAGATCGCCGCCCCCCAGGTGTCGGCGTTGCCAAAGTCCATGGCCACAAAGTACCGCACTTTCAGGCGGCAGCGTGGCCGTGCGGCCAGCGGGGATTTCCCGGGGCGTGTCTATGACCCTTACCGCAGGCCGGGGGCGAGTCCGCAGTGCGGACGGAACGCCGCCACGATGTCGCTGAGCTGGTTGGACGGCTGGACTCCCAGCTCACTTTCCAGCCGGCTGGCAAACATGGTGTACGCGCGGACCGCAGCAGCCCGGTTGCCCCCGGCAAGATGGGCCTGCACCAGCAGCAGATGCGCCGATTCCCGAAGGGGTTCGATGCTGACGGCGGACAGGGCCGCGATGACGGCCCTGCCGGGTTCACCTGCGGCCAGATGCTGCCGTGCCATCAGCTCCAGCGCACTCAGCCGCATCTGCCGGATCCGCTCCTGTTCGAAGATCACCCAGTCCTCATACCAGCCAGGCAGCAGTTCGGCCCGGCTCAGGTGGTCCATGTATGCGTCCGGAATCCTGACCTCGGGCTGGGCATACATTCTGGCGACGTGACGCTGGAGTGCCGCGACGTCCACGCGGACCGAATCGTCCAGCTCGAGCGTGTCTGGCCCGGCGAGGAGCAGGTGTGGAAAGGCGTGGGAGATGCACCAGACGGTAGTGCGCAGGTTGCCCGCGGCCTGCGTTTCGCTGCTCCTTGGCCACAGCAGGCCGGCCAGGAAACTGCGGTGGCGGCATCCCAAAAGTCCCACACAGGCGATGAGCCGCTGCTCACGGGTGGCTACCGGCACTGTGGTGCTGCCGCAGCGTAACCGCCAAGCCCCCAACAGACTCAAGTGCCAATCCTGTGCGAGAGCCACCGTCATGCTTTTCCCTCTCAAGCGGCCGGATTCCACGCATCCCCCAGCTACCATCGTGGCACTGCGACAAAACCTGTCAAGTGAATTGAGTAACGGGGGTAGGCCGGGCCGCAAAGTGGGGTAGGCGGGTATTTGAGGGGTAGGGCGGGCTCCCCTGAGCCCTGCGGGCTAGCTGTTCACCGGCTTGGGCGTGCCGGCTGAGGTGCCCTCGGGCTGCAGCGAATCGAGCCAGCGCTGGACGGCCTTGAGGATCTGGTCGGCGTCGGCGGCCGTTTCCACGAATTCCCCGGCCTGACCCGGATGGCTGGAGATCAGGCGTGCCCGGACCTGGTGGTTTTGGGCAGGTTCCGCCCACGCGCGAATAACCATTGTGCCTTCAATGTCCGCCATGAGCGGGCGCCCTGCTTTCTTTGTCTGCAAATTCGCCATAAACCACATTACTGACCGGTATCCCCATCCTAGGCATAGATTATTCGGCGCCCAAGTCAAACAGTGTCACCTCATAGTTTCGGGAAACGACGCAAAAATAACGCGCCTGTAACGAAGCTGCCACGGCAGTCCGCGTTGACTGGTCGGGAGACGTCGGGAGGGGGTGATTGACATGAAGAAAGAACTCACCTTTGAGGAACTGGAAAGCCAGCAGGTGGAGTTGTTGCCTTCGCGGGAAACGCTGTTGCTGGACACTAACTTCGCCAACGTTGTAGCGAGTAACTCCTCTCTTGCACTGAATGCAGCCTCCTTGCTTGCTAACGCACACAGCGCTGCCGTTCAGACAATCCTTGTAGCCCAGGGCTAGTCCGCCTGCTATCCGATATCCGGACCCCGGGGACCGCCCGGGGGAGAGAGGTGAGGTGCTATGACCGCATCAACCGAGCTGTTACCCGGGGAACTCGACGCCGAGGTTTTGGAACTGCTTCCCGTGCGGGAAACGCTGTTCTTCGACATCAACGTCGCTCCCATTGTTGCCGTGAATCTTTCGATGGCCATCAATGCGGCCTCAATCGGTTCCGTGGCGAATTCGGAGGCCTGGCAGACCCTGTTTGTTGTTCAGCAGTAGGCCTGCAGGAGCCATTCACCCGGTGGGCATGCTCCAATGCCGGGGCATGCCCACCCCTACCCAATGGAAAGGCCCTTTGCCGGGAATTATGCGGCGGGTTCCGCGCAGGAGTTCCCCGGCGAAATGAGAATGTGGCGGGGAAAGTGACAACACCACCTGATGCAGCATTAGTGCGCCGCTGGTCCCTTGCGCCCGGGATTGTTTTCCTGGGCCCGGTTGAAGGCTCGGGGCTCAAGGATCACAGCTACCTGCTGCAGCGTGGAGACGGCCAAATTGTCCAGGTTTCGGAATTGCTCCACCTGGTGCTGGTTTCCATCTCGCCGGAGAAATCCCTCGAGGAAACGGCACACGACATCAGCGAGGCCTACGGCCGCGAACTGGGCGTGGGCGGGCTCCTCCATCTCATCGACAGCAGGCTGGCACCCATGGGCCTGCTCCGGCACGCGGGTTCCACCGACACTCCGGCCGCCCCGAAGGCCGACCCCCTCCTGGCGCTCCGGCTGCACGGAACACTCCTCCCGGAAAAGGCGGTCAACGCAGTGGCCGCTGTCCTGGCGCCGTTGTACTGGGGCCCCGCAGTGGTGGCCGTGCTGGCATCATTGGCTGTCGTCGATGCCCTGGTGATGGCCCGCGGCGACTTCATGGCCACACTGGAACAGATACTGCTCACCCCGGCGTTGCTCCTGGGCGTCTTCGCCCTGCTGACCCTCGCAGCCGTGGTCCACGAACTGGGGCATGCCACGGCGTGCCGGTACGGGGGCGCCCGGCCCGGCGTGATCGGCGTCGGACTTTACCTGGTCTTTCCTGCGTTCTTCACAAACGTCACCGACTCCTACCGGCTGGGCCGGGCAGGAAGGATCCGCACGGACCTTGGCGGACTGTACTTCAACTGCCTCTGCCTGATCGGACTGGGCGGGGCCTACCTGCTGACTGGCCAGGGCTTCTTCCTGCTGGCGTCAGGCCTGATGCATTTCCAGATGATCCAGCAGCTGGTGCCCACGCTGCGCTTCGACGGCTACTTCGTGCTGGCTGACATTGCGGGCGTCCCCGACCTGTTCAACCGGATCCGTCCGGTCCTGCTGAGCCTGGTCCCCGGGCGGCCCGCGGACCCGCTCGTGACCCAGCTCCGGCCCTTCGCCCGCCGGATCGTCACCATCTGGGTTGTCACGGTGGTGCCGCTGCTGTTCCTGGCCCTCGGCTGGATGCTGGCCAGCCTGCCCGCGATCATCCGGCAGACGGCCATCTCCCTCCGGCACCACTCGGGCCTGGCTGCCGCCGCGGTGGAAACCGGCGACCCGGCCGGCGCGGCGCTCTCCGTCTTGTCCATCCTCATGCTTTCCCTGCCGGTGGTGGGCCTGGCGCTCCTGCTGTACCGGCTGCTGGCTGTCCTGCTTACCCTCTCGAGGCGCCTCGGCCAGCGCCTCAGTGGGCGTGTCCACAGGCAGTGGAGTACGACGGCGGCGCCCGCGGCCGTGGTGCCGCGGCACCTTCGCGCGGGGAAGCCGCTGCAGATGGGGATGCCCCTACAGAAAGGAAAGCCCGCCATGGCTCTCGCAGTCCCACCAGCGGCAATGCCCCACGACGACGTCCCCCAGCCGCCCCCGGCACCGTTGCGTCCGCCGTCGCAATTCCGTGCTCCCGCGGCCGTGCAGGGCCCCGCAGCACTGTCCGCGGCACGGCCCGAATCCCTGCCGGACGACGGCCTCCCCACGCTCCAGGATTTCCTCGCAGACCGGCCCACCCCGCCGGCAGCCCTGGCCGAGGCGGGCTGGCAGGGTGCCCTCAGGAGGCTCAGCCGCAACTCGATCAGCCCCGCACCCGGTCGCCGGGAACTGGCCCATCTGCAGGCTGTGGAAGACGTGCAGCGCCGGCTCGACGGCCCCAGGACAGTGGTGGTGGTCAACCCCAAGGGCGGGGCCCACAAGACCACGGCCACGCTGCTTCTCGCCGCCACCCTCGGAATCCAGCGCGGCGGATACACCCTCGCCTGGGACAACAACGAAACCCGCGGCACACTCGGGTGGCGGGCGCCGCTGGCCGGCCACACCGCCACTGCCGTTGACCTGATGCAGGAAGTGGACCGCTTCGAAGATCCCGTCCTGGGCCGGATCGGGGACCTGGACCGGTTTGTCCGCTATCAGGGATCCTCGCAGTTCGATGTGCTGGCCTCGGACGAGGACGCCGCGGGGGCCGCCACCATCGGGCGCCGCGAGTTCGACCGGCTCCACTCGGCACTCCGGCGGTTCTACCGGATCATCATGGTGGACACCGGCAACAACATGCGGTCTTCCAACTGGGAGGCAGCCGTGGCCGCGGCAGATGAACTGGTCATCATTTCCACCCTCCGGGAGGACACCGTGGCCAGCGCCGTCTGGCTGGTGGACGGGCTGCGGGAACGCGGCTACCAGGCCAAGGTGGGCAACGCCGTGACCCTGCTCGCCGCGCCGTCGCGGCACACCGATGTGCAGCTTCATCAGCGCACGCGGGCCCACTTCGAGAGCCTCACCAGGGAAGTCCTTGACGTTCCCTACGACAGTTCCCTGGTGGCCGGCGGGCCGCTCAGTTACCAGGCACTGCGGCCAGCCACGCGGGAGGCCTGGCTGCGGGCTTCGGCTGCGGTGATGCAGGGCCTCTAAGAAGTGCTCCGCGGGAGCGACCTGCCGGCTGGGCGGGACGGCAGGTGGCAGATGCCGCGTACGACGCCGGCAACGGCTTTGGTGCCTCACATCCGCACAGCGCACTTGAGCTGGTGGAGTTCGTGCTGTTCAGCGCCGGGATGGCGGGAGACTTCAGTGCGGTGTTTGAGCTGCCTCGCTGAGTTCAAGCCGGCTGCGGTATTCCACGGGATGTTTGCTGATGGGGTCCACGAACCGGATGCCGCGGGCCAGGAGCTGCAGGGGTTTGGTGTAGTCGTCCGGGGCCTTGTCCAGCAGATCGGGGTAGAACGCGTCGTTCACGATGCCCAGGCCCAGGGACGCCATGTGCACCCGCAGCTGGTGTGTCTTTCCGGAATGCGGCTCCAGCCGGTACCGGGCGAGGCGGGATGCGGCATTGGTGAGGCCCGCGCGTGAGGAGGCGCCGCCGTCGAACGTTTCCAGCCGTTCAATCCGGGTCTCCGCGTTGGGCTCGCCGTCAATGACCTCGGCCAGGAGATAGCTGCGGGACTTGGTCATGCGGTTGCGCACCACCACGGGGAAATCGACGGCGGCGTACCCCGCAGCGGGCTCCGCGGCGGAGACACACTCGTATTCCTTCTGCACCTGGCGCTTCTCGAAGAGGACCTGGTACTTCCCGCGGGTGTCCGGGTTCGTGGACAGCAGGAGCACCCCGGCGGTCATCCGGTCCAGGCGGTGCATGGGGATCAGGTCCGGCAGGTCCAGCTGGTTCCGCAGCCTGACCAGGGCGGACTCCTGGATGTAGGTTCCGCCGGGGGTAGTGGGCAGGAAGTGCGGTTTGTCCACCACCAGCAGGTGCTCGTCCTGGTGCAGGATGCTGATGTCCACAGGGATGCGGGTCTCCGGTGGCAGCGTGCGGTAGTACCAGATGAACGTGTGGTCCTCGAGCCTGGTGGCCCGGTCCAAGGGGATGCCGCCCTCGCCCACGATCTCGCCGGCGTCGAACCTGTCCTCGATGCCCTGCGGATCGATGTGGCCCCAGCGGTGCATCATGTAGTCCATCGCAGTGGTCCACGGCCCCTCGTCCGGAAGGCGCAGGCGGGTGGCGTTGACGCCGTCGCGCACGGGGAGGGGGGATTGCATCACCGGTCCATTCTACTTTGCTTGCGTTGTGGGGCCCGCTTTGCGCTCTTTGGCTCCGGTTTGGAACGTAAAGCGGGCCACGCAACGGGAGGTCTCCCCGAACATAAAAAAGTTCTTGACAATAAAAGTTGTCGGTAGTCATACTTGAACCATGTTGGACATCGAAGTGATCGAGGACCCGGCCGCGGCCGAAGCGTCGCTGGACCCGATCCGCACGCGCATCCTCCAGGAGTTGGTGGAGCCGGGGTCTGCCACGCAGCTTGCCGCCAAGGTGGGCCTGCCGCGGCAGAAGGTCAATTACCACCTCAAAGCACTCGAACGGCACGGGCTGGTGGAGCTGGTGGAAGAGCGGCGCAAGGGCAACGTCACCGAGCGCGTCCTCCGGGCGACGGCGGCCTCCTACCTGATTTCACCGGCGGCACTTGCGTCCGTGGCGCCGGACCCGCACCGGTTCTCGGACCGCTTTTCCGCCTTCTGGCTGCTGGCGCTCGCGGGCCGAATGGTCCAGGAGGTGGGGAAGCTGATCGCCGGTGCCGCGGCGGCCAGGCAGAAGCTGGCCACGTTTGCGATCGACGGCGAAATTACCTTCCGCAGCGCAGCCGACCGGGCCGCCTTTGCCGAAGAACTCGGCGTGGCCGTGACCCTGCTGGTGGACAAGTACCACCACGCCGGCGCCCCGGCGGGCGGCGGGCGGAAGCACCGGCTCGTCGTCGCACTTCACCCCGCACTCAAGACCCCCATTACCACCCCCTCAGCGAAGGAGCAGGACAATGACTGACAAGCGCGAATTTGAGATCGTCTACGACATCGAGCTGCCGGGCACCCCGGAACGCGTATGGGAAGCCGTGACCAGCGGCGCTCCGGCGTGGATGTTCCCCACCGACCAGTGGCCAGCGGTCCGCACCGCCGAGGAATTCCCCAGCCACCTCGTCTCCCGAATGGATGGCCCGGACGGCTGGTTCAACCAGCTGGAGCATGTCCTGGAACCGCTGAACGGCGGCCGGGCCAAACTCCACTACGTGCACAGCGGCATCTTTGCGGACAACTGGGACGAACAGTACGACGGCGCCAGCAAGCACACCGAGTTCTACCTCCACACCCTGGGCCAGTACCTGGCGCACTTCGACGGCAAGCCCGTGGTCTTCACCGACATCCAGGGTCCCGAGGCGTCGCAGGCACCCGACGCGGTCGAGCGGCTGAAGAAGGCGCTCGGTGTGGACACGGCGGCGCAGGGCGGTGCCCTGGACGTAACGGTCGACGGCGTTGGGAGGCTTGCCGGGGAAGTGGACTTCGCCAACCAGAACTTCCTGGGCCTGCGGACCGCGGACGCGATGTACAGGTTCTTCGGCCGCAACGCCTTCGGCGCAGTGGTGGGCATGACCGTTCACGACTTCAGCGGCAGCGGCGACCCGGGCGCAACGGCCAAGGCCTGGAGCGGGTTCCTGGCGAAGGTCTACGCGTAGCTGGACGAGTATGTCGTCGTCCTGCTGCTTCGGACGGCGTGGGACCCTGAGCCGGGCGTGTCATGGAACCGGCTGCCCGGGCTCTCGGATGCCCATTGCTCTGCCCGACGGTAGTGCACGTCAGGCCCGGGCGGGGTCCCTTCGGCCAAGCTGTAGTGGTCGCTGAGGGCAGCGTCCCCGCGGCCCGGAGTGCAGGCTCCGCTCCAGACAGGTATGGCAGTGCCGAAATCTAGAGTACTTCCTACGCATGCAGATCCCCGGCTCTGCTCCTATGGTCGTTGTACAAGGTGACACGCTGGGAGATTGGACGGACCCAATCCACAGGGTGGGAGCAGTACGGACCTTGGATTGCCCTCCGGACGGCGGTCACCTTCGCTGACCGGTAAGGACACCCGCCGGTGCTGACCTGTCGCGAGGAAAAATGTCGAACCCAGCCCCACCCCAGACGCTCGCAGGACGGGCCATCTTGGGCGCCCCCGCAAAGGGCTGGCGGAGAATCCTGACCCCCAGGCCTGTCGCGGTGCTGACGTTACCCCTTGGGGGCAGATATGCCGCGTAGTACAGCCCGCGCTGCCACGTCGCCGGACCTTAAGGTGGACGTGTTCCGCGTCGGGACCCGCACCGGCATGAAGCCCTTGTCAGAAAAGAGTTTCTTTAATTACGCCACTGTCGCGCCCATGAGCCGGACCGCTTATGAAGCCGCCCGCACCTTCATGGATGATTTTTACCAGTACGGACCGCCGGAAGTACTTCATCGTTACGACCTGCTTGCAGACAATATGGCCACCGAAGCTGCCCGGCTTATCAATTGTTCATCCGACGAAATCACTTATCTGAAAAATACGACCGAGGGCATCATCATAGCTAGCGAAGCGCTGCCCCTGAGATGCGGTGACGAGGTGCTGGTACTGGGCAACGAATATCCGGCCAACCTGCTGCCCTGGTTGCGCAAGCGCCAGGAGGGGGTGAAAGTCAAGGTAATAACCGGAAGTGACAGTGAGGGCGCGTTCCGGCGATTGATCGAGACCATCGGTCCCCGGACCAAAGCCATCAGTATGTCGTCAGCCCAACGTTACGACGGATTCATGCCGAATCTGGCGCTGCTCTCGGGAAAGTGCCGTGACCTGGGCATCTTCCTGGTCGTCGACGCTGTTCAGCACATAGGGGCACGTACTGTCGATGTGAGCAAGACACCGGTAGACATACTGGTGTGCGGTGGCCAGAAGTATCTACGTGCAGGCTTGGGAATTGGCTTCATGTACGTCAGCCGGAGCGTCATGCCCGCCCTGCGTGACAGCAGGGTTGGCATCCGCAGCGTGGAGCATTTTGACGAGGACTCCTACATCCTTAAGGGTACGGCCGCCCGCTTCCAGGATGGTACCCAGAACATGCCGGGTCTGGCAGCGTTACACTCGGCGCTCCGGGAGATCAATAACATCGGCATGGACGCCATCGAACAGAAAAACCTTGCGATTCTGGAGGGGCTCAAGGCTATTCTGCGGGAAAACAAGATCGATTTTATCGATTTCGGCGTCCTTCAAAGCAACATCGTCGCCATACGCACCCCTGATCCGTCCGCCTTGGTCAACTTCCTAATGGAACGGGGCGTCTATACCAAGGCCATCCAGGACGTAACCCGCGTTTCTTTCATCCATGAATCAAAGCTCGAGGATATCGAGGTCATGGCCTGCTATATGCGTGAATTTCTAAACGGCGGCAGAATCGCTGTGCGTGGAGCCGTTCGGCGAAAAGCGGCGCCGGCAGAAAGTCCGACTGGGCCGAACTCGCTTAGGATTTCTGCTCCCCTACCGTCCATTTAACCTCGGGCATAATGATGGATGGATCGATATCGTCCTTGTATCGGCTAGTAAACTCCAGCATGTTGGCCATTTCTGCCTGTAGCCGGGCTTCCATGTCGGAATGGGTGGCCTTGACTGCCTCATGTACCTCCACCTCCGGGTCCAATCCGCCTGCTGGTTCCTGGCGGGGGTTCGTGAGGTAATTGATCTTGGTCGAGGGATTGATATCTGCGAGCCTTTGGGCAATTTCACTAATGCTCAACCGGTGAACGTAGTTATGCACAACCACATGCTCTCCCGGTTCGACGTCGAGGTCTGCAAACTTGAGGAAGTTTGCGGCCGTATCAGCCAGACTGATCAAGCCGGTCTTCTGTGTGCCATCACCGTAGACCGTGAGCGGGTGGCCTATGACCATCTGGCAGATGAAACGGTTGAAGACCGTACCGAAGACAGCGTCGTAATTAAACCGTGCCGCAAGGGCGCCGCACTCCTCCGGGTGGTTTTCCGGAATCGTGGCGCCAAAGATGGTGGCTTGCTGAACAGTAATGACCTTCAGTCCCCACATCTTGGCGCAAAGGTCATCGATGAGAAAGTCGGTAATCTTCGACTGATGGTAAAAGTCGGTGGCCTGCATGGGAAGGAAGCTCTGCAGTACCTTGTGCTGCTTGCCTCGATGCTCAAAGGTAAAGTCGCTCTTACCGTACGGGATGTAGTCAGTGTCGGTAGCCATGTAGCAGCCGCCGGAGCCAACCTTGATGTATTTCGTGGCTTTGCTGAGGTGGGCGATGGCCCACAGCACGTTGAGGTGGCCCGCAACATTGTTCGAGAATGTCGCCGCGGCGTTCTGGGCGCTGCTCATAGAGAACGGGGCCGAGGGCTGCTGAGCCGCGTTAATCACCACGTCCGGGCGATATTTTGCAACGACCTCCTCAACCGCTTTGGAATCCAGCAGTTCGATTTTTTCAAACGCCAGGTTGTACTTACCGAACCTCTTCTCGTATTCGGCGACGCGGCGCTTGGGTCTCTTTAGGGGCACAAGGACCTTTGCTCCTGCCTCCTTTTCCCAGCGGCGCTTGACAAGGTTATCCACTAAGACGACGTGCCGGCTGGTTCGGTTGGCCATTGCCAGCCCCAGCGTCCAGCCCAAATATCCGTCGCCGCCGAGAATCATGACGGTATTGTCGCTCAGCTCATTCATAGTTCCAGCCCATTGAGGATTCTGAATTTTACGAAATTCGTGGCATGCATTGTGCATTTGTGAATGTAGAACAGGTGCTGCCAAAAGTCAATGCATTTATGCATCTCCGCAGTTCTGCGGCAGGCAGTGAATCAGACTCCGGGTCTTGAAAGCTGAAGTGCTCGTAGTCCGATAGCAATGCACCTGATCGGATCGCTGTCTTTTTCGGGCCTTCGGCCGCCCTTTCTGCGTTCGCCAAAAGTAAGCCACCCACCATCAATGGCCTAACAGGCCGCGAGGGGAAACCTAGGTTTGATCGCCTATGCGGACAAAAATAAATGCGACTCTGGAGATAGCCTCGGTGGGCGTAGGCACTGTGGGTCTATGCCCTGGCCATCGGGCCGCTGGTCCAGCTGCTGCTGCCATGGTTCCGGCGGCGGTGAAAGACGCCGCCGCAAAGGCATCTGTCCTGGAGCCTGACGCCCTCCGGTCCTGGCTTCTGAGGCACCTAGCCCGGCAGGGGCTGGCACTGCGGGCAGAAATAGATGTCCCGCTCCTCCTCGCCGTTGGGTTTGCCCAGCACACTTCGGCGGATGGGGGTGCCGCATTTCAGGCATGGCCGGTGCTCGCGCCCGTACACCCAGTAGCCCGGCCGCCCGGCCATCCTGCCCACCGGCATCCCGCGCGGATTCAGGATGGTGACGCGGCGTCCCGGGCCGAGGTTCGCCTCCAGCAGTTGCTTCGCGTCGGCCATCATGGCGGGAAGGTCTTCGACGGCGGAGACAGGCGACGCAGGGTGCACGCCGGACAGGAAACACGTCTCGCAGCGGTAGATGTTGCCGATGCCTGCGAGGTTGCGCTGGTCAAGGAGCGCCACGCCGATGGGAACCTCAGGGGCAGCGCGGATCCGCAGTTCGGCTTCGGACGGGTCCCAGTCCGGGCCCAGCAGGTCAGGCCCCAGGTGTCCCACGATTTTGTCTTCGTCGGCAGTGCGGACCACTTCCACTATTCCCAGGGAGAAGCCGACGGCGTCCGCGGTGGCCGTGCGGAGCACGCACCGTGCGGTAAAGCCCGGTTTTCGCCAGCGCCCGCCGGGCGGGTAGACCTGCCAGTTGCCTTCCATTTTCAGGTGCGAATGGATGGTGAGCCTCCGCTGTTCGGGACCCTGCTGGCCTGGGCCCTGCCCGGCCGGTCCCGCCACACGCATCAGGAGATGTTTGCCGCGCGGCACCACTTCGGTGACGGTCCAGCCAGCCAGGTTGAGCGTGGCAAACCGGGGAACCCTGAAATCAGAGGCGGTGAGTATCTGTCCGGCCAACGCCTGGTGCAGCTGTGCGGCTGCCCGCCACACGGAATCTCCCTCAGGCACGTATCCTCAAACCCTTGGGGGTGGAGTAGGCGCCGGCAGCAGCCAGTGCCTGGGCGACGGCGGTGTCCAGGATGTCGTGGCCGTTGACTTTCTCCATGATCAGCTTGTCCACGGCGCCGCGGGTGACCACCCCCACCAGGGCGGCGGCCGCTGCGGACAGGATGACGTCGTCGCCGCTGAAGGCCAGCAGGGTCTTGCCGCCGCGTTCCACGTACAGGACCAGGGCGCCGTCCACGAGCACCACCAGTGCACCTGCCTTGCGTCCGGGCCGGTGACCGGTTCCGGCTTCCTCGCTCAGGGCCGGCCAGGGGAGGGCCGCGCCGTAGGGGTTCGCCGGATCGGTGGCTGCCAGTGCCAGGGCAACGGGTTCGGCCTTCGCCAACTGGCTGTCCTCGCTGTAGGAGCGCAGCCTGTCCACGGTTGCCGGCACCGCGAACTGGGCTGCTCCGAGGTGTTCGATGAAGTACCCTCGGCGGCAGCGGCCGGCTTCCTCCAGGCGTGCCAGCACTTTATACATCAGCCCGAAGCCGCCCAGGATCTGCTCCGCCATCACCGATCCACGGGTCACCACGCCGTAGCGGTCCAGCAGCAGTTCTGCGGTGGCGCGGGCATGGAGGGTGGGGTCAAGCTCGGGCGAAGGAAGCGCCGACCACCGTCCGGCCGCCGTTGGCGGGGTCCCCGGCCCCCCTGCCGGGGACCCGTACCGTCCGCCACTGAGTCCCGGCGACCCCAGCCCCGCGGAACCCAACAGACCCGTGCCGTGGGAACGGCCCAGCCTGCTTAGCCGGGGCGCCCGGGCCCGGGGCGCGCGGGCCACCTGGCGGTGGGCCGTGTGGCCACCGGCGATGAGGGCACGGACAGGCGCGAATGTATCCCCGGTGATCCGTCCAGCCCAGGCCAGGTCCCACAGCGCCGACACCACGTCCTGGTCGCCCAGCACCGCGTCCATCCCGCCTGCGACGTCCGTCAGTTGACGGAAGAAATAGCCGCCGCCGTTGTTCCGGAGGTGGTCCAGCAGCCGCTGCTGGGCGTCACCCGGTTCATACTCGACGGCGGGATTCAGCGTCAGATCAGCCGAATCGGCCAGGTGCATGCTGACCCAGCCGTCGTTGCCGGGCAGTGCGCCGGCCCCGGACCAGAGGACTTCGCCGGTGGCCATGAGTTCGTCCAGCATGGCGGGCTGGTAATTGGAAACCCGGCTGGCCAGCACCAGCGGCTCCCACGCGGAGGCGGGAACGGGTACCCCGGACAGCTGGTCGATGGCGGTGACGATGCCGTCCAGCCCGCGCAGCGACGGCTGGCCGCGGCCTGAACCGGGGGTGCGGACATGCTGCCAGGCGGGCAGGAAACGCCCATAGGCGGCGGTGTCCACGGGTTCCACTTCGGCGCGCAGGGCTGCCAGCGAACGACGCCGGAGCTTGCGGAGGACTTCGGCGTCGCACCATTCGCTGGTGATGGTTTGGTGGGGCCGTTGTCCGGGTTGGTCATGGACCGGCTGGGGCGCACCATCCGCGTCGGCGGCAGGGCTTTCCGGCGGCGCGGCGTGCGGACGGAACTCGCCTTCCACCACGCGGCCGTCGTCCGCGAGCCGCTTCAGCGCTGTTCCGACGACGGCGACGCCGAGGCCCAGCCGGGCGGCCGCCTCCCTGGCTGTGAACGGACCGTGTGTCCTGGCATAGCGCGAAACAAGGTCGCCGAGCGGGTCCGCCACCGGCTCGATGAAGGCCAGCGGCACACCCATGGGCAGCGGCACGCCGATGGCGTCGCGCAGGCGGGCCGCGTCCTCGACGGCTGCAAACCGCTCGGTCCCGCCGATGTTGACCTTGATGGCACGGTTGGCCCGTTGCAGGGCGGTCAGGTGGGTGGTGGCCAGGGCGGCGTCGGCGTGCGGGGTTTCGACGGCCTCAACCTCCGGGGTCTCCGGGGTATCCACGGGCTCAGCGGCCGGCTTTTCGACTGGTTCCCCCGCTACGGGGTCCAGGCGGGCTGCCACTTCCTCCGGTGCCAGTGGCCCCAGCAGCCGGAGCAGGTCCGCTACGCCTTCCAGCCCGCGTGCGCGGCGGTCCGGGGCGAGCCGCTGGAGTTCGAGCTCGGTGGCGTCAATGACTTTCGCGTCGAGCAGTTCGCGCAGTTCCACACGCCCCAGAAGTTCGTTCAGGAGCGTGGAGTCCAGTGCCAGGGCGGCCGCACGGCGTTCGGCGAGCGGCGAGTCACCTTCATACAGGAACTGCGCCACGTACCCGAACAGGAGTGACTTGGCGAAGGGCGAGGGCTGCTGGGTGGTGGTCTCCACGATCCGCAGCTCGCGGCGTTCCACCGAGGCTGCGATGTCTTTGAGCGCCGGAAGGTCATAGACGTCCTGGAGGCATTCGCGGACGGTTTCCAGCACGATGGGAAACGTGGGGTATTTCCGGGCAACATCGAGCAGCTGCGCGGACCGCTGCCGCTGCTGCCACAGCGGCTGCCGCTTGCCGGGCGTCTGCCGTGGGAGCAGGAGGGCACGGGCGGCACATTCCCGGAACCTCGAGGCAAAGAGCGCGCTGCCGCCCACTTCGGCGGTGACGATCTGCTCCAGCTCCTCGGGATCGAACAGGAACAGCTCGGCCCCGGGCGGTTCGTCCTCCATCATGGGCACGCGCAGGACAATGCCGTCGTCTGCCGCCATCGCCGAACCGTCGAGGCCGTACCGCTGGTGGAGCCGCTGCCCGACGGCCAGTGCCCACGGCGCGTGCACGGGCATACCGAACGGGCTGTGGAGGATGACCCGCCAGTCGCCGAGTTCGTCGTGGAAGCGTTCCACCACCAGGGTGGTGTCGCTGGGGACCACGTCGGTGGCGAGCTTCTGCTCGCCCAGGTACTGGATGAGGTTGTTCGCGGCGAAGGCATCCAGCCCGCTGGCCGTGCAGCGCTCGGTGGCGGGCCCGACGTCGGACGCTGCCAGTTCCCGGACGAAGGCACCCAGGGCGCGGCCCAGATCCACCGGTCGGCCCAGTGAATCACCCTTCCAGAAGGGGAGCTTGCCTGGCTGGCCGAAGGCGGGGGAGACCAGGACGCGGTCGTGCGTGATGTCCTCGATTTTCCAGCTGGTGGCGCCGAGGGCAAAGACGTCCCCCACCCGGGACTCGTAGACCATTTCCTCGTCAAGTTCGCCCACCCGGCGGCCACCCTTGGCCGGTGATGCCGCAGGTTTTCCGTCGCTGGACGGCGACGCGGAACCCTCCACTTCGATGCCGATGATGTACACGCCGAAGAGGCCACGGTCCGGGATGGTGCCGCCGGAGGTGACGGCCAGGCGCTGCGCCCCGGGCCGCCCTTCGATGGTGCCGGCGTTGCGGTCCCAGATGATCCGCGGCCGCAGTTCGGCGAACTCGTCCGACGGGTAGCGGCCGGCCAGCAGGTCAAGGGTGGCTTCGAATGCGGAGCGGGGGAGGGACGCGAAGGGGGCGGAGCGCCGTACGGTGGCGAACCACTCCTCCACGTCGATGCTGCCGAGAGCGGTCGCGGCCACCGTCTGCTGGGCCAGGATGTCCAGCGGATTGGCTGGAACAAAAAGCCGCTCGATCTTTCCTTCCAGCATCCGCTCCACGGTGATGGCTGTGTGGACAAGGTCGGCGCGGTGCTTCGGGAAGAGGACGCCCTGGGAGACTTCACCCACCTGGTGGCCGGCGCGGCCCACCCGCTGCAGGCCGCTGGCCACGGACGGCGGGGATTCCACCTGCACCACCAGGTCCACGGCGCCCATGTCGATGCCCAGTTCCAGGGAGGATGTGGCCACAACGCACCGCAGCCGGCCGGATTTCAGGTCGTCCTCGATCATGGCCCGCTGGTCCTTGGATACTGATCCATGGTGGGCGCGTGCCAGCAGCGGATCTGCGCCTGAGGTGCTGCCGGCCTGGGCCATCATGTGGGC
The DNA here is from genome assembly GCA_023264815.1 of Arthrobacter sp. Taxonomy (GTDB): domain Bacteria; phylum Actinomycetota; class Actinomycetes; order Actinomycetales; family Micrococcaceae; genus Arthrobacter. The sequence goes on along the minus strand of JAHFUZ010000023.1, from coordinate 23,560 downwards.
GGGTGTGGCCGTGGAGGTGGGGAGGCCGGACGGACCAGGCTCCGCGGCATCCGCGGCCGGGGAATCCCAGCCGCCGCCTACGGCCACAAGCTGGCGTTCGGCGTAGATCTCGTTCAGCCGCGCGGTAAGGCGTTCGGCCAGGCGGCGCGAGTTGGCAAACACGATAGTGGACTGGTTGGCCAGCACCAGGTCCACGATCTTTTCCTCCACATGCGGCCAGATCGAGGCCTGGGGCTGCAGCCCGGACGCCGGGCCCGAATCGAAGGCCCCGGCCGCGCCCTGCAGGTCTGACATGTCCTCCACCGGTACAGAAACGGTCAGGTCCCAGCTCTTGCGCGACGGCGGCGCCACGATCTCCACCGGCGCGGAGCCGGCCAGGAACTGTGCCACGAGTTCGCGCGGCTCAACAGTTGCCGACAGACCGATCCGCTGGGCGGGTTTCGGCAGCAGGGCATCGAGCCGCTCCAGGGAAACGGCCAGATGCGCGCCGCGCTTGGTGCCCGCGACGGCGTGGACCTCGTCCACGATGATGGTGTCCACCTCGGTGAGGGTCTCGCGGGCCCGGGAAGTGAGCATCAGGAACAGCGATTCAGGCGTGGTGATGAGGATGTCCGGCGGGTTGCTGAGCAGGGAGCGGCGGTCTGCTGCCGTGGTGTCCCCGGAGCGTACCCCCACGGTGATGGACGGCGCCGGCAGGTCCAGCCGTTTAGCCGTTTGGGTGATGCCGATCAGCGGCGCACGAAGGTTGCGTTCGACGTCCACACCGAGAGCCTTCAGCGGGGAGATATACAGGACCTTGGTCTTGCGTTTCGGCGCTCGCGGACGCTGTCCTTTGGCGGGCGCTGCATCCAGGCCCGGCAGTTCAGGTGCAGGGGCAGGCGCCGAAACCAGCAGCCGGTCAAGGGCCCACAGGAACGCAGCCAGCGTTTTGCCGGAGCCGGTGGGCGCGACCACCAGGGCATGCGAGCCGGAGGAGATAGCGTTCCAGGCACCGTCCTGGGCAGGTGTGGGCCCGGAAAAGGCACCGAGGAACCAGTTCCGGGTGGGACGGCTGAACCGTTCCATGGGCGTGCCGGGACTGGTCTCCGGACCCGCCCCAGGCGGCTGCTGCTCCTGCATTCCTCCATCATGCCCTACCCCACCGACAGGGTTCCCGGGCCCAGGTGCGTGCAGACGGCGGAGAGCCTGCACGTGGTGCCGTTGACGGTGGCGACCGCTACGGTGCCTGGAAGGCTCCGATGGTCAGCAGTTCGATGGCCGCGTTGCTGCATGCCTGGGTGGGCTGCGCCAGGAACAGCGATGCCTTGTCCTCGGGCGGATAGATCCGGTAACCGGCCGCCGGGGTCAGGTTGCAGTCGGTGTAGTTGCCTGCCTGGGTATACCGGAGTACAGCTTTTCCTCCTTGCCCGGGTGCCAGCAGCACGTCCGCAGCGGGCGTGGATTCGTCGCGTTTCGCCGGGGCGCCGATAGGGGCGCCGTTCGCGTCGGCCGTCAGTGAGACACCCGCGTACCCCTTCAGGAGGCACGGCTCCGTGCCGGTGTTGGTCAGTGTGAGGGTCATGTAGACGCTCCCTGCCGCCCCGCCGCCGGTGGCGTCCGTGGCGGCGGCGAGGGTGGCCGCCTTGCAGAGGACCGGCCCGGCTGTGGTGTCGGTCGTCGACGTCGACGTCGACGACGGCGACTGGGACGGGTTCGGGGCCGCGGAGGATGCGGAGGGGGTGGGAGCGCCGGTGCCGGGGGAGGTGGATCCCTGCGGCTGCGCCTGGGTTGGACCGCAGGCGGTGAGCAGCAGTGCGGCTGCCGCGGCCGCCGTCGTAATAACAAGCCCTTGTGAAATGCGCTGAGACGTCATGCCATAACCATTAGCGCTGCCGTGCCGTGAGTCAACGATGCCACGGCCGGGCGAGGGGATTTGATGCCCGGATCGTGATGATCCGGGCATCAAATCGAAGCCGTTACTGGCCGGGTGTTCGGGCCGCCTTGCGCCTGGTTCCGCTCCGGACGAACGCCACGCCGCCCAGGACCAGTCCGCCCAGGCCGGCGGCGAGGCCGGCCCAGCTTCGGGCGTCTGCGCCGCTGTCGGTCACGGCGGCGGCCTGCTCAGTCCCGGCACCGGCCGCGGTGTCCGCATGGCCTGCGGCGTGGGCACCGGCAGCCTCGGTGATGGTGATGGAAGGCGCCGGGGCCTTCAGGGAGTGGGGATCCTGGCCGTCCTTGGCGATCTCAGACCAATCCGTTTGCCCCGTTTCGCAGGTCTGGAGGGTGGGGAAGTACAGCGTTGTTCCGGCAGCGTCCGGGAGCTTCAGGGACAGCACCAGGGCGTCGCGCAGTTCGTGTTCCAGCGGTGCTTTAGCCGTGTAGATGATCTGGCTGGTGCGCTTGGTGATCGATGATCCGTCGGCCAGCTTCTTGGGTTCGGCGAGCTGTTCGGTCACTTTTTCCACGGTCCAGTTGGGGTTCACCGTGGGCTGGGCGTCGTTAAGTTCGGCCGGCAGCGTGATGGCCACCTTCGTGGTGCCGGATTCCTCGCAACCGTGCGGGATCCCGAAAGTCAGGAGGGCGTAGGAGTTGGCCGCGGTCTTGTCCGGGGTGACCCCGACGTGGGCCGACGCAACGGACGCGCCGGCCAGGAGCAGGGTTGCGGTGCCGGCGGCAGCGGCAGCCGACGTGAGGGTACGGCGGAGCGTGGTGGTGTTCATGGGTATGCCTTTCGGCCGCACGCCAGTCAGGGCGCGCGGAAATACGGGGATGGGGCCCGCCTGCCGGTGAAGACCGGTACGGGCTGGGTCAGGGAAGCACGACGGCGGAAGGCGGGCCGCGCCGGCTGTCTGGCCTGAGGTTCCGCCAGGGGCGGTGGGGGAGAACCGCCGGCGGGCCGGGCACCGCGCGGGGCGGACCGGCGTCGGGCGTTACTGTCTCGGGGAGGCGGACCAGCGGCCGGAGCCAGGCGGCGAGTGCCCAGAGGGCGGCTTCGCCTTTGGCGAGCAGCAGCGCGCACGCGGCGGTGGCCGCGGCGTGGCCCGCCAGCATCAGGACGCCGCCGGTGGAAGGCGTGTGGACATGCGCCGCGGCGTCGAGGGCCGGCAGCGCGGCTCCGGCCAGGTGGTGAGGCACGGCGCCTGCATGGCCGGCGGCGAGGACGGGGGTGCTGAAGGCCGTGAACAGCTCATGCAGGAGAAGCTGCCCGGCCCCCAATACCCCTACCATCGCGGCCAAATTGAGCCTCAGCCGGGTGGCCGTGGTGGCTGTCAGGACGGTCAGGGCCAGGATGGCGAGCAGGATCCCGGGTGCGGGGAGATCTCCGCCGCCCAGGACGTGGGCCCCGCCGGCGAGGGTCAGGATTCCGGTGGACAGCGCGGCGGCCCGGAGGAAATGGAACGGAGTCCGGGCAAGGGTGCGCACTGGATCCCTCGATTCCGTACCGGGTATTGTCGCGTCGGTCCCGCCGGGCGCAGGGGCGACGATCAGATTCTACCGGCCCCCGCCCCGGTTCGGGCGAGGGCATCACCGCGGATGAGTCGAGCTTACAAAGCCTGGTTGCCGGCGAGCAGTTCCGCCAGGACATCAGCCGCGGTGTCATGCCGGATCAGCGGTGTGGCCTGCCCCGCCCACAGGGACATCAGGTCAGTGTTCCCCTGGGCGGCCGCCTCCGGCCGGAACCTTCCCGTAAGCCAGTTCTGGACCGGGAACGGTGCTGTCTCCCGCTCTGACAGTTCGGCGATGATGCGGTTGGGGATACCGCGGGCCAGCCGCCCGCTGAGCGTCCTCGTCAGGACTGTTTCCCGTGCAGCCGAGCTGTGCAGGACTGCACGGTAGGCCGGCACGGCCGCGGATTCGCGGGTTGCCAGGAAGGCCGAGCCCACCTGGACGGCGTCGGCGCCGAGGGCCCGTGCTGCAGCGTATCCGCGGCGGTCCGCAATGCCGCCGGCCGCAATCACCGGGATGGTCACGGCGTCAACCACCTGCGGTACCAGGGCAATAGTTCCGATCAGGGACTCCTCGGCGGGCTTCAGGAACGAGACGCGGTGGCCGCCGGATTCCATGCCGCTGGCCACCACGGCATCCACGCCGCCGGCTTCCAAGGCCCTGGCTTCCGCGGTGGTGGTAGCGGTGCCCACCACCACGATGCCCCGCCGGTGCGCATCCTCCACCAGTTCCGGCGCGGGCACACCGAACACAAAGCTGACGACGGCGGGACCCGCCTCGAGCGTTGCGGCCACCTGCTCGTCGTAGTCAGGCATATAGCGGTCCGGCATGGCCGGTACAGGCAGGCCCAGTTCGTCGAGGTAGGGCTTCAGGGTGGCGAGGTACCGGTCGAAGTCTGCCTGGGGGAGCGAGGTGGTTTCATCCCCGGTGGGAACCCAGAGGTTGAGGGCGAACGGCCTGTCCGTGGCCTGCTTCAGCTGGGCGGCGGTGTTGAGGATGGCGTCGGCGCTGTAGCCGTACAGCCCAAAGGAGCCCAGCCCGCCGCCGTTGCTTACGGCTGCTGTCAGCTCCACGGAGGAGACCCCGCCGAAGGGGCCCAGGACAACGGGAACGTCCGTGCCGAAAAGCTCGGTGATGCGGGGCTGTGTGGCTGTCATGGCGGGCTCCTGGAGGGTCTCTGGTGGCTTCGGGATCAAGTCTCGCAGGGCCGCCTCCCTGTCCCAAGTTGATTGCGGTCATCGCTTTTCCTGGCTGGCCGGTGGGCTATGTACCCGGGCATGGGGCGGGGCTAGACTGCTGGCGTAAAGCCGCCCACAACCGCAGGAGGCACGCGATGAACTACCACGGAACCGGCAATGAGAAGGAAGTCCTGGCCAGTGACCTGAACCGGACCCACGTGGGTCATACCGTCAGCTTCGAGCCGGACGAGTTCACGTTGGTGTTCGGAAAAATCGCGGCCATCGCCCGTAAGGAAAGCAGCGTGACCATCGCCTTGCGGGGCGTCGAAGGAAGCGGCGGACTGCAGTCCAGCTACAGCATTCCCGGGAGCCAGCACGTATACCTTCAGCCCGACATGCTGACCAATACGGAGTCCACCATCAAGGACATCTTCGGCAAGGTCCAGGAAAACCTGCGCGGCGGGCACAAGGGGGATGACAGGACAGACAGGCTCTGAGCGGCATTATGTTCCCGGAGCCTGGGGGCTCGGACGATGGGGAGTTGGCCGCATGCCCTTTCCGAAGGCCCGTGCGGCCTGGGAACCGGCCGCGGTGCTGGCGCCGATGCTGATGAGCGCACCCAGAATCATGGCCGCCGCTTCGCCCGGTTCCAGCACGTGCAACTGTGATCCGATGGTGGCCGCAGCCACCGGGACACCGAGTTGCGACGCCGTCATGACCGCCAGTGACAGTGGCTGACCCAGGAGCCGCAGGCTTCCATGCACCACCAGGGTCCCGAGGCCCAGGCATAGACCCAGGAGGATCATCCGGGGGCTGCCCGCCAAGGCGTGCAAATCCAGCGACGCGCCCAGCCAGACGAAGAACACCGGGCCCAGGAATCCGTCGCTGACAGCGAATAGTTGGTGCGCCAGGCGCCGCGGCTCGCCGACGGCGGCCACCACCAGGCCGAAGGAAAAGCCGGCCAGCATGATGGAGACGTGCCCTGCAACGGCCAGTCCGGCAAGCGCGAACAGCAAAGTCAGTTGGATCCGCAGTTCGAGGGCGAACTTGCGGTCCTCGGAGACGTCGTGCAGCCGGGCCCGCGTGCCACTGTTCTCCAGGGCGCGGAGAACAAAGTAGAGGATCGCCGCGCAGCCGGCCACGGCGGCTGCCCCAATGGCCGCCCTCCCGGCGTTTGGCGGGTCGACGGCGAGCGGACGCGCCACGATGCAGGCGATGTCGGCGATGGCCACCTGCGCAGTGGCTGTCAGGACCTGGGGTCCGGACAACCGCAGGGAGTCGATGATGGGCAGGACGAGTGCCGCTGAGGAGGATGCCAGCAGGACCACGTACAAGGGTGCGTGGCCGGTGCCGAAAAGCAGGGCTACAAGGATTCCGACGGCGGCGGCGAGCCCCGCCGCAATGCCTGCCTGCAGGGCGCCCGCACCGAGGGCGGGGCGTATTTCCTTATCGCGGATGGGAACGTGAGAGCCCGCAACAAACATGATCAGGGCGAATCCGACGTCGGCCACGAACGTGAACGTGGGGTCCGTGGAATCCACCAGCCCCAGGCCTGTCCGCCCGATGGCTATCCCCGCCAGCAGTTGCCCGAGCACCACGGGAAGGTGCCACCTTTGGGGTAGCGCGAGCAGCGGGCCGAGGAGGGCGACGGCGGCGATCAGCGAAAGCTGAAAAAATGACACGGGCCTCCTCTGCCGGTGTTCTCATCCGTGTAGTAGCTGGCGCAAACCCGGTGGTAGCCGTCCGGGACCGGCGGCCAGGGCACTTCCCTTTTGTCTTCACCGTGCATAGCGCTCTCCCTTGGTGGCTTTCGCGGCGCAGATGTGGTGCTCAACAGTACGTACGCACCGAGAAGACGGTCAACGGCTCCCCTTCGGGACCGGGCACGTAGGCTCGAAGGTCGCGTCTTTCACCGACCTCGGGTCCCACCACGGGCAGATCGGCGGGATCCTCGCCTGGTACTCCCTCATCCATCTCCGGCCAGAGGATCTTCAGACTGCGCTGGGGGAGTTTGGTCGCTGCCTTGCTCCCGGCGGAACACTCCTCATGGGGTTCTTTCAGGGTACGGACGGTGAAGCCTTTCCCCACGCGGTGGCCACCGCCTACTACTGGTCCACCAACGGCATGGCCCACAGGCTCGTTCGCGCCGGTTTTGAGGTCCTTGACGTGAGGACGCGGACCGATCCCGGCCAGCGTCCTCATGCGGCGATAATCGCCCGGATCAGGTCTTGACGATTTCCTGCTCCCCGGGAACCCATACGGTCCCGTCGCGGCCCCGGAACGCAAGGGGCACGCCGCAACGCCTGCCGGATCCGTTCTGCCTGGCCCAGCATTGGGCGGCCCCGCGCTGGAGGCTAGCCGATGGTGCGGTCGAACTGGATGTAGTCGAGGGAGACGTAGTCGGGTGCCGTGAAGTGCACGGTGAAGCGGTGAATCCCGCGGTCGAAGTAGCGCTGGTCCAATTCCTGGCGCACGAAGTGGCGGTTGTGGGTGGTGTTCTGGATGGCTACCGGTTCCTGCGGACCCTTACCCCAGTCCAGTGCGACCGTTCCGGCGGGTTCCACGTCGGAGGAGAGCCGGCCGGAAACGGTGTAGAGGCCGGGTGCGGTGATGTTAACGTCATAGGTCACCCATTCGCCGTCGCGGATGTACTGGAGGATAGTGGCGCCGTCCAGGTTGCAGGCGTCTACGTCCTCCGTAGGACGCAGGGTCCGCTCGAGGCACTTGTTGGCGTCTGTTTCGCCGTAGTTTTCGGTGCCGCTGAGAAAGTCCTCCGCCTGGACCCGGACGGTGTTCTCGCCCGGCTGGCGGTCCCAGAGTTTCAGGGGGCCGCCGTCGCGCCAGTAGTCCATGGTCTCCACGTTGTCCGTCTGGATCACCGTGGCGCGGTAATTGGTGACAAGGTTGTTCCAGCCGAGCCGGGGATCCATTCGGAGCGACGCTTCGTCGGTGTTGCCGGCGGCCAGGGAGTTCCACATGGAATTGATCCACACGCGGCCCTGGCTGGCCAGTTGGTTCAGGTACGCGGGCTGGGCTTGGGGATCGGCCGTGGAATCGAAGACCACTTCCACGGCGACCGGCTGCCGGCCCGTGAAGCCGAAGGCGTCCCCGGCTGTGGCATCGTCGACGATGTGTACGTAGTGGATCCGGCTGTCGCGGGCCATGAATTCCTCGGCTGCGGCCACAGTCGGGCTGCCCTTGAAGATGCCATGGTCCACGGTCCCTGTTGCCATGAGAACGGGCAGGATCTGCTCCCGGTAGTCCCAGCCTTTATCCAGGTTCAGCATTGCCCGGTTCTTCACCTCGGACATGGCCTCTTCAAGGGTGGGGACGGTGTGGTGCGTGACGGTGGCTACCTTGCTGCCCAGGCCCTCGCGCAAGTGCAGCTTCTTGACCTCGGCCAGGGTCATTTCGTCCACCCGGCCCTTGCCGTCCGTGGTGCGGTCCACCGTGGCGTCGTGCATCAGGACAGGCACGCCGTCACTGGTCAGTCGGACATCTACCTCCACGATCTCGGCCCCGTCGTTGATGGCTTCGTCAATGGCGGCGAGGGAGTTCTCCGGAGCTTCGCGCCATTGGCCGCGGTGGGCGGCCACCAGCAGCTTGGCGGATGGCGAATGGTTCTGCAGCTGGTCTTTGACTTGTTCAAAGGACAGGCTGGTGGCTGAACCTGCGCTGGGCGACGGCGCGGCAACGGCCGGGGCCGCGAGGCCTGCCCCGAGCGGTGCGAGCATGAGGAGGCTGGCGGCAGCCGCGACGGTCAGTTTTTGGTGTTTCATTGGAACCGCTCCTGAGGTACGAAGCGGAGAAAAGTCGTTCCGAAGTCTACGTGCAGGTGACGGAACCAACAGCCCACTCAGGGACGTGTTCATTTTCAGTTCATCAGGGATTGGCCAAACTGTTGATCGGTGCGCTCACACTCGTTTATGAACGCGCGATCATTCGAGTGCATCCCATAAAACAATCGGTGCGGGGAAAAGTCTGCATGAGAATGATCGCGCGTACATGCCGACTTTGGATACATCCATCAAGCCCAGAAACCGGAGCAACTTATGAATTTCCCACCCTTTGCCAAGCACCGCATCTTCGCGGCGGCGTCCGCCCTGATTGCGGGCTCGATCCTGCTGACCGCGTGCGCACCCGGCGCCGGAGAGTCCGCCGCCAAAGCGGACGGAAAAGAAAGCCTGGTGGTCTACAGCAACTCCGTCTCGGACGGCCGCGGCGCTTGGCTGACGGCCGAGGCAGCCCATGCAGGCTTTGACCTGCAGTTGGTCGACCTCGGTGGCGGCGAAGTGATGAACCGCCTGAGTGCCGAGAAGAACAACCCCGTCGCCGACGTGACCTTCGGCATGAACAATGTGTACTTCGAGAAGCTCAAGGCTCAGGATGTGCTTGAACCGTACACCCCCGCCTGGTCCGGCGAGGTGGACGCCGCCATGGGCGACCAGGACGGCAAGACCTTCTGGCCGATTGTCCGTGAACCGATCATGTTGGTCTACAACCAGGCCGCCTTCGCCTCCGCTGATGCCGCCCCGCAGGACTGGACCGATCTCTGGACGAAGGACCAGTTCAAGGGACGCTACGAAGTGCCTTCGGCCTCCACCGGCGCAACCACCCAAATGGTCTACGCCGGTATCCTGTCCCGCTACGCCGACCCCAACGGCGAACTGGGCGTCAGCCAGCAAGGCTGGGACCAGATGGCCGCCTACTTCAAGAACGGCAGCACCGCAGTTAAGGGCGAGGACCTGTACGCGCGCATGAAGGCCGGCAAGGTAGACGCCGGCCAGATGTGGCTTGCCGGCAAGAACAGCCGGGAGGCGGAGTACGGTATCAAGAGCGAGGCTGTGCGGCCGAAGATCGGGGTTCCGTACTCGGTACAGCACGTGGCCATGGTCAAGGGCACCAAGAAGGCAAAAACGGCGCAGAAGTTCATCGACTGGTTCGGCAGCGCGAAGGTCCAGGCAGCCTGGTCCAACAAGTTCTTCACGGCACCGACCAACAAAGAGGCACTCGCTGACGCCAACCAGCAGGCCATAACTCAGACCAACGCCTTTACGGCGCAGGACATCGACTGGGCTCTGGTGGCCGAAAACATGGACGCCTGGGTTGAAAAGATCGAACTCGACTACCGGAAGTAGGAAGCTCCTGACTGCCTGGTTGCCTGAAGCACTTCAGGCAACCAGGCGAAGGGCCACCACCATGATCACTTACGAAAACATCGACGTCGTCTTTGACGACTTCCACGCCCTTCCCGATTTCAACCTGACCATCGGAGAAGGCGAGTTTTTCACCCTGCTCGGCCCCTCGGGCTGCGGGAAGTCCACGGCACTGCGGACCCTCGCCGGCTTTATCGATCCCACCGCCGGGGAGGTTTATGTCGACGGCGCCCGGGTCACCAACCTGCCCAGCCAACGCCGCCAGATCGGCATGGTTTTCCAGAACTACGCACTCTTCCCCACCATGACAGTCCGGGAAAACATCGGCTTCGGCCTCAAGGTCTCAGGCGTGTCCAAGGCCGAGACCACCCGCCGCGTGGACGAGATCGCCAGCGCTGTGGAACTTGACAGTGTCCAGCTCGGCAAGGGCGTTACGGAGCTTTCCGGCGGCCAGCAGCAGCGCGTCGCGATCGCCCGCGCCCTGGTGCTGCGTCCCAAGATCCTGCTGCTCGATGAGCCGCTCTCCAACCTCGATGCCAAGCTCCGCCACCAGTTGCGCGGCCAGCTCAAGGAACTGCAGGAACAGTTCGGCATCACCACCGTCTACGTCACCCACGACCAGGACGAAGCACTGACCATGAGCACCCGGATAGCGGTCATGAACAAGGGCCGGATCGAGCAGGTGGGAACGCCTCAGGAGGTCTACATGCACTCCGCCACAGAGTTCGTCTGCAACTTCATCGGCGACGCCAACCGGCTCGCCACCGGAACGGTCGCAGCCCTCTCCGCCCTCCCTCGCGGCGTCCGCGGGACCGCCGCGCTTAACCCCGCCTCGGCGTCGTACCTCCGCGTGGAAAGAGTGGGGCTGCACGCCCCGGGAGGAAAGGCGGACGACGGCGGCGCGCGGCTCACGCTGCCCGGCACCGTGCGCGCACGGCAGTACCACGGGGTCTACAGCAGCTACCGGGTTGAGCTGGACGTCCGCGATGGGGGAACGGTCAAGGGCATCATCCAGGAGACCCGGCACCGCGGCTTCGCCCCCGGCGACAGGGTTGACGTCAGCATCGATCCGGCAGACGTGCTGCAGTACCCGGGCGCAGACGCGCAGGGAGCCGCGCAGGTACCGGCGCTGACGCAGCTGGCGCCGCTACCGTCGGGGGCGTCCCAATGAACATCTCCGTACACAAGATGCTGCGTTCACCCCTGTTCCTCGTGGTCGCGGCGGTGCTTCTCTGGTTCTCCGCGGCCTTCCTCGTCTGGCCGAATTTGCGGTTGCTCGGTGAAGTCTTCATGCCCAACGGCGAGCCGACCTTCCGCGCCTTCGAGCGGCTCGGATCTTCGCGGCGGGCCATGGACTCGCTGCGCAACAGTTTCCTGCTGGCCATCGTGCTCTCCGTGACCGTCAACCTGGTGGGTGTATTTATTGTGCTCGTCACCCGCTACTTCGCCATCAAGGGCGCACGTGTCCTCTACCTGGGCTACGCGACCACGCTGATCTACGGCGGAATTGTTCAGGTGGCCGGCTACAAAATCATCTATGGCGAGCACGGCTTCGTGACAAACCTGCTGGCAGGAGCGTTCCCGGACATGGACCGGACCTGGTTCACCGGCATGGCCGCGGTGGTGTTCGTGATGACCGTTGCCGGCACCGGTAATCACCTGCTGTTTATGACCAACGCCCTGGCCCGGGTGGACTTCCAGACCGTGGAGGCGGCCAAAATGATGGGCGCCTCCACTTGGCGGGTACTGCTGACCATCGTGCTGCCCACCATCCGGCCCATGCTCTATGCCATCACCATCCTGACCTTCCTGGGCGGACTGGGTGCACTGGCAGCACCGCAGGTGCTCGGAGGCACCAGTTTTCAGACCATTACACCCATGATCCTGACCTTCGCCAACTCACCGTCTTCGCGCGACCTGGCCGCCACGCTGGCCCTCGTGCTCGGCGTCTCCACCATGGTTCTGCTGGCGATCCTGAACCGGATGGAGAAGGGAGGCACCTATTTCGCAGTCTCCAAGGTCCCCACGGCGATGAAGAAACAGAAGATCGCGAACCGCTGGGCCAACGCGGCCGTCCACGCCGCCGCCTACCTCCTGCTGGCCGTCTACCTCGTGCCGCCGCTCCTGATCGTGCTCTTCTCCTTCACCAGCGCCTCGGCGATCAGTACCGGAACCCTGGCGTGGGAAAGCTTCACGCTGAAGAATTACGCACTGGTGTTCAGCGATTACGAGGCCTTCTGGCCTTTCCTGGTGTCGCTTGGCTACGGCGCCTTCGCTTCGATCACGGTAGTGGCGGGCATGCTGTTTGTGGCGCGCCTCCTGCAGAAGTATCGAAACAGGGTGACCGCGTTCATCGAATTCGTGCTGCACATTCCGTGGGTGCTGCCTTCGACGCTGATCGCGCTGGGGCTGATCATCGCCTACGACCACGCCAGTTGGATCATGGGAAACGTAGTGCTGACCGGGACCGTGGCGCTGCTGGGCATCACCTACGTGATCCTGAAGATCCCCTTCACGCTTCGCATGCTCAAGGCGGCCTTCACCGGCGTGCCGGATCAGCTCGAAGAGGCGGCGGCGATTCTCGGAGCCGGGCCGCTGACCACCTTCCGCCTGGTGCTGCTGCCGGTGGTGGCACCGACCGCGGCCGCCATCGCAGCGCTGAACTTCAACAGCCTGCTCGACGACTACGACACTGCTGTGTTTGTCGCGCACCCGCTTTACCAGCCGCTGGGCATCGTGATCAAGAATGCCACCGGCGAGGACACACTTAACGACGCCACGGCACTGACTTTCGTCTACACGGTGCTGCTCATGCTGATCACCGCGACCACCATGTGGCTGGTCTACGGCCGTCCCTCCGCTGGCCGCCGGCGGAAACCGAAAGCCGCCGAACCGGCGGGCACCGCCGTCGAACCCGTCACGACACGAAACTAGAGGACCATCATGTTTGGACAAAACACCTATGCGGCCATCAACCAGCCGCTCAACGACGCTTTTGCGCGGCAGCGGCCACTGATCGCAGTGCACCGCGGCACCGGACTGGGCAGCATCGCCGAGAACACGGAGCCGGCCATCACGGCCGCGTTGGCGCAGGGCGCGGACATGGTGGAGATCGACGTCGTCGAATCCACGGACGGTGATTTCTTCCTGTTCCACGACGGCTACGAACCGATGCACTTCGGCATCGCCGAAAACATCGGGACGCTCTCCACGGCGCAGATCCTGGACCTGAGCTACCAGTGGTGCACCAACCCGGGCGCTCCCTACCCGGTAGCGCGGCTGGATGCAGTGCTCCGGTCCCACCCGAAGACGCTGTTCAACGTTGACCGATCCTGGGACTCGTGGCCGCGGCTGCTGCCATTCCTGGACCGATTCCCGGAGCCGGGGCGGCTGCTTTTCAAATCCCCGGTCTTGGCGGAACTGCTGGACGTGCTCGCCGCGCACCCCGTGAAATACCCGTTCGCGCCGATCGTCCGGTCCCACGAGGAGGTCCTGCAGGTTCTGGCCACTGAGCAGATCAACACGGTGGGCATGGAGCTGATCGCCCCGACGCCGGACCACGAATTCGCCGACGCCGGCTACGTCGACTGGCTTCACGGAGAAGGCCTCTTCACACTGCTGAACGCGATCAACCTCAGCAACCGGGTGCCGCTCTTCGCCGGCTGGGATGACGAGACTTCGGTACTGGGAGCGCCCGATGACGGCTGGGGCAAACTGATGACGCTCGGCGCCGACGTCATCCAGACGGACTGGCCGGGCATGCTCGTTCCCTACCGAAACCGGCGGCAGGCGGAACTGGCGCTTTCAGGTGCGGGGATAGCCATAGAGTGAGAAGAGATCGTGAGAGCTGACAGGAGGGGAGCGGAGGATATGACTGGCATGCCGGCCACACGGGTTACAGCGGAAGACCGGCCCCGAGGGGAAGAAGGGGTCCGGCGCGAGGGATTGATGGTCCGCATGGAAGACGTGGCGCGGGCCGCCAACGTGTCCCGGGCGACGGTCTCGCGTGTGCTGGTGGGCACCCCGCCGGTGGCCGAAGCGACGCGGGAGAAAGTTTTCCGCGCCGTGCGCGAACTGGGCTACGTTCCCAACGCCATGGCCCAGGGGCTCTCCAAGCGCAGCTCCGACCTGGTGGGCCTACTGGTCCGGGACCCGCGGAATCCGGCGTACGGCCTCCTGCATTCCCTGGTCCAGGTAGCGGTGAGCAGCCACGGGCTGGAGCTCATCACGGCAGTGCCGCATTGGAAAGAGGGCGCGGAGGATGAACTGGCCGCGCTGCGCCGAATGCTCGGGCTGCGTGTCGGGGGGCTGCTGGTATCCACCGGTGTCATCAGGGCCACAGACCTGGAACCATTCCTGGACAGTGTGCCCGTGGTTTCGGTGGGCCGGGTCGAGGACCATCCCCGGATCCACGGGGTCTCTTACAACGAGGACGTCCATGGCGCGATGCTTGCCGATAAGGTCGCCTCGGCCGGACACCGGTCAGTCGCCGTCCTGATTCCGGCGGCGTGGGTCTCCACCGCGGAGAACCGCCGAGGCCTTTCCATGGCGGTTCACCTGGAGGGCCGCGGCCTGGATGTCCACCGGGTCGAGACGAACGCCTTCGGCCAACCGGAGGCCGGCATCGCCCGGATCCTGGACCTGGCGCGCGACGGCCGGGCCACGGCCGCCATGTTCCCGAGCGACAACAAGGCCTTGATCTTCCTCCGGGCAGCCCACGGCGCCGGCCTTGCCGTTCCCGGCGATATTTCGGTGACCGGTTGTGACGGCATCATCCAGGGCCTCGACCTTGTGGGGCTGGCCACGCTGCGCATTCCAGTGGAGCAGGTCGCAGCCCGCGGGATCGAAGTCCTTGAGCGGCTCATGAGTGATCCGGGCGGGACCGAGGTGCGGCACGAAAAGTTCACCGGCGAATTCGTCCCAGGGGCTACGCTGGGCCCCGCGGCGTGACGTGGTACGCCCATCGTCAGGCTTCTTTAGGGCGGCTGACGCGCCGGGGTGCTGGTGATGCTGCGCCGGCGTTTCCAGCAGCGGGTCCGCGAGTCGAAAGCGGCTATCTCTGGCTGCCTTACCGCGAGGCGAATTCCAGACAAAAGCAAAAGGCCCTGCTTCCCTTACAAGCGAAGGGATGCAGGGCCTTTCTCATTGGCGGTGACGGTGGGATTTGAAACCTCTTGGCCGCTTTTGCTGGCATGGAAAACCTCTAGAATCCGCGGATTTTGATCATCCTAAATAGCCCTGTTTCACAGCGGATGTGCCCAAAATGTGCCCAAAATGTGCCCGCGGCGAGCGCCTGGGGGATCAGGCCGCTATGGAGTCGGGGGCTAGATGGGCTTTCAGCTCTTCCAGGAGTTCCCGCGTGACGTACCCGCGGGCCTGTTTGGTGCCCTCGGTGCCTGCTCTGGTGTCGCGCTCGGCGGTCAATGTCCGGTCCCAGAGCTCGGAGCATGCCGTCAGGAGTGCGCCTAGGCCCACGCCTAGGGATTTTGCCGCCTTCCGTTCGGCGGTGCCGGCTTCCAGCTCGGGCGGTGCGGGAGTTGAGTCCTCGGCCTCTGCCTCCTGGTCGCCCTTCCCGTAGCGGAGCTGGAGTGTCTGGTGCCTGACAGGCTGTGTGCGGCTCAGGTCGCCGGAGATCGGCCAAGGGATGCCCATGGCCCATATCTCCTCGCATTGTTCGACGGTGAGGGTCAGTCCGGCCGCCTGCGGGGTCTGCTCGAAGATGGGGTAGACCTCTTGGAGACGTTCGCCGGTGTTTGCTGCCATGGGTCCAGATTAAACCGCCCTTGCCCTTTTTGGTGACACATTGTCGCCAAGTCGGAATACAGCTAAGGCCCGCACTGGTGAGAGTGCGGGCCTTAGCTGTTCGGCGCTGGCAGGGTCACTGGTGAGGAAGCCTCTCCTGCCATCGTTCCGTTGCCCCGACGCTGCTATGAGACTTATTTACATCGGGCGGTGACGTTGACGCCTGGTCTGTTACTTGCCGTCCGCTGTCTTGCGGTCGGCGTCCAGCGCCCTGAGGGGCTTTCTGGGGGCAATGGGGAGGGTATCGCCCTCAGGTGCCACGCGGCGGGCCTGCTGGTCAGCGTAGGCCCATTCAGGCAGGGCCTCCCCGGGGACGAACACCACATCTAGGCCCGTTTCCGGGTGCGTGGTGTTGAGGTAGTCCGTGCAGATCCGGGCTTGGCTGACGCGACGTGGGGCAGCCTGGGAAGGCAGCACCGCCTCGGCCTCTTCGTCGTCCAGTCCGAGCACCTGCAGCTCCTTGACGCGCTCTTCGCGGGCGGTCATTACGCTGCGCCCTGGATGGAGCGGTAGACGGCGAACGCGCCCGGACGTGCCGGCTGCACGTCGCCGCGCCAGTGGGCAATGATGCCGATCTGGCCGTACTCGGCGTAGCGCTCGGTCAGAACCTGGATGGTGATGCCGAGACGCTGGCCGATGAGCAGCTGGCTCCAGTCGCCCACGAAGAGATCCGTTGCGCGGCCGGTCATGGTGCCCTGGGTGTAGGACGGGATCTGGTTGCTCGAGTAACGCGGGAGGTCTGCGACGTCGGACGGCAGCTGGAGCGGCTGGCCGGTGGTGTCGGTGGCCTTGGCGTACTGGCGGCCAAGCTTGGTGTTCCAGATCAGCGCCGTGGGGTCTTCGTTGCGGTCCCGGACGGTGTAGATGGTGTCCAGGACTTCGCTCCAGTAGCTGGCGGCGGTCTGGGTGGTGCCGTTGGCTCCCGCTCCCAGCACGTTGGCCGACAGTGTGGCGTTCAGAGCAGCGAGGACGCCGCGGGGGTTCGGGGGCGTCGGCAGGTTGATCGAGCCGGCGCCGGCCACGATACCGCCGTACAGGGCCACGAGGTCGATGCGCTGCGCCAGTGCCTTGCCCAGGGCATTGAGCACGAGTGACTCGGCATTGTCGGCGTCCTGGAACCACTCCATGGAGCCGATCACTTCGGCGGAGAGGGTCTGTGCCGTCAGGGTGACGTTATCGAACGTCGGATCTGAGGCGGTGATCAGGCTGTTTTCCGTCCGGAAAGCTGCCGTGGGGTCTGCCGTCAGCCGGCCGATGTTGACCGTCTTGGACTCCATGGGGATCACAGAAGCGCCGGCCTGCATGACGGCGGACTGGTTGCGGGCCAGATCCACGAGGTTACCGCTCCACGCGGTGGGCAGGACGGCGGAACCGCCGCCCGTGGTGGCAAGGGCACGGATCATCTCACCAAGGCCGGTGTACTGGGCCAGCACTGCCGCCTCAGCGCCTGCGGAGCGCTGCGCGGAGCCCTGCACCACGGAATGCTCTGTGAAGCGTTCACCGGAGCGGAGAGCGGCGGGGGCCATGGTGTCGGTTCGGACCCACTGGGCAGAACGGTCGACTCCTCGGGCCTCGCTGCCGCCGGGGCCGCCGGGGATGCGGGAGAGGGACTGTCCCATGCTGCGGACATCGGCCTCGAAGCCCTCCAGCTGTTCGGCCTGGCTGCGGTAGCCGTCCAGCTCGGTCATGAGGCCGTCGAATTCCTGGGTCTCTTCGGGGGTCAGGTTCCGGGCCTCTGACTCGGCGGCGGAAACGATGGCTGTTGCCTTGGCGTGAGCGGTTTTCCGCTTCTCGGTCAGCAGTGCAATGAGGTGCTTGGACAAAGGAAACTCCTTGGGGGAGAGCGCCGGCTATGGGCGCTGTGAGGCGAAACGGGGGAATTTGACGGTGCTACGTCGCCGCGCCTGGGGAAATGGCGCTTCAGCTGGTGCGGTTCACGCTGCCAGCGGCGGTATGCGGTTATCAGTTCCTGCTCTGCGGTGCGTTTCGCGCTGCCGCCTCTGCCGGGAGAGTTTCAGTTAGCCGTTCTGGGGCCGGTGCGTTTCGCGCTGCCGGCTGATCCTGACCTTCTGGGATCAGATTAACAGGTTGGCCGGACATTGCAACACCGGAAACCGCTGTGTTCGATTCTGCGGGCCTCGCGAGCTTCTTACGGGTGTCCGTCGTCCAGTGCTTGCGAACGAGCTCCAGCGACTCAGCCGCTGCGCCCAGAGAGGCAGCCTTGGTGCCGTCAGCATCGAGTCCTCCGTCCGTCAGGAAGCCGGAGACCTGGGCAATAGCGGCGAGCGCCATGTCCAGCTGGTGGCGTGTGGGGGGTTTGGCCATTGTGGTGGTCCTTTCAGAGGTTTGTCATGGTGCGAAAATCCTCTAGATCTAGAGGGTTTCCCTCACAAAAAGGGCACATCAGGAGATACCCAAGGGAGAGAAAAAATGGAAGATGCGCGGGTCGCCCGCTGGCCCGATTCCTAAAAAATCGGGCTCTAATTCTCGGCGGCAATGGCCAGCTGACGCTCTGCCAGCCAGCGGGCCCCGTCGATGCCGCCGTGGGTCAGGGCTGCGGCGGCGAGGCCACATGCCACGAGGGCCAGCGCCCGTGGATTGGTGGAGCCGGTGATCATCAGGTAGGCGTCGTCCTCCCTGGCTTGCATCAGGGCTTGGGTAACTGCGAGCGCTTCCTGTTCGGATAGCCGGCTGTCAGGTGTGGTGCTCATGGTTCCTCCTGGTGTGTGTGATGGCTGGGTCTACTGCCCAACTGCTACCCGTCCCTACCCGTCCCGTCCCGGTAAATCCAGAACCGGCAGGCTGGCCTTCTGCGGAATCTGCTGGTATCTGCAGATGGGGCACTGGGCATACTGCCCAGGGCTTCCCGACCCGTCCCGTCCCTACCCGACAAATCCAGATTTGGTGGGCAGGTGGTCTGCCGGAATCTGCCGGAATCAGGCGGATGGGCTATGTCTTATCTACAAGCGTTACCCTGCCCTGCCCTACCCGGGCGCGTGCCCGTACGCGCGCCCGCGGGGATACCTTTTTGGCCTGATATCAGGTTTGGTTCCTGTGCCGGATCAGATTTGATTCTGGGTCTGATCGGGCGGCGAGGGCTGCGCGGCGAGCCTGGCTGCATCCCTGCGGCGGATTATCCGGCGAGACGGTCAGCGGGGCTCCAGCGGCGCTGTGGGGGCTGCGGAGCTGGCGAGCATGGCGGGCCGCGTGACTGACTGGCTCCGCGTGGTTTGCTGCCGTGGTCCGGAGTGCGGGCGCTGCGAGCCAAGCCGGGTGTTGCTTCCGTTGCTTGGTCGGTGAAGATTGCTGGAGTGGCCGTTGCTAGCCTCTCAACAGCGGGCAGAGCCTGCGGGCCGTTGGCCGTGGCAGTGTCTTGGACGGGTCGGCGGTTCGCTGGCCATATGGCTGCGATCAACGCCGTGAGAACGTCTAGGAGTCTGTGCATTGTGGGGTTCCTCCTTTCTTGGCTGGTGGTTTGGTCTGGTTCCCTGGCGAAAGCTACAGGAGGGTTCCGACATTGGACGCGAGGCGTCTAAGTCGGATCTGTTCCCGGTAGGCCGCGCCCTCGGCCGCTGCCTGCTGGCCAACGCCCAGGCAATCGGCACAGATGCCGGAAGCGCTGAGCTCTGACTCTGGACGCGTCCTGTCACACCTGCGGCACTCGGCCTCGGCCGGCGCTAGGTTTTCTTTTGGGTTTATAGGTTTGGGTGCCACGGTGGCACCCCGTTTGGCACCCCGTGAGGTGTCCGTTTGGGACCCCGTGGCCGTTTGCGGGGTGCCGTGGTGGGACCCCGCAAAATCGGTCATGAGTAGGCGGTAAACCTTTGGCCGGCGGTCTGCTCGGCTCACTTTGAGTGCCACCACAGCTTGATTGCCGTAGTCCATTAGGCCGCACGCCATCAGGTGCTTGATGTGGCGACGGATGGTGTTCTCTCCAAAGCCTGTGTCTGCCATCAGAGTGGCGATACTGGGGAAGATGTCATTTCCTTCCGGGTCTGCGTAGTTGGCCAGGATGGTGAGCATCCAGCGGTGTCCGGGTTCCAGCTCGAAGCGCTTGCCCATCTCGACTGCCCAGGTTTGGGCCTGCCAGCTCATCAGGCACTCCTTTTCTTCCGTCCTGGCATGGTCACTGCCGGGAGCATTTCAAGGCCGGCGCGGACCTGTTCCGGATCGATGGTCAGATAGACCGTGGTGGTCTGCATGAGGGAGTGCCGCATTCCTTCCTGGATGGTGAAAGCACTGACGCCGGCCCGGTGCATCTCGGTTGCCGTCGCCGCCCTTAGCTGGTGGGGGCGGTGCTTGATTCCTGCGCGCTTGATGGCCTCGGCCAGCAGGCCCGAAATTGAGTTGCCGGTGATGTGTCCTTCGCCGGCGGGGAACATCCGGTTTGCTGTCCTGTTGGGGAACCAGTAAGCGTCCCTGGGCATCTTGGTTACTACCTCCCACATATGCGACGGGATGGGGATCTGCGCCTCTTTCCTGCCCTTGCCAACGGTGGTGAGTGTGCGCGTATCCCAGTCGATGTGGCTGCCGTGAATCGCGGCGATCTCTGAGACGCGCAAGCCAAGGTAATAGTGAGCGCAGACCATGACTTGCGTCTTGAAGTAGATGCCTGAATCCAAAAGCTTCTGGACCTCTGCGGCGGTGAAAGGGTTGGGCTTCTGCTTCTGGGCCTTGACCTTCGGCAGTTTGGCTGCCGGGTTGTCGAGGCGTAGCTCCTCATCCTGCATCCATGTGAAGAAGCCGTACAGCTGGGCCTTCCGGTGCACTCGAGTTGAGTTTGACCAGTCCTGTCCTGCCATCCAAAACACAATCTCGCGCCGGGTGCAGGTCATGAAATCCAGACCCTCACGGCTCATTTTCCGCAAGAAGATCAGGTGCTCTTTGATGGTGCGGGCAGCCAGGCCGCGGGCTTCCCATTCGTAGCCGGCCATTGTCAGCACCTTCTCGTTTCCTGCTTGGACTTCCTCCGGCGTCGGCGCCTGGTGGTCAGGGACAACGGCGAGCGCGGCGCGGTTCATGCCTGGCCAACTTCCTGAAGGACTTCGCCCAGGATGGCATGCAGCGATTTCGCGGCGGCGAGGTCGAGGCGGGCATTTGGCCGGCTATCGATGAACAGCTCCAGACCGTCCGACACGTTCCATGACGTGCTGATTCCCCAGGCGTTGTCTGGGCTGTAGCGGCTCGGGCCGCTATACGTGGTGGGGAAGTCGCAAAACTGGCCGGATGGGTGCGCGTCGGGGTAGCAGAGCCCGCACGAGGGATCAGCGGTGAAGCCGGCGGGCGGCAGCTGCTCGGCGGCGAGCGCTACGCGGAAGCGGTCCTGTTCTGCGGCGTAGTCCGTGGCTTCCTGCAAGGTGGTGAACCAGCGGTCAGCGTGGGAGTAAGCGGGGGTGTACTCCACCTTCCAGACGTGACCGCCGTAGAACTCAAAGTCCCGGGTGCGGTCGAGGTATACGCGCTGGATGCGGTCCTCGAATACGTCTGTGGTTCCGTCGCTGGTGCTGCTAGAGTCCTTCATAGCGATTCTTTCCTCTTCCATGGGTTCGGATCTGCTGGCGCTTCCGGTGGGTTGTTTGGCGACAACACCGGGGGCGCTTTTGTTTTGTCTGCGGGCTGCTGCGCCGGGTCTGCGTCTAGGCATTGGCGAGCGCCGGGCCCGTACAGGTGCGGGTCTGCGCGTCGAGCCATGCGTCTACGTCGCTGATGCGGTAGCGGATGGACTTGCCGAGCTTGATGAATTTGGGCCCTAGTCCGCGGTATCGCCACTGTGCGAGCTGCGCCGGCTTGGTGTGAAGTTTGGCTGCCAGTTCGGCTGGGGTGAGCAGGTCGTCCACTGGATTCTCCTTGATCTTTCATCGATCGTTTTGATCGCTTGAGAATCAAGATACATGATGATGCCCGCACGCACAACTAGATCTTTCAAAGCTCATTTTGATCTGCGACAATTGCCCAATGGCTGAAAAGAAGAATCCGCTGGGCCCTACCGGCGAGCACGTGCGTGCGAACGTTGCGCGGCTGCGCGGGCGGATGCAGTACAAAGAGCTGGCTGAACACCTTGCAGAGTTGGGCCGGCCTATTCCTCCGTTGGGTCTGCGGCGCATTGAAGCAGGGGAGCGGAGAGTTGACGCTGACGACTTGATGGCGCTGGCGGTTGCCCTGGGCGTCCCGCCGAATAGCTTGCTGCTGCCCCATGTCGATCCTGGGGAAGCGCCGGCAGCTACGGCGGTGGGTGAAGTCGATTTTCAGGAGCTCTGGCATTGGGCGGATGGCATCATGCCGCTGCGTGGCGCTGATACCGAGACGGCCGGCCAGCGAGCGGAGCGGCGAGCGCTGGCGCGGCCGGTGTTCCCTGGCGCTGGCAGCCCGGAGCTGCGGGAACTTCTGGACCGGATGGAGACCCTTTCTCATGAGGTCCAGGCCGTGGCAGAAAGGGTGCGCGACGATGGCGACGATTGAGCCCTACGAGACGACGGCGGGCCGGCGCTACGCCGTCCGCTATCGGAAGCCTGACAGGGGCCAGACCAAGAAACGCGGCTTCCGGACCAAGCGGGATGCGGAGCTGTTCCTGGCCTCGGTGGAGGTCTCTAAGGCCCGCGGGGAGTTCATCGACGCTACTGCCGCCCGCGCGACGATTGGGCCACTGGGGGCCGAATGGCTGACGCGGCAGACCCACCTAAAGCCGTCTGCCTACC
Organism: Arthrobacter sp.; assembly: GCA_023264815.1. Classification (GTDB taxonomy): domain Bacteria; phylum Actinomycetota; class Actinomycetes; order Actinomycetales; family Micrococcaceae; genus Arthrobacter. Next base: position 1,303 of record JAHFUZ010000023.1, on the reverse strand, counting down.
GGCCTATTGAGTCCGCCTGGAGAATCCACGTGCTGCCTCGGTGGGGCAGCGTAGCCGTAGCCGATGTACGCAAGACTGCCGTTCAGCAGTGGGTCTCTGAGATGTCGGTGGGGGATGCTACGGCGACGCCGGCGCGGAAGCCCAAAGGGGCAACGCTGGTAATCCGGGCCTACGGGATCTTGGCCGCCATCCTGGACGACGCCGTGAGCGACAGGCGGGCGCTCAGCAACCCTGCCCGCGGCGTCTCACTGCCCCGGAAGGTGAAGAAGCCTCACGTCTACCTGAGCCATGAGCAGGTGCACGCCCTGGCGGCTGCGAGCAAGTATCCTGCGCTGGTCCTGGTGCTGGCTTACTGCGGTATCCGGTGGGGCGAGGCGACGGCGCTGCGGGTAAAGCACCTGGACATGTTGCGCCGCCGGCTGATGATCGAAGAGAACGCCGTCCAGGTCGGCTCCGTGATCGAGGTGGGCACTCCCAAGAACCACAAAAAAAGGACGGTGCCCTTCCCGCGGTTCCTGGGGGAGCAGCTGGCGCGTCAGTGCGAGGGCAAGGGCCGGGATGACCTGGTGTTCCCGGACGAGCGCGGGCACTACCTGCGGGCCGCACGGGTGCACGAGGACAACATGAGCTGGTTTGCCTACGCGATCAAGCGGGCCGGCGTCCCTCGGATCACTCCGCACGATCTGAGGCACTCGGCGGCGAGCTTCGCCGTGTCGGCCGGCGCTAACGTCAAGGTGGTGCAGAAGATGCTGGGGCACAGCTCGGCAGCCATGACGCTGGATACTTACGCGGATCTGTTTGACGGGGACCTGGACGCCGTTTCTGACGCTCTGGATCACGCTGTCTCTCTGGCGAATGTGCCCAAAATGTGCCCACCGGCCTGATTTCGGGAAAGCGAAAGGCCCTGATTCCCTTGCAAACAAAGGGAATCAGGGCCTCTCTCAATCGCGGTGACGGTGGGATTTGAACCCACGTTGGCTTTGACACCAAACAACATTTCGAGTGTTGCACCTTCGGCCGCTCGGACACGTCACCAACCTGAATAGGTTACCGGAGCAAGGCGCACATCCCCAAAACGAACGGTGATTCAAGCGCTGAGACCGGACGGCGCCGGTGCTTGAGGCGCGGTGGCCGGGGGCGGTAGTGGCGGCTTCCGTGTAGTTGTCCACATAGGCGGGTTGCTTAATGCGTGCGGCAGGTGCGGGCTGTGATGCTGGGGGTATGGGAAGCATGGCGGTGGTGCCGGCAGATGCCGGTTCTGCGGAGGCGGCGTTTGATGACGTTGTGGCTGTTGTTGCTGCCC
>JAHFUZ010000050.1 GCA_023264815.1 Arthrobacter sp. | reverse complement strand
GAATAGGAGCTCCACGATGGCTAAGGCTGAACTCCGTAAGCCCAAACCAAAGTCCAACCCCTTGAAGGCCGCTGACATCACTGTCATCGACTACAAGGACGTAGCATTGCTGCGCAAGTTCATCTCCGACCGCGGAAAGATCCGCGCCCGTCGCGTCACTGGCGTCACGGTGCAGGAACAGCGCAAGATCGCCCAGGCAATCAAGAACGCCCGCGAAGTTGCACTGCTGCCCTACTCCGGCGCTGGCCGCGGCTAAGGAAGGGACTGACTAACATGGCAAAGCTCATTCTGACCCACGAAGTAACCGGTCTCGGTGCCGCTGGCGACGTTGTCGAGGTCAAGGACGGTTACGCACGTAACTACCTGCTGCCCCGCAACTTCGCCCTGACCTGGTCGAAGGGTGGCGAGAAGCAGGTTGAGTCCATCAAGGCTGCCCGCGCCGCCCGCGAGCACGCTTCCCTGGAAGATGCTCAGAAGCAGGCCGCTGCACTCTCCGCCAAGCCGGTCAAGCTCGTTGTCAAGGCTGGCGAGACCGGACGCCTGTTCGGCACCGTCAAGCAGGCCGACGTGGCCGACGCTGTTGAGGCCGCTGGCCTCGGCAAGATCGACAAGCGCAAGGTTGAACTGCCGGCACACATCAAGTCGGTTGGTTCCTACCAGGCCAACGTTCGTCTGCATGACGACGTTGCCGCTGTGATCGAACTCGACGTAGTGGCAGGCAAGTAGTCTTTACGGCTATCCAGTCCTGAACTGCATGAAAACCCCCGTTGCCGTACTCCGGCGGCGGGGGTTTTCTGTGTCTCACCGCGCGACGCCGGTCTGATGTTTGCCGAGGCGTGCCAGCAACACAGGGGCCCAGGCCCGCGGCGCTCCGGAACACGCTTCCGGCGCAGGTGATAGCCTGCGGCGGTGAGTCAGATCCCCGTCCCCGCCCGTCGTCGTCGTCCATTCACCCAGGTGGATGTGTTCACCGGGGAGCCCTACCGGGGCAATCCGCTGGCCGTGGTTGGTGATGCCGCGGACCTGAGCAGTGAGCAAATGCAGCAGTTCGCCAACTGGACCAACCTCTCCGAGACCACTTTCCTGCTGCCGCCCACGCATCCGGATGCTGACTACCGGGTGCGTATTTTCACTGCCAGCGAGGAGTTCCCGTTTGCCGGCCATCCCACGCTGGGGTCGGCGCACGCGTGGCTGGACGCCGGCGGCGTCCCGAAGCGGGACGGGATGCTGGTCCAGGAATGTGGTGCCGGCCTGGTCAGGGTGAAGCGCGACGGCGGACGGCTGGCGTTCGCTGCGCCGGTCCTGACCAGGTTTGGACCGGTGGAGGAGGCGGACATGGCGCAGATCGCGGCTGGACTGCGCCTGCCCCGCCGTGCCCTGCTTGATGCCACCTGGCTGGTCAACGGCCCCGAGTGGATCGGCGTCCTCCTGGCGTCCGCCGCGCAGGTGCTCGCCATCACGCCCGATTTCGCCGCCATGGGTGGTCTGACGGTGGGCGTGATCGGCCCGCACGCCGCAGATGCCGGACCTGACTTCGAAGTGCGGACCTTCATCCCCGGCGACGCGGCGGCCGAGGACCCGGTCACGGGCAGCTTCAACGCCGGCGCTGCGCAATGGCTGATCGGCAGTGGCCGAGCGCCGGCATCGTACGTTGCCGCGCAGGGCACAGCGCTGGGGAGGGCCGGCCGGGTCCACGTGGACGCTGACGGCAGCGATATCTGGGTGGGCGGCAGTTCCACCACGTGCATCGGCGGAACTGTGGCGCTCTAGCTCCGCAGAGGGGCCGGAATAAATGGTGACGGCCCACCGTTACCCTGATACATGCAAACACATGTACTGTAGTCAGTACCGAACCTGAGGAGTCCATGGTGGAAACCCGCCGCATCACCGTCTTGTCCGCCGGCCTGGGCGTGCCGTCCTCGAGCAGGCTGCTCGCCGACCAGCTCGCTGCGGCGGCCGAGCACCAACTTGCCGGTGCCGGATACCAGGTGGCAGTGGATGTAGTTGAACTGCGGGACCTTGCGGTAGACATCGCGAACAACTTTGTCACCGGCTATGCCCCGCCGCGCCTGGCCGAGGTCATCGCCGGAGTGGAAGCATCCGATGGCATCATCGCCGTCAGCCCCGTGTTCAGCGCGTCCTACAGTGGCCTGTTCAAGTCCTTCATCGACGTGCTGGACCCCAAGTCCCTGGAGGGCAAGGCCGTCCTCCTGGGCGCCACCGGCGGCACCGACCGCCACCAGATGGTCCTGGAGTACGCCATGCGGCCGCTGTTCAGCTACCTGCGGACGCGCATGGCCGCGACGACCGTCTTTGCTGGCCCCCAGGACTGGGGAAACACCGACGACGGCGGCTCACCCCTCTCGGACCGCGTGGAGCGGGCTGCGTCAGAGTTTGCCGGCCTCCTGAAGGGGGACCAGCCCGGCCGGAAGCCTGCCGCGGCGGAGTCGCTGCCCTTTGAGCAGCTCCTGGCGGGCATTTCCGGGGGCCGCTAGCGCCCCGCCTTGCTCCTCGGATGCCGTGGGCGGCCCCCACGGGAGGGCTGTCAGTCGTCCAGCAGGGCGATGAACTCGCGGGCCTGCTTCAGTGAAATGTCCGAGTGCTTGGTCAGGGCCGTGGCCGCGCCTTCAGTGTCGCCACTGCGCGCCAGGGTGCGGATCCGCCCGTAGATCTCATCGTTGAGCATGTTGCTGCTGACCTCGCGCGTCACGTCGCCCTTGCTGGCGATGGCACGGTACCGGTAGGGGAAGCGCTGGGGAGTGTCGTCGTCGTCAGGCTCCACAGCGGCCGGCGCCTGAGGGCTGCGATAGGGCTGCGGGTGTGCAGCCAATGCCGCGACGGCGTCCCGGGAGGCGCGCAGGCCCTCACCTGTGCACTCGTAGTAGAACTTAATGGCGGCCATGGCCTGTCCCTGGGCGATCAACGCATACAGCCTGCGGTGCTGGTCCTCGTCAAGCTTCGCGGCAGCCAGGCGGGCCACCTCCGAAGCGTCCGGCGCGGGCACACTCTCTGCCTGCCTGGCGGTAGCCTGCCTTCTGCCGAGGGCGCGGGCTGCCAGCGTTACGCCGACGGCCACGACTGCGAGGATGATAACGGGGATCACGAGCGATTCCATTTCTAAAGCCGATCTATGTACTTCTTGGCCGTGGCCAGGTCAGTGTGGGTTGCTTGGCGCAGGAGTTTGATGGCCTGGAGTCTGTGTCCGTCGCGGGCCAGCGTCTGCAGTTGCATGGTGAGCTGGGGATTTAATTGTCCGCCGGGCAGTGCCGACAAGCCATACGGCCCCGGCCGCTGGGCAGCGCGGGCGTGGTCCTGCTGCTGGGACTGCTGTTGCTCGTTCTGGCTGGGCCGCGTGTTGGCTTCGAGGCGGGCGCGCACAGCCGTTGCCACCCGGACCTGCTCGGCGTAATGCTCAGCGGAGCGGCGCGCAAGGTCCTGCTGGTATTTTTCGGCTTCCGAGGTCCCGGAATCACGCGGTCTCAGTGCCGTAGCGAGCGTCCACAGGACTGCCACCAGGATTCCGGCCGGCAGTAACACCATCAGTATGTCGCCCATGCTTAGAGCTTATGCCAGTCAGCCGTTATCCACAGCACATTCCGCCCCCCGCATACAGTCAATTGGCTGTCCAGTCAAAGCCCGCCGAGCGTGTGAGGTTCATCACCAAGGAGGCATGGATTGCCGGCGGGCGGGCCGGGGGGCGGTCCATTTTTCAACACGCCCATGCCCCAAGCTGTGGATGAAGGTTTCACCAAAGAATATTTAGTCCACATGCCTGCCGGAGAGTTTTCGCAGGTCAAAGCTATGATGAGGGTCAAAGTTTTTTTCTTTCCACAGGTTCGTGCACAGGCTGTGCACAAGCTATGCCGCATAGTGCACAGGTTATCCACAGATGGTGGGGACGACTGGCTTGGAGGGTGGAGCGGAGGCGGCTACCGTTGCGGGAGACCTGTATTTGGGGAGCGCGGGAACGCTGCCGTGGTCACGCGGTCGCCATCCGGGGCCTGGGTTCCGGACGCTCACGCACCTTCTGTGGATAACTTGTGGAGCCTGGGGATAACTCCCGTGCGCCGGTGCCGGCTCCACGGAGCGGAGATCGTTGTCGGTGGTCACTGGTAGAGATGAACACACGTCGTCCTGCTGATGCCCAGCAGGACGGCCCCGGCAGGATAAATGGCTTGACGAGCCGCTTCACGGCGGCACACAACGGAGGACGGCAGCTTTGTCAGTAACGCACCTGGACTCGATCGAGGGTACCCGCGGATCGGAAGCCAGCCGGAAGCCGCCGCAGGACATTCCGGCTGAGCAGTCGGTGCTGGGCGGCATGATGCTGTCCAAGGATGCCATCGCCGACGTCGTGGAAATCCTCCGCGGCGTGGACTTCTACCGTCCCGCACACGAGACCATCTATGAAGCCATCCTCGATCTCTATGGCCGTGGTGAGCCGGCCGACGCCGTCACCGTCTCGGACGAACTGACCAAGCGGGCGGAAATCAACAGGATCGGCGGGCCCGCCTATCTTCACGAGCTGATCCAGACAGTGCCGACGGCCGCCAACGCCGGATACTACGCCGAAATTGTGGCTGAACGCGCCGTCCTGCGCCGCCTCGTCAATGCCGGCACCAAGATCGTCCAGCTGGGGTACGGCTCCGACGGCGAGGTGGAGGACCTGGTCAACCAGGCGCAGGCCGAGGTCTACGCGGTGGCTGAACGGCGCACCGCCGAGGATTATGTGCTCCTCAAGGACGTCATGGAATCCACGGTGGACGAGATCGAAGCGTCCGGACACCGGGATGAAGGCATGACCGGGGTGCCCACAGGCTTCTATGAGCTGGATGAGCTCACGCACGGACTCCACCCGGGCCAGATGATCGTCATCGCGGCCCGCCCGGCCGTTGGTAAGTCCACGTTTGCGCTGGACTTCGCCCGCTCCGCTGCCATCAAGAACAACCTGGCCACCGTGATGTTCTCGCTCGAAATGGGCCGTAACGAAATTGCCATGCGCCTGCTGTCCGCGGAGGCAACCATCGGCCTTCAGGACCTGCGCAAGGGCACCATCAAGGACGAGCAATGGTCCAAAATCGCCACCACCATGGGCCGTATGAACGATGCCCCGCTGTTCATTGACGACAGCCCCAATATGTCGCTGATGGAAATCAGGGCCAAATGCCGCCGCCTCAAGCAGCAGCATGACCTCAAACTGGTGATTCTGGACTACCTGCAGCTCATGAGCTCCGGAAAGAAGGTGGAGTCGCGCCAGCAGGAAGTCTCGGAATTCTCCCGTGCGCTTAAGCTCCTGGCCAAGGAGCTCCAAGTGCCGGTCATTGCCTTGTCGCAGCTGAACCGTGGCTCCGAGCAGCGCCAGGATAAGCGGCCCATGGTCTCGGACCTTCGTGAATCAGGTTCCATTGAGCAGGACGCAGACATGGTGATCCTGCTGCACCGTGAGGACGTATATGACAAGGAGTCGCCGCGTGCCGGCGAGGCGGACATCCTGATCGCCAAGCACCGTAACGGCCCCACGAAGGACATCGTGGTGGCCTTCCAGGGCCATTACTCGCGCTTCGCCAACATGGCGGCCGACGCCGGAGGCGGCGGCTTCTAGGGACAGTGCCGTCAGCAGGGTCCCGGCTTAGCCCTGCTGCAGCAGGTGGTTGGGCAGCCTGTTCCCCGGGGCAGTCCCGCGGATCTCGAGCAGTTCGCGGGCGTGGGCGTGCAGGCGCTTGTCCTCGTCTGTCACCGGCACCCACGGCGGGACGGGCACTGAGTTGCCGTCGGCGTCGCGCGCCACCATCACGGTGAGGCAATAGGTGGTGAGGTTGAGCTCGCCGCCCTTGGGGTCGCCCGATCTGACATGTACGGCGATATGCATGCCTTTCGTGCCCGTGTAGACGAGCCTGGCTTCGACCTCCACCACGTGGCCAATCAGCAGCGGCCGGTAGAAACGGACGCCGCCAGAGAAGACTGCCACCGTGTCCTTTCCGCAATACCGCGAGGCGCAGACGTAGGCCGCTTCATCGATCCACTTCATCACGATGCCGCCGTGGACTTTGCCGCCCCAGTTCACGTCCGTGGGCGCGGCCATAAAGCGCAGTGTCACCCGTTCGGCGGTTCCGGCGTCCGTATATTCCTGGGCGTTCATGGCTCTAACGATCTGCTCGCGGATCCCGATCCGGGCGAGGGCGTGGTCCCGCTCTTCGATCTCCGCAGGCGTGACGGGCTCAAACTGCTTCACGGGGACTGGCTTGCCATCGTCACCGACCGCCACGAAGATCACCATGCACTGGCTTCGCATAGTGGCAGGGCCTCCCTTGGGATCGCCCGACGAAACCACGGTCCGGATGTGCATCGAGGAGCGGCCGGTGTAGACGATGGTGGCTTCCACCTCCACCATGTCCCCGACGTTCACCGGATCCGCGAAGTGGATGTTCCCCACGTACGCCGTCACGCAGTACGACTTCGCCCAGCCCACCGCTGCAGCGTAGGCCGCCTTGTCAACCCACTCCAGGACAGTACCCGCGTCAACTGAACCGCTGTGGCCTACGTCCATGGGTGCTGCCAGGAAGCGGAGGGTTACGGAATTGGCTGCAGACTCAGTCATGCTGCGATCTTACTGAGGAGCCAGGGTTACTTGACGGTAGGGTCAGGCGTTGGTGCTAGGGACTGACGGGGCCCTGCACGTGATCGATCCTCTCACTGGCGACGTCACTGCCGAAATCCCCGTGGTGGGCGCCTGGCAGGAACCTGACGTGTGGCAGGACCCGCGTCCCACCCTCTTTGTGCTGGGGTCGACTGCCTACGTGACGGAGCCGGCGACGTCCAGCATCCATGCAGTGGACCTGAAGACGGGCAAAGTGGTCACAAGTGGCTCGCTGGAGCACGTGCCGAACGAGCTGACCGGAGTTGCCAGCGGACCTGCCGCCGTACCCCCCCCCGAAGGAGACGCTCTCTCACTTAATGCGGTTAAACGAGGAACGCTCTCTCACTTTCTTCAGGAAAGTGAGAGAGCGTTCCGTTTAAACGCGCATTAAGTGAGAGAGCGTCCAGGGGGCGGGTTAGGCGAGGACTGCCAGTTTGTTGTTCATGCGGCCGAATACTGCGCGGTCCACGGAGATGCGGCCAGCGCCGATGAGTGCGAAGGCGAGGGCGGCCGCGCCGAGGAGCAGGACGAGCTCGTAGCCACCCTTGTCAGCGAAGACGCCGGCTGCGGCGTGGACCAGGAAGAGGGCGCCGATCATGTTCACGGCGAGCAGGGCGGCGACAACGCGGGTCAGGACGCCCAGGATGAGGGCGATGCCGCCGGCGAGTTCCAGGCCGGCAACCAGGGGTGCGGTGACGTTGGCGGCGGGCACGCCCATCTGGGCGAACGCGGCCTGCGTGCCGGCGATGGTCCATTCGTTGAACTTCTGGAAGCCGTGGGCAGTGAAGAGAAAGCCAAGGGCGATGCGGAGGATGGTCAGGGCGGTGGTGGTCAGGCGTGACTGGTTCATATTTCGAGTGTCCCGGATCTTTTGTTGAAGTGTCAACTAATAGTGGCAATTTGTGTCCCATGTCATGACACGGGACGTCATGGAAGCCAGGGCGCCCCCGGCACCGCCGCCGTTAAGCTGGCACTGTGCCGAACCAATCCGCCCCTGCTGCCGTGGAGCGCTCCAGCAGCCACGCCCGTGACATCCTGCGGCTGGCCGTTCCCGCGTTTGGCGCGCTGATTGCCGAACCACTGTTCCTGCTCGCGGATTCGGCCATCGTGGGACACCTTGGCGTTGCCCAATTGGCCGGAGTGGGGCTCGCCTCGGCGGTGCTGCACACGGCGGTGGGCCTGATGGTCTTCCTCGCCTACTCCACCACTCCCGCCGTTGCCCGTGCCTTGGGCCAAGGCCAACTGGCAAAGGCCCTTGCCGCAGGGCGCGACGGCGTCTGGCTGGCGCTGCTGCTCGGCATGGTCCTGGCGGCGGCCGGGTTCTGGGCCGCCGAACCGCTGGTAGCGTTCATGGGGGCGGAGGGCGAGGTGCGGTCCTTCGCCGTAGATTATCTGCGCTGGTCCATGCCGGGTTTGGTGGCCATGCTGCTCATTTTTGCGGGCACAGGTGTTCTCCGCGGACTCCAGGACACCAGGACCCCGTTGGTGGTGGCCACCGCCGGGTTTGCTCTGAACTTCGCGCTCAACCTGTGGCTGGTGTACGGCCTCGGCTGGTCCGTGGCCGGCTCTGCCATAGGAACCAGCGTGGCGCAGTGGGCCATGGCTGCCGTTTACCTGGTTATGGTGCAGCGGAACGCGGCGCGGCACGGAGTTGGCATGTGGCCGGACTGGAGCGGCGTCCGGGCCATGACCCGCGTTGGTTCGTGGCTGATGCTCCGCACGCTGAGCCTGCGGATCGCCATCCTGGCCACGGTCTGGGTGGTTACAGGCCAGGGCGCCGTCAGCCTCGCGGCGCACCAGTTGGCCATGACCATTTTCACTTTCCTGGCCTTTGCCCTGGATGCCCTCGCCATCGCCGCCCAGGCCCTGATTGGCAAAGAACTGGGCGCATCCAACCCCGCTGCCGCGCGGCGCCTGACCCGGACGATGGTCCGGTGGGGTGCGGGGTTCGGAGCGGTGACCGGAGCGCTGCTGGCCGTCGCGGCACCGTGGGCGGGAGTGCTGTTCACGGCCGATACCGACGTCCAGGCCGCCCTGATGTACGCCTTGTGGATCCTGGCGGCGGGACAGCCCATTGCCGGCTACGTTTTTGTGCTCGACGGGGTGCTGATCGGGGCCGGCGACGCCAAATACCTGGCCGTGGCAGGAGTGGTCAACCTCGCCGTCTACGCGCCGTTGCTGGTGGCAGTGGCCATCTCCGGTGCGGGTGTGCCGGCGGGGCTGGTGTGGCTGTGGGCTGCCTTTGCCCTCGGCTACATGAGCGCCCGGGCCGTAACGCTGGGGCTGCGTGCCCGGTCTGACCGCTGGATGGTGCTGGGTTCGCCATAGGACCTGCGCCCACTAAACTGGACCGGTGAAACAACCACTGACCCCCGCCGACACGGCCGCAGGCGCCGCCCAGCAGGCTGACCTGTGGAAACCGGTGCTGCTCCGCTCCCTGGCCGCACTGGCCTTCGGCGCTGTGACCATTTTCTGGCCTTCGCCCTCAGTTGAGGTCATGGGCTGGTCCGGTGGACTCTACCTGCTGGCCACCGGCGTTCTGGTGCTCTGGGGCATCCCCAGGACAGGGTACACGCGGGACGGTATGCCCGGGAAGATCCTCTCCGCCGCCGGAGCAGCCCTTGCCGGTGCGGGCGTTGCACTGTTCTTCCTGCACGGCGACGCGGTGTTCGGTGTGCTGGCTGCCTTGGGCCTCGGACTGGCCGGAGCTGTCGAGCTCTACTGCGGTATCCGGTACCGCGGCAGGCATGTGCTTGCCCGGGACTGGCTCGCCTCCGGCGTGATTGGCCTCGGAACCGCGGCCACCGTCCCGTTCTTCATCAGCCTCGGTGCCCATGCCCTGCTCGGCGTGGCCGGCGGCGGGGCCATAATCTCCGGTGTCCTGTGGGTCCTGTCCGGGCTCACGCTGCGGCACGATGCCCGGGCCGCCGCGACGAAGCCGTAAACTAGAAGCACACCGTTCTACCCGGCGTAGAAAATGCCGTAGGCGGGACAGTCTAAACACATTCGAACCAGCAGGCCCATCCGGCGTGGCTGTAGGAGAGGAACCTATCGTGGCAGACCAGCAACCAGGCAAACCGCGCAAGCTGCGGACCTCGGTGAAGGGGCCGCTGATGTTCTCCGCGTTTTGGGCCGCCCTCGCCTTCGTTTCGGTCCTTGTTTTTGCCTCCGGCGGCAGCGCAAAGCCCCTCCGCTTCGATCTCGCCTTCACCGGCGCCGGCATCGCCTTCATTGTCACGCTGGTCATCGCGGCCATGCTTTCCATGAGCTACAAGGAAAACGCCGAGCACCTGGGCAAGGGCTCCGGGGTCAACCTGAGCTCAGCCAAGAAGCCCCCGCACGGCTTCGGTGGCCACGGGCAGGACCAGGCGGGCGGCACCCCTGACGCGCCCGACGCCGACGGTCCGGCCGCCGGCCGCCCCTAACCGGTTCGCGGCTGTCCGGCCGTCGCCTGCCTGGCCCGGTAGGCCGCAACGTGCGCCCTGTTGGCGCAGTTCCCGGTATCGCAGTACCTTTTTGACCGGTTCCGGCTGAGGTCCAGCAGCACTGCGTTACAGTCGTCGGCCGCGCAGACCAGCAGGCGGTCCATTTCCTTGCTGCGGATGACGTCCACCAGTGCCATGGCGGCCTCCGTGCCCATCCGGTCTGCCAGTGGTGCTTCCCTTGTGGTGGCGTGCAGATGCCAGTCCCACCCGTCATGCTTGATCAGCTGCGGGAGCGCGTTCGCTTCACGCAGCAGCCGGTTGACGCCGGACACCGCGGTATCCTCGTCCGCAGTCCACAGCGCCGTCAGCTCGGCGCGGAGTTCATGCACGCTGGCCACTTCCGCGCCATTGCGCGTACGGGATCCGCTGAACCGTTCCGCTTCGAGGAAGCGGTCCAGGTCGGCCACGGTGGCCAACGTTTCCCGTCCGTTTGCGGCCGTATTGATCAGGTTCACCACCGTGCGCAGGGCAACCTCGGTGTCAGGGGCAAATACCATCTTGACTCCTTACTGGGGCCAGGCGTAATGTCAGGACCATTACCCCACTTTACCCCTGACAGGAGGCGCTGGTGCCTGCCGCCCTCAACCCCGCCGCCACGCGCGGACTCCTTGGCTCCGGCCTGGGAATTGCGCTGTTTTCTTCTGCCGTCTTCGGACTGTCCGGCTCATTCGCCAAGGCACTCCTGGAATCCGGCTGGTCTCCGGGTGCGGCGGTGGCCGCCCGGCTGACCGGAGCGGCGCTGGTCCTTGCTGTTCCAGCCGGCCTGGCCCTGCGGGGACGGTGGCATCAGGTCCGGGACAACTGGGTGACCATCCTCCTTTTCGGCCTGATCGGCGTGGCCGCATGCCAGCTCTTCTACTTCAATGCCGTGGAACGGCTCTCCGTGGGTGTTGCCCTGCTCCTTGAGTACCTCGCCCCGGTCCTCATCGTGTTGTGGCTCTGGGTGGCCAGCCGGAAGCGGCCGCGCGTCCTGACCTTCGCGGGAACCCTGCTGTCCCTCGCCGGCCTGGTCCTGGTCCTTGACCTCACCGGGGCCGTCAAAATCGACTTCGTCGGAGTCCTGTGGGGGATGGCGGCCGCGGTCTGCCTGGCCATCTATTTCTTCATCACAGCGAAGGAGAACGACTCCCTGCCGCCCATAGTCCTCGCATCGGCGGGACTGCTGGTGGGGGCGGTGGTGATATGGCTGGCGGGAGCCACCGGCCTGCTTCCCATGGCCTTCAGTACCGCTGACACACGCCTGGGGCCCTGGATTGCGCCATGGTGGGCTGCCCTGGGCGGCCTCGTAATCCTGGCGACCGTCCTGGCCTACGTTTCCGGCATCATGGCTGCCCGGGCGCTCGGCTCCAAGGTTGCATCCTTTGTCTCGCTGACCGAAGTGCTGTTTGCCGTCCTCTGGGCCTGGCTGCTCCTGGGCGAGCTGCCCGGGGCCATCCAGCTCCTGGGCGGGCTGCTCATAGTTGGCGGGGTGGTCCTGGTGCGGCTGGATGAGCTGCGTTCCAGTGCCGCGGTTCCCGCCGCAGCGGCCGCACCGCTGGGTCACGCGAACGACGTCGAGCCCGTCCCCTAAGTGCCGGCCCGCGGCGCCCGCGCAGGGCGCGTTGCGCTTAATGCCGGAAGGCCCGGACGGTGGTGTCCGGGCCGTCGGGTGAAGCGGGCGGTGGCTAGCGTGAAGCCTGGTCCTGCTCGTTGGCGTTCTTGGTGGCCTTCGTGCCGGCTTCCTTCAGCGCCTCGGCAACCTTGGTCAGCTGCGTCATGTGCGTGCCGCTCCAGTCGCTGCGGAACGCATCAGCGTCCGGGCCCTTCCAGACTGTGGCGTTCAGGATCTTGTTCAGGTTGTTCTTCTGCTGCTCGATCTCCGATGCACCATGCGTCAGCTTGGTGCCAAGAGTCCTGAGTTGCTCTACATCTGCGCCCCAAATGGCCATCAGTTTCTCCTCAATAGTCACGGATCCGATCCAGGTCGGCATCCCCAGCGGCCCCCGGCTCATCCGGAAGATCCATTGCCCCAAACCTATCCCCGCCCCAAAACACTGTCGATGGGCACCGCTGCCCATGCACCGCTCCCCACGACGCGGAAGCCCCGAGAGCCGGAGCAGGGGGTCGATTCCAGGCGTTCCAGAGCCTAGCATGGCCATATGTGCCGGAATATTCGAACCCTCCACAACTACGAACCGCACGCCACATCCGAGGAAGTCCACGCCGCCGCCCTGCAGTATGTGCGAAAAATCAGTGGCAGCACCAAGCCGTCCAAGGCCAATGAGGACGCCTTCGAAGCGGCTGTGCACGAGATCGCGCATATCACCCAGCACCTGCTTGATTCCCTGGTAACGCACGCGCCGGCCAAGGACCGCGAGGAGGAAGCAGCCAAGGCCCGGGCCCGGGCCGCCGTCCGCTTCGGGGCCGCCTGAACCACGCTACCTGCCAGGGCTTGGCGAGGCCTGCTTGCCGAAGCTCCGCAACCGCAAGGAGTTGGCCACCACCAGGACCGAGCTGGCCGCCATTGCGGCGCCGGCAAGCATCGGATTCAGGAGACCCAGCGCGGCCACCGGAATGCCGATGGCGTTATAGAAGAAGGCCCAAAAAAGATTGGTTTTGATGGTGGCCAGAGTCCGCCGGGACAGTTCGATGGCCTGGGCCACCTGCCCCAGGTCGTCGCCCATCACCGTGAGGTCCGCCGCTTCAATGGCCACGTCGGTGCCTGAGCCCATGGCGATGCCCAGATCGGCCTGCGCCAGCGCCGCGGCGTCATTCACCCCGTCGCCGGCCATGGCCACCGTGGCGCCGCTGGACTGGAGGCTCTTGACCGCCTCGACTTTTCCGGCCGGCAGGACGCCGGCATAGACGTCCTCGGGGGAGATTCCGACGGCGGCGGCCACCTGTGCGGCCACCGCGGCGTTGTCCCCGGTCAGCAGGATGGGCCGCAGCCCCAGTTTCCTGAGGCGCGAGATAGCTGCCGCCGACCCCGGCTTGAGGGTGTCCCGGAGGCTGATGATCCCGGCGGGTGAACCGTCCACCGCAACCCAGATCGCCGTAGCGCCGGTCGCCTCAGCACCGGCCAGCGCCTCCTGCTGCACGGGCGTAATGCTGACGCCGTTTTCGTGGAGCCAGCCCGTGCGTCCAGCCACCACAACCTGCCCCTCCACAGTGCCCACCACTCCGCCGCCGGGCGCCGAACGGAAGTGTTCGACGGCGGGCGGCAGGCCGCCGTCGTACTCGCTGTGCGCCCGGTGGGCGGCCGCGGCAATGGCGTGTGCGATGGGGTGCTCCGAGGCGGCCTCGACAGCGCCGGCCAGCCGCAGCACTTGCCGGTTCCGGTAGCCGTGGAACGCCAGCGTGCTGTCCACGGCGAGCTTTCCGGTGGTGACGGTGCCGGTCTTATCGAGCAGGATGGTGTCCACAGTGCGGGTATCCTCAAGGACCTGGGGGCCCTTGATCAGGATTCCCAGTTGGGCCCCCCGCCCCGTCCCGGTGAGCAGGCCCACCGGCGTGGCGAGTCCGAGTGCGCACGGGCAGGCGATGACCAGGACCGTGACGGCCGCGGTGAACGCGGCGCGAAGCTCCGCCGGCCCTACCATCGGCCCGCTGAACAAGAGCCACAGGCCAAAGGTGAGGACCGCTACGGCTAGGACTATCGGGACAAAAACGGCACTGATCCGGTCGGCGAGGCGTGCGATGGGGGCCTTGCCGGCCTGTGCCTGCGAGACGAGGCGGGCCATCTGGGCCAGGGTGGTTTCGGAACCAACCCTGGTGGCCCGGACCAGCAGGCGGCCGGACGTGTTGATGGTGGCGCCGGTGACTTTGCTGTCCGGCCCCACCTCAACCGGAACCGATTCGCCGGTCAGCAGCGACGCATCCACGGCGGAGCTGCCGTCGATCACCACACCGTCGGTGGCGATCTTCTCGCCGGGGCGGACCACCACAACATCGCCCACGCGAAGCTGATCGGCCGGCACTTTGTGCTCGGTACCGTTCTGCAGCACGGTGGCGTCCTTGGCGCCGAGGTTCAGCAGGGTTTTGAGGGCGTCGCCGGCTCTCTGCTTGGCGTTCGCCTCCAGGAAACGGCCCAGGAGAAGGAAAGAGGTGACCACGGCAGCGACCTCGAAATACAGGCCGCCGGCGTCCATGCCTTCCATGCCCGGGTGCTCGGTCATTCGCGGGTCCAGGGCCAGTTGCCAGACGCTGAACAGGTATGCGGCAGCCACGCCGATGGACACGAGGGTGTCCATGGTGGAGGCAAGATGGCGCGCATTGATGGCCGCGGCCCGGTGGAAGGGCCAGGCGGCCCAGCTGACCACGGGAAGGGCCAGTGCGCCCGCCACCCAGCCCCAGTGGGGGAACTGCAGCACCGGGACCATCGAGATCAGGAACACGGGAACCGTCAGGACTGCGGCCACTATCAGCCGCGGTCTGAGCTTGGCGGCGTGTCCGTCTTGCAAGTGGTCACCGCCGTGCCCGTCTTCCGGACCTCCGTGCTGACTCTGGTCGGGGTGGTCATTGGGTTGGTGAGTGGGGGTGGGAGGCTGGCGGAGGGTTGCTTTGTAGCCTGTGGCGTTGACTGTGTCTACGATCTGCTGGTCTGTGATTCCTGCCGGGACGGTGACGTGGGCGGATTCCAGGGGCAGGTTGACCGAGGCTTCCACGCCGGCGAGCTTTCCGAGTTTCCGTTCGACGCGGTTTACGCAGGAGGCGCAGGTCATGCCCTCAATATCCAGCTCAATCACCCGGATGGCTGCCTGGTCCATTGTGCGTTCGGTGCTCATGGCGGGTTCCCCGATCTTCGGTGCCTAGGCTTCGTTGGCGACAACCAGGTAGCCGGCTTCGGCCACAGCCTCACCGATCTCGGCCGGCGACAATTCCTGGCTGGAGGTGATGGTCACGGTGGAGATGCCCCCGGCGTTGAGATCGACGTCGACCCCTTCCACGCCGGCCAGCGACTCCAGTTCCTCACTGACAGAGGAGACGCAGTGGCCGCAGGTCATGCCGGACACGTTGACAGTGGTGGAAATGGTACTCATTGTTGGCTCCTTAATGGGGCTCCGGCCCTTGGCTGGAACCCGCGGGTTGACGGGCTGGTTTGTGATGTCTGTTCCGGGGCTGTATGCGATGGTGGCGTCAGCGGAGGAGGCGGCCGATGGCCTCCGCCGCTTCCTTGACCTTCACGTCGATGGCCTCCGCCCGCAGGTCAGGGTCGGGTTCGGAGGCCGCGCCCACCACGCAGTGGCCGATGTGTTCCTCCACCAGCCCGAGGCTGACGGCATGCAGGGCTTTGGTGACCGCGGAGACCTGGGTCAGGATGTCGATGCAGTACTTGTCCTCATCCACCATCCGGGCGATCCCGCGGACCTGGCCTTCGATCCGCTTCAGCCGGCGGAGGTACGCGTCCTTGTTGGCGGTGTAGCCGTGTGGCGGTGCGGGATCTTCGGCCGTCGCCTGCCCGGGGACTGGTGCCTGGGTTGTTTCCATGTCTTCAACATATACCCCGTGGGGGTATCTTGCAATTACCCCCTGGGGGTATCCCACGATGAGTGGGCGCAGTTTCGGGCACAAAAAAGCTCCGGAGTGCGTTATTGGGGGATACGCACTCCGGAGCAGCCTTTGGGCAGAATCGAACCCGGCCCGTGGGGCCGGATCTCTCTGCTTGAATTAGCTTACTTGCCGGTATGGCTGTCCGCCACCACCTGGAATAACTACTTTCGCTTTATTATTTCGGGCCCCCACACAGCCCCTTTCCAGGGCCCGGAGGGGGTCATTCGCGGTCCTCGTGGGCCGGCCTCCGGTACGGTACCACCAGCACTGGCCGGCTCTGATGATGGGTCAGCCACAGGCCCACGGACCCGTTGAGCATTTCGGAGAGGCGGTGGGACAGGCCCTTTTCCGACGTGCCCACAATGATCATGGGCACGTTGCTCTCCGCGGCGAGTCGGGCGAGGGCGCGGGCAGGGTCTCCGGCCAGCGTGCGCAGGGTCCACTCCACGGGCACGCCCCCGGCGCCGGCGTTGGCCACCGCGCGTTCGATCGTCGCCCGAAGGCCGGTGGTGACCGCCCGGATGTCGTCCTCGTCCTTCTCCGGATGAAGCGACAGCCGGTGCGCCGACCTGCCCGGATCCCACTCCACCAGGTAGCTCGCTTCGTCCACATAGGCGCACAGCAACGGCGCCGACAGCTTTGCCGCCAGGTTCGCCGCGGTGGTCAGCACTTCTGGATGCTGATCGGGCAGCACCCCTACCAGGAGAGGGGGCGGGACACTGAACCGTTCGGAAGTCATACCCCATTTTGTGCCCGCAAGCCGTCCTTGAACAGGGCTTTCAGTCCGGCTGGGCAGCGGCTGGAGACGCCGAAACCGCAACGTTCCTGCCCCACGGATCCTCCGTGTAGCAGCTGATCAGGACCACGCGGCTGGGCACCATGTCCCAGATGGGGCTGTCCTTGAGGCTGTCCTTCAGGTACGTAGTGACGCTGTCCACGCGGTAACGGATGGTGCCGGCGGCCGTTTGGACGTCGAACTCGTCTCCAACGGCTGCACCCGAGCTGAGGTGATTGAACGGGGCGTCCCGGTCTACCCAGCTGTGCCCGATGACGTACGTGGTGTTGTCCGAGCCGTTGCCCGGACTGCCGAACGGAGTGAGCCAGTACCCGTCCATCGTGGCCGGCGGCACCACCGTTCGGCTGGCCATGGCCGGGCCATCGGGTTCAAGCGGGTGGACGGCGGTGTCGATTGCCGCAGCCGGGTAGATGATCCGCACCGGCGCGGCGGCTGCCGGGAGGACCGGCCCCGTACCGGCTGCGCCGGAAGCCTGGCCGACGGCGGGCAGTGACGCGTCCGGCTGGCCGGTACGGGACAGCGGCCAGGGAACGGGCGACGGCGGATCACCTGCAGGTGCCGACGCGGCTGCTGCCGGGAGGCTGGACCGCCCGTGGTTCCCGGTTTCCAGTTGGCTGAGCAGCGGGGCCCCAAAGGTCAGCGACAGGAAGCCCAGGACTCCACAGAGGAGGATGGCCAGGTCTCCCCTCCACCCCCGCAGGCGGAGCCACTCGCGGGCGTGGCTCCGTCCCAATAGGCGGTGCGATCCCCGCACCGGGCTTTTTCCTGACCGGCGGCCTGACCGGCGGGGTGCATCATCGGTGGGGTGGTTTTCCGCCATGACGCCCCCTTGTCCGTGCGGTAGTGGATACGTGCAGTGATGATGGGAGTAACCGGTGCGTGAGAGAGGCATTGGACTGAGGGCGTCCCGGCCAGGTTTGGCGGGACGCCCTCAGTGGTGCTGCCGGAGGCTCAGCGGCCTCAGCCCGCCGTCGGCGAGTCCGTGCGGGACCTGCGCCGCACCGCAACTACGGTGCCCGCACCCAGCAGGACGCCGAGTCCGGCCAGCCAGGTGGTGTTCGCCTCGGTTCCGCCGACTGCCGTTTGAGCATTGAAGCCCTGGTTGGTGCCCCTGCTGACAGCTGCCTGCGGCTTGGCCGCTACACCCTGGGGTGCGGCTGCCTGGGGTGCGGGGGTCTGGGCAGCGGGGGTCTGGGCAGCGGGCGTTTGTGCGGCCGGCGTGAGGGTGACCGTTGCTTCGGTAGTGACGGCCGGCTGCTCCCCGGAGGTATTCCCTCCTGTCACAGGCGCCTGCTCCTCTATTGGGGTCTGCTCACCGGGGGGCTGTTCTTCGCCGGGGGGCTGTTCCTCGCTGGGGGGCTGTTCTTCACTGGGGGGCTGTTCCTCGCCCGGCGGCGTCACGGCCTGGCACGGAAGGGAGGGAATTCCGCCCACAGGCCAGTTCAAACCGCCAGGAAGCAGGCTATTGGGCGGAATGATGTCACGCGCGTGCTGTGAGTGGCCGTTGGGCGAGCCCAGGGCGTTGATGCTAACGGTGATTGGCTGTCCGTCGTGGCAGACCGTGATCCTGTTATCGGCTTGGGCCGGGGCCGTCACGCTGAGCAATGCCAGCCCTGCGACCCCCAAAATCGGTAAGGTTCGTCGTTTCATGGTGCTTGTCCCCCGACTGTGTGGAAAGGACCATGGCGGGACGGGACAGCGGACTCCCTGTGCCCCAACATGGTCAGCTTTTGTTTGAGACTTCAGGCTAGGGCTGGGTGCAGGCGCGGGTCGTGAGTAGAAGGTACTCGACTTTGATCGGCTGTGACCTGCGGCGATACCTGTTTCTACGCGGAAGTGACAGTGCGCTTCCAGAAGGAACCACTCGCGCCGGAGTAGGGTATCCGGCACCCTTGAACGGCGAGTTGGCCGCGCCTAACGTTGAGTCATACGAAAGGTGCGTGACGGGGCATGGAAATCTACATGTGGTGGTTGGACCTGAACCTGGACAGCAAGGAATGGCTGCGGGAAAACCTCCGCGCGGAGGAGTTTCCACTGGAGGTCTTGCAGGGCATCGCCGAGGCCGGCGCCCTACGTGTCAGGCTGGAACGGTACCAGGGGGTCATAGCAAGTCCGTTTAATCGCGTGGGGCGAGAACCAGGAAATCAGTAATCATGTCCAGTCCGGTTTTGAGTGCAGTACGCGAAG
>JAHFUZ010000049.1 GCA_023264815.1 Arthrobacter sp. | reverse complement strand
ACGGCGTGGCGTTTGACGAAGGTGACCTCATCATCAGCGAAGCGTTTGTTGATGAAGGCCCGACCATGAAGCGGTTCCAGCCGCGTGCCCAGGGTCGTGCATTTCAGATCAAGAAGCGCACCAGCCACATCACCGTGGTAGTCGCTACCCCGGAGAAAGAGGAGGCTCGCTAAGTGGGACAGAAAGTAAACCCGCACGGGTTCCGACTCGGCATCACCACCGATCACGTATCGCACTGGTTCGCTGACAGCACCAAGGCCGGACAGCGGTACAAGGACTTCGTTCGCGAAGACATCCGTATCCGCCAGCTCATGTCTGTTGGCATGGAGCGCGCCGGTATCGCCAAGGTTGAGATCGAGCGCACCCGTGACCGTGTCCGCGTGGATATCCACACGGCACGTCCCGGCATCGTCATCGGCCGCCGCGGCGCTGAAGCAGACCGCATCCGCGGCGAGCTTGAGAAGCTGACTGGCAAGCAGGTCCAGCTGAACATCCTCGAGGTCAAGAACCCCGAGATGGAAGCACAGCTTGTTGCCCAGGGCGTTGCTGAGCAGCTGACTTCCCGCGTGGCGTTCCGCCGTGCGATGAAGAAGGCCATGCAGTCCGCACAGCGTGCAGGTGCCAAGGGCATCCGTATCGCCTGCTCCGGTCGACTGGGTGGCGCTGAAATGTCCCGCTCGGAGTTCTACCGTGAAGGCCGTGTGCCCCTGCACACCCTCCGCGCGAACATCGACTACGGCTTCTACGAGGCCAAGACCACCTTCGGCCGCATCGGCGTGAAGGTCTGGATCTACAAGGGTGACGTCACCGCCAAGGAACTGGCGCAGCAGGCAGCTTCTGCTCCGTCCCGCGGCCGCGGCCCCAGCGATCGCCCGGGCCGCCCGGGTGGCGCTGACCGTGGTGACCGCCGTCGTCGTACCGACCGTCCGGCAGCAGAGGCAGCTCCGGCTGCCGAAGCCCCGGCAGTTGAGGCTGCACCCGCTGCAGTAGAAGGAGGACAGGCTTAAATGCTTATCCCACGTCGAGTCAAGCACCGTAAGCAGCACCACCCGGGTCGTTCCGGCGCTGCTACGGGCGGCACCAAGGTCTCCTTCGGTGAGTACGGCATCCAGGCGCTGAGCCCGGCATACGTTACCAACCGTCAGATCGAGTCTGCCCGTATCGCGATGACCCGCCACATCAAGCGTGGCGGCAAGGTCTGGATCAACATCTACCCGGACCGTCCGATCACGAAGAAGCCGGCCGAAACCCGCATGGGTTCCGGTAAGGGTTCGCCGGAGTGGTGGGTCGCTAACGTCAAGCCGGGTCGGGTTCTCTTTGAGATCTCCGGCGTCGAAGAATCGGTAGCTCGCGAGGCCCTGCGCCTGGCAATCCACAAGCTCCCGTTGAAGGCACGCATTTTGCGTCGCGAAGGTGGTGAATAGAAATGGCAGTAGGATCCAAGGAACTTGCTCCCGCACAGCTGGACACGTTCGACAACGAGCGCCTCGTTGAAGAACTCCGTAAGGCTAAGGAAGAGCTGTTCAACCTGCGTTTCCAGTCCGCCACCGGTCAGCTGGAGAACCACGGTCGTCTGCGCGCGGTAAAGAAGGACATCGCACGCATCTACACCGTTCTCCGTGAGCGCGAACTGGGCATTCGTGCCGAGGTTGCTGCGCCGGTTGTGGAAGCCAAGGAAGAAAAGAAGTCCAAGAAGGCTGCAACCAAGAAGGCCGAACCGGCTGAAACGGTTGAGACCGAGGAGGACGCCAAGTGAGTGAAAAGGACGAGAACGTGACGGAAACTGTTTCCGCAGCAGCTACGGCTGGCGAACGCGGTTACCGTAAGACGAAGCGTGGCTACGTGGTCTCGGACAAGATGGAAAAAACCATCGTTGTCCAGGTAGAAGACCGCGTGAAGCACGCTTTGTACGGCAAGGTCATCCGCCGCAACACGAAGATCAAGGCTCACGACGAAGAGAACAGCGCCGGCATCGGTGACCTCGTTCTCCTCGCCGAGACCCGCCCGCTGTCCGCTACCAAGCGGTGGCGCCTGGTGGAGATCCTCGAGAAGGCCAAGTAACACCAGCAGCCTGCCCGCAGGTACTGCACCGGAAACCCTCGTTCCCCTCTGGGGAGCGGGGGTTTTCCGCGTTGTGGCGAGCACCGCCGCCGTCCGCCCAGCCAGGACGCTCTCTCACTTAACGCAGGTTTTTGGCCGACGCTCTCTCGCTTTCTTCAGGGAAGTGAGAGAGCGTCGGCAGAAAAGGCACATTAAGTGAGAGAGCGTCCGACGGCGGCGGGGCGGGGTTTCCGGGGGAGTGGCGCCTGGGGTGGGCCTGCAGTGTGCCGTGCGTGCCGCCGTCGTCCGCCTTGCGGGGGAGCGCCGGCGGTGATATGGGGAATGCCGGAAAACGTGCTAAGATTTTGAGTTTGTATGGCGCCTTTCGTGCGCCGTCATCAACCTCGTAAACAATCGTGCCACGGCATAGTGCCCCCTAGCGTTCCGGACCTGTCCGGAACGGCCTGGGAAGCAAATGTTTTTGGCACGGGAGTTTAGGCCTGGTCTGGCAAAATCCAGGCAGGTCAAGAGACACCCCGATCAACCGTTCCGCAAGGCTCATTCCGTAGGAAGATTTTCGGTCTGAGAACCAGCGCGACGCAAGGAGTAAATAGTGATTCAGCAGGAGTCGCGACTCAAGGTCGCCGACAACACGGGTGCTAAGGAAATCCTTACCATTCGCGTTCTCGGTGGATCTGGCCGTCGCTACGCAGGCATTGGCGACGTCATCGTCGCTACCGTCAAGGACGCAATCCCGGGCGGCAACGTAAAGAAGGGCGATGTTGTTAAGGCAGTCATCGTCCGTACCAAGAAGGAACGCCGCCGTGCGGATGGTTCCTACATCAAGTTTGACGAGAACGCAGCTGTGATCCTGAAGGCTGACGGTGACCCCCGCGGTACCCGTATCTTCGGACCGGTTGGTCGTGAACTCCGTGACAAGAAGTTCATGAAGATCGTTTCTCTGGCTCCGGAGGTGCTCTAGTCCATGGCTAAGATCAAGAAGGGTGACCTGGTTCAGGTCATCACTGGCGCCAAGGCTGAGCGCGGCGGCGACCGTGGCAAGCAGGGCAAGGTTCTGCGCGTATTCCCCGAGACCAACCGTGTGTTGGTTGAAGGCATTAACCGCGTAACCAAGCACACCAAGGTCGGTCAGTCGCAGCGCGGCACCAAGACCGGTGGCATCGAGGTCGTAGAAGCTTCGATCCACATTTCCAACGTGGCTCTGGTAGACCCGTCCACCAAGAAGCCCACGCGCGTCGGTTTCCGCACCGAGACCGTTGAGCGCAACGGCAAGCAGCGCGAAGTGCGTGTCCGCGTGGCCAAGAGCTCCGGGAAGGACATCTAATGACTGAGACTCTCGAGACTCCGGCAACGAAGATCGTTCCTCGTCTGAAGACCAAGTACGCCGATTCCATCAAGAGCACGCTCATTGAGGAATTCAAGTACGACAACGTCAACCAGGTTCCCCGCCTGGTGAAGGTCGTTGTGAACATGGGTGTTGGAGATGCCGCCAAGGACTCCAAGCTGATCGACGGCGCTGTCCGCGACCTCACCCTGATCACCGGCCAGAAGCCGCAGGTAACCAAGGCCCGCAAGTCGATCGCACAGTTCAAGCTGCGCGAAGGCATGCCCATCGGCGCACACGCAACTCTGCGTGGAGACCGCATGTGGGAATTCCTGGATCGTCTGGTCACGCTGGCTCTGCCCCGTATCCGCGACTTCCGCGGCCTCAGTGGCAAGCAGTTCGATGGCAACGGCAACTACACCTTCGGTCTGACCGAGCAGGTTATGTTCCACGAAATCGACCAGGATTCCATCGACCGCACCCGCGGTATGGACATCACGGTTGTTACCACTGCCAAGACCGATGACGAAGGCCGCGCGCTGCTGAAGGCGCTTGGTTTCCCGTTCAAGGCCGAAGACTAATCTAACTACGTAACAGGTCCTTCGCCGATGCCTTATGGCCCGGCGAGGAAACCGTTATGAGGAAGGGCAAGAGCCCAACATGACAATGACAGATCCTGTCGCAGACATGCTTACGCGTCTGCGCAATGCAAACTCGGCATACCACGATTCCGTGACCATGCCGTACAGCAAGCTCAAGGCACGCGTTGCAGACATCCTGAAGGCCGAAGGTTACATCGCCTCCTGGAAAGAAGAAGACGCTGAGGTTGGCAAGAAGCTGACCCTCGAGCTCAAGTTCGGACCGAACCGCGAGCGTTCAATCGCTGGTGTTCGTCGTATTTCCAAGCCGGGACTGCGTGTTTACGCAAAGTCCACCAACCTGCCGCACGTGCTCGGTGGCCTGGGTATCGCAATCCTGTCCACCTCTTCCGGCCTCCTGACTGACAAGCAGGCCGGCAAGAAGGGCGTGGGCGGCGAAGTCCTCGCTTACGTCTGGTAACGGGAAAGGAAGAGAATAATGTCACGTATTGGACGTCTCCCCATCACCGTTCCTGCCGGCGTTGAGGTCAAGGTTGACGGCTCTGTCGTCAGCGTCAAGGGTGCCAAGGGCGAGCTGAACCACACTGTGGCCAGCCCGATCGAAGTATCCCTGGAAGCAGACACCCTGACTGTCGCCCGCCCGAACGACGAGCGCGCCTCCCGTTCACTCCACGGCCTGACCCGCACCCTGATCTCCAACATGATCGAGGGCGTTACCAAGGGCTACGAGAAGAAGCTTGAAATCGTTGGTACCGGTTACCGCGTTCAGGCCAAGGGATCTGACCTTGAGTTCGCTCTCGGCTACAGCCACCCGGTCAATGTCTCCGCACCGGAGGGCATCACCTTTGCAGTTGAGACCCCGACCAAGCTCTCTGTTTCAGGTATCAACAAGCAGCAGGTCGGCGAGGTTGCTGCCAACATTCGCAAGCTGCGGAAGCCGGACCCCTATAAGGGCAAGGGCATTCGCTACGCAGGCGAAGTCATCCGCCGCAAGGTCGGAAAGGCTGGTAAGTAACCATGGCCATCTCAATCAACAAGAAGCGTACGAACAAGAGCAAGTCTGCTTCGCGCAGCCGTCGCCAGCTTCGTATCCGCAAGCGCATCTCCGGTACGGCTGTACGTCCTCGTCTGGTCGTCAACCGTTCCGCACGCCACGTATTCGTCCAGGTTGTCGATGACACCAAGGGCCTGACCGTAGCGAGCGCCTCCACATTGGAAGCCGACCTTCGTGCATTCGACGGTGACAAGACCGCCAAGGCCAAGCGCGTTGGCGAGCTGGTTGCTGAGCGTGCGAAGGCTGCCGGTATCGAAGCTGTTGTCTTCGACCGCGGTGGTAACAAGTACCACGGCCGGATCGCTGCCGTCGCTGACGGCGCACGTGAAGGTGGGCTGTCACTGTGACGGAAGCAAACAAGGAAAAGGACACTGTGTCTGCAGATCAGAAGGCAACTGTTGCCGTAGCTGCTCCGGCCACTGAGACCACTGCTCCCGCTGCTGCCGACGACCGCCGTGGTGGCGCTCGTCGTGGCGAGCGTGGAGACCGTGGCCAGGGCCGCGGCGACCGTGGCGGCCGTGGCGGCCGCGACGGCGGCCGTGAAGCTGAGAAGAGCCAGTTCGTAGAGCGCGTTGTCACCATCAACCGCGTTTCCAAGGTGGTCAAGGGTGGTCGTCGCTTCAGCTTCACCGCACTGGTCGTCGTTGGTGACGGTAACGGCATGGTCGGCGTTGGCTACGGCAAGGCTAAGGAAGTTCCTGCCGCAATCGCAAAGGGCGTAGAAGAGGCCAAGAAGTCCTTCTTCCGCGTTCCCCGCATTGGCAACACCATCCCGCACCGCGTTCAGGGTGAGGCGGCTGCCGGCGTCGTAATGCTGCGTCCGGCTTCGGCCGGTACCGGTGTTATCGCCGGTGGTCCGGTCCGTGCGGTACTGGAGTGCGTGGGCATCCACGACATCCTCTCCAAGTCGCTCGGTTCCTCAAACGCCATCAACATCGTTCACGCGACCGTTGATGCCCTCAAGCGCCTCGAAGAGCCGGCAGCAGTGGCAGCACGCCGCGGCCTGCCCCTCGACGAGGTTGCCGTGCCGGCAATGGTGAAGGCAATCCTGAACCAGAAGGCGGGTGTCTAAGTCATGGCTAAGAACCTGATCCCCTCCGACGCCAAGTTGGAGATCACCCAGATCAAGGGCGTCATTGGCGCCAAGCAGAACCAGCGCGACACCCTGCGGTCCCTCGGCCTGAAGCGGATCGGACACACCGTTGTCCGCACCGCCGACGCCGTGACCGTTGGAATGCTCAACACGGTTCCGCACCTCGTGAATGTAGAGGAGGCGAAGTAATGGCAGAGAAGAAGACCGCCGCAGAGGCTGCTGAGAAGCAGAACGCTCTGAAGGTCCACCACCTGCGTCCCGCCCCGGGCGCCAAGACCGCCAAGACCCGTGTTGGTCGTGGTGAAGGCTCCAAGGGTAAGACCGCTGGTCGCGGTACCAAGGGTACGAAGGCCCGCTACCAGGTCAAGGCTGGCTTTGCCGGCGGCCAGCTGCCGCTGCACATGCGCCTGCCGAAGCTCCGCGGCTTCAAGAACCCGTTCCGGGTTGAGTTCCAGGTTGTCAACCTGGACAAGCTCAACGAGCTGTTCCCGGAAGGTGGCGCAGTCACCGTGGAGAACCTGGTCGAAAAGGGTGCCGTTCGCAAGAACCAGCCCGTCAAGGTGCTTGGCACCGGCGACATCACCGTCAAGGTTGACGTCACCGTCCACGCATTCTCGGCCAGCGCCGCAGAAAAGATCGCCGCAGCAGGCGGAAGCACCACCGCTCTCTAGAGCCGGTGGGCTGACGCCCGTTGCTGACTCCCGGTGTGCAGGACCCAGCGTCCTGCACACCGGGAGTTTTTTCACATCCGCCCAACGAATAAATCCCGCCGCCCGCCGTCCGGTGCCCCCGCGGATTGTTCGCATGGCGCATCAACCCGTTAGACTCGGTTGTTGGGATTATTGAGCCCCATCACACCACGCTTATTTACAACACAGGAGGACGCTTGCTTAGCGCATTTGGCCGGGCCTTTCGCACGCCTGATCTGCGACGCAAGTTGTTGTTCACGCTGGGAATCATCACAATCTTCCGCTTGGGTGCCTTCATTCCCTCGCCTGGTGTGAACTACCAGAATGTCCAGCAATGCTTGCAGAACGGTCAGACGGCAGGCGGGCTCTACCAGCTCGTGAACCTGTTCAGCGGCGGTGCCTTGCTTCAGGTGTCCATCTTCGCCCTGGGCATCATGCCGTACATCACGGCCAGCATCATTGTGCAGCTGCTCAGGGTGGTCATTCCCCGCTTCCAGCAGCTGTACGAGGAGGGCGCCTCCGGGCAGTCCAAGCTCACGCAGTACACCCGCTACCTCACCATTGCCTTGGGCCTGCTGAACGCCACGACACTGGTGTCGCTGGCGCGTTCAGGCCAGCTGCTGCCCGGTTGTCAGCTGCCGATCATCCCTGATGACAGCGTCATCACCACGATCCTGATCATCATCACCCTCACCGCCGGCACCGGACTCATCATGTGGATGGGCGAGCTTGTCACGGAGAAGGGTGTGGGTAACGGCATGTCGCTGCTCATCTTCACCTCCATCGCAGCAACGTTCCCCACCTCCCTGGGCGCCATCTGGAGCTCGCAGGGCCCGGGTACGTTCTTCATGGTCCTGGCTATCGGCCTGGTGACCGTTGCCCTGGTGGTGTTCGTGGAGCAGTCCCAGCGCCGTGTTCCGGTGCAGTATGCCAAACGAATGATCGGACGCCGCACCGTGGGCGGCACCAGCACCTACATCCCCATCAAGGTCAACATGGCAGGCGTGATCCCCGTGATCTTCGCTTCGTCCATGCTTTACCTTCCGGGCCTGATTTCCCAGTTCAACCAGCCCAAGGCCGGCGAGCAGCTTCAGCCGTGGGTTGAGTGGATCAACAATAATCTGACCCGAGGAGATCACCCGATCTATATGGCGCTGTACTTCGCCATGATCGTGTTCTTCACCTACTTCTACGTCGCGATCACCTTCAATCCTGAAGAGGTCTCAGACAACATGAAGAAGTACGGCGGTTTCATTCCGGGTATCCGTGCCGGTAAACCGACCGCGGACTACCTGCAGTACGTGCTCTCCCGGATCACGCTTCCCGGCGCCCTTTACCTGGGCTTCGTGGCGCTGATTCCGCTGGTGGCATTGGTACTGATCAACGCGAACCAGAACTTCCCGTTCGGTGGCACCTCGATCCTGATCATGGTGGGCGTTGGCCTTGAAACCGTCAAGCAAATTGATGCGCAACTACAGCAACGTCACTACGAAGGGCTTTTGCGATGACGAAAATGTTGATTATTGGACCTCCCGGCTCCGGTAAAGGAACCCAGGCAGAACGTATCTCCGAGCGCCTCGGTGTGGTGGCGATTTCCACCGGTGATATCTTCCGCGCGAACGTAAAGGGCGAAACGCCTCTTGGCATCGAGGCCAAGAAGTACATGGACGCCGGCGACTTCGTTCCGGACAGCGTGACCAACAAGATGGTCCGCGACCGTCTCAGCGAATCCGACGTCGAGAACGGCTTCCTCCTGGACGGCTACCCGCGCACCACCGCGCAGGTTGACTACCTGGACGGCATCCTCGCCACCAGCGAAGAGAAGCTCGACGTCGTCCTGCAGCTTACTGCCGACGACGAAGAACTCGTCTCGCGCCTCCTGGGCCGTGCCAAGGAAACGGGCCGGAGCGACGACAACGAAGCCGTTATCCGCCACCGTCTGGACCTCTACCACGAGCAGACCGAAGCCGTAGTGGCCAAGTATGCCGAACGCGGCATCCTGACCCAGGTCGATGGCATCGGCGGGATCGACGAGGTCACCGACCGCGTCATGCAGGCCATCAAGGCAGCTCAGGCCGCCTGAGCCAGGCAATTCGTTAGTCGAGGCTCCTCCCGGAATCCGGGAGGAGCCTCAGCCATTGAAAGGACGCACTATGGCCTTCGGTCAGCCCCGTATCGAATACAAGACAAACGCCCAGATGCGCACCATGCACGAGGCAGGCCTGGTTCTGAGCCGCGCCTTGGATGCCGCTGTGGTGGCCGCAGTGCCCGGCGTCACCACCAAGCACCTGGATGACGTCTTCGCAGCAGTGCTGAACGAGGCCGGGGCCAAGTCCAACTTCCTCGGCTACCACGGTTTCCCGGCCACCATCTGCACGTCCGTGAACGAGGAAGTGGTCCACGGGATCCCCGGCGGCCGCGTCCTGAACGACGGCGACATCATCTCGATCGATGGCGGCGCGATCGTTGACGGCTGGCACTCGGACTCCGCACGCACCGTGATTGTGGGCAATGCCGATCCGGAGGACCAGCGGCTCTCCGACGTCACGCACGCAGCCATGTGGCACGGCATCGCTGCGCTGGCCAAGCGGGGCCACGTTGGTGATGTGGGCGCCGCTATCGACGACTACGTCTCTTCGGTTCCGGGCAAGCCGCTGGGCATCCTCGAGGACTATGTGGGCCACGGCATCGGCTCGGAAATGCACATGGCGCCGGACGTGCTTAACTACCGGACCAGCCACCGCGGCCCCAAGGTCAAGGCGGGCCTGTGCCTCGCCATCGAACCCATGCTGGTCCGCGGCAGCATTGACACCGCAGTGCTGGCTGACGACTGGACCGTGGTGACCACCGACGGTAAGCGTTCCTGTCAGTGGGAGCACTCCGTGGCCGTCCATGACAGGGGTATCTGGGTCCTCTCAGCGCCCGACGGCGGCGCGGAGCACCTGGTTCCGCTCGGCGTCACCCCCGTGCCGATTCCGTAGGTTTCGATACGCAGGAACGCTGCCGATACGCAAAATCCCTGTCGCTACCGAAACAACGGTAGCGACAGGGATTTTGTGTGTCGCGGCTGACTTGGCGAGTCGACCCTCAGCTAACGGGGCCTACGCCTTGAGCTTCGGCTTGACGTCCTTCGTGTAGATGCCTTCGAGCGTGGCCTTCAGCTCGGTCATAGTGGCCTTCACGTCGCCCTGCTGGGTGAGGATCTTCGCTGCAGCCTTCGCCATTTCCTGGTCAGCGCCGGGCAGGAACGCGCGGGCGTTGTCCTGGACCCGGGTGACCGCCAGCTGGTCCATGGCAGTCTTGATCTGCGGGGTCTTGGCCAGGACAGCCGTCATGTCGGCCGAGACACGCGTGGGCATGTAGCCCGTTGCTGCGGAGAAGGCGGCAGTGTTTTCCGGCTCGGTCATGAACTGCAGGAACATGGCTGCCGCCAGCTGCTCCTCCTTGGTGACGCCGCTGGGGATGCCCAGGCCCGCGCCGCCGGTGGGGCACACTCCGGTCTGTTCCTTGGAACCTCCGGGCAGGAAGCCCACGCCCACATTGAACTTGGCGGACTTCAGGATGCCGATCAGGGATCCCGTAGAAGACAACGTTGCCGAGGCGAGGCCTGCGGCAAAGTCGTCAGCTGATTCCTTGGAGGAGACGCCGGCCCAACCGTCCTTGTAGACGGAGTCCTGGGCTGCCTGAAGTGCCGCGACGGATTCGGCTGAATCGCAGGTGATGTCCCAGCCCTTGGACCAGCTGCCGCCTTCGCCCCACAGGTTGTTCTGCAGGGTCCAGCCGGCGTAGCCAGCCAGTGCGGGGTGCATAAAGGCATACTGTGCGCCGGAAGCTGCCTTGAGCTTGGGTGCCCAGCCGGCGAACTCCTGCCACGTGGCCGGTGCCCGGTCTGGCAGGCCGGCTGCAGCGAAGTGGTCCTTGTTGTAGTAGAACAGCGGAGTGGACCGGCCGTAGGGGAGGGCCCACTGTTTGCCGTCGTACTTGTAGTCGTCCACCAGTGAGGTGCGGAAGTCGTCGAGCTTGATGTCCAGCTGCCTGACCAGCGGGTCGATGGGGATGATGCTCTCGTTCAGGTAGTAGCGGAACCACCAGACGTCGGAGAGGACCACCAGCGAGGGGAGACCGGATTTGGCAGCCTGCGCGGTCTGGAACTTCTGTGCGATTTCCTCATAGTTGGCGCCCGCCGTGACCAGGTTGACCTTGATCTCCGGGAACTTGGCATGGAACTTCTCGATGATGGACTTCTCCACCTCCTGCGACTTGCCCGGGTGGTTGGACCAGAAATCTATGGACGCGGCCGGCTTGACGCCGCTGAAGTCGATGTCGGCAGCTGCAGTGGCTGCGGTGCCGGGAGCGGTTGACGGGCCGCCGCAGGCGGCGAGTGCTGCGGCGCCGGTCCCGGCTCCGGCCAGGGTGAGGAAAAACCGTCGGTCAAGGGTGAACGTCATGGTGCTGCCTTTCGTAGGGTGCCTCGGTGATGATGGATGCGGTGGATGGTTTGTGGGAATGCCCGACGGCGGCGCGCACCGGCTGCTAGCCGGTGACGCTGCCCTGGGTCAGGCCGGCGACGATGTAGCGCTGGAGCATGGCGAAGATGACCAGGATGGGGATGATCACCAGCACGGCACCGGCCATCATGATTCCCCAGCCGGCGCCGTTGCTTTCGGAGTTCTGCAGGAGCGTCAGGCCGACGGGCAGGGTCATGCTTTCGGGTTTGTCCGTGATGATCAGGGGCCAGATGTACTCGTTCCATTCGCTGACCACGGTGACCAGGGCCACCGTGGCAATGGAGGGAACTGAGACCGGGACCACGATCTGCCAGAGCCGCCGCCAGTGGCCGGCGCCGTCGATCTCCGCGGATTCGAGGATGGAGCCCGGGAGGGTGAGGAAGTGCTGGCGGAGAAGGAAGGTGCCGAAGGCTGTGCCGAGGCCCGGCAGGATGATGCCCCACAAGGTGTTCTTGCCGCCCATCCCGGCAATCAGGATGTAGTTCGGCAGGATGGACACCTGCGCCGGCACCATCAGGGCTACGAGGATCAGGACAAAGATGAGTTTCTTGAACGGAAAGCGCACAAACACCAGGGCGTACGCCGTCAGCAGGGCGAGGATGACCTTGATGCCGGAACCCACCACGGTGACGATGGTGCTGTTCAGGAAGAACTGCCCGAACGGGACGGTGGTCATGGCCACGCGGTAGTTCTCCGGGTCCAGGGCGGCCGGGAGTACCTGCAGGTCCAGGGTGACTATTTCACCGGGCTGCTTGAAGGAGCTCAGCACCATCCACAGCAGAGGCAGGAAAACCACCAGCACCGCGATGGCCAGGGGGACGTAGCCGCCCGCCACCGTCTGGAGGAAATTGGCACGGGAGAATGGCCGCCCCTGGGGCGGGACGGCATCGGGCTTTACATCCTTAGCGGGGACGACGGCGGGAGCGCTCACGAGTAGTGCACTTTCTTTTCGATGAACCGCAGCTGCAGCGCCGTGATGACCAGCAGGATGGCAAACAGGATGACGGAAATGGCGGCGGAGTAGCCGGCACGGTTGTAGGCGCCGAAGGCCTGGAGGTACGCCTCATAGATGAGGGTGCTGGTGCCGGTGCCGAGTGGCGTCATGATGCGGATGAGGTCGAACGCCTGCAGCGAGCTGAGCATGGTGGTGATGAGCAGGAAAAACGTGGTGGGGGACAGGAGTGGCAGCGACATGCTGGCGAAGCGGCGGAAACCGCCCGCACCGTCGAGCGAGGCCGCCTCCAAGACGTCCTGCGGCAGCGACTGCAGCCCGGCGAGGAACACCACCGCGCAGTAGCCGAGGTTCTTCCAGACATACACGATGATGACCATCACCAGGGACAGCTGGGGATCGTTGATCCATTGCGGGCTCTGCTGCCCAAAACTGCGGAGGATCCATGCCAGTACGCCATAGCCGGGGTCGAAGATGAACAGCCACACCAGGCCCACTCCAACGCCGGACAGCACGTACGGCGCGAAGACCGCCGAGCGTGCGAACGTGGTGCCGCGGACCTTGGAGTTCAGGGCCAGTGCGATCAGCAGGCCCAGGACCATGGAGCCGCCCACGGTGGCGGCCGTGAAGATCGCCGTAGTGCCCAGAACCTTCCCGGCGTCCGCGCTGGTAAAGAACGTGACGTAGTTTTCGAGCCCGACGACGGCCGCCGAGGCCGATCCGAGGGTCCAGTTCAGCGTGGAGTAATAGATGTTGTTGATCAGCGGGAGGTAGGTGAACACCGCGATCAGGATGAGGTTCGGCAAGGCCAGGGCGAGGAAAACGACGAAGTCGCGGCGGGAGCGGCTGGACCAGCGTTTCCGGTTCTGTGGGGCTGCGCCGGCTGCGTGCTGTGCCCTTCCGGTGGCCGCAGGTTCCGCGGAGCGGCCGGGCTTGGCCGTGAGCTGTGGAGTCATGGATCTCAATCGGGAGGCCTGCGCGGGCAGGGCTGGGGGTGGATTTGAGATCACTCCATCACATCGCCGGCGCTGGTCAGGGCCAGATCCGGCGATCCCGCGCATTGTTGGCCAAGGCTTCGGAACGCGTTCACAAGCCGTTTGCCCGGCGACGGGGCCTGGCGCCGGTGATCGAGCTCTTCGATTTCACCGCGAAAACCGCTGCGGACGTGGAGGCTGCCCTGGAAAAGAACGAAATGATCGCCGCTCGTATAGTATGTGTGCATAAGCATGCACATATGCACTTAAAGGCTGGGTAAATGTTGTCGGTTTTGAAGAATATGGCCTATCGCAGGCTGTTCGCGGCCCAGATCGTTGCGCTCATTGGTACGGGTCTGCTGACAGTGGCGCTGGGTCTGCTGGCCTACGATTTGGCTGGCAGCAATGCAGGCGCAGTGCTCGGCACTGCACTCACGGTTAAAATGCTCGCCTACGTGGGCCTGGCTCCGCTCATCAACGCCCTGGTGGCACGGTGGCCTAAGAAGCGCGTGCTGATCGGAGCGGACCTGATTAGGGCTGCGATGGCGCTTTGCCTGCCATTCATCACCGACGTGTGGCAGATCTACGTTGTGACTTTCCTTCTCCAGTCTGCCTCCGCGACATTCACCCCGGCGTTTCAGTCGTTGATCCCAACCATCCTCACTGACGAACGTGACTACACCAAAGCCCTTTCGCTGTCCCGGCTGGCCTACGACATGGAAGCTCTGGTCAGTCCCGCGGCAGCTGCGCTGTTGCTGACGGTGCTCAGCTATAACAATCTCTTCCTCGGCACTGTGGCTGGGTTCCTCTTCTCTGCGCTGATGGTTGCAATCACGGCGCTTCCCAAAGTTGCGGCAACAACGGGCCAACAGACCTCTTTGTGGCATCGGACCACACTGGGAGGCAGGATCTTCTGGCGGAACCGGCGCCTCCGGTCCCTTATGGCGCTGAACCTTGTTGTGGCTGCGCCGACGGCACTGGTACTGGTCAATACGGTGGTCTATGTCCGTGACATCCTGCACCGGCCCGACACTGACCTGGCCCTGGCGCTGGCCTGCTTCGGTGTCGGGTCGATGATCGTTGCGCTGTCCGCTCCGCGGGTCCTGGACCACTTCGGGGACCGTTCAGTGATGCTCACCGGGGCTGCTGTGATTCCTTTAGTCCTGGCCGGCACGGCCGCACTGACCCTGCTGGGCGTGCCGGGAAATGGCTGGTGGCTGCTGCTGGGACTGTGGTTCATGCTCGGAGCCGCAAACTCCACGATCCTGACACCATCGTCCCGGCTCCTGCGGGACGCATCCACGGAGGACACCCGGTCTTACGTCTTCACGGCCCAGTTTTCACTTTCCCATGCCTGCTACATCCTGACGTACCCGCTGGCCGGGTGGCTCGGTGCGGCTGCCGGTTTGGCATGGGCCGCGATTGCCCTGACAATTATTGCGATGGCAGGCAGTGCAGGGGCCTTTCTGTCCTGGCCGCGGCACGACACCGCGCCATCCACAGAACCGGCAGGGAAGGAGTCGCGCAGTGAACAGCCAGCCACACAGCGCACCCCGCCCCGCACCTGATCGGCCGTCACTGCTCCATCCGGTGATCCCCGGACCTGAATTATTGGAAACCGCCACAGCAACGCTGCGGATGCTCGCCGAGCCCACCCGCCTCCACCTGCTGTGGCAGCTGGCCCAGGGCCCCAAAACGGTCACCGAACTGACCGCGGCAGCCGGCGTACCGCGCACGGTTGCCAGCCAGCACCTGGCCAAACTCCGGCTCAGCGGCCTCGTCGATACACGCAAAGACGGCCGGCACGTAACATACTCCCTCCATGACGGACACCTTGTGCGCCTCATCGGTGAAACCATCAACCATGCCGACCACCGCATGACCGGTGAACCCACGCACAGCTGACCTGCCATGGCCATAACCGTCCCGCCGCGGAACGCCGCGCCCTCACTGGCACTGGGGCCGTGGCGTCTTCTGCGTGCCTCTGTGGTCACCGCATTGGTTATTGGCATCGCGGCTGCTGCCCACCTGGGCGCCGGTGGAAGCCTCCCCGGCGCCCTTGATGGTCCTCCTCGCTGCCCTGGTGATGGCCCGGTTACCGCACTGGCCCGGGGGAGGTTGTCGTTGCCGGTCCTGGCCGGGATTCTGGCGGCAGGTCAGGGTCTCCTGCATCTGGCGTTCAGCGCAGCCTCCCACAGTGGCGAGCATTGCGGACGGGCTGGCATTACCGTGCACACTCACCATGCCACGATGGCGGTAACGGACTGTGTGGGCCTGCCGATATCCAGACGCTTGATGTCGGCAGGCTCACCACCGAAGCCGTTACACGGGACAATGGACTCCATGGGAGCCATTACCGACGTACCCGGGATCCGGGTGGGGCACGTGCAGAAGAACGACGACGGCTGGCTGAGCGGGGTGACGGTGGTTCTGCCGCCGCCCGGAACAGTGGGGTCGGTGGACGTCCGTGGCGGCGGGCCGGCGACCTCTGAGACAGACGCTTTGGACCCCACCACCCTTTCCCAGCGGGTGGACGCGGTGGTGCTGACCGGCGGAAGCGCCTATGGCCTGGTCACCGCCCGCGGGGCCCAGCGCTGGTGCGAGGAGGACGGCCGGGGATTCCAGGTGCCGGGCGGGCTGGTCCCGATCGTTCCGGCCGCTGCCATCTTCGACCTGGGCCGCGGCGGCGACTTCTCGGCCCGGCCCGATGAGGACATGGGCTACACGGCAACTGCCAGTGCTGCGGCCCGCGAGGAAGGGCACGACGTCGAACGCGGCAACGTAGGCGCCGGCACCGGGGCGGTCCTTGGCCGGGGGAAATACAAAGGGGGAGTGGGGACGGCCTCCATCACCTTAGACAACGGGGTTGTGATCGGAGCGATCGCCGTGGTCAACGCAGTGGGACTCCCTGTTGGCACATCGCCGGAGCGGGCGGAACCCGGCAGCGTGCGTCTAAGCGACGAAGGAGCGAGCACGCCGAGGGTTCCGGCTGCCCCGGAGGAAGCCGGGCACGGCACCGAGTCGGCAGCCCCGCCGCTCAACACAACCCTCGTCGTCGTTGCTACCAACGCTGTCCTGAGCAAGGCCGACTGCAAAAGGACAGCCTCTGCTGCCCACGCGGGACTGGCCAGGGCACTGAATCCCTCCCATACATTGGCTGACGGGGACACGATATTCGCGCTGGCGACCGGCGCCGTGGGACTGGACAGCACCGACGCTCCCCGGCAATTCAGTCTCATCACGCTCCAAAGCGCGGCGGCCGACGTCGTACGTTTGGCCATCCTCGATGGGGTGCGGAGCGCCGAAGCGGTTTCCACTCCGGCGGGAGAATTTGGTGCGTACGGCGGCGCAGTGCGCTAACATAGCTGGATTTAACTTTCGCCGTAAAATGGCGTAGTGTTGTTTGTTGGTTGTCTGCCCTGCCGTGCGCTGTTTGGGGCCTGAGGCGGCAACCGATCCAACAAAAACGTTCGTGGTCATGTCCGGTGGAATCCGGCAGGGCTGCGGCAACAACAGTTAGCGGAGGGTATGGCCAAGAAGGACGGGGTCATTGAGATCGAAGGCGTTGTGACTGAGGCGCTGCCTAACGCGATGTTTCGCGTTGAGCTGACCAACAAGCACATCGTACTCGCGCACATCTCAGGCAAGATGCGCCAGCACTACATCAGGATCCTCCCTGAGGACCGGGTAGTGGTGGAACTGAGCCCTTATGACCTCACTCGGGGTCGTATCGTCTACCGCTACAAGTAAATTCTGGGCAGCCCCGGCATGAGCCGAAGGCTGCTCCAGTTGACCAACTGCCACACGCAAAGGAATGCCATGAAGGTCAAGCCGAGCGTCAAGCAGATCTGCGAAAAGTGCAAAGTGATCCGCCGTAATGGCCGGGTCATGGTGATCTGCGAGAACCCGCGCCACAAGCAGCGCCAGGGCTAATTTCCTTCCCTGAAGGAAACCCTGGGTTGCTAACCCACGCAAGTAAATAAAGGCAGCACAAGCTGAATTGGGACGCATGAGCCCGGACAGCTAACCCCCGGTCGGAGGCTGGGGCCGCACGGAACGTGCGGGTGTACTGCCTACGACCTCCGGTTTATTCAAGGAGTACTGCCACTATGGCTCGTCTCGCTGGCGTAGACATTCCCCGCGAAAAGCGGCTGGAAATTGCGCTTACTTACATCTACGGCGTGGGCAAGACCCGTGCACACGAAACCCTGGCTGCCACTGGCATCAGCGCTGACGTCCGCGTTAAGGACCTCACCGATGCCCAGCTGGTTGAGCTGCGTGACTACATTGAAGGCAACTACAAGGTTGAGGGTGACCTTCGCCGCGAGGTAGCAGCAGATATCCGCCGCAAGGTTGAAATCGGCAGCTACGAAGGCCTGCGCCACCGCAAGGGCCTGCCCGTACGCGGTCAGCGTACGAAGACCAACGCACGTACCCGCAAGGGCCCGAAGCGTACCGTCGCCGGCAAGAAGAAGGCCCGTTAAAAAATCCCGGCCGGGATTTTTTACGGAGCATTCCCCAATAACTTTCTGTAGGAGAAAAAATGCCCCCGAAGACTCGTGGCGCGGTTCGCAAGCCGCGTAAGAAGGACAAGAAGAATATCGCGCTTGGCCAGGCGCACATCAAGAGCACTTTTAACAACACCATCGTTTCCATCACGGATCCCACCGGTGCTGTTATCTCCTGGGCTTCCTCAGGTGAGGTTGGCTTCAAGGGCTCGCGCAAGTCCACCCCGTTCGCAGCCCAGATGGCTGCCGAAGCTGCTGCCAAGCGTGCGCAGGAGCACGGCATGCGCAAGGTTGACGTTTTCGTCAAGGGACCGGGATCCGGACGCGAGACCGCAATCCGTTCGCTGCAGGCCGCTGGCCTCGAGGTTGGCTCCATCCAGGACGTCACCCCCGCAGCGCACAACGGCTGCCGTCCGCCGAAGCGCCGCCGCGTCTAAGGCTTTTCCAGCAGCAGGAGCTTGCCCGGACCGTCGACGGTCCGGGCAAGCCCGGCCGCGTTAAGTCTTCAGACCGAATTTCCACCACCTGTGTTGCGTCATATAGCGGATGCTCGCCGAAAGGAAACCTAAGTGCTCATTGCACAGCGCCCCACCCTCTCCGAAGAGGTAGTCTCCGAAAACCGTTCGCGTTTCATCATCGAACCGCTGGAACCGGGCTTCGGCTACACCCTCGGAAACTCCCTCCGCCGTACCCTGCTCTCCTCCATCCCCGGTGCTGCCGTAACCAGCATCCGGATCGATGGCGTGCTGCACGAGTTCACCACGGTTCCGGGTGTCAAGGAAGATGTCACTGAGATCATCCTGAACATCAAGAGCCTCTCGGTCTCCTCCGAGCACGACGAGCCGGTTGTTGCTTACCTGCGCAAGCAGGGCCCCGGAGTCGTCACCGCCGCGGACATCGCTCCGCCGGCCGGCGTCGAATTCCACAACCCGGATCTGCACATTGCCACGCTGAACTCGAAGGGCAAGTTCGAACTCGAACTGACCATCGAGCGC
>JAHFUZ010000075.1 GCA_023264815.1 Arthrobacter sp. | reverse complement strand
CTGGCCCGCCTGGATATGGGCGAAACTGCTGCGCGGGACTCAGATGCTGCGGAAAACGGTCACTGAATCCCGGCCAACGGACGCGGTCCGGCGGGGCCTCGGCCACTCGGCCGACTGGGGCCGTGGTGCCTCATGTCAAGATGCTCGCCAAATGATTCCTGCGTGCCTCATCTATTGTGCTCGCGAAAGTCTCATGCTGCGTGGGGTGCTTGGGAGTAGGTCTTGGCGGCGGCCAGCCGGATGAGTCGCTGCTGGATCTCGTTGATCCGGTTCGTCAGGCCGGCCAGGTCCAGACTGGCGTAGAGCTCGTCCAGGTAGTGACGTTGGGGTTCGAGCATGATCCCGGTGTCCTTGATCCGGTCTGCCGGGGTCCGCGGGTCGTCGTAGCTGCGCACTGACTTCCCCTTGCGGCTCAGGTGATATCCGGTGACTTTCTTGGTGGGCAGGAACAGGTTTTTGCGCAGGTTCACCAGCGGCCAGAGCTCGTTCAGGAGCCCCAATTCAGCATCGGTGTCGTAGCGGTAGTTGAACGCCGAGCGGCGGACGACGGCCTCGTTTTTCTGCTCCACGAACGGGTTGTCGTTGGAGTGGTGGGGCCGGGACCGGGTCATGCGGATGTTATGGGCATTGCACCAGGTAGTGACCGGATCGTTGAGGAATTCAGAGCCGTTGTCGCTATGGATGTGGTCGATGGGGTATGGGAATTCGTCCAGGATTTCATCCATCGCCTTGACCACCCATTTGGCGGCTTTGTTCTTGATCGCCCGGTTGCTGGTCCAGCCGGTGTACACGTCCGTGGCGGTCAGTGTGAATGCGTACTGGCCTTTGGCATTGTTGCCGCAATGCGCGACCGTATCGATGGCAACCAGGCCAGGCTGCCAGTCAATATCCGGGATGCGGGACATGATCGGGATCGACTCGGTGTACTGGTTCCGCCGCGACCTGGTCGTGGACTTCCCGTCCGGATACATCGAGAGCTTGAACGGTGCCAGCAGCCGGTCGATCGTTGCCGCGCTCATCGCCAGCAACTGGTCATGCACTGCGGGGCTGTAACGGGCCCGCACCCTCCCGAAAGCGCCAGCGCGGATATGGGCGTCCATGTTGGCCAGTGTGGTGCCCATGACCGCGGCCAGGTACTTCCCGCAGGGCTGCCCAGCCACGACCCAGACCTGCTGGAGCACCTTCACCGTGTCATAGCCATACGTCGGCGGTCTCGGCTTGCGCACCTCCATACGGGCCGGGCCCCGCCGCTTGAAGGCCCTGCCCAGCTGCCGCCGGGCATTCGCCCTCGACCAGCCCACCTCCGCCACCAACCGGTCCAGGATCTCGCCCTTGGCCTTCTTCGACGCCGCCACATACGCGCCGGCTTCCTTCTTAGTGATTTCCCTGCGCGCAGACAACGTCAACCCATACATCCCTCCAGCACACCAAAGCACCCGACCATGCACCAGAGATTTCGCGAGCATTTCCCAAATGAGCGTGCCAGCGCCGCTGCGCGCCGTGGGTGTCGAAAGTCCCTCTTGACGCACCTTGCCTCTGGTGAATCGGATGGCTCAGCGGGATGATGGTGGTGTCTGCCGTGTCCGACGCCGGTCGTTCCTTGGTGCTGTTGTTTGGCCCGTAAATGAGCGTGGTGCGGAGGGTTCCACGGGAACCGTGGATTGTTGCTGTGAGCACGAGTATTAGAGTCCTGATTTAATTCCACCCTCTACATGGCAGGCATCACCACCCATTGAAACAAGCAGGTTAGGAGGTGTCCCGTGGACTTGGTTCATGAACGTGCCGCGGGCATTGATATTTCCAAGGGTGACGCGAAGGTCGCCATCCGGTCCCCGGGCAAGCGTGCCGGGACTTTTTCCACCGAGGTCACCACCTGGGGTTCCACCACCAATCAGATCCTCGCCCTGCGGGACATGCTGGTCGCCGCGAAGGTCACCACGGTGGTCATGGAGGCAACCAGTGATTACTGGAAGCCGTTCTACTACCTGATGGAGGACCTCCTGCCAGTGATGCTCGTCAATGCGAAGGCGGCCCGCAACATTCCCGGGCGAAAAACTGACGTGTCCGACGCTTCCTGGTTAGCTCAGCTCGGTGCGCACGGGCTGCTGCGCCCTTGTTTTGTCCCGCCTCAACCGATCCGCGTACTTCGGGATTTGACCCGGGCACGAACCATCGCCACCCAGGACCGGACCCGGGAAGTCCAACGACTGGAGAAATTTCTGGAGTCTACCGGCCTTAAGCTCTCGGACCATGTTTCGGACCTGATGGGTGTCTCCTCCCGGGCCATGCTCAAGGCACTTATCAAGGGTGAGCGGGATCCGCAGGTGTTGGCTGACCTGGCTCGGGGGCGCATGCGCGTGCGGGTTCCCGAGCTCGTAGAGGCGCTGACCGGACGCTTCGAGGTGCACCATGCTTATCTTTGCAACATGCATCTGGAACGCATCGATTCCATCACTCGGTGCGTCGAGGAACTCACCACCCGCATCAACGAGGCGATGGAACCCTTTCAAACGGCACGGGAATTTCTAGCTACCATTCCCGGGGTCTCCACCCTCGTGGCCGATGTCATCATCGCCGAAACCGGGGCAGACATGAGCTCCTTCCAGAGCCCGGGCCGACTCGCATCCTGGGCGGGCCTAAGCCCAGGATCCAACGAGTCTGCCGGCCGGGCAAAGTCCACCAGGACCCGACCTGGGAACCGCTATCTCAAGGGCGCTCTGGGCGTCGCGGCCTTGTCGATTTCCAGAAACCCCAAGAACAGCTACCTCGGGGCACGCTATAAGAGACTCATTGTGCGCCGCGGCAAGATGAAAGCCATCGTCGCCACCCAACACTCCATCCTCACCGCCGTCTGGCACATGCTCGCGGACGGCGAGTGCTACCACGACCCAGGATCCGACTTCTTTACCAAAAAGGACCCCACCCGCACCAAGAACAACGCCATCCGCCGCCTCCAAGAACTCGGCTACAACGTCACCTTAAGTAACCAGGAGGCAGCCTGACCCACCTTACTTTCGTATTAGGCACGCACCCCATTTCGCGAGGAGCAATGATCAGAACCTGTGGATCCCGGGAGGACGCACCTTCCCGGATGATGATCTTTGACGAAACAGGATTCTGATCAAGACCAGCGTTGGCGCGCTGGCGGGAAGGCACGCCCGTGCTCACGGTAGTACACGAAGGCCGAGACCCGAACGAGGCCGGCGACGCCGCCGGTGCAGGCCGGTCGCTGCTCGATGAGATCGTTCGCGACGGTGCCCGGCAGATGCTCGCCGCAGCCCTGCAGGCCGAGGTCGCCGATTACATCGCCCGGCACGCCGGTGAAGTCGACGACAACGGCCACCGCCTCGTCGTACGCAACGGCTACCACACCGAACGCGACGTGATGACCGCCGCCGGTGCGGTGACGGTGAAGGCGCCACGGGTCAACGACAAGCGCATCGATCCCGAGACAGGCCAGCGTAAGAGGTTCTCGTCGGCGATCCTGCCGGCCTGGGCCCGCAGGTCCACCCAAGTGTCCGAGGTGTTGCCGCTGCTGTACCTGCACGGCCTGTCGACCAGCGACTTCGGGCCCGCCCTCGAGCAGTTCCTCGGCTCCGGTGCCGGCCTGTCGCCGGCCTCGATCACCCGGCTGACCGCGCAGTGGCAGGACGAGGCGAAAGCCTTCGGACAGCGGGATCTCTCGCAAGTCGACTACGTCTA
Organism: Arthrobacter sp.; assembly: GCA_023264815.1. Lineage (GTDB taxonomy): Bacteria > Actinomycetota > Actinomycetes > Actinomycetales > Micrococcaceae > Arthrobacter. The sequence continues at coordinate 981 of JAHFUZ010000075.1, read as the reverse complement.
CCTGTGGGTCGACGGCATCCACCTGAAGGTGCGGCTCGAGCAGGAGAAACTCTGTCTGCTGGTCATGCTGGGGGTGCGGGCCGACGGACGTAAGGAACTCGTCGCCCTGGCCGACGGCTACCGCGAATCCACCGAATGCTGGGCCGATCTGCTGCGGGACTGCCGCCGCCGCGGAATGCGGGCCCCGGTGCTCGCGATCGGGGACGGCGCGCTGGGATTCTGGAAGGCACTGCGGGAAGTGTTCCCCGACACCCGCGAACAACGCTGCTGGTTCCACAAGCAATCCAACGTCCTTGCAGCACTCCCGAAGTCCGCGCATCCCGGCGCGTTGGCGGCGATGAAGGAGATCATCGGAGCCGAGGACATCGACAAGGCGCAGATCGCGATCGCGGCGTTCGAACAGGACTACGGTGCGAAATATCCGAAGGCAGTGAAGAAGATCGTCGATGACGCCGATGTGTTGCTCGAGTACTTTCGGTATCCGGCCGAGCATTGGGTGCATCTGCGTACGACGAATCCGATCGAATCGACTTTTGCGACGGTGCGGCTTCGGACCAGGGTGACCAAGGGTCCGGGTTCACGAGCGGCGGGGATGGCGATGGCCTACAAGCTGATCGAGGCCGCGCAGTCGCGGTGGCGGGCGGTCAACGCACCGCAGCTGGTCGCACTGGTGCGAGCGGGCGCGCTGTTCCACAAGGGCAAGCTCCTCGAACGGCCGGTCGACATCACCCCGGAACCCTCGCCCGACACTCCGGTGTCCGAGGTCGCCTGACGACCCCCGATCCACAGGATTTGACTATTCCTCTTTCGCGAGCACTTTAGATGAGTCTCGTCGGGGGCTTGACGAACGCCACACTTTAAGTCATTCTCTTTCTAAAAGAAACTATCTCTGATTACCAGAGATGACTGGCGTCTTGCCGGCCCGGACAAGGAGATCCATCAATGACTGACCACAGCGGCGTGATTCAGGATGTACGGCAG
>JAHFUZ010000022.1 GCA_023264815.1 Arthrobacter sp. | reverse complement strand
CGCAGGCGATGTAGTCGGTCATGTAGAGCGGCTCGGCGCCCACCACCACGATGTCGTCCACCACCATGCCCACCAGGTCAAAACCGATGGTGTCGTGGATGTCCATGGCCTGGGCGATGGCAACCTTGGTGCCCACGCCGTCGGTGGAGGTGGCCAGCAGCGGGCGCTTGTAGGTCAGCAGCTTGGAGACGTCGTACAGTCCGGCGAAGCCGCCCACACCGCCAATGACGGAGGAGTTGTGGGTGGCCTTCACGGCACCCTTCATCAGCTCAACGGCGCGGTCGCCGGCTTCAACGTCAACACCGGCGGAGGCGTACGTAATGCCTGCGGCGTTCCCGGAGGTGTTGCCGGCGGCGGGGGATGCGGAAGTCATACGGACTCTTTCTTGTCGGCGCCGGGGGTGGTGGCTTCGTGGAGGATCGCGGGTACGTGGTCTTCTTCGGTGAGCAGGTTTTCGAACTCGGCGTCCGGTCCCGGATCACAGCCGGTGGCGCCGGCCTTTTCGGCCGGATCCTCGCGGTCGTCGACGGCGGGCTCGGCCAGGGCGGCCGTGGCGCCGGGGAGGGCAGCGGCCGACGGCGTGAGGCCACCGAGGTCGGTGCGCTCCAGCAGGTTCTTGCCCAGTTTGTCCGAGCTGGGGAGCTCGATGGGGTACTTGCCGGTGAAGCACGCGGTGCAGAGGCGTTCGCGGGGCTGCTGGGTGGCGCCGATCATGCCGTCTTCTGAGATGTATGCCAGGGAATCGGCGCCAATGGCCTGGGAAATTTCCTCGATGGTAGCGCCGTTGGCAATCAGTTCCGCACGGGATGCGAAGTCGATGCCGTAGAAGCAGGGCCACTTGACCGGCGGGGACGAGATCTTGATGTGCACCGCGGCGGCGCCGGCCTCCCGGAGCATGCGGACAATGGCGCGCTGGGTGTTGCCGCGGACGATCGAGTCATCCACCACCACCACGCGCTTGCCGCGGATCACGGACTCGAGGGCGTTCAGCTTGAGCCGGATGCCCAGCTGGCGGAGCGTCTGGGAGGGCTGGATGAACGTGCGGCCCACGTAGGAGTTCTTGACGAAGCCGTGGGCAAACGGGATGCCGGATTCCTCGGCGTAGCCCACGGCAGCGGGGGTACCGGACTCGGGGACCGGAATGACGATGTCCGCTTCCTGCGTGTTTTCGCGGGCCAGCTGGCGGCCCATTTCCACACGGGATTCGTACACGGAACGGCCGGCGATGGCGGCGTCCGGGCGGGCCAGGTAAACGTACTCGAAGACGCAACCCGCCGGCGTCGGGTCCGCGAAGCGCTGGGAACGAACGCCTTCTTCGTCGATGGCGATGAATTCGCCGGGTTCGATTTCACGGATGAAGCTGGCACCCACGGTGGCCAGGGCGGACTGCTCGGAGGCCACAACCCAGCCGCGCTCCAGCCGGCCCAGGACCAGCGGACGGATGCCGTAGGTGTCGCGTGCTGCGTACAGGGTGCCTTCGTCCATAAAGACGAAGCAGAAGCCGCCTTTGATCTTGGGCAGGAGTTCAATGGCGGTCTCTTCGAGGGTCTTGCCCTCTTCGCCTTCCAGCAGGGCGGTGACCAGGGCCGTGTCCGAGGTGTTGCCCTGCTTCATTTCGCCGCTGAGCTGGCCGCCGTTGCGCTCCATGATCATGGCGTTGAGTTCGGCCGTGTTGGTCAGGTTGCCGTTGTGCGCGAGGGCTACGGTGCCTGTGGAGGTGGCGCCGAGGGTGGGCTGGGCGTTGGCCCAGTGGCTGGCTCCTGTAGTGGAGTAGCGGCAGTGACCCACCGCCAGGTGCCCGGTCAGGGTATTCAGGGTGGTCTCGTCGAAGACCTGGGAAACGAGGCCCATGTCCTTGTAGACGTTGATCCGGTTTCCGTCACTGGTAGCTATACCAGCCGACTCCTGACCGCGGTGCTGCAATGCATACAGCCCGTAATAGGTTAGTTTTGCTACTTCTTCACCTGGTGCCCAGACCCCGAAAACGCCACAAGCGTCCTGAGGGCCTTTTTCGCCAGGGAGAAGATCATGAGAAAGTTTTCCATCGCCGCGTGCCACTGGTCGATTATCTCACGAGATGGGGTATGACTTTTCCGCGTCCGCGTTTGTGACCGGCCGTCAGGAACCTACTGGCCAGTACCGTCGTCGGGCTCGGAATCCGGGACGGCTTCGACGACGGCGCGTTCCTGGCGCTTAATGCTCCGCCGGTCCAGGAGGAGGGCCGTGACGGCCCCTAGGATGGCCCCGCCGGCGCCGAACGTGACCAGGAAGAAGCCGAACACCGCCCCGCGGTCGAAGCTTTCGTCACCGGGCAGCGCGAAGGCCACCACGGCTGCGACTGCAACGCCAACCAGTGCACCAAGGATGAGGAACGGCACATACTTGGGAGCGCGGCGGACGGTGACCTGGCGGCGCTCGGCGGGTGTTTCTTCGGAAGGCATGGCACCTAGCCTACTCATTCCCGGCGGCCCGATAGGATCGGCGGAGGACTGGGACGTTGGACATACAGGGGGGACAGCACGCATGGATACCGTCGCGTACGGGCGGCCGGTGGCGGAATCGGAGCGCACGGCACAGATGCGGAACTACGGTTTGATGGGGACGGCCGACGGCGGGCCGTCACTGTTGACTGGCCCGGACGCCGAGAGGGCCCTCGCCAACCTGGTCAGGCTGGCCGCCCGGCTCTGCGACGTGCCGTTCAGTGTGGTGAACATCATCACCGAGGACCACCAGGTACAGATCGCTGCCTGGGGCGTGGACCCCGGTGTCTGCTCGCGCGAAGACTCCATGTGCGCCAAAGTCTTCCTCAGCAAACACACAACCGTGGTGGCCGATGCGTCGCAGGACGTGAGGTTCGCCGACAACCCCTTTGTCACCGGGGAGATCGCCAGCGTCCGCTTTTACGCCTCCGTTCCGCTGCAGACGGCAGCGGGGTTTGTGCTGGGCTCGCTGTGCGTCTTCTCCGACGGCCCGGCCAGCCCCACCGCCGAACAGATCGGCATGGTGGAAGTGCTGGCCCACCAGGTGGTGGAGGTCCTGGAACTTCAGCACCGCACCCTGCAGTTGGGCGAGGCGCTGGCCGAGCTGGAACGCAGCAACTCCATGCTGGGCGAGTTTGCCAGCCGGGTCAGCCACGACCTCCGCATACCGCTGACCACCATCCTGGGCTACGTGGAGCTCGCCGAGGACGATCCCGAGATTCCGCCGGGCCACCCGGCTGCTGAGTACCTGGAATTCATTGGGAACGGCGGCCGCCGCATGCTCAGGACCCTGGAGGAAGTGCTGGACTACTCCCTCGTGAACGGGGCCCTGCGCCGCGAGACGGTTTCACTGCTGGCCGTGACGGAGGAGGCGGCACGCGACCTGGGCAAGGAACTGGGAACCACGAGCGGTATCCACTGTGAGGACGCGGACCTGCTGGCGGACCCGGTCCAGCTGCGGATGCTGCTCCAGAACCTGATCGCCAACTCGCTGAACTACAGCAGCCGCGAGCGTGAGCTGCGGGTCACCGTGAGCGCGTCGGCCGGCGAGCGTGGTGTCACGGTCAGTGTGGCGGACAACGGTGTGGGAATCGGCCCGTCGGACAGGACGCGTGCCGTGGAGCCGCTGGTGCGGCTGAACCGTCCAGGGGACGGCCCCGGCACAGGCCTGGGCCTGGCCACCTGCCGGCGGATCGCCCAGGCCCACGGCGGGGAACTGGAGATCCGGGAGACACCCGGGGGCGGAACCACCGTGGCAGTGTTGTTCCGCCGGGACCTGGACGGGCCCTCAGCCCGGGCTTAGGCCTGCGGGGACTTGGACAGGATCCAGATGTTGGTGCCATCCTGCCGTTCGAACGTCACGGTGGTCACCAGCGCCTCAATCAGGGCAAGGCCGCGGCCGGACTCGGAGTCCTCGTCCGGGGTGCCGGGTTCCAGTTGACCTAACGGGGGTTTCGCATAGAAGGCGCTGACGCGTGCCTGCAGGAGCGTGGACCGGACGCTGATGTCGACGCCGAGTTCCACGGGCCGCTGGGCTTCGGCCGGAAGGGCATGCTGGACGATGTTCGACGCCGATTCGATGACGGCCGTGGTGAACGTCATCTGGTCCATGGCCTCGACGAACGGCGCGTCGTTCCAGAGGCCGTCCAGTTCATCGTGGACGGACTCGATGGCCTCCGCTTCCGCCAGCCCGCGGAAGCTGCGCTCGGCCAGGACCTCAGTCATTGCCGAACGCTTCGTCGGCGGAGGCGTAGGCGTTGAGGACACGGTCCATGCTGGTCAGCTCGAGCACCATTTTCACCTGCGGCTGGACAGCTGCGATGCGAAGGTCGCCGCCGGCCTGCCGGGCGGCCTTGAGGCAGCCGATCAGGGCGCCGAGCCCTGAGGAATCCATAAACGCCGTGTTCTCCAGGTTCACCACGATCCGCGAGGATCCGCCGGCGATCACATCGGTCACAAACTCACGCAGCTTCGGTGCCGAAACCATGTTCAGCCGGCCGTCCGCCTTGACTTCCGCGTATGAATCCTTGACCTCGTAGCTAAACTCCATCGGCTTTCCTCTCTCCATCATCAACGTCCCCGGCGGGTTGGTAGCCCTTGTACAAAACGGCCCGAACCAGGATGCTCATGACCACCAGGTCAAAAATAACCCAGGCCACGTTCACCAGGGTGCCAAGCGGCTCGGCCAGTCCGGTGGCCAGGCGGACAATCCCGACGACGGCGGCCGCGGCCAGCAGGACGGACACAATGATCTGCGGCTGGATCAGGCTCCAGCTGGGACCGCCGGTCTGGCGTGCCTTGGGCGTGACCGCGAACCCGAGGGGACGGCCGAACCAGACATTCTTGGCCGCCGTCGAGCACGCCTTGATCCATGTGGGGAACAGGGCCAGGCTGTACTGCTGGCCGCGCCACGTGGGGATCCCGCGGCCGGCCACGGCGAACAGCAGCTGGTTGACCACCATGAATGGAATAAACCGGATGAAGAAGTCCCAGCTCAGGCTCGTGACGGGGAGGATGCCCAGCAACAGGTAGATGATCGGGGCGGCGAAGTAGATGACGGCAGCGTAGCCGCTGAGGTACGTCCACATGGTGGCGAAGTACATCAGCCGCTGGCCGATTTTCAGGCCCTTCTGGACCAGGGGGTTTTCGCGGAGCAGCACCTGGATGGTGCCCTGCGCCCAGCGGAGCCGCTGGGTGAGCATGGTGGCGATGTCTTCCGGCGCCAGGCCGTAGGCCAGGATCTCGTGGTGATAGACGCTTTCCCAGCCCATGGCGTGCATGCGCATGGCGGTGGCCATGTCCTCGGTGACGGAAATGGTGGCCAGCGGCATAACCGGCTGGGCTTCGTCGTTGCGCTCCACGTTCAGGGCGTCCAGGACAGCCTGCACGGATTCCAGGGCGCCCAGCGGCGACCAGTCGCGGGCCGCCATGCGCCGCACGGCGTCGTCGGCCACCACCGGCACGCCGGCCTCGCCCACGTGGGCGAGTTCCATGGCGGCGATTTCTTCCAGGTCCGCCTGCAGGGTGGACATGTCAGCCTGGACGAGGGTCTGGACGGCGGCGTCCACCCGGCGCCGGACCCGGTACGTGATCTCGCTCAGGGGCTCGCCGGCGGTCAGCTGCGCCTGGGCCTCAAGCGTGGCGGCTTCCACCTCGTCCAGCACTTCAGAGACCAGGGGCGTGCCGACGTCGGCCGATTTCCTGGCCTGGCGGATGGCGGAACAGGATGCCGTGAGCGCGCGGCGGATGCTCTTTTCGGTTTCCTTGACGTAGCCCACCAGGCCCAGCTGCATCAGCGCCTCACGGCGCAGGATGGCGTTTGAACCGCAGAAGAAGGCGGCGTTCCAGCCGTCCTTGCCCTGCTGGATGGGGCCGTAGAACAGCGGGGCCTGGCTGCCGAGGGGATCGTCCGCGGGGACGTTGCTGAAGTACTGGGGTGTCTGGACCAGGGCCACCCGGCGGTTGTTGAAGTAGCCCAGGGTCTTTTCCAGGATGTCCGGTTCCGGGATTTGGTCCGCATCCAGGATGAGCAGGAATTCGCCCTGGGTGACCATCAGGGCGTTGTTCAGGTTGCCGGCCTTCGCATGGCGCGGCACGTTGGACGTCCAGTCGTCGCTGCGGGTCACGTACCCCAGGCCGTGCTTTGCGGCGAGGGCCTTCAGCTCGGGGCGGGCGCCGTCGTCGAGGATCCACGTACTGTGCGGGTGGCGGATCCTCTGGGCGGCCAGGGCGGTGGTCATGACCATGTCCAGGTCTTCGTTGTACGTGGTGATGAAGACGTCAACGGTGGCGTCGGCCGGCGGGACCGGGGCGGCCTTGCGGACCTTGAGCTTCCACACCGTCATGCCGAACAGCATCACGTCGATCAGGCTGTACGTCTCGGCCACCACCAGCGGGACGGCGATCCACCAGGCCTCCCAGTTCAGCGAGGCCGCCCAGCGCCACGCCACGTAGTTCAGCCCGAGGATGACGGTCAGCACCACCACCAGCCGGGTCCAGAAGCGGGTCATGCCGCGGCGTCCTGGGGCAGGCGGCGTACCACCACAACCGTCACGTCGTCTTCGGCGGTTTCGGCGGGAGCCAGCGCCATGATGGCGTCGCTGGCCGACTGCGCGGATGCCCGGCCGTGGGTGGCCGAGTACACGGCCGCCGTGAAGGCTTCCACGGACTCAAAGACATCCAGCACGCCGTCGCTGACCACCACCAGGGCGTCGCCCGGGGCCAGGCCGATGGCCGACTGCGGCCAGGCCGAACCGGCCCAGGCTCCCACGGGCGGCCCGCCGCTGGGCAGGCGGTGCACCGAACCGGCAGCTGTCACGTGCAGGGCAAGTCCGTGCCCGGCATCGACGTAGTTGACGACGCCGGACGCGGCGTCCAGCCGGGCGTGGAAGAGTGTGGCGAACGAGTTGGAGGAATCCAGGTCGGCCGCGATGGTCAGGGCGGCTGAGGCGAACGCGGCGTCCAAGTCCCGCCGGTGCCCGGTAGACCGCATCACGGCCCGGATGGTGGCGGCGATCAGTGCGGCACCCATGCCCTTGCCCATGGCGTCGGCGAACGTCAGGTGCAGGCCGTCCGGGGTGCGGTACCAGTCGTAAAAGTCACCGCCCACGCTGCGGGACGGACGGAAGACGCCGGCGAGGTCGTAGCCCTCCACGCGGACGTCTTCCTTGGGCAGGAGGCTTTGCTGGACCTCCGTTGCACGCTCCAGCTCGCTGAGCGCGGCGGGGTCTGCGGCCGGGGCCTGGCGACGCCGGAACAGGGCGTTGACCCGGGACTGGAGCTCGCGCGGACTGAATGGCTTGCTGAGGTAATCATCGGCGCCGTTGTCCAGGCCGGTGAGCTTGTCCAGTTCGTCGGTCCGGGCGGTCAGCATCACAATGAAGGCATCCGAGAATTGGCGCAGGAGCTTGCAGACCTCCAGGCCGTCCAGGTCCGGGAGGTTCAGGTCCAGGGTGACCAGGTCCGGCCGGGCTCGCCGGACTTCTTCAACTCCGGGCAGGCCAGCCTCGGCCTGCGTGACCTCGAAGCCCTGCTTGACCAGGATCCGGACCAGGAGGCCGCGGATATCGGGGTCGTCCTCGATCACAACTGCGCGGCGGACTTCGGGCGTGGATGGCATAACTCTACTTCTACCGTATTAACGCCGCTGGGACATGTCACAAGTCTGACATTGCCGGTTGATCGGCCAGGCGGAGGACCGCTTCAGGCTACCGCAGTGCCACTGGCACGTGACAGGTCTTGCGGGAATATTTGCACCCGCTTGATGGGACCTTGAGAGTCGCTGTCCACACTCGAATCAGGAGCTCCAGGAAGGGCTTTGGGGATGGGCAGCTTGCCGGAGGATGGTGCAGGGGTTATGGAAAGAATTGAATCCGATAACGGCCTGCGGGGCAGGGTGTTGGGCTCGTGGCGGCTCTTGAAGCAGGGCCGCCGCCCGCGGAGCGCCGTCCATTACCTCATTCATTCCTGGAAGCTCCGCTCCCTTTCCCGGTCCTTGGCTGCGGCGCTGGGGGAATCCTGGGAAGCATCGAGCTGGCCGGGGGACCGGCTGGCCGTGGGCGTGGAGATGTCTGAAAAGGTGGAAAAACTCACCCGGCGCCTCCACCGCGAAACCGAGGTCCACGGCCGGCTGGTGGCGCTCCTGAAGTAGCCGTTCCCTCCCGACAATTTCCATGGCACACTTACACCACTATCGAATGGCTGGGGGTAACCAAGTCAGGAGATTGCCGTGGGTTGGTATACAGGTTGGGCGTACCTTTTAGCTGGGCTGATGACCATGGACGCGATGCTGTTGGCCCTGTGGGTGATCAACTCCGACTGGCCCAACAATTGGCGGAAGAAACCCTGACTTTACCCCTTCAGGCTAAACCCCGAGCGTCTCCCGCAGGGCTGCAACGTGGCCCTGGGCCTTGACCTGGTACTGGGCCAGGACAACGTTGCCCTGGGGGTCAACCACCACGGTGGACCGCACGATTCCCTCGGTGATCTCGCCGTTCACCAGTTTCTCGCCCCACGCGCCGTAGGCCAGGGCAACGCTGTGGTCCTCATCGGACAGGAGCGGGAAGGTCAGGCCAAAGTCGCCTGTGAAGGCGGCCAGCTTCGCCGGGGCGTCCGGGGAGATGCCCAGCACCTCGTAGCCGGAGCCCTGCAGGGACGCGAGGCTGTCGCGGAAGTCGCAGGCTTCGGTGGTGCAGCCCGGAGTGGCGGCGGCCGGGTAGAAGTACACGATGACGTTCTTGCCGCGGTAGTCGGCCAGGGAGAATGCCTTCCCATCGGCGTCCTGGAGGGTGAAATCCGGGGCCTGGGTTCCTGGCTGAAGCTTGATGGTCAGTTGGGGGCTCATGGCGTTCCTTCGGGAGACTGGCGGCTGGTGCAACAACCAGTGAAGCGGGCTTCGTGCTGTAGGAACAACCCAGGCGTCACGTGAAGTATTCCGCCGGCCACGCATTTTTCATTGACTTCGGCGGCCGCAGGGTTACGGTTAAAGATACTCAGAATGGTCTCTGCAGTACGTTTGCCGCCCGTAATCCGCCACGCTCCCTGCCGTGGTTCCTGCCCGAATGCGCCCGCGAATCATTTCCTAGGCTGTGTCCTCTATGACCGCAAATTTCATCCACGCACTGGCTGTCAAGTCCTTGGACATCCCGGACAAAAAGAGATGCCCGGACAAGGCCGAGTTTGATCTTGTCACCGTCGACGACTACTCCGTTGCGCGGCTCATTCTGGCACCCGGCTGGCGGTGGTCCGAGTCTGCCAAGCCCACGGAGCTGACCGAATTCTGCGAGCACAACCACCTGGGCTACTGCATCTCCGGCTCGCTGCAGATTCAGACGTCCGACGGCGTGACGTCCACGATCCGCGCCCATGACACCTACGCGCTCCCGCCGGGGCACGATGAGTGGGTGGTTGGCTCGGAGCCGTTCGTCGCCGTCGAATTCCTGGGAACGGCGTCCTTCGGCCGGCCCCGGAGCAGGGGGCTGCACGCGCTGATTTGAGCGTGCCGCCTTCTGGGGACGGCTCATCAGGCGGTCGCGGCAGTTTCCGCATGCACGATGCGCTCACGCACCATGTGCTTCAATGACTCGGCCACGTCTCCGGGCGGTCGGCCAGCGTCGAGCGTGAGGAAGTCCTTGTACTCCGGCAGTGCGCGGTAGGCGTCGTGAAGGGCAGCCAGGTCTGCCAGGGTTTCGTGGTCGGTGCCCCGCACCATGATGCGCCGGTGCGCCATGGCTGGAACCACCTCCAGATGCACCACCGCATCAGGCGCGGGCAGCCGGGCCAGCAGCCAGGGGAGCAGCCGGCCGCGGGGGAGTCCCTTCGAGGTGCGCAGGGCGAGCTGGCAGTACAGGTGGCGGTCCATCACCACCAGCCCGTCAACGCGGCTGGCCCGCCAGTGGGACAGCAGCACATTGGCTACACGGAGGGTGGTCTCCGCGGCATCTGCGAGGCGGCGCGGCCACCTGATGCCCAGCCGTGCGGCCAGGACGGACATGGTACGCCTGCCCGCATGGTTGTTGAGCAGCAGGGCGTTGTGGCCCGCTGCCAGGGCGCAGGACACCAGCGCGTGGGCGGCCGTGGATTTCCCCGAGCCGTCAATTCCCGTAAGAACTATGAGCAAGTGGCCTCCTTCCGCCACCCGGTTTAACGGCGGAACCGCTGCGATCGTCCCGCGGTGAGTGGCACCTCACACAGTCAGTGGCGCGGTTCGAGGGCCAGTTTCAGGCCGAAGCCCACCAGGACGGTACCTGTGATCCGGTCAATGACCTGGACGCTGCGGCGGCCCTTCAGCCACTTTGAGGCGAAGCCTGTGCCGAAAATCAGGACGGAAAGCCACGCCATGCCCAGGACGCAGTGCACCCCGGCCAGCAGGATTCCCATCAGCAGCGGGGACGTCCCGGCCGGGATGAATTGGGGGATGGTGGCGATGTAGAAGACGCCCACCTTGGGGTTCAGGAGGTTGGTGCCTGTGCCGGTGAGCCAGCCGCGGAGGAACTGGCGGCCAGTGGCGGCGGGGAGTTCGCCGACGGCGCTTCCGTCCGTGCCCGGTCCTCCGCTGCGGCTCTTCCAGAGCAGGGAGGCTCCGAGCCAGACCATGTAGGCCGCGCCGGCGTAAGTCAGGATCCGGTAAGCGAGTTCGGAGGCGGCCAGGAGTGCCGAAACACCGACTGCCGCCGCGATGCCCCACGCCATCAGTCCCGTGGTGATTCCCAGGGCGGTGGCGAAGGCGAAGGGGCGGGACCGCGAGATGGCGGACCGGAGCACCAGGGCGGTATCAACACCCGGGACCAGCGTCAGGAGGCCGGCAACAACAGCGAAGGAGAGCAGTGCTTGGGAAACGTCCACGTGCCTAGGATAAGGCGCCGTCAAGGGGCGGCGAAGAGATGACGGTTCGCGAACGGGTGCGCCCCCACGGTGCGCGTACGACGGCGGCCGGCCAGCCGCCGTCGTACGCTTCAGCCGGGTTCTACTGGCAGAAGGTGGAGAGGGCAGTGTTGGCCGACTGGTTGTTCGCCTGCATTTCGGCGATCTTGGCCTCGTCCGGAGTCTCCTTGGATGCCTCGTCCGCGTATTCGAGGAGGGAACCGAGGGCAGGTTTGAGGTCTTCGGACGCCACAGCCTCGATGGGACGGAGCTGGTTGGCGAGGCGAAGCAGGCCCGTCTTGGTCTGTCCGCCGCCGTTGGACGGGTTCGAGAGCACCACCTGGACGCGCTCGCAGGTTTCTTTGGTGGAAAGTGTGGTGGGCGCGGTGCAGGCCGAAGCGGAGAGCACGAGGCCGGCGGCGATCAGGGCGGTGGCGAGTTTCTTCATGGCTCCCTCAGTAGACGGTTGAGGTTTCGATTGTAAGCAGAGTGCGCGCTCCACTGCCCTTCCCAGCGTTCCGTCCGGCGGAGTGTGACCCGCCGAGGACACTTACCGCGGTGACATCCGTTCAGGGAGGGCCCGAACGGTTTATCGACGTTTCCGGCTTTGATGCGACCCCGCGGGGCGCCGTCGGCATGAAAGCTGATGCACGCAGCTTCTGGTCCGACAACAACGGCCCTGGCCCGCACGAACGGTGCTGGCCAGGGCCGTGCCTGCGGGTGAGGGCCGCGGGCGGGTTAGTCGTCGTCCGTGTCGGCGCCCTCTGCCGGTTCCTGCGAGTGTGCGCGGATGTCGGTGGGATCCGCGGCTTCGTCGCCTTCAGCCGGGGCTTCGCTGTGGATCCGCTGGGCTGCTACGGGCTTGTCCTTCATGGCAGATGCTCCCTGGGTGCGTTGGTGGATGGCGCCATATTGATCATTCAGCGCCTCCCTGGGCACGGTGTCAATAACGTCGAAAAAGCTATGGCTCCGGCTGGGGTTTTGTGCTGGACTGGGTAGGCACTGTGCCGCTTCACAGGCCACAACTCACCGGCCAGCCGGGCTCCCGGCTGTTGGGAAGGACAACCGCATGGCAACGTTCAGGATCGGATATTTCGTGGGCAGCCTGGCCGCAGGCTCCATCAACCGCACGCTCTCACAGGCGCTGATCAAAGTGGCGCCGGAGGACCTCGAATTCACCGAGATCCCCATCAAGGACCTGCCGCTCTACAGCTACGACTACGACGCCGATTTCCCGGCGGAAGGGCGTGCCCTCAAGGAAGCCATCGAGGCCTCCGACGGCATCCTTTTTGTGTCCCCGGAATATAACCGGTCCATTCCCGGTGCGTTGAAGAACGCCATTGACTGGGCGTCGCGGCCCTGGGGCACCAACTCGTTCGCCCGGAAGCCCACCGGGATTATCGGTGCCTCGCCGGGCAGCATCGGCACGGCCGTGATGCAGTCCTCCATGCGGAGCGTGCTGAGCTTCCTTGACGCTCCGCAGCTCAACGCCCCGGAAGTCTACATCCATTTCAAGCCCGAGGCCTTCGGGGAAGACGGCGAAATCCGTGATGAATCAACGGCCAAGTTCCTGCGGCACTACATGGAGGAATACAGCGCGTTCGTCCAGCGGGTGCTGGCCGCCAATGCGCCGGGCCACATCGGCGATCCGGAGCCGGACCCTGACAAGCTTTCACGGTAGGCCCCCAGTCCCTTCCGAAAACGTTCAGTCCAGGGGCAGGGTGACCGAGACAGTGGTGCCCTGCCCCGGCGTCGACGTGACCTGCACGGTGCCGCCGGCCTCGTGCACGGCCACCGACATCAGCCGCAGGCCATAGCCATGGTGCCGCCCGCTCAGGGCGAGATGGCTGTCAAAGCCCGTGCCGTCGTCGGACACCACCAGGCGCACGCCGTGACCCACGGCGGCAAGCTGAACCGTGAGTTCGGAGGCCTCGGAGTACTTGAAGGCGTTGCTCAGTGCTTCGCGGGCTGCCTGGTACAGGAGGGACGCGCAGTCCGCCGGGATCTCGATGCCCCAGTGCGGAGTATCCCAGCGGACTGCCGTCCCCTGTTGGCGGAGAGGGGCAGTGAGTCGGTCAATGCAACCGGCCAGCCCCAAGCTGTAGAAATCGAGTGGATGGTGATCGGTGATCACTCCTCCCACCGCGACTACCTCGTCGAGAGCTGAATCGTTCCCCATGAGACTGCCTGCTTCCCCGCCGTTCTTGTGGTGATGAATCCAGAGTGAACCCCAAACTGCATGGGTTCCGAAGGGTTTGCTCAAGATCCGATCAAATTTTCCGGACGCCCGAGTACCAGGACATCAGGCGGATGATCACGTCGCTGCGGCGCGCGGGGTAACGCGAACAGGCGCGGTCAGGACCAGTCGAAGAAGCCCTTGCCGGCTTTGCGGCCCAGCTCGCCGCGGGCCACTTTGTCCCTGAGGATCTGCGGCGGAGCGAACCGGTCACCGAGCGTGGACTGCAGGTATTCGGCTATGCCCAGCCGCACGTCCAGGCCCACGATGTCCGTGGTCCGCAGCGGCCCGGTGGGGTGCTTGTAGCCCAGGACCATGGCGTTGTCGATATCCTCCGCGGACGCCACGCCTTCCTCCACCATGCGCATCGCTTCCAGTGCAATGGCCACGCCCAGGCGCGATGAGGCAAAACCGGGTGCGTCATTAACGACGACGGCGGTCTTGCCGAGTGCCTCCACCCACTTTTTGGCCGCGGCGGCCGCGGCCGGGGACGTTTGTTCGCCGAGCACCACCTCGATGAGGGTGGACGCGGGAACGGGGTTGAAGAAATGCAGGCCGAGGAAATTCTGCGGCCGCTTCAGCTCACGGGCCAGGCCGTTCACGGACAGGGACGACGTGTTGGAGGCGAGGAACGCGTCCTCTGCCAGCCGGGCTTCGATGCCCCGGAGCGCCGTAACCTTCAGGTCCCAGTCCTCGGGAACGGCCTCCACCACCAGCTGGCGGTCCGTGAAGTCGTCGTAGTCCACTGTGACGGCGAGCCGGGACACCATCTCATCGAGGTTGACGTCCGTGGCACCGCGTTCGATGCTCTTGGCGGCGGCTGATTCCACCCGTTCCCGTGCGGCTTCGGCGGACTCTTCGTCGCGCTCCACCACCAGGACGTCGGCTCCGTTGATCAGGAAGGCGTGCGCGATTCCCGCGCCCATGCGGCCGCCGCCGAGGACGCCGACGGTGGAAGGAAGGTCAGGTTTTTTCATGACTGGTTCTTTTCTGTCCTCTTGGCTGTTTTTTTGTCCAAGAAAGCCTGCATGCGGTCAAACTTGGCCTGGGACTCAAAGAGGATTCCCTGCGCCAGCTGGTCAATCAGCGGATGAGCCTCGGCCGGTGCGTGGAACACGGACTTGGTGATCCGCACGGCCAGCGGGTCCTGGCGGCCGATCCGGTCAGCGAGGTTGTGGGCCGCGTCCATCAGTTCCGGGGCCTCGTGGATTTCCGTGATGAGGTTCGCTGCCAGGGCGTCCTCGGCACGGAGCACCAGACCGGCCAGCAGGATCTGCTTGGCCAGCGGCTCGCCCACCAGTTCCTTCAGCCGCCAGCTGGCACCGGCCGCGGCGAGGATGCCCAGCCCGGTCTCGGGGTTGCCGATCCGCACACTGGGCGTGCCGATCCGGAAGTCCGCAGCGTAGGCGAGCTCGGCGCCGCCGCCCAGGCAGTAGCCGTCGAGCGCGGCAATGACCGGCATGGGCAGTTTGGCGATCCGCACGAAGATGGTGGAGTTGATGCCCTGCAGCGCGTCGTCCCGGCGGCGTTCACGCAGCTGGGCGATGTCCGCGCCGGAGGCAAACACGCCGTCGACGCCGGCGATGATCAGGACCTTGGGGTTCTGTTCCAGCGCGGCGCAGACCGTGTGCAGTTCGTCCACCATCTGCTGGTCGATGGCGTTGCGGACGTCCGGCCGGTTGAGGAGGACCACCATGCGGTCCTCGCGCTCCTCCACCAGGAGGGTGCTGAACTGTTCGTTGGCGAGGGCGGGCGCGGCCATTACACGCGCTCCAGCAGCATCGCGGTGCCCTGGCCCACGCCGATGCACATGGTGGCGAGGCCGATCTTCGCGTCCTCGCGTTCCATCCGCCCCAGCAGGGTGATGGCGATCCGGGAGCCGCTGGAACCGAGCGGATGCCCCAGGCTGATGGCGCCGCCGTCGTTATTCACAATCTCAGGATCCAGGCCCAGCCGCCGCATGCTCGCGAGGGACTGGGTGGCGAACGCTTCATTAAGTTCGACGGCGCCGAGGTCGCCTGCGCTGAGCCCGCTCCGCTGGAGCACCTTCTGCGTGGCGGGTACGGGCCCGATCCCCATGATCTCGGGTTCGCAGCCGGCCGAGGCGCCGTCGATGATGCGGGCCCGCGGGGTCAGGCCGAGGCGTTTGATGGCGGCTTCGGACGCGACGATGATGGCCGACGCACCGTCGTTCAGGGTGGACGAGTTTCCTGCGGTCACCACGGAACCACCGGCAACCACGGGGCGGAGTCCGGCGAGGACGTCCATGGTGGTACCGGCGCGGGGGCCCTCATCGGTGTCCACGACGGTCTCTGCTTTGCGGGTCTTGACCGTTACCGGCACGATTTCGTCCGTGAACCGGCCTGCGGCGATGGCCGCCAGGGACCGTTCGTGGGAGCGGACCGCGAAGGCGTCAGCGTCCTCGCGGGAGATGCTGTCCACGCGGGCCACTTCCTCGGCGGTTTCCGGCATGGAGTACGTCATCTTCCCGCCGCGGGACAGCTCGCCCTTTTGGAACTTCGGGTTGGCGAACCGCCAGCCGATGGAGGTGTCGAAGATCTGGCCGGGCTTGGCGAACGCAGTGGCGGGCTTTTCCTGGACCCACGGCGCCCGGCTCATGGATTCCACGCCGCCGGCGATCACCACATCCGCAGCGCCTGACTTGATCATTTGGCTGGCCTGGATGATCGCGCTCAGCCCGGACGCGCAAAGCCTGTTCACCGTGATGCCCGGGATGTGGAGGGGAAGTCCTGCCAGCAGCGTGGCCATCCGGGCCACGTTGCGGTTTTCCTCGCCCGCACCGTTGGCGTTTCCGAGGATCACCTCTTCAATGCTGTCCGGATCCAGTCCCGCGCGGGAGACGGCTTCGCGGACCACCAGCGCGGCCAGGTCATCCGGGCGGACCGAGGACAGTGCGCCGCCGTAACGGCCTACCGGCGTCCGGACGCCGCCAACAAGAAAAGCCTCAACCATAAGAACAAATCCTTTTCAGCAGGGAAGCGGGCCGGACAGGAATTATTTACCGACCGTTCGTTCTATAAAGATGGCACGCCCTGCCGTGGAGGTCAACCCTGGGATCAGGTCAGCGGCTGCCGGGGTGCGTGAAGGCCGTCGAAGGCGATGGTGATGACGTCGTCGGCCAGTTTTCCGGGCGAGAGGGAGCCGCCCGGCTTGTACCATTCGACGATCGAGTTGATGGTGCCGAACAGCAGCCTCGTTACGGTGCGTGGATCGATGTCCTGCCGCAGCGATCCTTCGTCGCGGGCAGCCGAAATGAGCTCCGCCACCTCGTGGTCGAAGGCGCGGCGGCGTTCCAGCGCGTCGCGTTCAATCTCGGTGTTCCCCCGCAGACGCAGGAGCAGGGTGACGAACGGCAGGCGCTCCACCAGTACGGCCACCGTCTGCCGGAGCACAAATTCCAGCCGGGAGTCCGCCGCGCCGGTCCGGGCCTGCGGGGCCTGCAGGATGGCCTCCAGGCCGCCAAGCGCATGATCCAGCGCCAGCTTGAGGAGGTCCCCCTTGGAAGGCACATGGTGGTAGATGGCGGACTTGGAGATACCCAGGTTCTCGGCCAGGATGCCCATGGAGGTGGCGTCATAGCCGTGCCGGTTGAAAACGTCGACGGCGATGAGCAGCACGGACTGCTGGTCGTAACCGGGGCGGCCGCGCTTGGTGGCCGCGGCAGTGGCTGTTTCGGTGGTGCTGGGCATGGTGCCTAGTTTCTCACGAACGCTCACTACTGCTTTGGCCGCATGTCGTAGATGCGGCGCAGCTTGCCGTTGGACCGTTCAAGGGCCCCGGGCTCCACCACGTCCACCCGGCACGAAGAACCCACGTGGATCTTGATCTGCTCCTGCAGGGTGCGTGCCGCCGTCGTGCTTTGCTCGATGGTGACGGTCTCCCGGCGTTCGATCTTGACGGTCATCTGGTCCATCCGCTGGCCCTCGGGGCGGGTGAGTTCCAGCTGGAAGTGCGGGCTCAGCTCCGGAATGCGGAGCGCGATCTCCTCGATCTGGGACGGGAAGACGTTCACGCCGCGCAGGATGATCATGTCGTCGCTGCGTCCGGTGATGCGGCCCATCCGGCGGTGCGCTGGGCGGGCGGTGCCGGGCAGGAGCCGGGTGAGGTCCTTGGTGCGGTACCGGATGATCGGCAGCGCTTCCTTGGTCAGGGACGTGAACACGAGTTCGCCGTGTTCGCCGTCGCGCAGCACGTTCTCCTTGCCCACCTCGGGCTTGAAGGGATCGATGATCTCCGGACGGAAATGGTCCTCCCAGATGTGGCTGCCGTCTTGGGTTTCCACAGCCTCGCCGGCTACGCCCGGGCCCATCACCTCGGACAGGCCGTAGATGTCGCACGCCTTGATGTTCATGGTGACTTCGAGTTCGTGCCGCATTTCCTCGGTCCAGGGCTCGGCGCCGAGGACCGCGAACTTCAGGGACGTGGAGGCGGGGTCGATGCCCATGTGGGCCATGGCGTCCGCGATGGTCAGCAGGTACGTGGGGGTGGCCAGGATGGCGTCCGGCTTGAAGTCCTGGATCAGCTGGATCTGGCGCTCGGTCTGCCCGCCGGAGATGGGGATGACCGTGCAGCCCAGGGCCTCGGCGCCGGCGTGGGCGCCCAGGCCGCCGGTGAACAGGCCGTAGCCGTAGGCGTTGTGGACCTTCATGCCGGGGCGGATGCCGGAGGCGCGCAGCGAACGGGCCACCAGCTTGGCCCAGTCGGCCAGGTCCTGCTTGGTGTACCCGACGACGGTGGGCCGGCCGGTGGTGCCCGAGCTGGCGTGCACGCGGGCTACTTCGGCCTGCGGCACCGCGAACATGCCGAACGGGTACTCGGCGCGCAGGTCATCCTTGGTGGTGAAGGGGAAGTTGCCCAGGTCGCTGAGTTCGCGGAGGTCGCTGGGGTGGATGCCGGCTTCGTCAAACTTGCGCTTGTAGAGCGGCACGCGGTCGTAGGCGTACGCCACGGTGTGCTGCAGGCGGCCGAGCTGGAGGGCTTCCAGCTCGTCGCGGGACATGGTCTCTTCGGGATCCAGCACGGCCTCGGCCGAGGTCTGTGAAAGGGGCGTTTCGGGGGCGTGGAGAGTCATGGTTTCCTACTTCTTGGGGATGGTGCGGCTGCGTCCGCGGAACTCGGCAATGAGTTCGCCAAACGTGCCGGAACTGAGCGGCGGTCCGGAGGGTGCGCCGGCGTCGGCCGCGAAGATCTGGATGTCATAGAGTCCGCTGCGGCCCGCGCTGGAACGGCGGTCCGCGACGGCTGTGATCACCTGGCCGCGGTAGGCCGGCTTGAGGAAATTGATGTCCACGCCGGAGGCCACCGTGATGCTGTCCGCATCCGCGGGGCCCGGGTGTACCGGGTTGCAGGCCAGCGCGAAGGCAGTATCGGCGAAGGCGAAGATCATTCCGCCGTGGGCCATGCCAAAGCCGTTGAGCATTTCCTGCCGGAGCGTCATGCGGATGGTGGCGTGGCCGTCGGTGACGGCCAGGACTTCAATTCCCATCCATTCGGAGGCGTAGTCGTTTTCCAGGATGGGGTGGGTGGTCCCGGAGAGGGCTGCTTCAGTCATGCGTCATTGCCTCCAGCTTTATTTACCGAATGTTCATTAGGTAATCCCACTTGGGGTGCCGGTGTCAAGGGTGCACCGATGAAACCGGGCTAGTGCTTCCGCTTCATCAGCAGGTTGGTGATGCGGAGTGTGCAGAGCCGCTGGCCGGCATCGTTGGTGATCAGCACTTCGTGGGTGGTCAGCGTGCCGCCTAGGTGGATGGGGGTGGCCGTGATGGTGATCAGGCCTTCGCGTGCCGAGCGGTGGTGGGTGGCCGAAACGTCAACACCCACCGCTGTCTTGCCCATCGTGCTGGCGTGGATGACTGCCGCCCAGGAGCCCACGGCCTCGCCCACGGCGAGGGACGCGCCGCCGTGCAGGAGTCCGAAGGACTGCCGGTTCCCTTCCACGGGCATGGTGGCCACCACGCGCTCCACGGATTCCTCCACGATCTTCACGCCCATCTTCTCGTCAAGCTCGCCCAGGGTGATCTTCCAGAGTTCGTGGTCGGTGAGTTCCGGGGCCAGGTCCGGGCTGTTCTGGGCTGGGGCGTTCATGGGCACTCCTTGGTTGGGGCATTGATCTTTCAGTGTGCAGCACAGATCATTCATGTACTGTAGGTATATTACCGAACGGACGGTCAGTAATGCTGGCCTTTCCCGTTTTGCCCCCGTGTTGGAAGGACCCGTCAACGATGACCACCACCGCAGCAGCCGAAGCCACCGTCAACACCGTCGAGACCGTTCCCAGCTTTGTGCAGGATTCATGGTGGACGCCCGACGCCGGTTCGGCAGCTTCCGCCGTCCCCGTGCGGGATGCGAGCACCGGGGAAGTCCTGGCCAAGGTCAGTGCAGACGGCCTGGACCTCGCCGCCGTGGTGGAGTACGGCCGCACCACCGGCCAGGCGGAACTGGGCAGGCTGACCTTCCACCAGCGTGCGCTCAAGCTCAAGGAACTGGCACAGTACCTGAACGCCCGGCGTGAGCACTTCTACACGTTTTCGGCCCAGACCGGCGCCACCAAGGTCGATTCGATGATCGATATCGACGGCGGCATCGGCGTGCTGTTCACTTTCGGTTCCAAGGGACGGCGCGAGCTGCCCAACTCGCAGGTGGTGGTGGACGGGCCCATGGAGGTGCTGTCCAAGGACGGCTCGTTTGCCGGTGAACACATCTACACGCGCATCCCCGGCGTCGCCGTCCAGATCAACGCGTTCAACTTCCCGGTCTGGGGCATGCTGGAAAAGCTCGCGCCCGCGTTCATCGCCGGCGTCCCCACCATCGTCAAGCCCGCCACCCCCACCGGCTATGTGGCCGCTGCCGTGGTCAAGGCGATCATCGAATCCAACATCCTGCCCGCAGGATCGCTGCAGCTGATTTCCGGTTCCGTCCGCGGCCTCCTGGACGTGCTGGACTACCGTGACCTGGTGGCCTTCACCGGCTCCGCCTCCACCGCGCTCGCGTTGAAGTCCCACCCGAACGTGGTGGAGGGCGGGGTGCGGTTCACCTCGGAAACGGACTCCCTGAACGCCGCCATCCTGGGCCCGGACGGCGTGGAAGGGACGCCCGAATTCGATGCCTTCATCAAATCCGTGGTCACCGAAATGACCGTCAAGGCGGGCCAGAAGTGCACATCAATCCGCCGCGCCATCGTCCCGCAGGAGCTGGTCCCGGCGGTGATTGCCGCCGTCGGGAAGCGCATCCAGGAGCGCGTGGTCCTCGGTGACCCGCGTGCCGAGGGCGTCACCATGGGCGCCTTGGCCTCCCTCGAGCAGCTCGCCGACGTCCGCGCCGCCGTGCAGTCCATGCTCGACGCCGGCGGTGAGCTCGCGTACGGAACGCTCGATTCGCCGTCGGTCACCTCCGCTGACGGAACCACCGGCGTGGTGGAGGGAGGCGCGTTTATGTCACCCGTTGTCCTGGGCTGGAATGACCCGGAAGCTGAGGCGATCCACTCGCTGGAGGCTTTTGGGCCCGTCGCGTCGGTGATCGGCTACACGGACCTGCCCGACGCCGTCCGCCTCGCCGCCCGGGGCGGCGGCTCACTCGTGGCCACGGTCTGCACCAACGATCCTGCCGCAGCCCAGGCGCTCGTCACCGGGATCGCAGCGCACCACGGCCGCGTCCTGATGCTCAACCGCGAAGACGCCCGCAGCTCCACTGGCCACGGCTCGCCGGTCCCGCACCTGGTCCACGGCGGCCCTGGCCGGGCCGGCGGCGGTGAAGAACTGGGCGGCATCCGCTCGGTCCTGCACCACATGCAGCGCACCGCCATCCAGGGCTCGCCCAACATGCTCACCGCCGTCACCGGCGTCTGGCACGCCGGTGCAGACCGCAACTTCACGGTGGACACCGAAGGCGAGCATCCGTTCCGCAAGCCGCTCGAGACGCTGCGCATCGGCGATGCCGTCCGCTCCGACCTGCGCCAGGTCAGCCTTGAGGACATCTCCGCTTTTGCCCACACCACCGGCGACACTTTCTACGCGCACACCAACCAGGAGGCGGCGGAAGCCAACCCGTTCTTCCCCGGCATCGTGGCGCACGGGTACCTCCTGCTGGCCTGGGGAGCAGGACTGTTCGTGGAGCCCGCGCCGGGCCCTGTCCTGGCCAACTACGGGCTGGAAAACCTGCGCTTCATCACGCCGGTGGCGGCAGGGGATTCCATCCGCGTGACCCTGACCGCCAAGAAGATCACGCCGCGCGAAACCGACGAATACGGCGAGGTGGCCTGGGATGCCGTCCTGACGAACCAGAACGACGAGACGGTGGCCACGTACGACGTCCTCACCCTCGTAGCCAAGGCCTGAACTAAAAGTCCGGCGGCCTTGCCCTCATCCCTCATCGGCCCATATACTGAACGAACGGTCGGTAAACAATTCGCCCCTTGAAGGCCTTTGCATTAGGAGCAACCATGGCAGTGCAGAATCTGCAGTCAGTGACCGCTGAGCTGTCCCCGGAAGAACTGGAGGCGGCGGCCCGGCGGGACGCCGAAGGCCAGGCCAACTTTGACCGCGTCATCGCCGACGATTCGCGGATCGAGCCAAAGGACTGGATGCCGGCCGCCTACCGCAAGACCCTGCTGCGCCAGATCTCGCAGCACGCGCACTCGGAAATCATTGGAATGCAGCCCGAGGCCAACTGGATTTCCCGCGCCCCCAGCCTGAAGCGCAAGGCCATCCTCATGGCCAAGGTCCAGGATGAGGCCGGCCACGGGCTCTACCTGTACTCGGCCGCCGAGACGCTGGGCCAGTCCCGCGACAAGATGATGGACGATCTCATTGCCGGCAAGGCCCGCTACTCGTCCATCTTCAACTACCCGGCACGGACCTGGGCGGATATGGGTGCCATCGGCTGGCTGGTGGACGGCGCCGCCATCTGCAACCAGGTGCCGCTGTGCCGGGCATCGTACGGCCCGTACGGCCGGGCGATGGTCCGGGTCTGCAAGGAAGAGTCCTTCCACCAGCGCCAGGGTTTCGAGATCCTGCTGGAGCTCGCCAACGGCACCCCCGAGCAGAAGCAGATGGCGCAGGACGCCGTGGACCGCTGGTACGCCCCGGCGCTGATGATGTTCGGCCCGCCGGACGACGATTCACCCAACTCCCGCCAGTCCATGGCCTGGAACATCAAGCGCTTCAGCAATGATGAACTCCGCCACCGCTTCGTGGGCATGATGGCCGAGCAAGTCAAGGTTCTGGGCCTCACCCTGCCCGATGACCAGGTCCGCTTCAATGAGGAAACGAAGAAGTGGGAGCACGGTCCGCTGGACTGGAACGAGTTCAAGGAAGTCCTGGCCGGCCGCGGCCCCTGCAACGCCCAGCGCCTGGAGCGCCGCAGGCAAGCGCACGACGACGGCGCCTGGGTCCGTGAGGCAGCAGCCGCCTATGCGGCGAAACAGCAGGCAAAGCAGTCAATGACGACGAAGGAAGACGCAGCATGAGCGACGCAATCAATCCGGCGGTTTCGACAAGCTCAACCACAGAGACCCGTAACGCCTGGGGCCTGTGGGAAGTTTTTGTCCGGTCCAGCCGCGGCCTGAGCCACGTCCACGCCGGGTCCTTGCACGCGCCGGACGCCGCGATGGCCCTGCGCAACGCCCGCGACCTCTACACCCGCCGCAACGAAGGCGTGTCCATCTGGGTGGTCCCGGCCGACGCCATTGCCGCCAGCGATCCGGACTCCAAGGGCTCCTTCTTCGAGTCCCCGCAGGGCAAGGACTACCGTCACGCCACGTACTACACCAAGAGCGAAGGGGTGAAGCACCTGTGAATTCCGAGACCACAACAGGCCACGGTGACATCTCCACCGGTATGGCTGCCCCCGCAGGAAGCGGCGACTCGAACGCCAGTGCCACCCGCATCACCCCCGGCAACGCCCTCCGCCCGGAAGACATCGCACTGGAGGTCCGCACCGGACTGGTCAAGCCCAGTGCGGATGTGGCCGAGTACGCGCTGCGCTTGGGTGACGACGCCCTGATCCTCGCCCAGCGCCTGGGCCACTGGATCTCCCGCGCACCCGAACTGGAGGAAGACGTGGCCCTGGGCAACATCGCCCTGGACCAGCTGGGCCATGCCCGCAGCTTCCTCACCTACGCCGGCGGTGCGCTGGGAGAAAACGGTGAGGCCAAGTCCGAGGACGACCTCGCCTACTTCCGCCGTGAACACGAGTTCCGCTCCGCCCACCTCTTCGAGCAGCCCAACGGCGACTTCGCGGCCACCATCGCCCGGCAGTTCGTGGTGAGCTACTACCAGTTCGAGCTGTACCGCCGGCTGACCCAGTCCACCGACGCCACACTGGCCGCCATTGCCGCGAAGGCCGTGAAGGAAGTGGACTACCACCGGGACCATAGCACCCAGTGGGTCCTGCGGCTGGCCGGCGGCACGGAGGAATCCCGCCGCCGGATGATCCACGGCCTCAAAATGATGTGGCCGTACGTGGGCGAACTCTTCGAGGACGATGCCCTGCTGACCCGCCTCGGGGAGACCGGTGCCGCCGTCGTGCCTTCCTCCATCCGGGACGACTTTGACCGCCTGACCGGCGAGGTCCTCACGGAAGCCGGGCTGGAGGTGCCGGACGTTCCGGTGGCTCCCGGCGGCGGCAGGCAGGGCAAGCACTCCGAGTACCTCGGCTACATCCTGGCCGAGATGCAGGTGCTGGCCCGCGAACATCCCGGAGCAAGCTGGTGACCGCCGTGATCACGGAAAACACCACCGCACAGCAGCAGGCGTGGGCCATCGCCGCCACGGTCTGCGATCCGGAAATCCCCGTCCTCACCATCGAGGACCTGGGCATCCTGCGGGACGTGGAAGTGACGGGGGCCCGTGTCCGCGTCACCATCACGCCCACCTACTCCGGCTGCCCCGCGATGGACGCCATCCGTGACGACCTGAAAACGGCGTTCGCCACAGAGGGTTACCCGGACGTCGAGGTCAACCTGGTCCTCGCCCCGGCCTGGACCACCGACTGGATGACCGAGGCCGGTAAGGCGAAGCTGCAGGCGTACGGAATCGCACCGCCCTCGGGCATGTCCAATGCTGCCCGGCACGCGGGTCCCATCCGGCTGACCATGGCCGTGAAATGCCCCCAGTGCTCGTCCCTGAATACCAAGGAACTCACCCGCTTCGGTTCCACCTCCTGCAAGGCGCTGTACGTCTGCCAGGACTGCAAGGAACCGTTCGACTACTTCAAAGTCCTGTAAGGAAGCCCCATGCCTGTTGTCCGCCAGACCGCCGCCGAATCGGCGCAGGCCACCGGCCGCCGTCGTCCGTCCTTTCATACCCTCGCCGTGGCGGAGGTGCGCCGGCTCACCGAAGACGCCATTGAGGTCACCTTCGCGGTGCCGCCGGAACTCGCCGGCCAGTTCGACTACCTGCCCGGCCAGTACGTGGCCCTGCGCACCACGCTCCCGGACGAGGCCGGCGAGCCGCACGAGGTGCGCCGCAGCTACTCCATCTGCGCCGAACCCCGCAGCTTCGAGGACGGCAGCAGCGAGATCCGCGTGGCCGTGAAGAAGGACCTGGGCGGGCTGTTTTCCACCTGGGCCAACAGCGAGCTGAAAGCAGGCGACACCCTCGACGTCATGAGCCCCATGGGTGCGTTTGTGTCCAAACACGGCCGCGACGGCAAGCCGGTGGACCAGAACGTCATGAACTCGATGAACCATCCGGAGGAGCTCGCTGGGGAGCCGGGCAGCTTCGTGGCCATCGCGGCCGGATCCGGCATCACCCCGGTGATTGCCATCGCCCGGACACTGCTTGCCGCCAACCCGGAAACCCGGTTCGACCTGATCTACGCCAACAAGGCCGCCATGGACGTGATGTTCCTGGAGGAGCTCGCGGACCTGAAGGACCGGTACCCGCAGCGGCTGGCCATCCACCACGTGCTGTCCCGCGAGCAGCGGATCGCGCCGCTGTTGAGCGGACGGATCGACGCCGAGAAGCTCCAACAGCTGCTGGGCACCGCCATCCACGCCGACGACGTGGACGAGTGGTTCCTGTGCGGGCCGTTCGAGCTGGTGCAGCTGTGCCGCGACACCCTGGCCGAGCGCAGTGTGAAGCCGGAGCATGTGCGGTTCGAACTGTTCACCTCGGGCAAGCCGGACCGCCCGGAAGGCCATGCCGGCCGTCCCGTGGTGGTGGACGAGTCCAAGGAAACGTACAAGATCACCTTCAAACTGGATGGCCTGCAGGGTGAGGTGGCCAGCCCCACCCACGCCCGCGAGTCCATCCTGAACGCCGCGCTGCGGGTCCGCCCGGACGTGCCGTTCGCGTGCGCCGGCGGAGTGTGCGGCACCTGCCGCGCCAAGGTGGTCACCGGCAGCGTGACCATGGACGAGAACTACGCGCTGGAACAGGATGAGCTGGACAAGGGGTACGTGCTGACGTGCCAGAGCCACCCCACCAGCAAGGAAGTCACCGTCGACTTCGACGTCTAAGCGTTACCAACCAAAGGAGCCCCATGATTTCCCTCGCCATCAGCAACAACGTCGCCGAAGTGGTCCTGGACGCGCCGCATAAGCTGAATTCGCTGGACGAGCAGGCGCTCGCGGATTTAACCCAGGCGTACGACGACGCCGCTGCCGCCGCCTCACGCGGTGAGGTGCGGGCGCTGCTGCTGAGGGGAGAGGGCCGCGCCTTCTGCGCGGGACGGGACATCCAGAACGTCACGCCGGAGAGCGACGACGCCGAAGCGTACCTCGCCGGACTGGTGCAGCCGCTGCTCAGGAAAATGAGTGCGTTCCCCGCGCCGACATTCGCGGCTGCACAGGGCGCCTGCCTCGGCGTCGGACTGGGCCTGCTGCTGGCCACGGACGTGGTGTACGTGGCGGAGAACGCGAAGTTCGGGTCCCCGTTCGCGAAGCTGGGCGCCACGCTGGATTCAGGCGGGCACTGGTACTTCACCGAACGTCTGGGGATGCACCGGACGCTGGACCTGATCTACACGGCTGAGCTCATATCCGGGACCGAGGCGGTGGCGCAGGGCATGTTCAGCCGCGCCATGCCGGCCGATTCACTGTTGGAGAGCACCCGGGACATCGTGTCCACGGTGGCGGCCGGGGCCACAGGGGCGTTCACCGCGAGCAAGGAGCTGGTGGCGCACATCCGCGACCAGCGTCTGGGCCTCTGGGATGCGATGGCGGAAGAGAACGCCGAACAGGCCCGGCTCTGCAAGAGCGAGGACTACGCCGAAGGCTTCCGGGCGTTCCAGGAAAAGCGCGTGCCGGTCTTCAACGGGTCCGTGGCGCGCTAGCTAGCCCCCGCCGCGCCGCCGTCGAAACTTTTAGGTGTGGCCCAGGGCACATTCATAGTATTATCTAGAGTAACTGAACGTTCGATCAGTAAATCGCTCGACACTCACCCTGGCAGCAGCGCTGCCCCCAGCCATGGAGTTCCAATGACCGCAACTTCACGCGTCGACTCAGAGATGGGCCCCAGCACCAAACATGAGGAACGAAAAGTCCTCGCCGGGACCCTCGTGGGCACCACCATCGAGTGGTACGACTTCTTCATCTTTGCCCAGCTGACGGGGACGCTGCTGTCGCCGCTGTTCCTGGCCCCGCTGAACGACTCCAACCCCGGCCTGGCGCAGATCCTGTCCTTCGCGCTGATCGGCATCAGCTTCCTGTTCCGGCCGCTCGGCGCCATCATCGCCGGCCACCTCGGTGACCGCCTGGGCCGCAAGGCCATGCTGGTCTTCACGCTGATCATGATGGGTGCCGCCACGGCGCTGATCGGCATGTTGCCCACCTATGCGCAGATCGGTTTCTGGGCCCCGGTCCTGCTGATCCTCCTGCGCATCGTCCAGGGTTTCTCTGCCGGCGGTGAATGGGGCGGGGCTGCCCTGATGGCCGTGGAGCATGCGCCCAAGAGCAAGCGCGGCCTGTTCGGCGCCTACCCGCAGATCGGCGTTCCGGTGGGCATGATCCTTGCCACCGGCCTGCTGTTCGTCCTCAACTCGAGCATGTCCAAGGAGGACTTCGCATCCTGGGGCTGGCGGGTGCCGTTCCTGCTGTCCATCGTGCTGATTGTGGTGGGGTACCTCATCCGCCGCGCCGTTGCCGAGAGCCCGGTCTTCAAGGAAATGGCCGCGCGCAAGGAAGAGAGCAAGGCTCCGCTGGGCGAGCTGATCCGGAACCACAAGCGGCCGGTCCTGTACTCCACCATGATCTTCATCGGCAACAACGCTGCCGGCTACCTGCTGATTGCCTTCTTCATCTCCTACGCCACACGGACGCTGAAGATGCCGGTCCCGGAAATTCTGCTTGCCACCACGCTGGCTTCCTTCGGCTGGCTGATCTTCACCCTGGTGGGCGGCTGGCTCTCAGACAAGATCGGCCGGGTCAAGACGTTCCTGATCGGCTACGCAATCGTGTTCGCCTGGATGATCCCGATGTTCGCCCTGATCGACTCCAAGAACATCATGCTTTACGGCGTGGCACTGTTCGTCCTGACCGTCGGCCTGGGGCTGTCGTACGGCCCGATGTCCGCCATGTATGCCGAGATGTTCCCGGCCAACGTGCGTTACTCGGGCATCTCCATCGGGTACGCGTTCGGCGCCATCCTCGGTGGTGCGTTCGCGGCATCCATCGCAGAATCCCTGATGCTGGCCACCAAGTGGACCGGGTCCATCGGCATCTACATCATGATCCTCTGCGTTATCTCAGCCATCGGTGTCCTGCTCGCCAAGGAGACCAAGGGCCGCCCGCTGGGCATCAGCCACCACTGATCGCCCTCCCTCACTGCCCGCGGGCTCAAGGTTCACTCAAGATTTTGGGGAACCGCCCCCAGCCAGCATTTGTGCCCGTGGCAGACCGGTAGATTGATCTCGGTTTCGGTTCCCCCAACGAAACCTGGAAGCCCCCGCGCTCGAGTTCACCTCGCGTGGGGGCTTCCGATCATTAAGCCTCCGACGACGGCATGCGGTACGTTCGGTCCATGATGGACACGCGTTCAGCGGCCAGCAGCACTGCTTCCCGGAGGAGGGACTGACTCTGCTGGTGC
This sequence comes from Arthrobacter sp., assembly GCA_023264815.1. Taxonomy (GTDB): domain Bacteria; phylum Actinomycetota; class Actinomycetes; order Actinomycetales; family Micrococcaceae; genus Arthrobacter. Next base: position 44,160 of record JAHFUZ010000022.1, on the reverse strand, counting down.
TGAACCCGGGACCGTGGGGCGCTGAAGGTGATGCAACCCGACCACCGCCCTGATGTAGCTGGTCAGCCGCGGTGAGCCCGCCGCGGGAGGACCGGCGATGCCAGCAGGACCAGGAGCCCGGCCAGTGGAACAACCAAGAGGCCGGTGCGCAGGCTGGTGGCGTCCGCGATGGCGCCGACGATGGGCGGGGACAGCAGGAATCCCAGGCGCATGAGCCAGCTGACCACCGTGAGGCCGGTGCCTGCTTTGAGGCCGGGCAGTTCGTCGGCTGAATGCATCGCGGCGGGGACCAGGGTTGCCACGCCGAGGCCGGCGAGGCCGAAGCCGATGATGGTGAGTGGCACGGAGGGGAACAGCAGCGCGATGCCCATGCCGGCCGCGGCGAGGGCGCCGCCCGCCTGCGCGACTGCCCGCTGGCCAAAGCGGTCCACCAGCCGGTCGCCCACGAGCCGGCCCACAAACTGCAGGCCCACCAGGGCCACGTAGCCGAGGGCGGCGATGGTGACCGGAGCGCCGAGCGGCCCCTCCAGGTACACGGCTGCCCAGGAGCTACCCGCGTCCTCCACGAGCGCCCCCGCGGCCGCGATGAGCACCAGGGCCGCAAGCGCTCCCACCATGACCCAGCGCCGCAGGTTCCCGTTGGCAGAGCCTGCGGGGCGGTCTTCGTGTTCCGTAGCTGGGTCTTCAGGCTCGGCGCCCGGCAGGAGGAACCGGTAGAACACCAGCGCCAGGATGCTGAACAGGACGAGTGATGCTGACAGGTGGATGCCGCGGGGTATCTCGAGTCCGGCGGCCGCGGCTCCCATGAGGCCGCCGAGCACCGCTCCGATGCTCCACACGGCGTGGAAGGAATTGAGGATGGAGCGTTTGTAGAGCTTCTGGACGCGGAGGCCGTGGGAGTTCTGGGCCACGTCCACAATGGCGTCCATGGAACCGGCGATGAACAGGGCCGCGGTGAGGGCTGGCCAGGACGGGGCCAGCCCCGCGATCAGGATCGCGAGGCCGATCAGGATGGTGCCGGCGGTTGCCACCCGGGCGGAGCGGAAGCGCCGGATCAGGCTGCCCGACGCCAACCCGGCGAGGATGGCGCCCAGCGGGAAGGCCGCGATGGAGATGCCGAGCGCCGCGTTGCTGAGCTCCAGCTCGGCCTTGATCGAGGGGTAGTGGGGCAGGAGGTTGGCGAAGAGCGCGCCGTTGGTGAGGAACAAAACCGCGACGGCGGCGCGGGCCCGGCCAAGCCGCCTGGGTGAGTGGACGGCGGCAGGAGTGGTGCTGAGCGAAGTCATGCGGCGGTGATCCTTTGGACGGCTGCGCGGACGGTACTGTCCGGCATGGGGTCGAGGGCGAGCGCCCGGTGGATGGTCAGGCCTTCAATGAGGGCGTCCAGCATCACGGTGATGTCCGGAGCGAAGTGGCGTTCCAGTGCTTTGCGGCTGCGGGCCATCCAGGCGTTGGTGATGGTGCGTATTTCCGGCCTGCGGGCGGCCAGGGAGTAGAGCTCGTACGTGGCCACCATGGACTCCCGGCGGTTGAGCACATCGCCGGTGATCAGCCCGACGATCGCCTCCACGGCTTCTTCGGGGGTCCTGGCCTGCAGCATGGCCTGGTCAAACGCATCGGCCGTCTGTTCGGCCAGCCGGGTGAAGGCGGCTTCCAGCAGTTCGTCCTTGCCGGCGAAGTGGTAGGTCATGGACCCCAGGGGAACCTCCGCTGCCGCGGCGACCCGGCGGTGGGATGTCCCGGCAAGGCCGTGTTCGGCGATCACGTCGAGGGCGACGTCGATGAGCCGCTCCCGGCGGTCCGGCTCGTGCCGGCGCTGGCGCGGTTTGGGCCCGGTGGTGTTGTCCGCCGCCGGGCCCGTCATGCCGGGTCCACCCCCGGAGTTTCGCTGAGCCCGCGCACCACGCGGGCGGGGTTGCCCACCACCACAACGTTCGCCGGGACGTCCCTGGTGACCACCGCGCCGGCCCCGATGACGGAGTTTTCGCCGACGCTGACGCCGGGCAGGACGATGGCCCCGCCGCCAATCCAGACGTTGTCCCCGATGGTGATGGGCTTGGCGCCTTCCACTTTTGCGCGCCGGGGCCCTGGCGCCACCGGATGGGTGGGCGTCAGCAGCTGGACGTTGGGTCCGATCTGGACGTCGTCGCCAATGGTGATGGGTGCGACGTCCAAGGCTGTCAGGTTGTAATTGATGAACGTCCTGGCACCGATGGAGATGTAGCTGCCGTAATCCACCCGGAACGCCGGGCGTACCTCCGTGCCGGCGCCCAGCGAACCCACCAGGTCCGCCAGGATCGCGTTGCCGGCATCGGGATCGGAGGGCCAGGTCTGTTCGAAGCGGTGCGACAGTTCGATGGCCCGTCGATTGGCAGCGGCCAAGTCCGGATCGTCGGCGATGTAGTCGTCGCCGTCCAGCATGCGCTGGCGCATGCTGCGGCCGTCATCAATGAGGTACTTGCTGGGCATATCGCTCCCTGATCGCGAATTCGAGTTAGGTACGATCGTACGCTAGATGGGTACGATTGTCCCTATGAGACCGTATTAGGAAACCACAAGGAAGCCTGCAGGGTTCCCCCAATCTCCGCTCCGTAATGTCCTCAGCATGATGAGTATTGCCCCAGATCACGAGGTGGATTGGCCGCAGGCTGCAGGGATATCCCGCCAGATATGCGCCGAAACCGACCAGCCCCTGCTGGACCCCATAGCGCTGGAGAAGTTGCGTGAGGACCTCGCAGGATTCGAAATCTGGAGCGTGTTTGTGCAGAACTTCCTCACGGCCTTGCCTCGCAGGATTGAAAATCTGCGTCTGGCGTTGACCACCGGTGATGCGGTTGGCGCCATGGATGCGGTCCTCAGTCTCAAAACCGCCAGCCAGATGGTGGGCGCCAGCCGCCTCGCGACCCTGGCCCGTGGCCTGGAAATCGCCGTACGTGAAGGTATCCGGGTGGCCAAACCCTCCGTTGTCCTTCCGTGGCTCGCGGCGAAGCATCTGCAGCAGATCAAGCAGCACGCAGAACAGACCTCATATGCCCTCGGAACGCACCTCGAAGCGGCTGGGCGCGCGCAGCCGCATTGCATGAGGCCGGCAGGAGTCCCGGACGGCTCCAAGGGTTTCCCTAGAAGCCCGCAGGAGACTGGCCCGCATGGCAACGACAGCACTGGTTAAGCGCACCAGGTTCCTTGTTCCGGCCGTTTTGCTGGCGATCGTTGGCATCCTGATCACCAGCATCCTGATGGCTGCCCCCCGGAAGCCTCCTGCCATGCTTGGCGCCTCAGCCAATCTGGACGGCGGCCTGGCCCGCATTCACGGAGTCATTCCGCTTGAGGCCGATGGGTGGATGCCGCCCACATTTTCCCCAGCGCTCGCCGAACCTCCAGGCGTAGAAATGCATCGCGTCAGGATAATGGTGGAGCTGACCGCCATGGACAAGAACGGACTGAGGTTCGAGCCGTCCCAGTACGCAGTCTCTGCCTTGGGCACAGGTGAGTGGAAGGCAGTCTGGTTTTCTCCTGCTCCCACAGCGGCACTCCAAGGGGAGAGCATCAACGCCACCCTTGTGTTCGAGCTGCCGGACCGCGCAATCGATTTAACGCTGGAACTCCCGGGCGGACCTGGGCTGTCCCTCGGGGCCGGCCACCACCGCGGTGGCAAGTAGCGCGTCCTGTCATTTCGGGGCTTGGCATAAGCCGCATGGTTTCTCCAAGGGAGAAGCAACCCGGTGCAGGAAATCTCCAAGACCGGTCCATCACAGTTCTTGTACTGAACAAGGGAGGCCGATCGTGACAATCTCACGCCGTCAGGTTTTATTGATCGGGGGACTCGGAGCCCTGGGAGCGGGTGCTGCCTCGCTGCCCACGGGAGCGGTGGAGGCCAAATCGGCCAGCCGGCTGAGCGACAGCGAGATGCCCCGGCCGTTCCAGACCCCGTTTGTCCAGGCACCGGTCCTTGAGCCTTACGCCACCGGTACTGATCCCTCGGACGGGCTGCCCGTCAACTACTACAGGGTGACACAAAAGGCCGCCACCGCCCAGATCCTGCCCCGGCTGACCACACCGATTCTCGGGTATAACGGATTGTTCCCAGGACCCACCGTCAGCCTGGACCAGGGCACCAAAGCTGTCATGAGAATTCGTAACCAGCTTCCCGCCCAGCATGCCCTGGACGGGCACGGTCTTTCAACATCCACGCACCTGCACGGGTCGGCGTCGCTGCCGCAGTATGACGGCTATGCCAGCGACATCACGCACCCAGGGTTCTATAAGGACTACTACTACCCCAACTTCCAGCAGGCCCGCACGCTCTGGTACCACGACCACGGCGTCCACTTCACTGCGCTGAACGCCTATTCCGGCCTCGCGGCTCAGTACCACATCCACGATCCCCTCGAACGGCAACTGCTGCCGCAGGGCCGGTACGACGTCGCTCTGACCATCAGTGACGCAATGTTTGCCGCGAGCGGAGCCCTGGGCTACGACGACAACAGCCACTCGGGCCTCTGGGGCGACGTGATCCTGGTCAACGGCCAGCCTTGGCCCGCGATGAAGGTGCAAAAGCGCGTATACCGTTTTCGGGTCCTGAACGCTTCCATCTCCCGCTCGTTGCGTCCCATGCTCAGCACCGGCGACCCCCTGGTGGTCGTGGGCACCGATAGCGGACTGGTACCCATAGCGCAGCATGTGGCGAACTACCGCCATGCCGGGGCTGAGCGGTATGAAGTCCTGATCGATTTCCGGAAGTACAAGACAGGGCAACGGATCGAACTGCGGAACCTGTCGAACAAGAACAACGTGGACTACAACTACACGAACAAAATCATGGCGTTCGAGGTCACGGACGAACCGGTGGATACCTCAGACCCCACCTGGAACCAACTTCCCACCACCCTGGCGGGCAGCGAGGCCATGCAGCTGACAAGCGGGCAATCCGTGAAGACCCGCAGGTTCCGGGTCAAGCGGAATGACACCACCAACATGTGGACCATCAACGACGACAGCTGGCAGGACGTCATCGCCAGTGGTTACAAGAAAGTCGTCGCCGATCCAGCCATAGACTCGGTGGAAATCTGGGAATTTGAGAACAGGTCCGGCGGCTGGTTCCACCCGCTCCACATCCACCTGGTGGATTTTCAGATCATCAGCCGAAACGGAAGAGCGCCATTCGCCTACGAGCGCGGACCGAAGGACGTTGTGTACATCGGTGAAGACGAGACTGTCAGGCTCCTGATGAAATTCACCCCGCACAAGGGCGTCTACATGATGCACTGCCACAATCTGCCGCATGAAGACCACGACATGATGGTTCAGTTCCGGGTGGGCCTGGCGGCGACCGACGTGGACTACAACGATCCCATGACTGCGGCCAAGGCTGTATGGGACAACGAGAAGGATTGAAAGCGGGGCGGGTAATGAACGACGGCGGGCGGCGGCTCCCGCGGCATCCCGCGCAGTCGCGCACGGGGCGATTCGCAAAAGGGAAATGGCCCCGGGCTGTTGTGGTCGCGTTGATACCTGGACTGCTGGCTCTTGCCGCCCGTGCCTGGCTGGTGGAGCCACTTACTGTTTCGTCGGACAGCATGGAGCCGACCATTCCTTCGGGATCTATTGTGCTCTTGTTCAAGCCGGCCGCTGCTGCAGGCTGGATCCAGAACGGGGTAGTGGTTGCCTTCACCAACCCCGTCGACGGACATACGGCCATCAAGCGGGTCATTGCGGGTGAAGGGCAGAGCGTTGCCATCCGCGATTCGGAGCTGTACGTCGATGACGTCCCCGTTCTGGAGCTTTTCGTTGACCACAGCCGAATCGACGCCACATATTTTGGCCCCGTCAAGGTGCCTGCCGGAACGGTCTTCCTGCTGGGTGATAACCGCGGCGTGTCCATCGACTCCAGGGACTTCGGAGCTGTGCCTTTGACAGCGGTCCAGGGTGCCCTGCTGCCGGGCCAGAAGTGGGCTACAGGGCGTTAGGCGCAGCCGAGCCCGCCGTTGTCCGCGTCGATGAACGCGGACAACGTCCGCGCCTCGGCAGGCATCAGGAAGACTTCCAGGGGCTTCAGCTGGCCCACAATCTCAAGGGTCAAAGTGAAGCCCTCAGACCCGGTGCTTGGCCGGGCGGACCAGTTCTCGAGGACAGGCGCTATGTCCTGGCCCATCAGGACATACCGGCCTTCCATGTCCCAGGGTGCACCGCCTTCGATCAAGGCCTTGTGCCTAGCGCAGATATAAGCCTCGTGATAGCCGGTAGCCCTGTTGAAGCATCCTGCCATAAAGGCGGAGCCGGGGTTCGTGCACCGAAGGACTGAACATATGACCATGCATGTGACAGTACTGAGTTCATACTGGGGGAACCCTGTGTTGTGGACCTTGGGAAATCCTAGTCTCCAAGGTCACGCACACACTGCCTTCCTGGTGTTGGGGGGGAGTCCTCGGGTGTCACGTCGGCCACCACCTTCACTCCGGGGGTCACAGCCGTGGGCGGCGCCGCTGTGGCAGCTGTCCAGACTGCCAGGCCCGCTCCGCCGACCAATACTGCGAGGGGGAGGTACCAGTTTGTCTTCATCGGATCGCCTTTCCTGGTGGTGTTCCTCATGTACCGATTCGGGACCGGGACGCGGTGGCACTGCGCAGGTCAACGGCTTTGACGATCGGCAAACCAAGGCTGCACCCAGTCCCGCCCTGACGTTGAACCTGCCCTGGCTCGGCAGCAGGGCTCAACTTGCTCCCTCCCAAAATTAGGTAGGCCGTCTTGGGGAAAGCTTCGGCACGGGTGATCCCTCTTGCGGGGACTACCTAGGTTTTCCCAACCTTGGACTCCAGCGGCCAAAACTCCGGCCTCACCAGCGACAACGGTTCCCGCCAAAGCTGCTGTTGTCTGCCTTCAACTGACTCCGGCTTCGGCGGTTCTGCGTAGAGGCGCAGCGTTCAAGTGCCGGCGTATTCAGAAGCGAGTAGTGATCACTGTTGCTCGGGTTTTCGCCCGAGACTTCAATGAAAAACACGGAGAACTCAACTAATTGGGGGACGCCACGTGACGACTTTGGAACTTTCGCATGACAGGGATGATGCAGGCCCCGTCCCGAAAGTGTCGCCGCGGGCGCCGACGCTTCAGATTTCGGTTTTTGGCCCGTTGACCATTCGCCGGGGGGACACAGCGCTGAGCGCCAATGACCTTGGCGGACCCAAACCCCGCCAGGTGCTTGAAATTTTGCTGATGAATTTTGGTTCGGCAGTGTCCAAGCCCCGGATCATGGACCTGCTGTGGGGTGGCAACCATCCGGCAGTTGCCCTGCCTACCCTGGAAAGTTATGTCAGCGTCCTCCGGCGCCACCTGCAACCCGGCAACGGGCGAAGCGGTCCCCTGCGGACGGTAACTGGCGGCTATGCCATCGACCGGGCCCTGGTGGATCTGGATCTGGACCGCTTCGGTACGTTGACCCGAGAAGCCAGCCAGGCGGAACCCCGCGCAGCGCTGGCACTGCTGACGGAGGCACTCGACATGGCGTCGGCTCCGTTGCTCGGGGACGAACTGCTGCCGGCCTGGGCTGAGGAGGAGCGGGCCACCCATGCAGCGCATGTGGCCCTTGCCCGCGTCATGGCTGCAGAAGCCGCGCTCGCCGTGGGCGAAGCAAGCACGGCAATTTCCCTGGGCAGTGCCGCGGCGAAGGAAGATCCCCTCAACGAACGGGCCTGGACGGCCTTGGTCCTCGGGCTTGAGCAGAACGGGGAGAACACCGAAGCCTTAAGAGCCTTCGAGCGCTGCCGCAGGGTCATCGGCCAGGAATTGGGCTGCGCTCCGGGCCCGGCTCTGAGGGATGTACAGACGAGGCTCCTGAGGAACACCGCGGCGGCGTCCACGCCGGGGCACGCGTTCGTCCCCAGCTACGGAATCTTCGAAAGCGGTCCCATCGCTGGGATGACCAGGCCGGAAACGGAACGGCTGCGAATCCTGATCGTTGATGACCACACCACGTTTTCCGACCTCTTGGCTGGTGCACTGGACCGCGAGCCGGACCTGAAGAGTGTAGGAGCAGCAAAAACCGTGGCATCTGCGGTGACCATGTTCCGGGACCTTGGTCCCGACGTCGTGATCATGGACTTGTACCTTCCCGACGGCTCCGGGCTGACGGCTGCCGAGCGCATCCTGGCGGAAGCGCCGGAAACCCGGATCGTCATGCTCACAGGCAACCCGTCACAGGAAGCTTTGCGTGAGGCCGCCCGCCTGGGAATCTGCGGATTTCTTCCGAAGGACGGCGCCCTGGGAGTCATGTTGGACACCCTTCGGCACACCCATGCAGGCAACATGATCGTGAATACATCCCTGGTGGCGAGGTGGGGCGCTTCTGTCCCTTCAGCGCCGGGAACTTCAGAAAGGTGATCAGCACATTTGGAGCGCGCGAACTCCAAGGTGCGGAGGTGATACGGACCGCCACCAGGGGCCGCGACGCCGCCGAACGGCGTGAGGTCAGGGCAGCTGTGGGCCGCTTTCTTTTTGCCGGTTTTGCAGCCCTCGTCCTGGTGGCCATCCCCGTTGCTTTTTGGATCTGGGCCGAAGCGGAACGGCATGCCTTGGCAAATGCCCGCGATATCACACAGCGTTTAGCAGACAACGTGGTGGGGCCCTTGATTTCGGACCAACTCCTTGCCCGCGAACCCGCCGCGCTGGAACTGCTCGATCAGAGGATGGAGCCGTGGTTGGCGGAGAGCGGCGTCACGAGAATCAAGGTGTGGGACGAGCACGGCCACGTGGTCTACTCTGATGTCGAATCCCTCATCGGGCAAGCTTTCGAGCAGGAGGAGTGGGCCCGCCTGCTTCTTAAGGGTGGGCCTGCGACGGCCACCCTTGAGTACCAGACTGCGGAAGAAAATGAGTTTGAGGCGGACTCCGGAGAACTGGTGGAGGTCTACGCCCGCTCCACGTCCCAAAGCGGTGCCCCGATGATTTTCGAGACCTACACATCAGGCGATGGAGTCCGCCGCGAACAACAAGCAGTCCTGTGGGCCGTGATCCCGCCGATGCTGCTGTCGTTGGCGGTCCTTCAGCTGACGCAGCTCGTCCCGGCCGTCCGCCTGGCGCGGAGGATCCAAGACCACCAGGCGGCACGAACCGAACTGCTGAGATGGGCCATCGAGGCGTCGGACCACGAACGCCGCCAGATCGCCAGCGAACTTCATGACCAGGTGATCCAGGACTTGTCCGGGCTGGCGTATGCCCTGGAATCAGAGGAGCGCCGCGGCCCGCTTGAGCTGCAGCCGGTGTTTACCAATGCCCGGACGATGCTCCAGGACAACATCCGCACCCTGCGGGCCATGACCAGTGAGCTCTACCCGCCGGACCTCGAGGAGCTCGGGCTCAACGCTTCCCTCAAGAGGTTGGAAGCCCCACTGGTGGAGCGCGGAATTGGCCTGACGGTTGATATTCCGGCAACGTTCGTACTTGACCGGGACCGGGCAGTCCTGCTTTATCGGGTGGCGCGCGAAGCCTTGGTCAATGTCAGCAAGCATTCCTCGGCGCGGTCGGTGGTCATAAAGGTTCGGCAGGCCGGCCCCCGCGCCGAGATCACCATTACCGACGATGGCGTCGGTTTCGACCCGAACCAAGCCCGAGCGGAAGGCCATCTGGGCCTGAAGATCATTCGGGACACGGTTCAGCAGGCCGGTGGCACCCTTGAAATCCTTTCAGCTCCTGGGGCTGGAACCTCTGTGACCGCGGTCTTCGGCGCGGCAGCAACGCCCACTCGTTTTGCCAAGCGCTCCGCGGCCAGTTCGAATCAGGACTCCACCGTGGCGAGTTCCGCCTAGGTAAGAGTTCGACGCCGGACCGTCCGGGTTCGTTGCCGCGGTGACAGGAAAGGACCCGGCAGCTTCCGAAAGTACGGAAGCTGCCGGGTCCCAGCGGGGAATGACCTTATCTATTTGTTTGCGACGGACACCGGTCCGGCCGTGCCTCCCAGGGTGGATTCGACCCAGACAGTTCCGGGGTTGGTGGTGCCGGCGGCTGCGTCGCGCAGCCGGAGGCTGTATGTACCGCCGGTTGCCGGAGCGGCTGCCGCCGTGACGTTCACCTGTCCCAGCACGCGGCCCGCAGGACCGCCAACACGGATGGTAACGACGCCGCCCACGGCGCTGCTGGTTCCGCTGATCCTCAGGTCACCGATCTTCCATTGGGCCTGGGCGATGGTGACACTGTCCGGAATGGGAGTCACCTTGACGTCATCTGTCCGCACAGTGGCCGTAGCCGGATCCGTTCCCACGGTCACCGTCAGCCTGAACGTGAGCGGGTTGTTGGTCATGGGGGCCTTATAGACCGGGAGGCTGAAGCTTGGCGTCAGTGTTGTGCCTGCGTTCAGGGTTACCTTGTCCGGATCTGTGGGGCCGGTCAGGATCTGCTCCCACTGGTATGTGGCGCCGGCAACGGTGGAGCCGGTGCCGTCAAGGCTGACAACGGTGGCCGTGGCTTTCCGTGTGATGGTCTGGTCCGGTCCGGCAAACGCGACTACAGGACCCTGCACAGTGACGGGAGCGCTCTTTTCCGACTCGGGTCCGGCGCCGTTGGCGTTGCTGGCCCTGACGGTGAACCGGTATTCAGTGTCACCCTGCAGCCCGTCATAGATTAGCGTTGTGACGTCTCCGGCCACGGTTTTGGGTTCCCCAAATGGTGCATTGTCCGAGGTGTACGCCTGGACTGTGTAGCTGATGATGGTGAGCCCATCCGCTCCGGCGTCGGGCTTTGTCCAGGACAGTTCCGCTGTTCCCATCCCTGCCTTCAGATCGCCGACGATGGCTGGGGCGGCCGGTACGGGATCGTTGGTGATCGTGAACTCGATGGTCTTTTTGTCGGAGGCGTTGCCCGAGGGGTCGACGGCCGCGAACGTGATGTTGCCGCTTTGGGCCACCGTGATGGGTCCGGTATACAGGGTTGAGCCCTCGACGCTGACGCCGCCCGAAACAGGGTCAGTTCCGTCAAGAGTGTAGTAGATGTCGCTGCCCTGTTCGCTGGCTGTCAGCGTCACTTGCTGGGCAGTGGAAAAGGTTCCGCCATTCGGCGACGCCGTCACGGAGGGTGCCGTGGTGTCCGTCTCCGGGATGGCATGGATAGCCGGGAACGTCTCACCGACACTGCTGACAGACACCACGTAGACGTCGTATGCTTCGTCAGCAATGAGGCCCTTGAGGATGGTGCTGGAGGCCGTCTGCGTGCTGATTCGCACACCGGATTCGGTCCGCTCGTTCCCGGACTCGGTTTTGGCGACTGCCGTCACGCGATAGCCGGTGATGGCCGGGGTTCCGGGAACGGCCCGGGCGGGTGTCCAGTTCACCTTGAGATCGCCGTTGACTTTTGCCGCCTTTACATCCGTTGGCCCGGCAGGGCCCGAATTCAGGGGCCCGTTCGGGCATCCGCCCATTCCTGGGCCGCCCAGCTCGCCGAACTCGGCAATGGTCAGGCCCTGGCGGTTGGCGTCAGCGTCCTGTTCCTGCCAGGCCATGGCACGGGCACCTCCAGCGTTGGCAGCAAGATCAGCCGCGGCAGGCTCATCGAAAATGTAGGTGGCACGGAAAGTGTCCGGGCCGTCAAGACCGAATTCAAGGCTGGACCGGTAGCCGTCGTCCGCTGTCAGCGGTCCCGGGGCAGCACGGACGTCGCGGCGTCCTACAGCCGTGTCCTTAAGCGCGGGTTCGACAATGCGTTGTTCCATCTGGTCCCTGTTGACCCCGGCCCCGACATGGCCTTTGACGGTTACGGTGTTGCCATCGGACAGGACAGAAGAGGCGTTGACATAGGTGTCCTGGACCGTGGTGGTTCCGGCCTCGATACCGCCGAATTTGATGGACACGGAGTCGCCGGGCCGAATGTCGGGGGTGACGTCAAGGCCTGTGCCGGCACCCCAGCAGACTCCGCCGGGGTGGTTGATTTCAAAGGCGACGTCGCCGGCAGCGACGACGCCCTGGGCGGAACCGACCAGGCCTACTCCGGGCCGGTTGACCTCCACGGTGGCGGTCTGGCCGAGCTTGTTCTGGTAGCCCTCGATCGTCACGAAGTCGCGGTCGGGGAAGACCACCAGGTTGTCCGGGAACACCGGGACAGCCGCATTAGCGGTGGGGATGGCTAAGAGGGAAGTGGCGCAAAGAACCGCCGAGACCGACCCGATGATCCCGGCCCTTCCTAGACGTTGGGCGTGGAATCTCGGCTCTCCTGGCTCGTGTAGTGCAGTTTTCATGACAACCTCACTGATCCTGAGTGCGTGCGCAAGGGTTCACGCACAGTCACAAGGTAAGAAGCCCACCTTGGGGAAAAGCTGGCTGCTGAACCTAGGGATTCCCTAGGAACAGGAGTGGCTCAACGCCGGAATTTAGATGCCTTTCCACGCTGTGGAACCGGTCTCCGCCTCGGCAATCACCCCCAATGCCTCCGACGTCGGCAAACTGGCCACCGCCGAGCCGCGCTCGTCCGCCGAGTCCGCGGGCGATGGACAACCCCAACCGCCAGGCTTAAACTTGCTGCGCTGGGGACCCCGACAAAGTTGTTGGAAAGGGTTTCGAGATGGGCATTCAGGAAGACGCCGCCGTGGTGCGGCGCGGCTACGAAGCATTCAATGCGGGCGATATGGAAACGCTGAAGGGCCTTTTTGCCCCAGATGCGGTTTGGCGCGTTGGCGGCAGCGGCGGGCTGGCGGGGGACAAACGCGGCCAGGACGAGATTCTGGCCTATTTTGGCGAACTGTTTTCACGCTCAGCCGGAACCACCAAGGTTGAGGTGAAGGATGTCATCGCCGGCGAGCATCACACTGTCAGCCTGCAGACGGCCCAGGCGCAGCGGAACGGTGAGTCCATGGAGCAGAACGGCGTCTTGGTGTTCACGCTGACAGACGGGAAAGTGACCGAGGTCAACGAGTTCCAGGAGGACACGGCCAAGGCCGCCGACTTCTGGGGGTGACGTGGAGACTTTCCCCACCGCGAACCGCCCCAATCCCCAGCCTCCGGACGTAAACTGACCTCCGCACCATCTGTTGTTCACACCCCGGCGGGACAGAACGTTTGGAGCGCGGATGCTCTGGAAACTGCTTGTTGAATACCTGCGGCCGCACCGGCAGCTGCTGATCGCCGTCGTGGTTTTCCAGCTGGCGCAGTCCATCGCGTCCCTGTACCTGCCCACGCTGAACGCGGACATCATCGACGAAGGCGTGGCCAAGGGCAATACCGGCGTCATCCTCGGCCTGGGCGCCCTGATGCTGGGGATCACGCTGCTGCAGATCGTGTGCGCCGTGATCGCCGTATACTTCGGCGCGAAGGCCGCCATGGGCGCCGGAAGGGACCTCAGGGGCGCCATCTTCACACGGGTGGGCGAGTTCTCCGAGCAGGAAGTCACCAGGTTTGGCGCGCCCAGCCTGATCACCCGGTCCACCAACGACGTCCAGCAGGTCCAGCAATTGGTGCTGATGTCCGCCACCATGATGGTGTCCGCGCCCATGCTCGCCATCGGCGGCGTGATCATGGCCGTGCGGCAGGACGTGCAGCTGTCCTGGCTGATCGCCGTGGCCGTCCCCGCGCTGATGATCGGCGTGGGGCTCATCATCACCCGGATGGTGCCGCTGTTCCGGAAGATGCAGAAGCGGATCGACACCGTGAACCGCGTGCTCCGCGAGCAGCTCACCGGCATCCGCGTGGTGCGCGCATTCGTCCGGGAGGAGATCGAGACCTCCCGTTTCGGCCAGGCGAACGACGACGTCACGGACACCGCGCTGCGTGCCGGCCGGCTGATGGCGCTCGCCTTTCCCGTGGTGATGCTGGTGCTGAACGTCTCCTCCGTGGCGGTGATCTGGTTCGGCTCGTTCCGGATCGAGGACGGCTCCATGCAGGTGGGCACGCTGATCGCGTTCCTGAGCTACCTGATGCAGATCCTGATGTCCGTCATGATGGCCACGTTCATGGCCGTAATGATCCCGCGCGCCGCCGTCTCTGCGGACCGGATCGGCGAGGTGCTGACCACCGAATCGAGCGTGCGGCCGCCGCTGAAACCCGTCAGCAGCGCCGCTTCACCGGACGGGCACCGGCGCGGGCAGCTGGAAATGCTCGACGTCGGATTCGCCTACCCGGGTGCCGATCTGCCCGTCCTCTCCGGCATCAGCTTCACCGCCAAGGCAGGGCAGACCACGGCGATCATCGGCAGTACCGGCGCCGGCAAAACTACCCTGGTCAACCTCATGCCGCGGCTGTTCGACGCCACTGCCGGCTCGGTGAAGATCGATGGCGTGGACGTCCGCGAGCTGCACCCGGACCTGCTTTGGGGGCACATCGGCCTGGTGCCCCAGCGGCCCTACCTGTTCTCCGGCACCGTGCGCAGCAACCTGCAGTATGGCAAACCGGACGCCACCGAGGCCGAGCTCTGGAAAGCGCTGGAGATCGCCCAGGCCCGCGATTTCGTGGAGGAGATGGAGGGCGGCCTGGACGCGTCCATCAGCCAGGGCGGCACCAACGTCTCCGGCGGGCAGCGGCAGCGGCTGGCCATCGCCCGGGCCCTGGTGAAGCGGCCCGAGCTGTACATCTTCGACGACTCCTTCTCCTCCCTGGACACCGGCACCGACGCCCGCCTCCGCCAGGCACTCAAGCGCAGCACCGCCGGTGCCACGCTGGTGATCATCGCCCAGCGCGTCTCCAGCATCGTGGACGCGGACCAGATATTAGTGCTCGACGGCGGCAGGATCGTGGCGCGCGGAACGCACGCGCAGCTGCTGGAAACCTCGGAGACGTACCGCGAGATTGTGAACTCGCAGCTGGCAGCTGAGGAGACGGTATGAGCCCGGAAGCCACTCCCGCATCCGGCACCAAAGCCGCACCCACTTCGAAAACCGGCACTGCCGACGTCGTACGCATTCCGCGTCCGATGGGCGGGCCGGGGCGCGGCGGACCGTTCGCGGGGATGAACGTCCCGGCGGAGAAGGCGATGAACTTCTGGCCGTCGGCCAAACGGCTGATCGGGACGCTGCGGCCGGAGCGGGCGTGGCTGCTGCTGGTGCTGGTGACGGGCATTGCCAGCGTGGCGCTCTCGGTGATCGGGCCACGGCTGCTGGGGGAGGGCACCAACCTGATTTTCGCCGGGGTGGTGTCTCGCGAGCTGCCCGCCGGGTTGACCAAGGAACAGCTGATCGCGCAGCTGCGGGCCGCCGGGGAGAACCAGAAAGCGGACATGCTCACGCCCATGGCGCTGACGCCGGGGGAGGGAATTGACTTCGCGGCGCTGTCCAGCGTGCTGCTGTGGGCGCTGGTGCTGTATGTGCTGGCCTCGGCGTTTATGTGGGTGCAGGCGTACGTACTGAACGGGGTGGTGCAGCGGACGGTGTTCGGGCTGCGGGAAGAGATCGAGGCGAAGATCCACCGGCTGCCGCTGCGGTATTTCGATTCGATCCAGCGCGGTGAGCTGCTGAGCCGGGTGACGAACGACGTCGACAACGTGTCCCAGAGCCTGCAGCAGTCCATCAGCCAGGCGGTCACGTCGGTGCTGACCGTGGTGGGTGTGCTGGTGATGATGGTGATCCTCTCGCCCACGCTGGCGTTGATCGCGCTGGTGACCGTGCCGCTGACGCTGGGGGTGACGGCGGTGATCGCCAAGCGCTCGCAGAAGCTGTTTGTGGCGCAGTGGAAGAACACGGGTGAGTTAAATGGGCAGATCGAGGAGACGTACACCGGGCATGCGCTGGTGAAGGTGTTCGGCCGGCAGCGGGAGGTGGAGGAGCGGTTCCGGCAGAAGAACGCGGAGCTGTATGACGCGAGTTTCGGCGCGCAGTTCATTTCCGGGCTGATCATGCCGGCGATGACGTTCATCGGGAACCTGGTGTATGTGGGAATCGCCGTGGTGGGCGGCCTGCAGGTGGCGTCCGGGGCGATGCAGCTGGGTGACGTGCAGGCGTTCATCCAGTACTCGCGGCAGTTCACCATGCCGTTGGCGCAGCTGGGGTCCATGGCGAATTTGCTGCAGTCCGGGGTGGCGAGCGCCGAGCGGGTGTTCTCTTTGCTGGATGAGGAGGATGAGTCTGCGGAGCCTGCGGCTTCGGCCGGGCCCGTGTTTGGGCGGGGGCGGCTCGTCTTTGAGAACGTGTCCTTCTCGTATTCGCCGGACAAGCCGTTGATTTCTTCGTTGTCTTTGGTGGCGGAGCCGGGGCAGACGGTGGCGATCGTGGGGCCGACCGGGGCGGGGAAGACGACTTTGGTGAACCTGATGATGCGGTTCTATGAGCTGGATGCGGGGCGGATAACGCTCGACGGCGTGGATGTCACCTCGGTGCCGCGGCGTGAGCTGCGCTCGCGGCTGGGGATGGTGCTGCAGGATACGTGGCTGTTCGGCGGGACCATCCGGGACAATATCGCGTACGGGCGGCCTTCGGCTACTGAGGACGAAATTCTGGAGGCGGCACGGGCCACGTACGTGGACCGGTTCGTGCGGTCGCTGCCGGAGGGGTACGACACGGTTTTGGAGGACGAGGGTTCGAACGTGTCTGCTGGTGAGAAGCAGTTGCTGACGATTGCGCGGGCGTTCCTGGCGCGCCCTTCTGTGCTGATCTTGGACGAGGCGACGTCGTCGGTGGACACCCGGACCGAGGTGCTCGTGCAGAAGGCGATGAGCGCCCTGCGGTCCGACCGGACGTCGTTTGTGATCGCGCACCGCCTGTCCACCATCCGCGACGCCGACCTCATCCTGGTGATGGAGGCCGGCCAGATCGTGGAACAGGGCACGCACGCTTCGTTGTTGGCTGCCGGCGGGGCGTATGCGCGCTTGTATGAGGCGCAGTTCGCGGCGCCGGTAGCGGAGGTTTAGGGGCGAAAGCGGGGCTCTGTGCGAGATGCACTTCCGATCGCTGCAACATCTGCTGCTCCGGATTGCACTATGATCTCCGAAAATTACACTAGGCGTGGCTTTCGTGACGCTCCGATGAGATCTGCATCACATCGTGTCTATATGTCGTGCATAATGATCTTCACACTTCAACTAGGGCGACCCCGGTATAGCTGGGCGTCGCCCTCCGCGCGCAGAGGCTGGCTTATGCGTACTGATGTTTAC
This sequence comes from Arthrobacter sp., assembly GCA_023264815.1. Lineage (GTDB taxonomy): Bacteria > Actinomycetota > Actinomycetes > Actinomycetales > Micrococcaceae > Arthrobacter. The sequence continues at coordinate 27,111 of JAHFUZ010000022.1, read as the reverse complement.
CACAACAGGATGCAGTTGGTTCGGGCTGCGCGCGATGTGATCGGGCAGAAGGGCAGCACCGACGTGGGGATCCGCGAGATCGCCTCCGCCGCGGGTGTGGGATCCGCCACGCTCCACCGGCACTTCTCCACTAAGGAGCTGCTCATTGACGAGGTGTCTGTGGTCCGTTGGTCCCGCATGGAAGATTATGCCCGCTGCGGAGTCCGGCCCGGATACACGCCTCTCCAGAATGTGCTGGCCATCCTAGAGGCGTTCACCCGCATGACGACGGCAGACGACAAATTTATTACCGCCGCCGGACTCACGGTAGGCCGCGCACCCCGCGCCATCCACCCTATCCGCGAAGCATTTGAGCCAGCGTTCGCCGCGCTGTGGGTACAGGCCCAGCGGGACGGCCTGCTCCGTCGCGCCGCCGATCCCCGGGACGCGGTGGAGTTGGCTGGCGCCATCAGGGATCGTACGCGGCGTATTCAGATGATGACCATGCTGACGGCCGGTATTTGCGTGCCGGCGGTAGATGCGGAGTCCTTGGTTTCCGAGATGTGTCTCAAGCGTCCAAAGTGAGATTTTTGCGGCGGATTCATCTCACTTGCCGTCGCACTGAACCGTTCATTGCCAGCATGTCTGCATGCAACGCTTTGGAAATTGCCGCACCCGTCCAGTAGATCTGAACGTAGACGCCGCAGCGCAGTTGAATGCCGGTTCCCATTCCACCTTCGATATCCCGGAAGGACGCTCGGGCCGGGAAGCCATGCGCAATGGCGGGGCCCTGGATGCCGTTGGACGTTCCGCAACCTCTAATGCCAGGAACTGGGTCCATAGAGTGGCAGCGATGGAACCGACGCGTGTTTTCACCGTTCCCGGCGCGGCAACGGTGATGACCCGTACCAGTCCTAGGGAATGCCATCGGTTTTCCGATGGCTGCTCTGCCGGCCGCGCTGGATTCCGCAGCGACCAGGCAGCAGGCGTGCCTGTGAGCACCGTCCCGAGACCGGGCGACAAATCCCTTGAGCTGGGGTTGGCCCTGCAGCCTCATTCACTGCCACCGCGGGGCGTCCCAGCAATCCGTATGGAGGAATCTTGGAAAGTTTAGTCAGCCTGCTGTTGTCCATCTTCACGCTTTTTGGCTTCTATTCCTTACTGGCCTTCGGTCTGGGGATCATTTTCGGTCAACTCGGCGTGGTGAACGTGGCACATGGTGAATTCGTCATGGTTGGGGCATTCCTGATGTACGCCATGGCAGGAATTCCCTTCTGGCCCCGGCTGCTAGTGGTAGTGCTGCTAGGCCTGGCACTAGGCGTAATCACTGAGCGACTAGTTCTCTCAAGGCTCTATGCTCGAGGGTTCCTCGCCACGCTGCTGGCCATGTGGGGCGTGGGCATAGTGCTCCGCCAAGGAGCCGACGCAGTCTTCGGTTCCACGCCGGCATCCGTAGCGGCACCAATTTCGGGAACACTCGATGTCCTAGGCGTCCAGTACCCCCTGTACAGGCTCGTAATTACTGTGATCGCACTAGCGGTCGTCGGGTGCGGTTTGCTGCTTCTATACCGTTCCAACCTCGGAATGAGGATTCGGGCCACGGTGGACAACCGCACCATGGCGTCCTTGCTGGGCATCCCGCCCACGTTGATAATCACCGGAACGTTCGCCACGGGCACCGGCTTCGCGGTCCTCGCCGGAGCCCTGCAAAGCCCAATGCTGGGCGTGACTCCGGGCGTCGGTGTCTCCTTTCTGGCTCCGGCTTTCTTTGCGGTGCTAATTGGCAGACCTGGATCGCTCTCAGGCCCCATTTTTGGAGCCCTGGTGGTGGCCATCCTCAGCACCTTGCTGCGCACCTACCTGAACGAGACCGTCGCTCAGCTCATTCTTTTTGCTTTGTTGATCATTCTCATCGCCGTTCGTCCGAACGGCCTGTCCTGGAGGAAACCCCAATGGAAAATAGCACCCGCGGTCCCCGCCACACGCAACGGAGCGCCGGCATGAACCGCAGTCGCCGGCTCAGCACGGCAACAGTCATCCTCACCGCCACAGCTCTGGTCCTGACCGGCTGTGGAGCAGCCAGCACGAGCGCGCAGGCGCCAAGCTCGGGTAAAACCCTCAAGATCGGCCTGATCGCACCCGTGACCGGACCTGCCGTGCAAGAGGGACTCGCACTGCAGCGCGGCTTCGAGCTCGGGGTGAAAAAGATCAACGAAGCCGGCGGCGTCCTGGGGCATCCGGTGGAGGTTGTGACCGTGGACGATCAGGCCAACGCGTCCAAATCCACTCAGCTGCCTCAGCGCCTGGTCGCCCAGGACAAAGTGGACTACCTGTTCGGAACCATTCCGGGTGACACTACCGCCGCCGTTGGCAAAGTTTCCCAGGCATCAAAAGTCCCGTTTTCCTCCGTGGTGCTCGGTGATGCATCTTTTTGCGGGCCGTATTTCTACCCGTTCGGGGAACCTGACCTGACAATGCTGGACGTGATCGTCCCGCAGATGATGAACAAATACGGCAAGCAGGTGGCCATGGTGGGCAATGACTACGTCTTCCCGCGAGGTTACATGGCCAAGGCACGCACCATCGTCGAAGCCGCAGGTGGCAGCGTGTCCGTGGAAGAGTATTCACCCCTTGGCACGGCCGACTGGCAGCCTGTTGTCAATAAATTGTCCGCTGCTAAGCCGGATTGGATTCTGTCTGCCGTTGTGGGCGGGGATGCCACGTCCCTGGTCAGCCAGGCGGACCAGGCCGGGCTGTTGCACGCCACCGGATTCAGCGGCGTGAGCATCATGCAGGACTATTACCCGGGGCTGACTACCCGAATCGACGGCATGCAGTTGCCGGGCCGTTACTCCGACCAGCTAACGGGACAGGCTAACTCCGAGTTCGTCCAGAACTATCGGAAGACATACGATTTCGCCGCTCCCATTCCTGGAGTAGCGGCCAACGCCTATGAAGGTGTCCAAATGGTCGCGCGCGCTGTCGAAAAGGCAGGATCCACCGACGCAGACGCCGTCACGGCTGCACTCTCCGGTGCCACTATCGAGAACGGAGTCTTTGGCAGCGGACACTTCACCAAGGATCGTCGTTTCGTCACGGAGATGCATCTGCTGGACATCCAGCCAGGCGGCAAATACAGCCCGGTACAGAGCTACAAGGCCCCAGAGGATGCAGGAAACGGGGCACAATGCGCTTCCTGAAACCAGTGACAAACTGGCGGCGCAGGGTTGAGCGTCGTCATGCAATAGCTCTCGTGAGCGCAGTCTTGGTCCTGGCCGTTGTACCGTTTCTGCTGCCGGCCTACCCTTTGGCCCTGCTGACGCTGGCCTTGGCTTACGGGCTCTTCGCCTTCGGCCTGGATCTGGGGTGGGGTCGGGCCGGAGTCATCAGCATCGGGCACGCAGCCTTTTTCGGAATCGGTGCCTATGGTGCCGCCATCGCAGTCAACACGGGCATGCCTATTGCTATCGGAGTTGCTGCCGCACTGGCTCTGTCTGCGCTCGTGGCATTGGGAATCGGAAGGGTTGGACTGGGCGGAAGGGCACTTGCCTCAACCATGGCCGTGCTAACGCTGGCCCTAACGCTGCTGGCCGAACAAATCGCTCGGTCCTGGCTTGACGTCACCAACGGCAGCAACGGGCTTTTCGTCCCCTCTCCTGGCGTTGTCGATAACTATTACCGCACCGCCATCGTAGCCCTGGTCGTGGTCACGGCAGTCTGGTATGTAGCACTCCGGGGACCACTGGGACGGCGTCTGCTGGCTGTACGAGTCAATGAACAGCGAACCGAGCATCTGGGCGTGGACCCACACCGGACCAAGACCAAGGTTTTTGTCCTTAGCGCGCTGGTGGCCACAGTTGCCGGTAGCGCAGCAGCTCCTGTGATAGGTCTGGTTTCCCCGGCCACCGCCGGCATTGTGATGTCCACCCAAGTGCTGGTCTGGCTGGCGGTAGGGGGACGCGGCACGATCATTGGCGCTTTTCTGGGAGCCGGGATTGTCACGATCGGGCAGGAGTACCTGGGCGAGGCAATTGGCAGCTGGTACCTGCTGGTGATGGGGGTCGCCTTCATTCTTGTCGTCCGGTTCGCCCCCGGAGGGCTCGTCGGCCTTGCAACCAAACTACGGAGCAGCCCCCTGGCGCGTTCAGCAGCACAGGACGCGCTTATCGTCTCGGACCGCACCGATGCCGACATTGCATCCGGTCGATCGGCAGCAGCTGCAGGGGGAAGCAACTTCGACCGTTTTCGGCAGGACGAAGAGATGAGTATTAGAAACCCAATCGATCTCGATCCGGCGGCGCTCAGCCTGCAGGACGTCACGAAGTCCTTTGGTGCGGTACCGGTAGTCCGCGGAGTGACGCTCAATATTCCCGCAGGGCAGATCGTCTGCCTCATCGGCCCGAACGGTGCCGGCAAAACTACCCTGCTGAACCTTGTTGCTGGGGACCTCCCGGTGAGCAGCGGGCAGATCCGAATCCGTGACCGCGAGGTAACGTCTTCGAGCGCGCATGAGCGGGCGAGCCTGGGTCTGGGTAGGCTCTTCCAAATTCCCAGCATCTACCAAGAACTGACGCCGGCCCAGAACATGGCAATGGCTCGGGCGGAAGCGTTCCAGCTGGTGGATCTTCCCGAGGAGCTGGAACGCTTCGCAAACAACAGTGACGTTCTAACCCAGGACCTGCCGCTGGCTGATCAGCGTGCACTTGAGCTGGCCATGTCCATTGCGTGGGGCCCGGAGATCGTGCTGCTGGATGAACCGGCCGCCGGACTTTCCCACGAGGACTCGGTTCGCCTTGCACAGACGCTACGTATCGTTAACCGGCAGCTCGGCTGCACGCTGGTCATCGTGGAGCACGACATGGACATTGTCCGTCAGCTGGCAGACCGCGTTGTGGTACTGGCTGACGGCATGGTGCTCGTGGACGGAGACATGGACGAGGTGTCCGCCCATGCGGATGTACGTAACGCTTACTTGGGAGCGGTGTGAGCATGCTGGAACTGACAAAGCTTTCGGCGGGATACAACAAAACCCGCGTCGTCGACGACGTGTCCCTGACCATTCACAGAGGTGAAGTCACGGCCCTGCTGGGACGAAACGGCGTGGGAAAAACAACCCTCCTCCGCACGATTTTCGGTCTCTGCCAGATTCATGCAGGAAGCATCAGCGTCGACGGTAACCCACTCCCGGTCGGCAAACCTGAGGCACTTGCTCGTCGGGGCATGACATATATGCCTGATGATCGCGGCGTGTTCCCCAGCATGACCGTTCGGGAAAACCTGCAATTGGCCCGCCGTCGAGGCTACGAGCCACCGGTGGACGTCTACTCGCTGTTTCCGCTCCTGACCGAGCGGGCCAATCAACCCGCCGGTCAACTTTCCGGAGGGCAGAAACAACAGGTTGGCATAGCCCGGGCCATACTCGCTGGGGAAAAGATGATCGCCATCGATGAGTTCTCCCAGGGACTTCAGCCGTCTCTGGCTCACGCGGCGTTGCAGACCCTGCGCGCCGTGGCCGCAACAGGCACAGCCGTTGTGTTTGTGGAGCAGGGACCCGCACTGCCACTCGAATACGCAGACCGCGTCATTGCCATGCTCAAAGGCCGGATTGTCCTGGACGAAACCACAAGCGCCCTGCGTGAGCAGCAGGGCCCACTGATGGACCTGCTGGTAGTCGGCTGACGGCCGAACACCGCACCCAGTTGAGAGGAAATCAGTGTCTGAACACATCTGGCAGTGGAGCGCAACGCGCACGGCAGACGCCATACGAACCGGCACGATAAGTTCACGGGAGGCCACCGAATCGGTACTGGACCGTATACATTCGGTCAACACCCACATAAATGCCCTGGCAGAAGTGTCCGCTGAAGAAGCGCTGTTCGCAGCGGATGCGGCCGACAGTCGACGGGCGTCAGGAGAAGTGACCGGGCCGCTGCACGGGGTCCCCGTCACCATCAAAATCAACAGCGACCAGGCCGGGCATGCCACGACCAATGGAGTGACAGCACTGAAGGACGCCGTCGTGAACCGTGACAGCCCCCACGTGGCCAACTGGCGCAGGGCCGGGGCGATCTTCGTGGGACGAACTAACACCCCCGCGTTTTCCATCCGTTGGTTCACCGACAATGATCTGCACGGACGCACACTAAACCCCTGGGACCCAAACCGGACACCGGGCGGCTCTAGCGGCGGTGCCGCCGCCGCCGTTGCCACCGGCATGGGGGCACTTGCGCACGGCAACGACATCGGCGGTTCAATTCGGTACCCGGCAGCCAGCTGCGGCGTGGTGGGCCTCCGACCCACCGTCGGACGCGTGCCCTCCTGGTACGGCCGACACGATCAGGACCAACTGCTCGGTGTCCAGACCATGCTTGTCCAGGGGCCTCTGGCACGGACCGTCGCCGACACCCGCCTCGGGCTGACCGCCATGACCACTTGGAGCCCCGAAGACCCGTTCTGCGTGCCCATGCCACTAACGGGGGAACCGCTGCACAGGCCTACGCGCGTAGCCGTTGTCCGTGACGTGGGGATCAGGGCCCCTGACCCCTACGTCAACGCAGCCATCACGAAAGCCTCACGGGCCCTCGAAGCCGCAGGCTACATCGTCGAAGAGGTGGAACTCCCCCTGCTGGCCGAGGCATGGAGGCTGTGGTGGCAGCTCGTACAAGGAATAGAGTTCCCCGAACTGGCTCCCGCCATCGAGGAACTCGGCGATGAAGCCATCCGCAGGTCGGCGGATAACCAGTTCGCGGTGGCCCGCAGAATGTCCAACGACTTCGGACTGCAGGCATATATGCGCGGCTACGCCCGACGCGGCACGCTAGTCCGGGAGATGCAGCTGTTTCTGCAGCACTACCCGCTGGTGATCACCCCCGTCTCCGCCGACCGGACGTTCGAAGTTGATGCTGACGTCCAAGACGTGGACCGCATGCAGGAAGTCATCAACGCGCAGTGGCCCATGATGTCACTCGCAGCCCTAGGATTCCCCGCACTGTCGGTGCCAGTTGCCAACCCCGACGGACTACCAATAAGCGTCCAGGTGATCGGCCGAAAATTCCGCGAGGACACGCTGTTCGACGCAGGGGAGATCATCGAGGCCCATTCAGGAGTGATCACCCCGGTCGAGCCCACGGGATGACACCGGGCATTTGGGAGGGCGCCTCAAGAACGGATCACCCAGCTCCGCCAAACTGCGTAGCCATTCCGCTCCCGGCGCACCTCGTGTGAGATCGCGTCGGACGGAACCCCCCGGCCGGCGCGATCGGTTATCCATTCGCTCGAACCATGCAAACAATCAAAGGAGATACACCATGACCGTTTCCGATCCCACTCTGACCACCTGGACTTCCGGCGCTGATGCCACCGACCAGCTGTGGCGTTGGACCGCGACCGAAATGGCCGCCGCCGTGGCCACGGGAATCGTCTCAAGCCGCGAGGTGGTGCAAAGCTGCCTGGGGCGGATCGAGGAGGTCAATCCGGAGCTCAACGCCCTGGTCGAGGTACGGCCTGACGAGGCGCTGGCGATGGCCGATGAGGCTGACCGCCGTCGTTCGGCCGGCGAGGAGATCGGTCCACTCCACGGTGTGCCGGTGTCCATCAAGGTGAACTCGGACCAGGCCGGCTATGCCACGACCCAGGGCGTCTCCGCGTTCCAGGACGCCATGGCAAATGAGGACAGCCCCCACGTCGCCAGCCTCCGCCGTGCGGGGGCCGTGCTCATGGGCCGGAGCAACTCCCCCGCCTTCGCCTACCGCTGGTTTACCAACAACGACCTGCACGGCCGTACCCTCAACCCGTGGGATTCCTCCCGCACCCCTGGCGGCTCCAGCGGCGGGGCGAGTTCCGCCGTCGCCTCCGGGATGGTGCCGATCGCCGGAGGGAACGATATTGGCGGCTCGGTGCGCTACCCCGCCTACGCCTGCGGCGTGGTCGGTCTGCGGCCCACCGTGGGACGGGTTGCCCAGACCTACCACCCTGATGACGTCGACGCGTCACTGTCCGTGCAGAGTATGCTCGTCCAGGGGCCCCTGGCCCGCACCGTGGCCGACGTTCGACTCACCATGAGGGCACTCAACGACTTCAGTCCCCGGGACCCCGCCTTCGTCCCGGGCGCACGCGCTGCCGCGCGGCCCGAACGCCCGCTGCGTGTCGGACTGGTCCGCGACTTTGGTCCTGCCGCACCCACCGCTGAGGTGAGCGCTTCCCTGGATCAGGCCGCTGGATACCTGAGTGACGTCGGCTACGTCGTGGAGGAGATCGACCTGTCCGTCCTGGCCGAGGCCTACCGGCTCTGGTACCTGCTGTGCATGGAGGAATTCCGCCTCGCGATGCCGATGGTCAACGAGGTCGGCGACGCCGGGATGCAGAAGGCAGCGGAGCACTACTACGCCGTGGCCGCCGACTGGTGGGGCGAGAAACCGACCCTCGAACAGTTCATCGCGGGATACGCGCGCCGGGGAACCCTTATCCGCCAGCTCGCCCAGATTCTGGAGTCCCACCCGCTGATTCTTCTGCCGGTTTCCGCGGAACAGGCCTTCGAGCAGGATGCCGATATCGCCAGCGTGGAGAGCATGCGCCGGCTTATGGCCGCGCAGGCGTCCATGATGGCCATCCCCCTCCTCGGCTTCCCGGCTATGTCCGTTCCCACCGGGCTGGCCAACGGGCTGCCCGTGGGGGTGCAGCTGCTCGGACGGCGGTTCGACGAAAACACCCTGCTGGAAGCCGCCACGGTTATCGAAGCCCGCGCGGGAACATTCACGCCCATCAACCCGCGCTAAGGGAACCGCGGATTCACAGCCGGGCCCGGTCAAAATCGCCGGGTCCGGCCCCGGTTTATGGTGAAGACCAGGGCTTCGTTGAAAATCAACTAACTTGGCTGACATAAGGTACCGGTCGGCCAGTTGGCAGGACTCGGCTCCTGCCCTTCGTCGTAGTACTCAGAAACACTAAGCAATGTAGTGTGTGAACGCGCCAGGATGGCAGAAAAGACAGGCGGACGGATGCGGCGGGTCCTCGGCTCGATGGGGCCGGGCACCAGGCTCCCCCGCCTCGGGCACAGCACTTATGAGTACCTCAAGGAGGCCTTCGCACTGCAGTCTGGGGGCCTCATTGAGGAGGGGGTGCGTTTCTCATCGAAACCAGCCAAACCCGCTGCCGACGATTGCGCGGGCGTTCCTGGCCCGGCCGTCACATGCGGCAGGGAGGGCCCGGTTGGGCTACCATCTATTGTTTAGTTCAGCGTGTAACTAGGCGGTCGAAGGAAATCCTGATGAATGCATATGGCGCAGGCGAGGGCTATTGGTATCCCTCCGAACGGGAGCATCGAGCTGCCGCGGTTGCAGTCCTGAACGCCCTTCGTGAGTACAGGGCCTCTGAAACCGCCATGAGGCGCCGGACGCGTTCGTCCATGGAAATGGGGGAGTCTGACCTTCTCGCACTGCGTTACCTTCTGGAAGCCGACAAGGCCGGCGTTGGCATTCAGCCCAAAGAGCTTGCCGCCCGCCTGGGCATGACCTCGGCATCCATGACATCCCTGGTTGATCGAATGGTGGCCGGGGGATATGTCACCCGCGAAACGCACCCCTCGGACCGCCGGGCCATCCTTCTTCGCCCCACCCCGGGCGCGGACGCGGAAGTGCGCCAGACTCTCGGCAAGATGCACCAGCGCATGATCGAGGTTGCCGAATCCCTCACGCCCGAACAGGCCGCCGCCGTCACGCACTTCCTTCTGGCGATGCGGGACGCGGTAGACACGCTCGACAGTGAGTCGGAGCAACCCCCTGCTGGACATCCAAATAAAACTAGGTAGCCTAGCTAGGTACTTAGCTAGCTATTTAGGGATGGATGACATGACCGCTGTGGCAGAACGGACAAACTCCAGCTTGACCCTCCAACCCCGCGCGCTTCCTGGACGGGCCGGCACCTTCACCGGGGACTTTAGCAATCAGCTCCCAGCCGGCCCGGAGGCGCCGGCACGCCACGATGCCGCGCACCGGGCGCCGCTGCACTGTGGCACCAGCATGACGCCATCGCCAGCCCTGTCTCGCTCGGCGCTCTGGGCCCAAACCCACGCGGACTTGGTGGAATGGGTCTGCGCATGCGGCTTCCGGCAGGACAGCTTGGGACTCGAGTTGGCCGTGGACCCCTTGGCCGCGGTTCACGCAGCGGGGGCACGCCTCGAAACCCTGCAATGGGAAATGGACGCCGCGGAGGCCGCATTCGCCTCCGCGGTGAAAAACGCCATGGCTGCCGGGGCCGAGTCCACTGCCATCGCCGCCGAAACCGGACTCACGCATGCCGAGCTTCTCGAACTACTCCAGTGACGGCAACCCTGATCCGGCCGGCTGCAGCTGCCCGCAGAGGTGCTGCCGGGGGCGGGCGCCGGGCACTGGAGCCGCAATATCGCGTTGGAGCACTGTTGGGGCGCGGCGCGGAAGCTGACATCTACGAGGCGACGGATCTGGTGAGCGGCGGATCTGCGGCTCTCAAGGTCTTCCGGGCCGGGACCGCCCACCCCGACTCGCCGTTCCACCGCGAGATCGAGCTCCACGCAGGACTGCACCACAACAACATCGTTCGGATCAAGAAGTATGGCTGTATGCCGGCCGACGGCGGTACTGGCGCGGGGCGGCACTACGTCGCGGCTGAACTCGTCGATGGGACCGATCTCCGAAAGGCAATCGATGACGGACCGTTGGATCCTGCCGACGTGACGGCGTGGATGGCCGGAGTCGCTTCGGCACTGTCCTACATCCACCGCAAAGGCATCGTGCACAACGACGTCAAACCCGCCAACATCATGGTGACCCGGACGGATGGCATGTCCGCCAAAGCCGAAGCCAAACTCATCGACTTCGGAGTCGCCACCAGCTCCTGGCACCGCCCGAACACGGACGTATCCGGCACTCCGCACTACCTAAGCCCCGAGGCAGTCCAGGGACAGCACACCACCAGCGCCAGCGACGTCTATGCCCTGGGCCTGGTGATCTTCGAAGGCCTCACCGGCATCAAGGCTTTTCCCGGGCCCGCCCTGGAGTCCATGGTTGCCAGAACCCTGCGCTCACCGCGGCTTCCGGCTACCGCCCAGCGGCGCTGGTCCCGGCTGCTGCTCGCCATGACAGACCCGGACCCTGCCCGGCGGCCCAGCGCCGCTGAGGTGCAACGGACGCTCCACAAGATCGGCAGGTAGCCGGTGGCGGAGGTTAGGGAGCGGGCGAGGCCTCGTGAGGCCGCGCCCGCTTCACAGTATCGCCGCTGTTCGGCAGTTCCTATTTGGGTGTTTCGTTGGCTGGAGAACCTACGGCAGCCTTAACTGCACCCACGAGTGACTGGACGTCAGTTTCGGTGGTGTCCCAGGAACACATCCACCGGACTTCCCCGCGCGCCTGGTCCCAGTCATAGAAGCGGAAGGATTCCCGGACTTTGTCGGCTGCCCCGGCTGGAAGGACGGCAAAGACGCCGTTGGACTGTGTTGCCTGCGTCAGCGAAACGCCGCTGATGGCCGAAATTCCTTCGCTAAGGCGTTGGGCCATCCGGTTGGCGTGGCCGGCGGACCGCAGCCACAGCCCATCTGTGAGCAGGGCTATGAGCTGCGCAGAGACGAAACGCATTTTTGAGGCGAGCTGCATGTTCATCTTGCGCAGGTAGCTCATGCCCGGGTCCGACTGCGGGTTCAGCCAGACAACGGCTTCGCCGAACAGCAGCCCGTTTTTGGTGCCGCCAAAAGACAGGACGTCCACACCGGCGTCGGTGGTGAAGGCCCGCAAAGGAAGCCCGAGATGTGCTGCCGCGTTGGCCAGCCGTGCTCCGTCCAGGTGCAGTTTCATGCCCTTCGCGTGGACGTGGTCGGCGATCCGCCGGATTTCGTCCGGCGTGTAGCAGGTGCCCAGTTCGGTGGTCTGCGTGATCGATACAACCAGAGGTTGCGCCCGGTGCTCGTCGCCCCACCCCCATGCTTCGGCGTCGATCAATTCCGGGGTGAGCTTGCCGTCCGGTGTGGGGACAGGGAGGAGCTTTATCCCGCCAATCCGTTCCGGGGCGCCGTTCTCGTCGGTGTTGATGTGTGCTGTTGCTGCGCAGATGACAGCGCCCCAGCGGGGGAGCAGGGCCTGCAGGGCAAGGACGTTGGCCCCTGTTCCATTGAAGACCGGATATGCGGTGGCGGCTGCGCCGAAGTGGGACTTGATGACCTCTTGAAGCGCTGCCGTGTAGACATCTTCGCCATAGGCGGTGACGTGGCCTTCGTTGGCTGCCTGGACTGCTTCGATGATTTCCGGGTGGGCCCCGGCGTAGTTATCCGAGGCGAAGCCCCGGTAGGCCGGGTCGTGCAGGCGCCCCGCCAGTGCCTGTGGGACGCCTGCTCTTGTATCAACGCTGACGCTCATGCCGGTGCGCCCGCGAGGTGGCCGGCCGTGAGCGACAGGCGCTGCCCGTTGATCAGTTCGGCCTCCAGGCCGAAGATCCGCTCTACTGCGCCGGCAAGGATACTGACATCGGTGAAGCCGGGAAATTTCCGTTCCGGCTGGGCCGCACGCATCCGGTCATCCACCAGAGCCTTGACCACGAGGACCAGGGCGGCCGAGTGCTGGGCGGAGCGGGGGCTTTCGTTTCCGTCCTGCAGGCGACGGAATCCGTCGGCCACGGCCAGGGTCCAGGCCTCGGCGGCGGACTTGACGGCGGCATAGGCGGCGCCGCCCGCCGTCGGCGAGGAAGCGGCTTCTGCGGACACGATGGCCAGGCGGCCCATGGGGGAGGCAGCCAGATCATCGTAAAAGGCGCGGCTGGTGTTCCGCAGTGTGGTGAGGACGCTGGTGTGCAGGAAGTCCCAGTCTTCATCCGTCTGGTCTGCGATTCCGGTGCCGCCCCGCCACCCACCCACAAGGTGGATCAGGCCGTCCACGGAACCCAGGTCGTTCCGGACAGACGCTGCCAGGTCCTTAACGGCCTGCAGGTCCGCGAGGTTGCAGGCATAGCCCGTGACGTCGTCGTACGCTGCCGCGAGCTCCTGCACCCGGTCCTCGAGGATGTCCACGGCGGCCACGCGTGCCCCTGCTTGCGAGAGGGTGCGGACTACCGCGAGGCCGGCGGCGCTTGTGGAACCGGCGACGACGACCGTACGCCCTGAGAGGTCCTGGCTCATGCGCCTGCCTCGCCTTCAGTCTTCACGGGGCTCTTCCCGGTGATCCCGGCAGTTGATTCAATGACCGCGGACATCTTCTTTTGCAGTGCCTCGTAGAACATGGACAGGGGGAATTCGTCGTCAAGGATCTGGTCCGTCAGTTCCCGGAGCGGGCCGTTGAGCGGCAGGGCCTCCGGTCCCTTGGCCCATACGGAGGCCGGGTGGGGGGTGAGGGTTTCCGAGACGAGCTCGTAGGCGGCGAGCCAGTGTGCGATCTTCGGCCGGTCGATTGACCGCCAGTAGAGTTCCTCGATGCGCAGGCCCAGTTCCACGACGACGCCGGCGACGTCCTTCCAGTCGATGCTCAACTTTCCATCGGTCCAGTGCAGGACCCGGTGCTGGTGCATCCAGGCGAACAGCAATTGGCCGCCCACGGCGTCGTAGTTACGGACCCGGTTGCCGGTAATCGCAAAGCGGAAAATGCGGTCGAAGATCACGGCATACTGGACCAGCTTGGCGTGCTTGCGGGCGTCCTCCGAAGCCGTTTCGTCCCGCTCGATCAGGACTGATTCGCGGAACGCGGTCAGGTCGCAGCGAAGCTCCTCCAGGGAGTACAGGAAATACGGCATCCGCTGCTTGATCATGAACGGGTCAAAGGGCAGGTCGCCGCGCATGTGGGTCCGGTCATGGATCAGATCCCACATCACGAAGGTCTTCTCCGTGAGGTGCTGGTCGTTGATGAATTCGGCGGCGTCCGCCGGCAGGTCCAGGGACGTGATATCGGCAGCAGCTTTGAGGACGCGGCGGAACCGGGCAGCTTCGCGGTCCGCGAAGATGCCTCCCCACGTGAAGGTGGGGGTGCTCCGGACCGCGACGCTCTCGGGGAAGAGAACGGCAGAGTTCGTGTCATAGCCGGGCGTGAAATCGATGAAGCTGATGGGGACGAACAGCTTGTTGGAGTAGGTGGTTGCCTCCAGATCGGCCACGAATGACGGCCAGATGACCTCGATAAGGACGGCCTCGAAGTAGCGGTTGGTGCTGCCGTTCTGCGTGTACATGGGGAATAGAACCAGGTGTGGCAGCCCGTCGATGCGCCACTGCTCGGGGTGGAAAGCAACCAGTGAGTCGAGGAAATCCGGTACCACGAAGCCCTCGGACATCCAGCGCTGGAGGTCCTGCACGAGCAGATCAAGGTACTCGGCGTCGTGGGGGAGGTGGTGGCGCAGTTCGCTGATTGAGTCAGTAATGATGCCGACGTTCTGGCGGGCCTGGCCATGGTCAGCGGGTTCCGGAACGGAACCGTCCTGCACTTGAAGCTGCTGCAGCCCGATGACGGCTGCCTTCAGCGCCTGCCATGCCGGGAGCGCCTTGAGGTCTTCTGCCCGGATGGTTGCCACTTCAGGGTTTGCGATGACAGACATGCTTGTTCCTTCCGTTGAGGGGATTCCTGAAGAAGCTAGCAGTGCGTAAGCATCTGTGAAGGAAAATTCCTGCATGAATAAGAAATCCTTTGGCTCGCGCCGTGCGTTTCAGCGCCATGCCCACATCAGGGCTTTGGGTTGAGTGTTTTGGTGACGCGCCCGAGGCGGCGCATCACGATGCTCAGCCTTGGCAGCGAAGCGAGGGTGATTGCTGCCTCCTCCAGCCTGTCACCCCGCCATAGCAGATCACCAGGGCTGCTTAGTCACGGGGCGGCATAAGATCAACAAGTCTTGTCCTCGGATGGGGTTGCCACCGCCTATGCGTAAGGACTTGACCCGTCGGACGTGCAACATTCGCGACGCCAAATGGCGCCTCCTGTGCCTGTGTTAGCTTGATCACCATCCTTCCGGCCCGAGGGCTTCGGAAGGCCCAAATCCACCGCAGCTACCTTTTCGGAGGCACCATGGGACTTGGCTCCCAAACGCAATTAAGTGATCGGGTTATTGATCTCGACGAAGAAATCAAACCCGATGGAACACAGGGGTCCTCCCTTGCGATAGCGGCAGATCGCCCTTCCGGCGAATCCGCCAATGAACTCAAGCGCGGGCTAAACCACCGCCACCTGCAGATGATCGCCATTGGCGGTGCGATCGGTACCGGGCTGTTTGTGGCCTCGGGCAGCACCATTTCCCAGGCGGGTCCCGGCGGTGCGTTGGCCGGCTACGCGCTGGTGGGGCTGATGGTGTTCCTGCTGATGCAGTCACTGGGCGAGATGTCGGCCAAAATTCCGGTTGCCGGTTCGTTCCAGTCCTTTGCCACCCGTTTCGTTTCCCCGTCCTTTGGGTTCGCGATCGGCTGGAACTACTGGTTCAACTGGGCCATCACGGTGGCCGCAGAGCTGGTGGCGGCCGGAATCATCATGGACTTCTGGTTTCCCGGGGTCCCAGGCTGGGTGTGGGCCGGGATCTTCCTGCTGGTGCTGACGGGGCTCAATGCACTCTCGGCCCGGTCCTTTGGTGAGTCGGAGTTCTGGCTCTCGCTGATCAAGGTCAGCGCAGTGGTGATTTTCCTGATCGCCGGCGTGATGATGATCTTCGGCATCCTCGGGGACAACTCTCCGGGGCTGAGCAACTGGGAAAACCGTGATGACGTGTTCCACGGGGGCTGGGTTTCCATCATCTCGGTCTTTATGGTTGCGGGGTTCTCCTTCCAGGGCACCGAGCTCGTAGGAGTCGCCGCCGGCGAAGCGAAGAACCCGCGCCGCGAGGTCCCGAAGGCCATCCGCACTGTGTTCTGGCGCATCATGCTTTTCTACATCGGCGCCATCTTCATCATCGGCTGCCTCATCCCGTTCACCGATCCGAGCCTGCTGGCCTCCGGCGAGTCCGATATCGCCTCATCGCCCTTCACCCTGGTCTTCTCCCGCGCCGGAATCGCCTTCGCGGCGGCCCTGATGAACGCCGTGATCCTGACCGCCATCCTGTCCGCGGGCAACTCCGGACTCTATGCCTCCACCCGGATGCTTTACGCCATGGCCCATGACGGCATGGCCCCGAAGGTCTTCGGTCGGACCAATGCGCGGGGTGTGCCGATGGCGGCGTTGCTTGCGACGGCGGCCGTGGGACTCTTCGGGTTCCTCTCCGCGATCGTCGGGCAGGGTGCAGCGTACTCCTGGCTGCTGAACATGTCGGGCCTGTGCGGCTTCATCGTCTGGGCGGGAATCGCGGTCTCCCACTACCGTTTCAGGCGCGGCTTCCTGGCCCAGGGAAACAACGTCGGCGACCTGCCGTACAAAGCATCCCTGTTTCCCATTGGCCCGCTGCTGGCCTTCGCCCTGCTCATCCTGGTCATCGCGGGACAGAACTACGAGGCTGTGCTGGCCGGACGGTCCCTTGAGGTGCTTTCCTCCTACATCGGGCTGCCGGTCTTCATCGTTCTATGGCTTGGTCACCGCTACATCACCAAGTCCAAAGTAGTGCCGCTGCTCGGGATGGATCTCACCGGCCCAAAGGACGTCGAGGATGACGCCAGGGTGGCCACCCAGTAACAGGCCAGCAAGAGGAAGCCGGGTGAGAACTTCACCCGGCTTTACTCTTCCCCCCAGGTCAGTAAGATCCCCACCGCAGTCACCGCCCCTGAGCCGCTCGGCGTCGACGCCATCGTCCTGAACTGCACCACCATGCCGTTGGCGCAGCTGGGGTCCATGGCGAACCTGCTGCAGTCCGGGGTGGCGAGCGCCGAGCGGGTGTTCTCTTTGCTGGATGAGGAGGATGAGTCTGCGGAGCCTGCGGCTTCGGCCGGGCCCGTGTTTGGGCGGGGGCGGCTCGTCTTTGAGAACGTGTCCTTCTCGTATTCGCCGGACAAGCCGTTGATTTCTTCGTTGTCTTTGGTGGCGGAGCCGGGGCAGACGGTGGCGATCGTGGGGCCAACCGGGGCGGGGAAGACGACTTTGGTGAACCTGATGATGCGGTTCTATGAGCTGGATGCGGGGCGGATAACGCTCGACGGCGTGGATGTCACCTCGGTGCCGCGGCGTGAGCTGCGGTCCCGGCTGGGGATGGTGCTGCAGGATACGTGGCTGTTTGGCGGGACCATCCGGGACAACATCGCGTATGGGCGGCCGTCTGCTACGGAAGACGAGATCCTGGAGGCGGCCCGGGCGACGTACGTGGACCGGTTCGTGCGGTCGCTGCCCGACGGGTACGACACGGTGCTGGAGGACGAGGGTTCTAACGTTTCGGCTGGGGAGAAGCAGCTGCTGACGATTGCCCGGGCGTTTCTGGCCCGGCCGTCTGTGCTGATCCTGGACGAGGCCACTTCTTCGGTAGACACCCGGACCGAGGTGCTGGTGCAGAAGGCCATGCGGGCTTTGCGGTCCGACCGGACTTCCTTCGTGATCGCGCACCGACTGTCCACCATCCGCGACGCCGACCTCATCCTGGTGATGGAGGCCGGGCAGATCGTGGAGCAGGGGACTCACGCGTCGCTGCTGGCTGCGGGCGGGGCTTACGCGCGGCTGTATGAGGCGCAGTTCGCGGCCCCGGTGGCGGAGGTCTAGGAGCTACCCTCGTTTCTCTGGAGTGGACGCACTCCTCGAATAACAGCGTGTCGTTTAGGTTGACACGCATGGTGCAGATAAGGTCTACTTCGTCACCTCTGTAGGCGGTGGCGACGGGGGCAAAACTTTTCGCTACAGTTCGAAGTATCTTACGCATAGTCGCAACAACCCCGCCTGATCTAGTATTCGGAACTTAGGGGTGTTTGTGACCGCAGAGGCAGTGGAGCAGAAGTCGTTCCCATATATGTCGGTAGCGATCTGGGCAATGCTGCGCCGCGCATTCTTCAAGAACGTGCCATCAAAAGTCACCAAGAACTACTTGGCCACGGCCCTGTCCATTTCCGAAGGAACATCAAGAAACGTCCTACCTCAGCTTAAGAACATTGGGCTAATTGACAAAGACTTTGTGCCCACTGAGCTAGCAACCGAATTTAGATTCGATGCCTCCTATCCAGCGGCGTGCAAATCGATTGTCACGTCCCTATATCCAGCCGAGCTGCATGATCTCTTTCCAGATGCAGACGCTGACATTGAATCAGTGGCGCACTGGTTCATGCGCCACTCCGGAGCTAGTTTGTCTACCTCGAGTGCGATGGCAAAGTTCTACTTGCACCTCGTGGCGGGCGAAGTGCCCGCTGACGACATTCAGCATCGTTCCGTCAAGAAGTCAAAACCGGCGGCGTCAGGGAAACCAGCGCTAAAAGTGACGGCGGAACCTGCAGGAAAGCAAGCTGTACCTGCGCAAGAATTTGTCGCAAGCCAGCCCCAGGAGACGCACGCTCCCGCAAAATCAAGGCATCAGGAAGGCCTCAGCTTGCACATCGACATGCAGGTTCATATTGACCCGGCGGCCACCCCTGAACAAATCGACTCAATTTTTGCAAGCATGGCGAAGCACCTTTATGGACGGTAAAGACTTACTGAAGAACATGGTGCAGGCTCTACAGCTCCTTCAGGTAGACCTGGACAGCCTCCCCGCACCGAGCATCAAGACGACTCTTGAACCTGCAGTTGACCTCAGCGCTGCTTGGGAGGCCCCTTCCTTCATACGCGAGGACTCAAGCGAAAAAGCAACCGGCCTCCCGCTACCAATCGAGAAGGAGTCGTTGGTGGCATCTAGGGCAACACCTAAGTCAATAAAAGTACTCGTAAGTTGGGCCCATAAAGACGAAAGTTGGACTAAGAAGGAGTCCACCGCGTGGGAAGCAGAGGTGATGGAGTTCACCCTTGCGCTCCGGCATAACGGAATCGATGCAGACATTGATCTTTTCTACTCCCACGACAACTTGGCGGACTGGACTCGATTTGGTCAAAAAGCAGTACAGGAGTCCGAGTATGTCTTGGTGGCCATAAGCAAAGCGTGGGGGGAAAGATGGAGCGGCACAAACAAGCCTATTGTGGGCGCCGGTGTCGCCGTCGAGGCCGATACGCTCAAAGGCATATTCAACACTGACCAGGACGCGCTGCAGAACAAGCTGAAGATTGTCGTCTTGGGCAGCAAGAGCGCCAACGAAATTCCGCACGACATGGCACGATTCCAAAGATTTCACGTTGATGTGCACCAGCCGGAGACGTTCACAGACCTTCTTCGTACACTGACGAATCAGCCCTACTACGTTAAGCCCCCGCTCGGCAACGTGCCCGTGCTATCCCCTGCGGTTACAAAGGCTCCGCGCCAACTTGCGAAAAGCGACGTCCAGTCCTCCCCGCACGCTATGTCGCCCGCTCGTCCCATTTCAGCACCCAAACCCCCAGAACCGGAGAAGCTTAAGCAGGAATATGACTTCCTGTCCGCTGAGCTCAAGCTCGGGCATGCAGACACACCGAAGGTTCTCAGGAGAATGTCCAGGATTCGGCAACAGCTGCAAGCACTAGACGAAGATGGGACATCCTCATAGCGCTGTCGTCACTCGTAAAACCTGATTAGGATTCCTCTCATGTCTTCCCCGAATGATCAACCTGAACAGCCGGCCAACAGGGGTATCTTCGACGGGTTTGAGGGTTACCGGACTGCCACTCGGGACGATCACGTTAAAGTCCTGCAGCAAGGACTCGTGGTGCTTGACACCAACGTTCTCCTAGACTTGTACCGCTACGGGAAGCAGGGACGAGACGACCTGATTGCCGCGCTTCGGGCAATCGGGGGCCGACTGTGGGTACCGAACCATGCGATGGTCGAGTTTTGGCGAAACCGCGAGGGAATTCTCAAAGATCCCGGCGGAACTGCTGTGCTTGTTAAGACGCTCGGCTCCAGCCAGGATGCCATTGTCAAGGCTCTCGATCTTTGGGGCAAGCAGAGATCCCATTCCAGGGCGACAGTGGAAGAGCTGACTCAGGAACTGACCGAGTGCCTGGACGGGATCAAGGAGAAAGTAATCCAGCTTTCGGAGGAAGAGACGGAAACCTGGGCACGCGACACGTCGAAGGATGAAGTCTTGCTCCAGCTTGAAGAAATCCTCCAGGGCAAGGTGGGCGAGCCCCTGGACGAGGGTGCCTTCAAGAAGGCGATAATCGAAGCTAAACGGCGCGGTGACAACCAGTTGCCTCCCGGTTATTTGGACGCTAAGAAGCCCGAACCGGAATCTGCGGGTGATTACCTTGTATGGGAGCAACTCCTAGTCGAAGCATCCCGAAGGAACCTTGATGTCCTATTCATCACTCGGGATGCAAAGGAGGATTGGGTCCGAAAAGAAGCTGGAGAGATTCGTGGACCGAGAATTGAGCTGATAAGCGAGCTACTTGCCAGAACCGGAAGAAACTTTTACCTTCGAACGCCTGCTCAGTTGCTGGCCTTGGCGAAGGACTCGCTGAACGTCTCCATACATACAGACTCAGTTGAAAATGCCAACCGCCTGAGCAGAGAGCTCACTGCTCGGGAGAGTCTTGTCTTGCAGGGCTGGAAACGCTCCGCTGTCGACAAGGTCTTGCAAGGAGAGGGTTGGGACTCGTTCCTTTCGAAGCTGTATGGGCTCGATCCGATAACTGGAACAGCACTGAAGTTAGCGTCACTGGCCGAGGGATGGATAGACGTACGCCTAATGGAAGAGATGGGCGTTGGCACCAGCGGCGACCGGCTCCAGGCGATAGCTTCCACCGTCCAGGAAGTTTTAGCGCATGAAGTAGGAAACGGAAATCTGCCTGAGCGAGCACTTACGCTGCTCGAACCTCACTACTACGACATGGACCAGGAAATCGTAGCCTACCGAATCCGCCCTGAGTTTCTAGAGCCCATCCGTCTCTCCGCCATGTTTGCTGAGCGACGAGAGGGAAGCTCGGTTCTTCCTGATAAGAACCTTAAATGGTTGTTCCTCAATAGTGACGCGAACAAGTTAGATTTCCTGTGGAAGTCCGCCGTGGAAAAAAGGTGGTCCGAGGATGATCCTCGCAATGACAACTAGCGAGCATGCTTAGGCGAGCCGAGCCTCTCTCTAGGCCCATTCTTTGGCTCGTACGACATCGTCTCTGATGGGGTTCTTCAGGCCGCTCAACTTACCGAGCACTTGCCACTTCTAGATTGCGCAGTTCTACCCAGAATCACTGCAGCCTCCTGACCGCACGAGCACACCTTGGGGAGAATCCACTTGGCCTCCACCTTCGACAGGTCCTTGAGGTCGGTCCCGAGAAGTTCATCGAGGCGGCCGCTGAGCTCCTGCGCCATTCGTCCGAGATCGCGCTCACTCGGCCACCAACGGAGCTGTCGTAGTGCCAAGCAAGGATGCGTTCAATGTCTGCGGGACGAAGCTGGGGCAGAAACACCTTGGGATTCGAAAAGTGCGAGAATGTAGCCGGCGGTCAGATCAGGCTCTGAAGGCATGGCAAATAACCCGTCAAATCAACGACGTAGCCATTTGCCAAACACGCTTACGGCGCTGCTGCGAATAGAGTCTCAGAGGGTGTCAAATGACCTCAGAGGGTCTTGCTGTCCTTTGACCCAAGTCCGGATTGGAGTCACGGGCTCCGTTACTAGCGGACAGCCATTGCAGGACTAGTCCTGCGGTTTTTCGTTCTCGTTACTTCTACGAGGTTAGTTGATCAGAAGCTCCGCTCCGCTGTGGGGCAGGCAAATGTCCGCCCGGTCGCGTGGGGTGCTTCTCTGGCGGCGGGTTCGGGACTGGAGCAGACTGAGAGAGTGTGTTTCGGTTGTCCCCGTTCTCTCTCCCCCGCCGTAGTACACAGAAACACGGCGCAATGTTCGGGCCCCCGCCGTAGTCTGTTTAGATGCCTCGTTTCGCGCTTGATATTGAGTCCGTGCCCCGCCCCGTCCGTGCGCAGGCGCTGCTGGACGCTGTTAACCACCGCGTCGTCATCGCCGACGGCGCCATGGGCACCATGCTGCAGGGCCGGGAGCTGTCGCTCGAAACGGACTTCCAGAACCTCGAAGGCTGCAACGAGATCCTCAATGACACGCGCCCGGACGTCCTCGCAGACATCCATGACGCGTACTTCGCCACCGGCATCGACGCGGTCGAAACCAACACCTTCGGCGCCAACTGGTCCAACCTCTCCGACTACGGCATCGACGACCGGATCGAAGAGCTCGCCCGGAAGGGTGCCGAGATCGCCCGCGAGAGTGCTGAAGCGGCAGAAAAAACAGACGGCCGCATGCGCTGGGTCCTCGGCTCCATGGGCCCCGGCACCAAGCTCCCCAGCCTCGGCCACACCACCTACGACTACCTCAAGCAGACCTTCGTCCTGCAGGCCGAGGGCCTCATCGACGGCGGCGCGGACGCCTTCCTCATCGAAACCAGCCAGGACCTCCTGCAGACCAAAGCCGCGGTCAACGGCTGCAAGCAGGCCATCGTCTCCAAGGGAATCCGGCTCCCCATCTTCGTCGAAGTGACCGTCGAAACCACCGGCACCATGCTCATGGGCTCCGAAATCGGCGCCGCACTCACCGCCCTCGAGCCGCTCGGCGTCGACGCCATCGGCCTGAACTGCGCCACCGGCCCGGACGAGATGAGCGAGCACCTCCGCCACCTCTCCAAGCAGTCCTCCGTGGCCATCGCCTGCATGCCCAACGCCGGCCTGCCCGTCCTCGGCCCCAACGGCGCGCACTACCCGCTCTCACCCACCGAACTCGCCACCGCGCACGAGCAGTTCGTGCGCGAATTCGGCCTGGGCCTGGTGGGCGGCTGCTGCGGTACGACGCCGGAGCACATGGCCGCCGTCGTCGAACGTCTTGCCCCTTTGCGCACCGCCGCCGCGGTCACCAGCGGCGGAAGGGGCGCCGACGGCAGCCGCGTTCCCACCGAGCGTGAAGCCGGCATCGCGTCCCTCTACCACCACGTGAATTTCGACCAGGAGTCCGCGTACCTCGCCATCGGCGAGCGCACCAACGCCAACGGCTCGAAGGCGTTCCGCCAGGCGATGCTGGAGGAGCGCTGGGACGACTGTGTGGACATCGCCCGCGAGCAGGTCCGAGTGGGTGCGCACCTGCTGGACGTCTGCATTGACTATGTGGGGCGCGACGGCGTGGCCGACATCAAGGAGGTCGTCTCGCGTTTCGCGTCGGCCTCCACCCTCCCGCTCGTCATCGACTCCACCGAACCACCCGTGCTGCGGGCCGGGCTCGAACTCATCGGCGGCCGCCCCGTGGTCAACTCCGTCAACTACGAGGACGGCGACGGCCCGGACAGCCGCTTCGCGCGCATCATGCCGCTCGTGAAGGAACACGGCACCGCTGTCATTGCCCTGACCATCGACGAACAGGGCCAGGCACGCACCACCGAGGGCAAGGTGGCCATCGCCTCCCGCCTCGTCGACGCCCTGGTGGGCGAATGGGGGATGCGCGTCGAGGACATCATCGTGGACGCCCTGACCTTCCCCATCGCCACCGGCCAGGAAGAAACCCGCCGGGACGGCATCGAAACCATCGAGGCTATCCGCCAGATCACCGCCAAGTACCCCGGCATCAACACCACCCTCGGCGTCTCCAACGTCTCCTTCGGCCTGAATCCGGCGGCACGCATGGTGCTGAACTCCGTGTTCCTGCACGAGGCCGTGCAGGCCGGCCTGACCAGCGGCATCATCGACGCCGCCAAGATCGTGCCGCTCGCCTCCCTGCCGGAGGAGCAGCGCAAGGTGGCCCTGGACCTCGTCTATGACCGCCGCGAATACGACGCCGACGGCAACGTCACCTACGACCCCCTGGCCGTCATGCTGGACCTGTTCGCCGGCGTCGACACCGCAGCGCTCAAGGACCAGCGCGCCGCGGAACTCGCGGCGCTGCCCACGGGCGAACGCCTGCAGCGACGCATCATCGACGGCGAAGGAAAGGGCCTCGAAGAGGACCTCGACCTGGCCCGCAGCGAGGGAATGACCCCGCTCGGCATCATCAACGACCAGCTGCTCGAAGGCATGAAGGTGGTGGGCGAGCGCTTCGGCGCCGGCGAGATGCAGCTGCCGTTCGTGCTGCAGTCCGCCGAGGTGATGAAGAACGCCGTCGCGCTGCTCGAGCCGCACATGGAGAAGTCCGATTCCTCCGGCAAGGGCACCATGGTGATCGCCACCGTCCGCGGCGACGTGCACGACATCGGCAAGAACCTGGTGGACATCATCCTCACCAACAACGGCTACAAAGTGGTCAACATCGGCATCAAGCAGGGCATCGCCGAGATCATCGCCGCAGCCGAGCAGCACAACGCCGACGTCATCGGCATGTCCGGCCTGCTGGTGAAGTCCACCGTGGTGATGAAGGAAAACCTCGCGGAACTGCAGTCCCGCGGCCTGGCCAAGAAGTGGCCGGTGATCCTCGGCGGC
The DNA here is from genome assembly GCA_023264815.1 of Arthrobacter sp. GTDB lineage: Bacteria > Actinomycetota > Actinomycetes > Actinomycetales > Micrococcaceae > Arthrobacter. Next base: position 2,779 of record JAHFUZ010000022.1, on the reverse strand, counting down.
GCAGCCCTGACCCGCGCCTACGTGGAGCAGGACCTGGCCGAGCAGTTTGACGGCGTGGTCCGGTACGCCAAGGACGCCTTCGAGGGCCTTTCCCTCATGGAGCCGCTGGTCCGCGTCGCGCGCGGCGAGTCGCCGGACGACGTCGGCCTGCCGCCGCTGAAGAAGCGTATCCACAAGGGCGGCGCGAAGTTCACGGTCACCGAGCCGGAAGCGATGCCCGGCCGGTCCGACGTCGCCTCCGACAACCCCGTGCCCGCGCCGCCGTTCTGGGGCACGCGCATTGTCCGCGGCGTTTCGCTGCACGACTACTCGGCGTTCCTCGACGAGCGCGCCACGTTCATGGGGCAGTGGGGGCTCAAGCCCGGCCGCGGCGAAGACGGCGCCTCCTATGAGGAACTGGTGGAACGCGAGGGCCGGCCGCGCCTGCGCTACTGGCTGGACCGCATCCTCGGCGAGGGCATGCTCGACGCGTCCGTCGCCTACGGCTACTTCCCGGTGGTTTCCGAAGGGGAACAGGTGGTGGTGCTGCACCACGGCGAGGATCGCGACGGCGTCCTGGGCCCCGCGGGACTGCTCGCCCCGGACGGTGGTTCCGGCGGTCCGATCGGCACCGACCGGCTGCGCTTCGACTTCCCGCGCCAGCGCCGCGACCGGCACCTGTGCCTGGCCGACTTCGTGAAGTCCCGCGAATCCGGGCAGATCGACGTGCTGCCCGTCCAGCTGGTCACCGCCGGCTCGAAGATCGAGGAGTTCACCTCCAAGATGTTCGCCGCCAACCAGTACCGCGACTACTACGAGCTCAACGGCCTGGTCATGCAGCTCACCGAGGCGCTGGCCGAGTTCTGGCATGCCCGCATCCGCAAGGAGCTGGGCTTCGCGTCCGAGGAGCCCAAGGACAAGGCCGGCCTGTTCAAGCTCGACTACCGCGGTGCCCGGTTCTCGCTCGGCTACCCCGCGTGCCCCGACATGGAGGACCGCCGCAAGGTCACCGAACTGCTGAAGCCCGAGCGGATGGGCGTGGTCCTCAGCGACGAGCTGATGCTGCATCCCGAACAGTCCACCGACGCGTTTGTGTTCCACCACCCGGAGGCGAAGTACTTCAAGGTGTGAGTTGCGGTCTCAGTCGACCAATGTCTTGACGTGCGCTTACACTCCCAACGCGTGTCGGAAGCGGAGCTACTGGCTCTTCGCATGATCATGCAGGCGGGTCTGGACAATGCTTCCAAGAGGCTCGTGGAGGCAAAACGCCTGGGCGGACGTAATGCTGCCAGTGTCAGGTTGGAACCTAAGCCTTCTATCAGAAAGCAACTAAGAACCACGTTTTGGACCCTATCCTGACATGTTTTGTGGGGCTTCCTGACGTCAGGTTGGTGTACCTTTCCACGACATCGACGGCACTAGCGGGGCGTGCGTTACTGGGCCCTGTCCGGGAACACGAGTTAGAACCCTCCGGTAGAACCAGGGAGAACTCCGTACTCGGAGCCGTCCAATTCTCTCGGAGCCTCTAAAAAGACTGACTCTAGTCAGTCTTTGCCATCTTTGAATGGGTTCATCACATCACCTAACGAGACGGCCCCGGTTTGCTTCCCCGCCGACATCGCTGAGGCGTGGTATTGAACGATGAGCCACGTCTGACCGTCCCTGAGAAGTACGAGGGATAGCTGCGCTGGCACTGTTCTTCCATCCGGGTAGGTAAATTGAACGGCAGCAAATCCGCAGACGAGATGCGGGGCTAGTTGGCGAGCTTGGATTATTTGGAAGCACGCAGTGATGCCGTGAGGCAGAGCGTTGTAGTAGGCGAAAACGTCTTTGCGTCCGCTGCGCAGAGTTGGGCTGAGCCCTTGAAAGAGCGCATCGCTCGTAAAAAGCCCGACCATTTCTTCGGGCTTATGCCGATCGAAAGCGAGCTTCCAGGCTGCTAGAGATTCTGCGAGGACGTGCGTAGGAAGCGTGGCTGCCGCGTTGTTGATGTTCACCTCTCAAGCTCCCTCGGTCCGTGTCGGGTTTGGACTTTGCTTTCATGGTGACGGCGATTCACGTACTGCGCTTATCGGGAGACAGGGTCAGTGGAGTCCAGAAGGTCCAGCTCAATACGTCGGGGCATGCCTTCCCAGTCTCCGGGCACCAGGCAAGCGAATGCCCCCGTACGGACGGCGGTCAGCAGGCGCTGGGGAACGTTCCGGTCGTTGAGTAGCTCGGCGATGTATCCGGCCACGAAAGCGTCTCCCGCCCCTACGGTGTCCACAGCCCGAATGGGGATTGCCTGCTGAGCATGCGGTTCTCCGTCCGCGATTGCAACGCAGCCATCGGCGCCGAGTTTTATGACCGCTTGTGATGCGCCCATCTCGGTAATTCGCCGGGCAAGTTCCCGCGGGTCTTTCGCATCGCCTACTGCCAGGGCTGCTTCAGCGTCCCCGGCAAAGACTACGTCTGCCTTGGGTATTATTAGGCGGTAAAGTTCTCCTGCTTCTTCGGGGGACCAGAGTGCTGCCCGGTAGTTCAGGTCGAAGGAGACCAGAGTGCCGGCCTCCTGGGCACAGTCAACGGCGTAGCGTACCGCCTCCGCTGCCGTCACGGATAGCGCTGGTGTGATGCCGGTTATGTGGAGCAGTTTGGCTTGGGCGATCTGCTCTACCGGGACGTCCTCCCGGCAAAGCCGCGACCCGGCGCTCCCCCTGCGGTAGTACCAAACCTTCACCGCGTCGGCGGTTCTGCGTTCTTTGATCATGAGTCCGGTGGGCGCCGTGTCGTCACGAGTCGCGACTGTATTGATGGCTTC
>JAHFUZ010000048.1 GCA_023264815.1 Arthrobacter sp. | reverse complement strand
CGGCAACCGCCATAGCCCTTGCCGCCGTCGTGCTTTCCGCGATGATGCGCAAAACGGAAGGTGCCGCCCCCGGCCACGGCGCCCACTAACCCCACTGGCTGCCAGTCCCGTAGGGGGCGGGTGGCCAGGCGTTAGCCGGCGAAGAAGTCGCTGAGTTCGGTGATGAGCTTGTCCGGGGCGCGGAGGACGCCGTCGTGGCCGGCACCCTGCAGGATGGTGTAGCTGGAGCCGGTGAGGATGTCGTGGATCTGGCCGCAGGCCACACCGAAGTAGGCCGGGCTCTTCTCGCCCACAATGATCAGCGTTTCCAGGGGCAGTTCCAGGAACGGCTCGGCCGGCATGTCCGCGGCGATGATCGCCTTGATTTCCCGGACACCCGTGCGCATCATGTCTCGCATCTGCTTGCCCAGGTGTGTGCCGGCCGTGAGCTTGTTGGCGATGGTCAGCATGGACAGCGGCATCCGGGAGAAGGCGCCGGTTTCCAGCCCCTTGGTGAGGACGGCCAGGGCGCGGTCGTCATCTCCGGCGGCCGTGGCGCGCTCGTAGTCAGTGGTCCAGTCAGCCGTGACGCTGTGGTTCACGGACACCGCGGGGTCATAAACGGCCAGGCGTTCCACGGGCAGGGTGCGGGCCGCGTGCAGGGCCACCGCGCCGCCGAAGCTGTGGCCAAAGACGTCGGTGCTGGACGTGTGTTTCATGACGGCGTCCAGGTCACGGATGTCCAGATCCAGCGTGTAGTCCTGGGGCTGCGGCGACGATGAACCGCGGCCGCGGCGGTTGAAGGTGTGCACCGGCCGGCCGAGGGCGGCGCTGAGTTTCTGGGCGAACTTGGTGTAGTCGGCTGCGGTCACCATGGAGGCCTGCACCACAACCACGCCGGAGCCGGCGGAGGCCAGTTCCGCACCCGTGGTGAAGAGCTCCAGCGTGCCGGCGTCGGGGGTGGTAATCGTCTCGCGCGTCATGATCTGAGCCTAGTCGAGCAACCTGCGGATTGCCTTAGCCCTTGAAGTACTCCGCGATATCGGTGACGAGTTCCTTCACGGCGGCGGGGATGGAACCGTGGAAGCACTTGGGGGAGAGCTCGTATGTGCTGCCCGGCACTGCGGCGTGCAGGCGCTGGGCCGTGACCTTGTAGTAGCGCGGGCTCTTGCCGCCCACCATGAAGTGCGTGTTGGCCGGCAGCACGGCGAAGTCGCGGGCATGCTCGGCTTCGTCGTAGGCGGCCCGCAGTTCACCAACTCCCGTGGGCATCAGTTCCCGGGCCATTTTGTTGACCTTGGTCCGGGACACCAGGGCCATCAGCCCCGCCAGGACCGGTTCGGGGACCTTGGACAGCGCGGTGCCCGGCTGCATGCCCTTCTTCATCCGCGCCATGGCATGCCCTATTTTTCCGGCGTTGACCGCGGCTTCAAAACCATCCAGCCATGCGGTGTCCACGCTGCCGTCGATGTTCACGGCAGCGTCGTAGACGGCAAGCTTGTCCGGCTGGTGCTCCGTTCCCACAAACTCCTGGACGGCGTTCAGTGCCACCGAGCCGCCCAGGCTGTGGCCCAGGAGGTTGCGCGCGCCGGTGGCGTCCATGATGGTGCGGACATCGGCGATTTCCGTGGCCATGGAATAGTCGGAAGGCTGCTCCGTGGACTTCCCGCGCCCGCGCCGGTCATAAACGTCCACCGCCCACCCCTCGCCCAGGCCGTTGGCCAGTGCCATCGAGAAAGGCCGGTAGATCAGCGCGGTCAGGAAAGCCCCGCCGATCACCACCACCCGGCGGTCTCCCGGCGCATCCCCGGTGCCGTAGCTGTACAACGCCAGCGTGCCGCCGTCGTGCGTGGGGACTTCCTGCTCTCTCACGCTTTCCATCCTAGGCGGGCGGCGCACCGCGGTGCCGCCACCCGAGGCGCGCTACCGCCCCAGCCTCCGGACCTGGCCGTCACTGGCGTTGATGTAGCGGGCCATCCGCACGGCCAGCCCCTTGCCGGGGCGGATGGGCCCCTCATGGAACTGCCCGGGAACCACGCGGAAGTCGATGGACGGCACCGCGGCCGCCAACTGCCGGCCGGTCTCGGCGAAGTATCCCGGGCTCCAGCCGCCGGTGAGCATCAGGACGGGCGTGGCCAGGGCAGTGAAATCGTCCAGTTCGGCGTCAGCGTCCAGTACGGCGCGCATCTCCTTGACGGCGGTGGGGAGCAGTTGGCGCATCTCTGTCCCCAGGTTGGTCCGCGCCGTGAGGATGCTGAGCATCCGCAGCGCACCCAGCGGCAGGCAGGACAGCGGCCCGGCGGTGCCCAGGCCCTGGACCAGATGGGCCCAGGCATGGTTGAGTTGGCCGGCGCTAACGGCGTCCTCCAGCTCCGGCCGCCAGCGCTGGGCCAGGTTTCCGGAGAGCGACACCGCCGCGTCGTACGTCACCAGCCGGCCTATCGGCAGGGTCCGGGCAGCCTGCAGCGCCACAAAACCGCCGTAGCTGTGCGCCACCACGTCCGTGGAACCCGTGTGGGTCATCACCGCTGCGAGGTCGCTGATCTCCGTGGCCGCCGAATAGTCCTCCGGCTGCACCGAGGATCCGGCCCGGCCTCGCCGGTTGTAGCAGTGCACCGGCCGGCCCAGCAGGACGCTGAGCTTCCGTGCAAAAGGGCGGTAGAGGGCGTCGGTGACCAGAGTGCCGTGGATGAGTACGACGCCGGGAGGTCCCGCCGTCGTCGGGTCCGGTACTGCGGGGGTGCTGAACGAATGCCCCTCCAGGCGGCCGCCGTCTTCCGTCTCAACTTTCCACGACTCCACAGCCTGAGTCTATGCCCGGCCGCTGGACGGAAGCCGGGCAGCTGAACTCCCGGTAAACTTGGGGATTGTGACTTCCCAAAACACCCCCGCCCCCCAAAACGCCCCAGAGCCCCTCGACGCCAGCGAGCAGATGCGCATCCGCATGGAGAAGCGCGCCAAGCTGATCGAGCGTGGCACGGAGGCGTACCCGGTGGGTGTGGAACGCACACACTCCCTCACCGAGATCCGCGAAAAGTACGCGCACCTGGAAGCCGACGACACCACCGGCGACATCGTGGGAGTCACGGGCCGCATCGTGTTCGTCCGCAACACCGGCAAGCTCTGCTTCGCCACCCTCCAGGAGGGCGGCGTGGACGGCAAGGGCACCCGCCTGCAGGCCATGCTGAGCCTGGCCAACGTGGGCGAGGAAGCGCTCGCGGACTGGAAGGCGCTGGTTGACCTGGGCGACCACGTTTTCATCAAGGGCGAGGTCATCTCCTCCCGCCGCGGCGAGCTGTCAGTCATGGCAGAGTCCTGGTCCATGGCCTCCAAGGCGCTCCGCCCGCTGCCGGTGCTGCACGCGGAACTGAATGAGGAGACCCGCGTCCGCCAGCGCTACGTGGACCTCATGGTCCGCGATGAAGCCCGCGAAATGGTCTACACCCGCGCGGCCATCACCCGCTCCATCCGCGAAACCCTCTTTCGCCACAGCTACGTGGAGGTGGAGACCCCCATCCTGAACCTGGTCCACGGCGGTGCCCTGGCCCGCCCGTTCGAGACCCACATGAACGCCTTCGACCAGAAGATGACCCTGCGCATCGCCACCGAGCTGTACCTCAAGCGCGCCGTGGTGGGCGGGATCGACCGCGTCTACGACATGGGCCACGTGTTCCGCAACGAGGGCGTGGACTCCACCCACAGCCCCGAGTTCACCACCCTTGAGTGCTATGAGGCGTGGGCTGACCAGTTTGTGATGGCCGAGCGGATCAAGGAGATCATCCTCGACGCCGCCGACGCCGTGGGTGCCGGACGCACCATCCAGACGGAAGCGGGGGAGATTAACCTCGACGGCGAGTGGGCCTGGCTCGCTGTCTACCCCGGGCTTTCCGACGCCGTTGGCCAGGAAGTCACGCCGGACACCCCGCTGGAGGTGCTTCGCGAAATCGCCGCAAAGCATGAGGTCAAGGCGGACCCGAAGTGGGACGCCGAGAAGCTGGCAGTGGAACTCTTCGGTGAAATCGTGGAACCCACGCTGCTTAACCCCACTTTTGTCTACGACTACCCGCCGTCCGCCCAGCCGCTGGCCCGCCCGCACCGTGAGGACGGCCGCCTGATCGAGGCCTGGGACCTCATTATCGGCGGCATGGAACGCGGAACGGCCTTCTCCGAGCTGATCGACCCCGTCATTCAGCGCGAACGGCTCACCGAACAGTCCCGGCACGCGGCCGCCGGTGATGACGAGGCCATGCAGTTGGACGAGGACTTCCTCCGTGCCCTCGAATACGGCGCGCCGCCCATGGGTGGAATCGGCCTGGGCATCGACCGCCTGGTTATGCTGTTTACCGGCGCCGGCATCCGCGAAACCATCCTCTTCCCGCTTCTGAAGCCTGAGGGACACTAATCATGGAATATGTAGCCGTCCTGCTGCCGTCAATAGTGGTGGGCCTGATCTTCTGGTTTGCCATGAAATCGATCTTTAATGCCGATAAATCCGAACGCCAGGCCGAAGCACGTGCCCAGGCCGAGGCCGAGGCGCGTGCTGCCAAGCCATTGAACGGGCCTGACTCGGAGCCGAATAAATAAACCGGCGGAACTTTCCCTGAATATCCACAGGTGCCATTTGCCGCTTTGACGCGGTGCCATTAGGGGGTTCATACTTTTTGTAGAAACATCCTGCTTTTCTGCAAACCCGAACCTCAAAGAGGAAGTCTTTTAATGGCACAGAAAGTAAACATCATCCTCGTAGATGATCTGGATGGGGGATCCGCGGACGAGAATGTCCGGTTTGGCCTTGACGGGGCCAGCTACGAAATCGATCTGTCGGCAGCCAATGCAGCCGAACTGCGTTCCAGCCTGGAACGCTTTATTGCTGCAGCCCGCAAGACCTCGGCCGGGCGCGCAACGCGTACCAAGGCCGCCGTTGCGGGCCGTGGCAACGATTCCGCACAGATCCGTCAGTGGGCCCGGGATAACGGCTATACGGTCAACAGCCGGGGCCGTATTCAGGCTGAAATCCAGGAAGCCTACCAAAAGGCCAATTCCTAGGGCTTCGCTCTATAGGTGCCCTGAACCCTGTTTCGCCTTCCGGCGGGACAGGGTTCTTTGCTGCCAATTGAATTACCGGCTGCAGGCCTTCCGAAACGTCGCTGCGGTGACTATGGGACGCCCGGACAATAGTGCTGTCATAGTGAGGCCCATGCAATGCTAAGCGCCACCAAAGCGGCCAGGGACAGCCAGGCCCGGTGAATATTCCAGCGAGTCCAGCGGCTTTCGAAGGACTTTCTGCAAGAGGCGGCATCTCCGGAGTCGGCAGCCCGGCCCAGGGCGTTATTAAGGGGGATATTCACTCCGAAAGTAATAGCCAGCGTGGCCGTGTAGCAGGCAAAGGCCAGTACTGCCGGCAGGGCACAGTCAAGCCCATTGCCCCAGGAGTATGCTGCCGCGGCCGCCAAAGCGAAGAAGGCCCCGATGAAGCTCATCGCGAACACCGGATTTTGGATTGCGGTGTTGATCCGGGACATGGCTCTGACGAAGGTTGCATCATCCACGGCCCGCAATCCCGGCATGACGGAACATGCGTAGGAGTAGTAGAGACCGCCAATCCCGGCGAGGGCCACGGTGGCAGCGGTCATCAGCAGCGTCATGACTGGCATGGTTTCGATCCTTTGCCCTGGGCAGTCCGTGCCCGGCGATTGGTGCTTCACATTTGATCAGCGTCGCAACTGACGCTACAGCCGTTGGAGCGGCAAAGTTCGGCGCCCGTGTCCTTCCGAGGGTCCGTTTATACGCAGGCGCATGAAGTTGAGTGGTGGGCATATGCCGGACGTACAGCGCGCTTGCTTGGATTGGAATATGGAAAACCACCAGCCCGTAGCGGCAACTAATCTGACCGATAATGGCACCGTCCTGGTCATCGGCGGCACAGGCAAGACTGGCAGTCGCGTGGCTGAACGGCTCGTAAGCCGGGGCATCCCTGTTCGTCTCGGGTCGCGCAGAGGGCACCCGGCCTTTGACTGGCATGACGTCAGTACCTGGGGCGCTGCGCTGGATCGAGTCGACAAGGCCTATGTCACCTATTACCCCGATCTTGCCTTCCCTGGGGTATCTGACGTCATTGCCGCATTCGCCAAAGAGGCCGCGAACCATGGTGTCAGGAAGCTCGTCCTGTTGTCCGGCCGTGGGGAGGAAGGGGCTCTGGCCAGCGAGGAATCCGTCAAGGTCTCAGGCACAGACTGGACCATCGTGCGATGCAACTGGTTCAACCAGAATTTCAGCGAGAGCTTCTTCCTTGGCCCCGTGCTGGACGGTGTTATCTCCATTCCCGCGGGCAACGCCGTCGAGCCTTTCGTCGATGCGGACGACATTGCGGACGTTGCAGTGGCGGCTCTCACCGAACCGGGCCACGACGGCCGGGTGTATGAACTTTCCGGGCCCCGGTTACTGGGCTTCCACGACATTGCGCGGGAGATCAGTGCCGCCAGCGGCCGGGACGTGGTCTATCACCCCGTGACGGCGGAGGAATACGAGGTTATTTTGGCAAAAGAAGGCCTGCCACGGGACTTTGTCGACCTCTTCACCCTGATCCTGGACGGCCGCAACGCATCGTTGACTGATGGCGTGCAGCAGGCCCTGGGCCGTGAACCCAAGGACTTCCGTGAGTTTGCCCGCGAAGCCGCCGCAACAGGAATTTGGCAGGCGCATGCCGGGACTTCACCATCCATGGGACTGTCTGCTAACTGACTGCCGAAACGCCTATCGTCTAGGATCGGGCTGTGGATCCGCTCGCTGATTTCCTCGACGGGCCAAGGGCCCGCAACGCTTTCCTCCTGCGCGTCAGGATGTCCCCGCCGTGGTCCGTCAAAGTGCAGGATGATGCTCCCTTGACGGTCGTGGCGCTGCTGCATGGCTCTGCGCACTTTCGGCAGCGGGATGCCCCGCCCGTCTTACTGGAGCCCGGTGCGCTGTTGCTGATCCGCGACCCATCCGCGTATGTCATCGCAGATCTTCCGGACCAGAAGCCCGCCTACTTCATCGGCATAGGCCAGGCCTGTTCTGGTCCCAACGGGGAAGACCTTTTCCACGACTTTCAGACTGGCATGAGGACTTGGGGCAACGCTGCCGAGGGGCAGGATGACATGCTGGTTGGAACTTACCGGAGCAGCGGCGAAGTTGGTGACCTGCTCCTGTCAGCCCTGCCGCCGTTCGTGGTTGTTCAGGCCGCCGACAATCCAATCGTTTCCATGCTGATGCAGGAAATCGACCGTGACGGCGTTGCGCAGGCCAGCGTTCTCGACAGGCTGCTGGACCTGTTGCTCATCAGCGCCGTCCGTTCCTGGACTGCGGGGCTGCCGGACGATGCACCCAACTGGATGGCGGCGAACCGGGACACCGCCATCCAGCAGGCCCTCCGGCTCATTCACGGCTCACCGGATAAGCCGTGGACCGTAGAGTCGCTCGCGGGAATGGTGGGTGTTTCGCGCGCCTCCATGGCACGCCGCTTCCATGAACGGGTGGGGAAGCCGCCCATGACCTATCTGAACCAGTGGCGCCTGGCAAAGGCCGCCGACCTGATGTCCGACCACCGGCTCACCCTCAACTCGGTGTCCCGCCAGGTTGGCTATGGGAGCCCGTTCAGCTTCAGCACGGCCTTCAAGAGACGTTACGGTGTGAGCCCCCAGGAATACCGGCGCCGGCAGCCCGCGGCGGCGGTTTCTGACGCATGGGAACAGCCTTGAAGAAGCCACGGTTTCCCCTGTGGCGAACACGCTCCACAACTCGGGATCGGCCACGTAGCATCAAAGTACGTTGTAGCTAGGAGTGTGGCGAAATGTTTGAGCGATTTACGGACCGTGCCCGTCGCGTAGTTGTGCTTGCCCAAGAAGAGGCACGCATGCTGAACCACAATTACATTGGTACCGAACACATCCTCTTGGGTCTGATCCATGAGGGTGAAGGCGTGGCTGCCAAGGCTCTTGAGTCCTTGAGCATTTCGCTCGACGGCGTCCGCGAGCAGGTGCAGGAGATCATCGGCCAGGGCCAGCAGGCCCCGTCCGGCCACATCCCCTTCACGCCGCGCGCCAAGAAGGTACTGGAACTCTCCCTGCGCGAAGCGCTGCAGCTGGGCCACAACTACATCGGCACGGAGCATATCCTGCTGGGACTCATCCGTGAGGGTGAGGGCGTTGCGGCACAGGTGCTCGTCAAGCTCGGCGCTGACCTGAACCGGGTCCGCCAGCAGGTCATCCAGCTGCTCTCCGGCTACCAGGGCAAGGAAACCACCGGCGCAGGCGTGGGCCCGGGCCAGCCCGAAGGCACCCCCGCCGGATCGGTGGTCCTGGACCAGTTCGGCCGCAACCTCACCCAGGCGGCGCGCGAGAACAAGCTGGATCCTGTGATCGGCCGCGAGCAGGAAATGGAACGCGTTATGCAGGTTCTTTCCCGCCGCACCAAGAACAACCCTGTCCTGATCGGTGAGCCCGGCGTCGGCAAGACCGCCGTCGTCGAAGGCCTTGCCCAGGCGATTGTCCGCGGCGACGTCCCGGAGACCATCAAGGACAAGCAGCTCTACACCCTGGACCTCGGGTCCCTGGTGGCAGGGTCCCGGTACCGCGGTGACTTTGAAGAGCGCCTGAAGAAGGTCCTCAAGGAAATCCGCACCCGCGGCGACATCATCCTCTTCATCGACGAGATCCACACGCTGGTGGGTGCCGGCGCGGCTGAAGGCGCCATCGATGCGGCGTCCATCCTGAAGCCCATGCTGGCCCGCGGTGAACTGCAGACCATCGGTGCCACCACGCTGGACGAGTACCGCAAGCACATCGAGAAGGACGCCGCCCTGGAGCGCCGCTTCCAGCCGATCCAGGTCAAGGAGCCTTCGGTCGCCCACGCGATCGAGATCCTCAAGGGCCTGCGTGACCGCTATGAGGCACACCACCGCGTCACCATCACCGACGGCGCCCTCGCCTCGGCTGCCAGCCTCGCCGAACGCTACATCTCGGACCGCTTCCTGCCGGACAAGGCCATCGACCTGATCGATGAGGCCGGTGCCCGGCTGCGCATCCGCCGGATGACCGCCCCGCCGGAGTTGAAGGCCATGGACGAGCGGATCGCCCAGCTGAAGATGGAGAAGGAATCCGCCATCGACGCCCAGGACTTCGAAGGTGCCGCGGCGCTCCGCGACAAGGAGCAGAAGCTCATCACCGAGCGCGCCGAGAAGGAACGCCACTGGAAGTCCGGCGGCATGGACGACATCTCAGAAGTGGATGAGGACCTCATCGCCGAGGTGCTGGCCAACTCCACCGGCATCCCGGTCTTCAAGCTGACCGAGGAAGAATCCTCGCGCCTGCTGAAGATGGAAGACGAACTGCACAAGCGTGTGGTGGGCCAGGACGAGGCCATCAAGGCACTGTCCCAGGCCATCCGCCGCACCCGTGCAGGCCTGAAGGATCCCAAGCGCCCGGGCGGCTCGTTCATCTTCGCCGGCCCCACCGGCGTCGGCAAGACCGAGCTGGCCAAGGCCCTGGCCGAGTTCCTGTTCGGTGAAGAGGATGCCCTCATCACGCTGGACATGTCCGAGTACTCCGAGAAGCACACGGTTTCGCGGCTCTTCGGTGCACCTCCGGGCTACGTCGGCTACGAAGAAGGCGGCCAGCTCACCGAGAAGGTCCGCCGCCGACCGTTCTCCGTAGTCCTGTTCGACGAAGTGGAGAAGGCACACGCCGACCTCTTCAACTCGCTCCTGCAGATCCTCGAAGACGGCCGCCTGACCGACTCCCAGGGCCGCGTGGTGGACTTCAAGAACACCGTCATCATCATGACCACCAACCTGGGAACCCGGGACATCTCCAAGAGCGTGGCCACCGGCTTCCAATCCGGCACCGACACCCAGACCGGCTACAACCGGATGCGTGCCCGCGTGACGGAGGAACTCAAACAGCACTTCCGCCCCGAGTTCCTGAACCGTGTGGATGACGTTGTGGTGTTCCCGCAGCTCACCCAGGACGAGATCATCGAAATCGTGGACATGTTCGTCACCCGCCTGGAGAAGCGGCTCAAGGACAAGGACATGGGCATCGAGCTGACCAAGGCGGCCAAGGTGCTCCTGGCCACCCGCGGCTACGACCCCGCCATGGGTGCCCGGCCGCTGCGCCGCACCATCCAGCGCGAGATCGAGGACCAGCTCTCCGAGAAGATCCTGTTCGGCGAGATCCACGCCGGCGACATCGTGGTGGTGGATGTGGACGGCGAAGGAGACGACGCCAAGTTCACCTTCGCCGGCAACGCCAAGCCACGCATCCCGGAGATCGCCCCGAGCGTCTAAGCACCAACACCGAAAAGCCCCGCCACTCCACCAGGAGCGGCGGGGCTTTGGCTGTTTTGCGTGCGGCTCTAAGGCCGCGCCGATCTAGGATTGAGCCTGTGACTGACTCCTTCCGGATACGCCCTGCCCGCACCAGCGATGTGCCCGCCATCAAGAGCCTCGTGGCGCCGCTGGCCGAGCAGCGCATTCTGATGGCGAAGGAGACGGTGGCCTACTACGAGAGCCTGCAGGAGTTCCGGATCGCCGAGTCCTCCGCGGGCGACGTGATCGGCTGCGGTGCCCTGCATGTGATGTGGGAGGACCTGGCCGAAGTACGCACCCTTGCCGCGTCGGATGACTGGCGCGGCAAGGGGGTGGGCCACGTCCTGGTGGAAAGCCTGCTGGAGGAGGCCCGGGCGCTGGGCGTGGCCCGTGTCTTTTGCCTGACCTTCGAAGTGGACTTCTTCAAACGGCACGGCTTTGAGGTGATGGCGGACCAGTCCGCGGTGGATCCTGACGTGTACTCGGAACTGCTGCGCTCCCATGACGAAGGCGTGGCGGAATTCCTCGACCTGGCGCGGGTCAAGCCCAATACCCTCGGTAACACGCGCATGATCAAGTTTCTCTGAGGTTCCTGCCGCGACGTCCCTTGGCCGCGCGTCAGCGGCCCTTCCGACTGCCCGCTGACGTGCGGCGCCGCCGTCGTCCAGCGTCATTTCCGCATACCCCTCTTGGTTTTAGTCGAATTGATGGATAAACTGGCAGGGCCGCAGTTTGGGCCTGTGGGTAAGGGACAGTCATTGGGGGCTGTCCCTTGCCTGTGCCCGCCGGCGGGAGGCTACCGGAGTCCATGCCGCGGTAGTAGGGTCAGAGTGCGTCCTGCATGACGCGCCCAGACCCAGGAGATCTGCCATGAAAAAGCTCATTAACGATCCACGTTCCGTAGTTGACGAGTCTGTGGAAGGCTTCGGCCTCGCCCACGCCCATCTCGTCACTGTCAGTGCCGACCCCAAGTACGTCACGCGCAAGGATGCGCCGGTGGCAGGAAAGGTTGGCCTCGTGTCCGGAGGAGGAAGTGGCCACGAGCCGCTGCATGCCGGTTATGTCGGGAAGGGAATGCTCGACGCCGCCGTGCCGGGGGCGGTGTTCACTTCACCGACGCCTGACCAGATCCTTCCGGCCACACTCGCCGTCAACTCAGGCGCCGGCGTTGTCCATATCGTCAAGAACTACACCGGGGACGTCCTGAACTTCGAGACCGCCGCCGAGCTCGCCCAGGCGGAAGGGGTTGAGGTCCGCACGGTCCTGGTCAACGACGACGTCGCGGTGGAGGACTCGCTGTACACCGCCGGCCGCCGCGGGGTGGGCGGAACTGTCCTGGTGGAAAAGATCGCCGGGGCCGCTGCCGAACGGGGCGATAACCTCGACGCAGTGGCAGCCATCGGAGACCGGGTCAACAGCAACGTCCGCACCATGGGCGTAGCACTGACGGCGTGCACCGTGCCGCACGCGGGTTCGCCGAGTTTCGACCTGGCGGACAACGAGATCGAAATCGGGATCGGAATCCACGGCGAACCTGGCCGGCACAAAATTCCCCTGGAAGGCGCCGATGCCATCACCGACAGGCTCCTCGAACCCGTCCTCAGCGACCTTGGCATAGCCGGCGGGGAGAAAGTCCTGCTGTTCGTCAACGGAATGGGCGGCACCCCGCTGAGTGAGCTGTACATCGTGTACCGCCGGGCGGCGCAGGTCATCGGCGAGCGGGGCGCAACGGTGGAACGTTCCCTGGTGGGGAACTACATCACCGCCCTGGAGATGCAGGGCTGCTCCATCTCGGTGCTCAGGCTTGATGACGAGCTGACCGAACTGTGGGATGCCCCAGTGCACACTGCCGCCCTGCGTTGGGGGGTCTAACGATGCTGCTCGACGTCAAGTGGGCCATCAAATGGCTGACAATGTGCGCCGAGGCGATGGCCGAAAACCGGGTGTGGCTGATTGAACTGGACCGTGCCATTGGGGACTCGGACCATGGTGAGAACATGGACCGCGGGTTCCAGGCCGTGCTGGAGAAACTGGCCGAAGCGCCGCCGGAGACGCCCGGTGCTGCCCTCAAACTGACGGCCATGACGCTGATGTCCAAGGTGGGCGGCGCCGCGGGGCCGCTGTACGGCACCGCCTTCCTGCGCGCGTCCACCTCGCTTGGCGACGTTCCCGAAGTTGACCCCGCCGCACTGGCCACGGCGCTCGTGGCGGCCCGCGACGGCATCGTGGCCCGCGGCAAGGCCGAGTCCGGCGACAAGACCATGGTGGACGCCTGGACCCCCGCGGCCGAGGCTGCCCAGGCTGCCGCCGCGGACGGGACCGGCAACGTCCTGGCTGTGCTGGTGGCTGCGGCCGAGGCGGCCGAGGCGGGTGCCGTGGCAACGGACCCGCTGGTGGCGCGCAAGGGCCGTGCCAGCTATCTTGGCGAGCGGAGCGCAGGGCACCGTGACCCGGGTGCGGCCTCCAGTGCCCTCATTTTCCGAGCGGCTGTAGGGGCCGCTGCATGACGGTCCGCCTGGTGGTGGTTTCGCACAGTGAAAAAATCGCCGACGGCGCCGCGCAGCTCGCCGCCCAAATGGCGCCCGACGTGATGATCATCGCTGCCGGGGGCACCGCGGACGGCAGGATCGGGACAAGCCTGGAGAAGGTCATGTCCGCCCTGGACCAGGCTGCCGGCGGCGACGGCATCGTGGTGCTGACCGATCTTGGATCTGCCGTGATGACCGCCGAGTCCGCCCAGGAGTTCGCGGAGGATCCGTCCGAGGTGCTCCTCGCTGACGCGCCCCTTGTGGAGGGCCTGGTGGCTGCCGCAGTGGCAGCCCAGGGCGGCGCCGACCTGCAGGCAGTCAAACGGGCCGCGGAGGCTGTGTACGGAAGCGGCGCTTCCGGGCCGGCCCCTGTCCGCTCCGTGGCGGAAGGCTCCGTGACCGGCGACGGGCCGGAATTCACCGGCGATTTTGAACTCATCAACCAGGCCGGCATGCATGCCCGTCCGGCGGCAAAGATCGCCGGAGGGCTGTCCGCCCTCAACGCGGAAGTGACGGTCAACGGAGTGGACGCCGCTTCCATGACGGCACTGATGACCCTGGCTGCGGGCAAGGGGTCCACGCTCCACGTGGAGGCGTGGGGGCCGGACGCGGAGCGCGCCCTGAACTACGTGGGGGGCCTGGTCCAGGCAGGCTTCGGCGAGCCGTAGTCCCGCGGAGCACCACTGCGCCCGTCAGTGCTTCTCGTGGCCGCGGCGGAGCTTTACCGGGCGTGTGCCCAAGGTCAGGTAGGCTCCGGCCCCCATCAGGAGGAAGCCGCCAACGCCCACCACAATGAGTTGGGTGCTGACTCCGGTGATCAGCACAGCCAGCCCGAGCAGGCACAGCAGCAGGCCAAAGTAGCCCTTGGCCTTGAGCCTGACCGAACCTGACGAGAGCCGTTCCGCGAGCTGTGGATCGTCGGCCGCCAGGTCAGCCTCCAGCTCCTCCAGCTGCTTGCGCTCCCGATCTGATAGTGGCATCGGAACCCCCCGTCTGGCGTCCTGTGAACTCGAAAACTAACATTCGCTGTGTTAGTAAAACTGACGGTAAGAGTGTTGCCTGAGGAAGTCAAGAGCCAGCCCCGGATGGTGGTGGAAATGCGGCGTCAGTCGGCCATAAAAAACCGGGCGGCGGCGGAATTCATGGCCATGTTCAGCCATTTTTTAGTGAGCCAAATGAGGGCTCCTCCGGCACGTCGGGTCCCTCTTCCGGTGCGTACCGGAAGGAACTTCTGCTCCACAGCAGCCGCTGGATGGCGCGGATCGTGGCGGGAGCCTGGCGGGCGGGTGCGGTTTGGATCATGCCGGCGCAGGGGGAGCTAATTTGGTAATTTCGCTAATTTCGGCGGAATAGGAGGGTTTGCGCGGCCCTAATAAGAGAGTTTAATTCACCCGCAAATATCGGCGAAAAAGTATTGGCGTAATTCGGAATAAATGGCGAGGAGGAATGGCGGAGATCTAGAAACCTGTGCCGGGGCTCTCCCGCAACCCTTCGGCGTCGAGCACAACAGAGGCGGTGACAAACCGTCCGCACTGTTCACCGTAGGGGTAGGCGCCGCGGGGCCGGAATTCCAGGGTCCGCTCCGGCAGGGCCTGGCCGCCGGGAGAGGTTCCCGTGGCCGTCACGGTCATGGGGGACTCGGTGAGGGAATCCAGGAACAGCATGCCGGTCAGCGTGCCGTCGGGTGACGCGGTGGCGGAGCAGACCCCGTCAGGCGTGCAGCCCTGGTCCACTGACACCGAACCCGGGCGGAGTTCCACGGCGTCTTCTTTGCAGGCGCCGTCCTGGCAGGCCTTCAGGTGCAGGCTGGCCACCTGCGGCACATAGGAAACCGGAATGGTCACCGAGACCACGGAGGCCTGTGCGATCGCCGGGCAGGGAGTGGGGCCCTCGTAGAAGTAGCAGGAGGACAGGGCCGCCGTTGTCATGAGTGCCAGAAGCACGCCGGACTTGCGCATACTTCAGCGTAGGACCGGGGCCCGGACGGCGGCACATCTACCAGGAAAGTGAGCCAAACATTGTTATCGCCCCGGCCCCAAAGAGCACCATAATGAGACCTGTTGCCATCCGGGCCTTGGCGAGCACGAACACTGGAAGCGTGGAATCCGCCGGGTTTGCCGGGTTGTAGAGCACGTCGAGGCGCTCACCGATGATTGACTGGTCCCGGCCGTAGATGTCGGACTGGCCCAGCCAGCGCTTGCCTGCCGGGTCTTCGAATTCGTACGACGGCGCAAAGCGGTCCCGGCCGTTGCTCCCCGGCCCGTCCTTGCCGTGCAGGTTGCCGGTGACGGTGGCTGAGGCCCGCTGCCACCCGGCCATGGAACGTTTCCGGCGGAAGGACGCCGTCAGGGACAAACCCACGAGGATGAGGCCCAGGATGAGGAAAAGCCCGGGCAGCACCACAAAAAGCAGCTTGAGGAAGTCCACGGCTCAGTCCACCGGGAAGGCGCCGGCAACCCAGAACAGCACGATGGCAAACACTGCGAAGAACGGGACCAGGCACCCCAGGACCAGCTTGGATTCGGACGCCACCTGGAACGACTGATTGGGATTCATGGGGTTATAGGCCACCTCCACGAGCGATCCCGGTGCCTGCTGGTTGCGGTACGAAACCTCCGATTCGCCAGCGTAAAGCGTCCCGTTCTGGTCTGTGAACTGGTAGGTGGGGTAGAAGCGCCGGCTCTGCGACGACCCGCCAGTGCCGCCGCTCCAGCCCCCGACGTTGCCGGTGACGGTGGCCTGGACTTTTGGCCAGCCGGCAATCAGTTTCTGCTGGCGCCTGGTCTTCCGCAGCGTGTGGACCAGCGCAAAAGCAACGCCGGACACAAACAGGGCCCAGATCACGTAGAGCACGATTCTCATAAACTTCCCCCGGTTCGAGTCACCAGAAAGTATGCCACCCGGGCGGCGGCCACCCTAAAAGTCCGTCACGAGGGAAGCCTGTAGCCGCCCTGGCGCAGCTCGGCAAGACCGTCGTCGAGGAGGCCCGCGAGGGCGCGTTCCAGCTGTTCGGGGGCGCAGTTCAGCCGGTGCAGCGCGGACAGCGGCACGCCGATTCCGTCCGCAGCGAAGCCCAGGTCCGCGGGCTCCTGCTGGAACATCTCCGCCGGAACGGGGCTGTCGGCCAGCCGCAGCACTGCCATCAGGGCTCCGCGGACCTGCCTGTCGGTGCCGTGCCATGCCTGGCCTTTGGGGGTGTACGACGGCGGCGGCTCGCCCGCTGCCAGCCACGCGCACGAATCCTGCACCGGGCAGGCCGCACATTTCGGCGCCCGCGCCGTGCACACCAGCGCCCCCAGCTCCATGACCGCCGCGTTCCAGCGCACGGAGGTCCCGTCGTCGTCCGGCAGCAGTTCGGCCGCGAGCCGCATCTCCGCAGCGCTCAGGGAAGGGGCGGGAAGCGCGACGCCGGACATCAGGCGCGCATGGACGCGACGGATGTTCGTGTCCACCACGGCCTCCCGGCGGCCGAAAGCAAAGGCGGCCACGGCAGCGGCCGTGTAGCTGCCCACGCCGGGCAGGTCCAGAAGCCCGGTATACGTGCCGGGGACCTGGCCGCCGTGTTCGCTCACGATGGCCGCGGCGGCAGCATGCAGGCGCAGCGCCCGGCGTGGATAGCCGAGCCGGCCCCAGTGGCGCACCGCTTCGCCGGCGGGTTCGCGCGCCAGCGCGGCCGGTGTGGGCCACCGCTCCAGCCAGTCCTGCCAGACCGGAAGCACGCGCACCACCGGCGTCTGCTGCAGCATGACCTCGCTGACCAGGATCCCCCAGGGTGAACAGTCCGGTTCGCGCCAGGGGAGTTTGCGGGCAGTTTCGGCAAACCAGCCGGTGATCCGCTCGTGCAGGACAGGGAGTTGGCCGGCGATGCGCTCATCCGAGGCGGGAGTGGCCCCGGATGCACCGTTCGCAGGGGCCGTTGGAACGGGCATGGCTGGGGCGAGGGTTGAAGCGTCGATCCCCACACTGTAGTTGATGGCTTGCGTCAGGCGCCAAGGCGCCTGCCCGCAGCGGCCGGCCACCCGCCGGCAAACTGTGACCTGGGCGTTGGCCGGGCGGCGGCGTGGTGGAGGCGCATAACCCGGCGGGTTATCTAGCCTAGAAGGATGGGCACGCAAGGCAATTCATCACAGCGCAAAACGGCTTCCGGCTCCGGTTCCCCGGGCGGTTCCGGCGCGCCCCGAAAGCCCAGCCCCGCCGTTTACCGTCGCCGTCGACTCTTCGTGGTGGTGGCCCTGCTGATGGTGGTGGGTCTCGCTTTTGGCGGCTTTGCCGCGGCCGGCGCCTTTAACGGCACAGAGCAGGTCTCGTCCAACAGTGGCCCCGCCGCCGGCGCCACAGCAACCGCACCCGGCGCTTCGCCGTCGGCAGCTCCCAGCAGCAACCCGACGCCGACGCCTACCCCGACCCCCACCTGCAACCAGAACCTGGTCACCGTTTCGGCATCGACGGACAAGGCTGCCTACGGCCCGGACGAGAAGCCGCTGCTCAGCCTCAAGGTGACAAACGGCGGCACCATGCCGTGCGACGTGAACATCGGTACGTCCCAGATGGAGTTCCTGGTGACCAGCGGTGCGGACCGGATTTTTTCGTCAAAGGACTGCCAGGCCAAGAGTGAGGATCTGGTGAAGACCATCCCCCCGGGCGCCAGCGAGACGGCCAACTTCCCGTGGGCCCAGAACCGCACGCTTGAAGGGTGCCAGCCCGTCGCCTCGAAGCCCGGCCGCGGCGGTGCGTACTACATCTTCACGGCCAAGCTTGGCTCGAAGGCCAGCCCCAAGGCCGTCTTCCAGCTCAACTGACCGAATGCCCTCATCGATTGCTCCGCACCGGCCGTTTTGAGCCCTCAAAACGGCGGTTACGGAGCAATCGATGGGAAGTTTTAGAGGAAGCGGTCCAGGAGGCTGGCTTCGGCCATCCGGCTCAGGCCCTCGCGGACTGTGCGGGCGCGCTGGTCGCCGATGCCGTCCACGGTCATCAGGTCATCAATGGTGGCGGCCATCAGGAACTGCAGCCCGCCGAAGTGGTCCACCAGGCGGTCGGCCACTGCTTTGGGTACGGCCTTGAGTCCGGAGAGGAGCCGGTAGCCGCGGGGCTGCACCACGGCGTCGAGGTTGGCCTCGCCGCCGGCGAAGCCGACGATCCCGGAGATCCTGCCGAGGTCGATCAGTTCCGTGGGTCCGAGGTTCACCAGGGCGCTGACGGCCTTGTCGATGTCCTCGGCGGAGGCGTTCGGTCCGGCGTAGTCACGGATGATGACGTCGCTGCCCGGGCCGCGGCCCACGGTGAGCTCGTCCAGCTGCAGGGACAGCAGCCGCCCGTCCTCGCCAAGCTCCAGGACGTACTGCGAGATTTCCTCCGAGATACGGCGGACCATTTCCTGGCGCTGCAGGGTCACGGCGACGTCGCGCACTGTCACCATGGCCTCGATCTCCAGGGCGGACAGGGAACTGGTCACCTGGTCCAGCCGCGAGCGGTACCGTTCCAGGGTGGCGAGGGCCTGGTTGGCGCGGGCCAGGACCTTTTCGGAACCCTCCAGCACATGCCGGAGCCCGTTCACGTACAGGGCGATGATCTGCATGGACTGGCTGACGGAGATCACCGGGACGCCGGTCTGGATGGCCACGCGCTCGGCGGTGCGGTGCCGGGTGCCGGATTCCTGGGTTTCGATGCTGGAGTCCGGGACGAGCTGGACCGCGGCGCGGAGAATGTTGCCGGCGTCTTTGTCGCAGATGATGGCGCCGTCCATCTTGGCCAGCTCGCGCAGCCTTGTGGGGGAGAAGTCGATGCCGATGTCGAAGCCGCCGGAACAGATGGATTCGATGGTCCGGTCCGAGCCCAGCACAATCAGTGCTCCGGTACGTCCGCGGAGGATCCGCTCGAGACCATCCCGCAGCGGCGTTCCCGGAGCAACCCTGCCCAAAGTCGCCTTGAGCGATTCTTCAGGGCTCCGCGCCATAGGTGTTCCCTTCAAAGGTGCGGACAGCCGCCCGCAGAATGCCGGAATTCACGCTCAGCCGGCAGGACCAAAAGTACTCATTTTCCCGCAAGGTCAATGATAGGGGTAAGAAACCCGAACAACCGCACGGACAAGCCCTAAAGTGCCTCATGACGGGGCGACGGCGGGTGGCGCGGATTGCGGTTGGCGGCGGCTGCCGGAGTGGCTATTTTCGTGCACTTCAATGACGCCGCTTCTTAACCGGCCGGGGCCTCTGTGACGCAGGGTCGGCGGAATGGCCTTCAGTGGCAGTCCGGCGCTGCGATAAACTTGGAACTTGGCTGTCACCGAGCCATGCTTCCCCTTGAGGCCTGCCGAGCGCCTTGGGGTAACCCCACCGCAGCGAAAGTAGCACCGTGTCCCAAGATGTCCTTAGCCCCGCCCGGGTCAACGAGATTCACAAACAGGCGGCCCGGCGTCGGACCTTTGCTGTTATTTCGCACCCCGACGCCGGCAAGTCCACGCTCACCGAAGCGCTCGCCCTGCATGCGAAGGTGATCGGCACAGCCGGTGCGTCCAGCGGCAAGGCCAACCGCAAGGAAACGGTCTCCGACTGGATGCAGATGGAGAAGGACCGCGGCATCTCCATCAGCTCGGCCGCCCTGCAGTTCTCCTACCGGGACACCGTCATCAAC
>JAHFUZ010000021.1 GCA_023264815.1 Arthrobacter sp. | reverse complement strand
GGGTCCTGACCGACCCCCGCGACGGTGCACCGCTGGAGATCGGCCGGTCCAGCTACCGGATCCCCAAAGCCATGCGCCAATGGCTCCGCCTCCGGGACGGCAAATGCCCGTTCCCCGGCTGCAGTAACCCGTCCCTGGACAACGACGCCGACCACCTCCTCGCCTGGGCCAACGGCGGAACCACCGGCATCTCAAATCTCGGCCAGCCGTGTAAACGGCACCACGGACTCAAACACGCCACCGCCTGGACACCCACCGCAGCGAGCCCCACCCAACCACCCGGCTGGACATCACCCACCGGCCGCCACTACCCCAGCGAACACCCCGACTGGGAACCACCCACCTGGCCCGGCGGGGCTGGGCAAGACGTTCACGGATTGCCAGCAGATCCGCTGGCGCCCTCGACCTATCAATCGCCAAGAGCTCCAGTGCCCGTGGACTGATCAGGTCATGACTTCCGCCACGCGCCTCCACCGGACTAAATTCATAAGCACAATGACTAATTCAGATCGTGAGACACACCGAACCCAGGCAACGGCCTACTGGACCACGGGACCGCAGCACGGCGAGCTCCGGAACGAGGTGCTGCACGAGCGCGGCCCCGGCGAGGCGCTGGTCCGGACGCTTTACTCCGGCATCAGCAAGGGCACGGAAATTGTGGTCCACACCGGTTCGGTCCCGCCGCGGGTGGCGCAGGCGATGCGCGCCCCGCACCAGGAGGGCTCGTTTCCGGCGCCGGTGAAATTTGGCTACCTGTCCGTTGGCGTTGTCGAAGAAGGCCCGGCTGACTGGGTGGGCCAGAGCGTCTTCTGCCTGAACCCGCACCAGGACCGCTACGTCGTCGCCACGCGCGATCTGACCCGGATTCCCGGCGATGTTCCTGCCCGCCGCGCCGTCCTCACCGGCACCGTGGAAACCGCCGTCAATGCCCTCTGGGAGGCGGGGCCGAGGCTGGGGGACAGGATCGCCGTCGTTGGGGCCGGGCTGGTGGGCGGCATGGTGGCGACACTCCTGCGCACGTTTCCGCTGGCGCGGCTGCAACTGGTGGATGTGGATCCGGAACGGCAGAAGCTGGCCGGCCGGCTGGGCGTGGACTTTGCCCGTCCGGAGGAAGCCGAACCGGACTGCGACATCGTCTTCCACTGTTCCGCATCCCAGCAGGGCCTGGCGCGCAGCCTGCAGTTGGCCGGGGACGAGGGCGAGGTCATCGAAATGTCCTGGTACGCCAACCGCGGAGTCACGCTCCCCCTCGGCGAGGACTTCCACGCCCGGAGACTTTCCATCCGGGCCAGCCAGGTGAGCACCGTTGCCCGGGCCCGCCGGCACCGGCGGACCGCAGCCGACCGCCTGGATCTGGCAGTCTCGCTTCTCAAGGACCCGGTTTTCGATGCCTTCCTCACCGGCGCCTCCGCCTTTGCGGATCTGCCGGACGTGGTGCAGGACCTCGCAGACGGCAAGCTCGAAGCCCTGTGCCATGTCATCGAGTACCCCGCCGCAGAAGCAGCAACGCCCTCCGACCCCAAAGACAGGAAGTAGCCCGTGTTCAGCCTGACCATCCGACGTCATTTCATGATCGCGCACAGCCTCCCGCGCCCGGTCTTTGGCCCCGCGCAGGGCCTGCACGGGGCGACCTTCGTGGCGGAGGTGACGTTCCGGCGTCGTACCCTCACTGAGGACGCGATTGTGCTGGACATCGGAGCCGCAGGCGGCATCATCGAGGACGTCCTGGCAGGGCTGAACTACACCAACCTCGACGAGCACCCCGACTTCGCCAACAAGCTCAGCACCACCGAGGCACTGGCAGAATACGTCGCCCACGCAGTGGCCGGAAAACTCAAGGACAGCGACGCCGGACGCGGGCTGGCGGCAATCGACGTCACCCTCCGGGAAAATCCCGATGCCTGGGCCGCCTACGCCCTGGACCTGTCCGCCTGACCGTGCACGTCAGGTTCCTGGTTCCCGGAAACATTCGCCACAGCTCGGGCGGAAACGTTTACAACGCCCGCTTTGCTGAGGGGCTGAGGCATCTGGGCGTGGACGTTGAGGTGCTTGCGGTGGACGGTTCCTGGCCGGATGCCAGCGCCAAGGAACGACGCCGGCTCGGCAGCCTCCTCGGAGCCTGGGGAACGGAGGCGGAAATCACCGCAGGCGTTGTCACCATTCTGGATGGGCTGATCGCCTGCGGCGCGCCTGCCGAAGTTGAGTACGCGGCGGCCGCCCGCCACCCCGCGTGGGTCCTTCTTCACATGCCCTCGCCCACCCATCCCGACGGCGAACGGCGGGCCCTGCGGTCCGCCGCCGGTGTGATCTGTACCAGTACGTGGGCTGCGGAGCACGTCGGTAAACGCCACGGTGTGCCTGGCGTCCGGGTTGCCCTGCCGGGGACAGACCCCGCACCCGTGGCCGCAGGTTCGCAGCCGCCACACATCGTTGCGGTGGCCGCCCTGCTCCCCAACAAATGCCAGCTCCTGGCGGTGGCGGCCCTGGCCCGGCTTCAGGAACTGCCCTGGACGGCCTCACTGGTGGGAACGGTCGACGCCGATCCCGCCTATGCGGCGCGGGTCCGGGCCGCCATTGCCTCCCACGGGCTGGAGCACCGGATCGGGCTGACGGGCCAGCTCTCGGGAAACTCACTGGAGGACGAATGGAACCAGGCGGACCTCAGCCTCCTTGTCTCCCGGACCGAAGCGTTTGGCCTTGTGGTGACGGAGGCGTTGGCCCGCGGCATTCCCGCTATCGTCCGGGACGGAACGGGGGCCGTCGAGGCGCTGGGCATGGGGTCGGCCGGGCAGAACACCGAGGCCGGGGCGTCCGAACCACAACGCGCGCCGGCCACAATCCCGGGAGCCGCCATCGGACTGGCCGGTCCCGAAGAAAGCCACCCGGAGGCGCTCGCCAGGGTGGTCCGGCAGTGGTTGTCGTCCCAGCCGCTCCGAACGGAATGGCGGACCGCCGCGCTGGCCGCCCGGGAAAACCTGCCCGGGTGGGGCGCCACCGCGCGGAGCGTCCTGGCCGTCCTTGCCCAGCCTCCGCGCACAGGCTGACGCTGACGTCCGTTTCCGGCCAATCCATGAACTGCCCACCGCCCGCGGCTGCCCCAAGATCGGCCGGGGCGCTGCCGCTACGGCTTGATGCGGTGCGTGGCGAAGAAGTCCCTCAGCAGGGCGCCGCACTCCTCTTCCCGGACGCCGCCGTATACCTCAACCCAGTGGTTGAGGCGGCGCTCACGGAGCACATCGAACACGGAACCGGCCGCGCCCGCCTTTTCATCCCAGGCGCCGAAAACCACCCGGGGAATCCTGGCCAGCACCACGGCGCCGGCACACATGGCGCACGGCTCCAGCGTGACCACCAGCGTGCAGTCGGAGAGACGCCAGCCGTCCCCGGTGCCGCCATCAAGCGTGGCCAGGGAACGCAGCCGGTCCGCCGCCTGGCGGATGGCCACCACCTCCGCATGGGCGGTGGGGTCTCCCAGTTCCTCCCGCTGGTTCCGTCCCGAACCCAGCATGCCGCCGTCGGGCCCTATCACCACAGCGCCAATGGGCACGTCCTCGGTGGCCAACGCCAGCCGCGCTTCGTCGAGGGCAAGGCCCATCCACTCGCTGTGCTTGTTTTCACCCGGCGCCATGGTCTCAATGATAGTTTCGAGGGATATCCGTCCTTGCCACCCACTGACGCCAGGAGGAACTCGTGGACGTCGAGACATTCAAAGCCCGTGCAGGCCAATGGTTCAAACCGTACGCCGCGCTGTGGATCACCTTGCTGGTGGGCGGCGTGCTGGTGGTGACCATGGCGTTGCTGGGCGCCGAAGTCTACGACAGTGTGGTGGATGATGAAGGGCTGGTATCCCTGGACCTGCCCGCCCTGCAGCTTTCCCAAAGCCTGCGGACTCCTGCACTGAATTCAGGCGTGACGGCCTTCACCAATATCGGCGGCGGCATTGGCATGCCCATCCTGGCCAGCATCCTGACTGCGTGGCTCACGTTCCTGAGCAGGACCTGGCGGCCCATCATCCTGGTGGGAGGTGCGGCTGCGGTCTCCACCACGGCCACCACCATCGGAAAGCGCCTGGTTGGCCGTACCCGGCCGGACCACGCTGACGCCGTCCCGCCGTACGAGACCTCACCGTCCTTTCCCAGCGGACACACCCTGAATACCACGGTGGTGATCGGTGTCCTTGTCTACATCATGTGCCTGCAGTTCGAAGTCACCTGGGCCCGCATCACAGCCATCACTGCCGGAGTGATTTTCATCATCGCCATGGGCCTGAGCCGCGTCTTCCTGGGCCACCACTGGCTGACGGACGTGATGGCCGGCTGGTTCCTGGGCCTGGCCTGGGTGGGGATCGTGATCCTGGCACACCGGCTGTTCCATCTGCTGCGGAAACGCGAGCACGCCGGTCCCGCGCCCACATTCGAGCACCCCGCCGTCCGCGACGGGCAAGCCAGCTGATTCCCGCCGGGAGCCGCTGGTCCGGATGGTAGTTTTGACCCATGCGCACTCTCGTTGTGGACCACCCGCTGGTCGCCCATAAGCTCACCGTCCTGCGGGACAAAAACACGCCATCGCCGGTGTTCCGGATGCTGACGGAAGAGCTGGTGACCCTGCTCGCGTACGAGGCCACGCGCGATGTCCGCACCCAGCCTGTGACCATCGAGACCCCGGTGAGCACCACCGTGGGCACCGCGTTCACCAAGCCCACGCCGCTGGTGGTGCCTATCCTGCGCGCCGGGCTGGGCATGCTCGAAGGCATGACCAAGCTGGTCCCGACGGCCGAGGTGGGCTTCCTGGGCATGGCCCGGGACGAAGAAACCCTGGACATCATCACGTACGCCGAACGCCTGCCGGAGGACCTCACGGACCGGCAGATCTTTGTGCTTGACCCCATGCTGGCCACCGGCGGAACCCTGCGCGAAGCGATCAAGTTCCTCTTCAAGCGCGGGGCCTCCGACGTCACGTGCATCTGCCTCCTGGCCGCGCCGGAAGGCCTGGCCAAGCTTGAGGAAGAACTGGCCGATTCCAACGTAACCATCGTGCTGGCCTCGATCGATGAGCGGCTCAACGAGAAGTCCTACATTGTGCCGGGCCTCGGTGACGCCGGAGACCGGCTGTACGGCATCGCCGGGTAGGGCGTCTCAGAACCCCGGAAGTGCATAGCTGGAACCCCTGGACGGCACCCTTGATGATTCCAGGGCAATGGGGCGGAGCAGGTTTGGGATGAGTTCGTGGCCTGCTGGGACTATGGATTCTGACGATTCAGATGCTGGCTGGCGGTGCTTAGTACCAGTTGTGTGACAGGTGGAAGTTCAGCGCGCCACACGGGGACTGGTACCGCTCCTTGATGTAGTTCAGGCCCCAGTTGATCTGCGTGCGGTAGTTGGTGAGGTAGTCCGCACCGGCGCTGGCCATTTTCTCAGCAGGGAGCGACTGGACGATGCCGTACGCGCCGCTGCTGGGGTTGGTGGCCGTGGTGGTCCAGTCGGATTCCTTGGTCCACAGGGTCTGCAGGCACTGCATCTGATCCGCAGACCAGCCGTAGCTGGCGAGCTGGCCGGCAGCGTAGGCCTGGGCTCCAGCGGGGTCGTTGACGGCCACAACGGGCGCCGGCTCGGGCGCCGGGGCGGGGACAGGTGCCGGTTCAGGCGCCGGTGCCGGTGCCGGTGCGGGCTCGGCAGCCTGCGGTGCAACGCGGATTTCGGGCGCGGCAGCTTCGGGTGCGGCTTTTGCCAGTATCTCGGCCTTTTCCATGCTCAGTTTTGATTCGAGCTCGGCGGCGGACAACTGCTGGGTTTCGCTTGCCGCTTCCATGGAGTAGGACTGGGACACTTGGCCGGCCGCTCCCAGCCCGACGAGCATGGCGCCGGACGCAGCAAGGATGGCTACGCGCTTGCCCAGCGACGGAAACTTGCTGCGAAACGTGGTGGCGCCGGCTTCCGGGCGCGTTCGTACCTTGAATTCAGACATGATGGATCGCCTCTCACACCTGCGGAGTTAGCTGTCGGGTTCGGATGAGGGCATCCGGCCACACGGAACATCACGTGCGTGCTTAACCCCAAGGGCAGTCAATGCCCGGGACTCTGGGTCCCCCGCCTCTGCCTGGTCAAGCGGAATCCGGGAAGCGGCAGAGCTTGGCGTCATCCGGATATGCGGCCCGAACGGGAACCGCACCATATCGACGGTACAGGAGCCGCAGCCTAAAGTCACATTTTGGTAACAGGGGTCACGCTGACGGCGCGTTGCCTTGCCGTGCCGAAACTCCGGCTGGCAGGCGCAAAACAAACTCCGTACGTCCGGGGCGTGACGCGACGTCCACGGTGCCGCCATGGGCCTCAACGATGGACTGGACGATGGACAGGCCCAGGCCACTGGTGCCTTCCGATGATCCTGCCCCCGACTGCGGCGCCGTACCCTTGCGGGCGGCGTCTGCGCGGGCAAAGCGGGAGAAAACATGGTCCACGAATTCCGGCGGGATGCCGGCGCCGTCGTCCGCCACGGAAATTTCGGCCCTGCCATCGGGGGACCTCCGCACGGACGTGGCCACGGTGGTGCCAGGTGCGGTGTGCTTGCGGGCGTTGGACAGCAGGTTGACCAGAACCTGGCGCAGTTGCGACGCATCGCCGTTGACCGAGAGCGGCTCGTCCGGAAGTTCGAGATGCCAGTGGTGCTCCGGGGCAATGACTTTTTCGTCGCTGACCGTCTCGATCACGAGTTGCGTCAGGTCAACCTCGCTGAGCTTCAGGGGCTGCCCTTCGTCGAGCCGGGCCAGCAGGAGCAGATCCTCCACCAGGGTGGTCATGCGTTCTGACTGGCTCTGCACCCTGGCGAGCGACTTCCGCCCGTCCGGGGTGAAGGTTTCCGTCATCCGCATCAGCTCCGTGTAGCCGCGGATGGCGGTCAGCGGCGTGCGCAGTTCGTGGGAGGCATCGGCTACGAACTGCCGCACCTTGGTCTCGCTCCGCTGCCTTGCTTCCAGCGCATTGGCCACGTTGTCCAGCATCAGGTTGAGGGCATGGCCAACGCTGCCCACCTCGGTTCCGGGGTTGGCGTTCGACGGCGGGACGCGCACCGCGAGTGCCACCTCGCCGGCGTCGAGCGGGAGCCGCGCCACCCTGGTGGCAACCTCGGAGAGCTGCTCCAGGGGCTTCATGGTGCGCCGGATGAGCACGGTCCCGGCCAGTCCGACTAACAGCAACCCGCCCAGCGAGACGAACACGAAGGTCCACACCAGGGAGGCGAGGGTACTCTCCTTGGCGGCCAGCGGGAGTCCGGTGATGAGAACGTCGCCATAGCTGGTTTCCACGGCCACAATCCGGTAATCACCGTTGGACAGCGACCGGTCAACGGGGACGCCGTTCCGCGTCAGCGCCAGCAGTGTTTCCTTGTCTTCGGTGGCGAGGGCCAGCCTGGTGGTGTCCGAGTCCAGAAAGCCGCCGCTGTTGACCTGGCCGTTCAGGATGCGCGCATTAAGGGTTCCCACACTCTGGCCGCGGGAGTCCAGGGGATCGGGCCTGCCGTTGAATCCACCCAGGGGTGGCCGGCCAGAATCGTTGGACCGTTTGGCGGCCTGGCTCAGCTGATCATCAAGCTGCCGCGTGAGAAAAGAGTCCATGGAGGCGTAGCTGAACAGCCCCACCGCGCCGCAGATGGCCACCAGGAGGGCCATGGCCAGCAGGATCAGCCGGGTGCGCAGATGCCAGGTGGCCGGTTTCCACCAGCTGCGGCCCGGAGGCGGGATGACTCGCGGAGCGGACATGGCGGCGCTACTCGGCCGGCTTGATGACGTAGCCGGCGCCGCGCACTGTGTGGATCATGGGCGGGTGCACTGCGTCCACTTTCTTGCGGAGGTAGGAGATGTAAAGCTCCACGATGTTGGCCTGCCCGCCGAAGTCGTAGTTCCAGACACGGTCCAGGATCTGGGCTTTGCTGATCACGCGTTTGGGGTTCTCCATGAGGTAGCGGAGCAGCTCAAACTGGGTTGCGGTCAGTTGGAGCTCATCGCCGGCGCGGATCACCTCTCGGGTATCGATGTTTAGGACCAGGTCACCCACCACCAGTTCGGCGGTGTCCATGGCTGCCACGCCGGACCGCTGGACCAGGCGGTGCAGCCGCAGCAGGACCTCTTCCATGCTGAAGGGTTTGGTGACGTAGTCGTCCCCGCCGGCTGCCAAACCCACGATCCGGTCCTGGACGGCGTCCTTGGCAGTCAGGAACAGCGCAGGCACCTCCGGCGCAAAGGCGCGGATCCTGCCCAGCAGCTCAACGCCGTCGAACCCTGGCAGCATGACGTCCAATACCAGGACGTCCGGGCGGAACTCCTTGGCGAGCTTCACGGCCTCGGGGCCGTCCGCGGCCACCGCAACGGACCAGCCGGCCATGCGCAGCCCCATGCTCATGAGCTCCGAGAGGCTCGGCTCGTCATCGACCACCAGGGCGCGGATGGGGGACCCGTCCGGGTGGGTCAGCTTCGGAAGGTTGTTGGTCATGGAGTGCGAAGTGGCCATGGGACAACTCTCTGATCTTTCGGTTAGCCCACGCTTTGGGGTTCCTGTGCGCAAGCTGTGAATCCCAGCCTAGCGAGCTGGGCGGACCGGGATGCCCACCGAGGGGCCCTCTGTGGAAAGACTATTCACGGTGGCCGGGATCACCATCCGGGGCGCGCTGGCCGCCTCCGCAGGAACTTTTTTGGATCGGCCTGATCGCGGGCTGGACAGACGGCCGAACAGCAAGGGCAATTTCGGTAAACCATGGCTCGATGAATTTCAAGATCCATGGCCGGCATCTCGCCGAACAAAGTTCGCGTATGGGGCACGGTGAACCCATCCCTGCGGATAACAACTGTTATTTTATCGTTCCGCCTGAATCGTGATCTACACCACAATTAGCCTTTTTGTCTCATGATGCGGACGAAAAGCTACTTTGTTACTTGCAAGTTTTCATTGTTACGTTGCACACTTTCAATTGTGAACAAGAACTCAACAGCACCTGCAGCCGCAGAATATTGGCCCAGCACATCCGCTGCTGCCGAGATGCGCTGTTGTCGAATGCACGCCTGACCTTCAGACCCCACGAAGTTCTTAGGCATTCGCCTCCCCAGTCCAGAGTCGGGCGCCCCTCCCAGATTTTTCATTGCGGGTTACCCAGCATTCGTGCCGCGATGACGGCCATTCACCTTGAGGTAAGCATTCATGTCAGTTGCATCCGGATACGTCCACATCTCCGTCCGTAATGCCGGGAAGCCCAGCCAGTCCTCCGGGCTCCGCCAGGGCTTCGGCACCCGCCCGGCGTTCGCGCCCGGCGCCTCCGGAACCAGTTTTCCGGCACCCGGCTACGTGCCCCAGGGCTACAACCCCAACTCCTTCGGCCAGCTCCGCGCCGTCCAGCCCACGGACGCAGCCCCGCTGACCGCGCCGACACCCGTAGTGGCCGGCACCAACACCGTGCGCCCCGTGGCCAACGACAACGTGGCCCGCGGGTTTGTCCTCTACATGGGAATCGACGAGGAAACCGCGGCAGCCGCCGGGACCTCCATCGCCAAGCTTGCCCAGGAAATCCGGGCGTACGCGCAGTCCCTGGTGACCGGTGCGGAAAGCTACGCGGCTGTGGCCATGGCCCCCGCGGGCACCACCGGTTCCGCGCTCGACGTGGTCCGTTCCACCTTTGGCGACCCTACCGTGAATGCGCAGAAGCGCACCGAAACTGCCAGGCTGCAGCAGTCCGCGGAACCCCGTCCCTCCGGCGTCCTCATTGATCTCGCCCGCCGTGAAGTCCACCTCGACGGCGAATCCCTGAACCTCACGTTCAAGGAGTTCGAGCTTCTGAACTACCTGGTGGAAAACGGCACCCGCACCGTAGGCCGCGATGAACTGCTCGAAGGCCTGTGGCGCAACGCGGAGGAAGTGCCCAACGAGCGCACCATTGACGTCCACATCCGCCGCCTCCGCTCCAAGCTCGGCCGCCTGGCCAACACGGTGCGCACAGTCCGCGGCCAGGGCTACCGCTTCTACGAGCACCCCGAAGTTGTTGTCTGGGCCGCTCCGGAATACTCGATCTAGCACTAACTTCACCACCGCCAGAAGGCGGCACGATCCCTCTGCGCCTGCGCTCGTTCCTCACGCAACAACGGCGCTTTCGGGATGTGCCGCCTTTTGGCGTCCAGTCTCGGGCTTTCTGAGCATGTGCCTCCGCGGCTGAGTTGTTGGCCTCCGCGGCTATAGGCTTGGAGGCATGAGCGACCACCACATTAAGCGCCTGGTGATCATGCGCCACGCGAAGGCTGACTGGCCCGGCGGGATTGCGGATCATGAACGGCCGCTGGAGGAACGCGGGCACCGGGAAGCTCCGCTGGCCGGCAAGTGGCTGGTCAAGCACGGCATCTATCCGGACTTCATCCTGTGCTCCAGCGCCCTGCGGACGCGTCAGACGTGCACCTGGGTGTGCGCCGAGCTGGGCGACAAGGCCCCGACGCCGAAACTTGAGGACGGCCTGTACGCGGCCTCCGCCCTTCGCATGCTTACCGTGGTCAACCATGTGCCGGACACAGTCACCACGCTGATGCTCATCTCCCACATGCCCGGCGTCCAGGACCTCGCCATGCACCTGGCCTCACGGGATTCGAACCACGACGCCTACATGGACGCCGCAACCCGCTATCCCACCAGCGCCCTCACGGTCCTGGAAACTGACAAGTCCTGGGCCGAGCTGGACGGCCAGGACGCCCGGATCACCAAATTCAAGGTCCCGCGAGCTCACTGATCTGTGCCTGAATCGCGCCCACTGACGCGCGCGCCATGTAGCCCGTGCCGGTCAGCGCCGGGATGCCGCCTTGGCGCCTGAGCCGCGCTGTGCGGAAGTGGCGCGCTGTGCGGAAGTGGCGCGCTGGGCGGAGGTGGCGCGCGGTGCGGATGCTGCGCGGGGCGCGGGCTTGCGTGCGGGCGCCGTGCTTCGGGCCGCCGGCCGGCGCTTCGCCGGAGAAGTTGTGCGGGCCCCAGCCACCAGCCGTCCGCCGGCGCCGAGCCGCTTGCCTGACGGCCAGACCGCTCCCAGGAACAGGACCGCGATGGTGGCAACGGCCGAGGCTGCAGCCCAGAAGAAGTAGTCGTCCGGGTCGTTGGTGGGGAGCGGGGTCCCCACGATGGTGGACTGATCCACAAAAGCCAGCTCCCACGTGCTGAGGAAGGCCAGGGAAAACCCGATGGTGAGGCTGCTGCCCACGCCGGTGGCCAGCAGGGCACCCCGACGGCGGCGCACTAAAAGTTCAGCCACCGCGGCGACGTAGGTCACCGCCACGAGCCCGAGGAAGGTGACCATCACAGCTTCCTCCAGCGTGATGGCGGTGAGCACCAGCATGCCCAGGGCGGCGATTGCCGTCATCAAGGCGAACTTCCCGCTGGGACCCATGTGGCGCATGGGACTAATCATCCACGAGCACCAGTTAGTTCA
Source organism: Arthrobacter sp. (assembly GCA_023264815.1). Taxonomy (GTDB): domain Bacteria; phylum Actinomycetota; class Actinomycetes; order Actinomycetales; family Micrococcaceae; genus Arthrobacter. The sequence goes on along the minus strand of JAHFUZ010000021.1, from coordinate 64,184 downwards.
CCACGTAGCCGCGCATGATTGCCATGATTGCTGCAACACTTTGGTCACGGGTCCGTTCCGGGTTGTAGGTCTGCCGGTCCAGGCCCACCACGAAGCAGGCGCCAAAGATGGCCGTCTCCAGGCTGCCGCGGGAAACGGACCGGTCCACGGGATAGACGGCCGCAACGGCCTCGATGGCCTCCCCGATCACGGCGAGGAGTTCGGTCCTGAGCACAGCGAACGTGTCCTGCCAGACGCTGGGCGTGCGCCAGTTTTCACTGACCCACAGCCGGGCGAAGGACGGGTAGTCGGCCATGAAGTCCATGGCCTGCCCGATCATCGCCTCCATCGCCGCCAGAGGGTCAGTGCCGGTATCACCGGAAGCGCTGAGCAGCCGGGCCTTCAGGATGTCCACGCCGTGCCGCAGCAATTGGGCGATGAGATCGGACTTGCTGCCGAAGTTGTAATACACAGTGCCCTTGGAAACCCCTGCTGCTGCGGCGATTTCGTCCACCGTGACGCCGGCGGCGCCCCGCTCGCCGATCAGTTCCATGGAGGCGTCGAACAGTTTCTGCCTGGTGGCATTGGTCCGGGCGGGGCGGAGCTTCTTTTCAGCCGGAGGATGGCCGGGCAGGACGGTGCTCATACCGCAATCTCAGGCTTAAGCGTCTTCAGTGTCCAGTACTTGTGCTTCCGGACCGCCAGGGTGGACATGACGGTCCCCAGCAGCGTGTAGCCGAGCAGCCCCAGCGCCGTGGGCATGATCATGGACAGGTCGGCACCATAAATGAGGTGCCGCATGCCGGTGACCACGTAGCCCATCGGCAGGACTTCGTGCACCACATGCAGCGGCTGCGGCGTGGTCTGCCACGGGAAAGTCCCGCCGGAGGACACCAGCTGCAGCACCAGCAGGATCAGCACCACCAGCTTGCCGGGCGATCCCAGCAGCGCCACCACACCCTGGATGATGGCACTGAAGGCCATTGCCGCCGCCAGCATGAACAGCCACATCAGGACCGGATGGGCTGGGTTCAGTCCCAGCGACAGGTCCACCACGAGGGTCAGGAGGGTGGCCTGGACTGCGGAAACGGCCAGGAACGGAAGCCAGCCGCCGACGGCGATTTTCCAGTCGGGGGCGTTCGACGCCAGAGCCCGCTGGGTGATGGGCCGCATGGCCTGGATCAGCATAAAGATGCCGATCCACAAGGCGAGGGTCAGGAAGAAGGGTGCCAGTCCCGCGCCGTAGGAGTCTGCCTTGGCCTGGGAGATGTTGCTGACGGCCACAGGATCGGCGATGACCTGGGAGAGGCTGTCTTTCTGTGCGTCGCTTGGGTTGGGCACCTGCCCGGCGCCCCGGTTGATTTCGTCAGCAAGCGTGCGCGAGCCGTCAGCGGCTGTGCCGGCCCCCGACTCAAGCTGCCCCGCACCGGCGTCGACCGTCTTCGCCCCCTGCGCGAGGCGGCCGGCGCCGTCAAGTGCAGACTGCTGGCCCGTGACCAGCGTGGCCGCACCAGTGTGGAGCTTGTCGGCCCCACCCGACGCCTGGGCCACCGCTTCCTTCAACGCGGGCATGCCCGCCGCGAGCTGGGCCGCGCCGACGCTTACCGCACCGGCGCCGTCTGAGAGCTGCTGGATCTGGGCGGCGTCGGCCTGGATGGCGGACTTCGCCGCCGCCACCGGGCTGGAGGCTGCCACGGAATCAAAATCGGCCAATATTTTGTCGGCCTGCGCCTGGGTGATGGCTCCTGCTGCGACGAGCCGTGCATTCGATTCGATCACCCGCGCCCGCAGCCCCTGGTCCGCCGCGTCGAGCTGGGTGACCACGTTGTGGACCTTGGTGTTGAGCTGGGCGTTGCCTGCGGCCACCTGCGCCGCCCCGTTCGCCAGTGTCTGGGCGTCGGTGGGCAGGGTGGTGGTCTTGTCCTTGAGGACGGTAAGGCCGCTGCTGAGCTGTCCGGCGCCGTCGGTCAGCTGGTTGGCGCCGTCCCGCAGTTTCAGCTGCCCGTCGTAGAGTTCCGCCGCTCCGGCGCTGAGTTCGGTAGTGCCCGCGTGCAGCGTGCCGGCACCGTCCCGGAGGGTGGCCACGCCGCCGGCCAGCTGTCCGGCGCCATCGCCTGCCTTGAGCATCTGCGCATGGATGGTGCCGAAGCCGGTGAGGAGCTGGTTGGCGGTCTCTTCGCCCACTTCCTTGGCCACTGTGGTGTGCACGGACGTGGTCAGTTTGTCCACGATGGTGCTCAGCAGGTAGTTGTTGGCATCGTTGGTGGTGACGTTAAGCATCGCCTGGCTGGCCGAGTCGAAGCTGCCCGGCGAGACCAGGTTGGCGGAGAAGTCCTGGGGGATCTTCAGTGCAAAGGCGTACCTGCCGCTGCTGACGCCGGCCTCGGCTTCGTCAGCGCTGGAGACCTGCTGCCAGTTGAAAACATGGCCCGCAATCAGTCCCTCAGCCACGTCATTGCCGGCCTGGAGCCTGGTTCCGTCGCCCGAGGTGGCACCGCTGTCCTCCACCACCAGCGCGGCGTCGATCTGGTTCAGGTTCCCATACGGGTTCCAGTTGGCGTACAGATACACCGCACCGTACAGGAGCGGCACCATGATCAGGGCCAGGATGGTCAGCTTCGGCAGCAGGCCGCCGGTCATGCGCTTGAGTTCGGAACGGGCCAGCCGCAGCACGGTCACCTGGCAACCTCGGTTTCGAGTAGGAAGGCTTCTGATTCGTCGTCAGCCGCAGCATCGGCCGGGAGGGCTTCCGGGGTTACCGGCGTATCGTCCCGCCGCTGGACCGCGTTCCCGATCTCTGCCGCCGGGCCCGTCCACGAGTCCGGGAGGGCAGTGACGGTAGCGACGACGGCGAGTGGCCGGCCGCCGTCGTACGCCAGTTCCTCGAGCCGCGGGAGCCAGGCCGCGGCGCTGGCACTGTGCCTGTCCGGGGAATCCACTACGAGCAGATCCGTGTACGGGTTGGCAAGAGCCAGTGCAGTCAGCAGCTCAATGCGTTTGCCGGCGGGCAGCTGTTCGGTCCAGAGATCCGCGATGTCCTCGAAGCTGTTGACCTTCAGCCAGGGCTTGCTCAGGAGTGCGCCGCGGTAGCGCCGGGGGATCAGGGCAAGGTCCTCGGTCATCAGGTCGCGGACGCTCAGGTGCTGTTCCGGTTCGTTGACGCCGGGGGAGTCCACCAGGGAGCTGGCGAGCCGGAGGTGTTTGAGGCCGGGGTTGCCGGCCCACTCGATCCGGCCGCTGCTGGGCTTCATCCGTCCGCTGATCGCCAGTGCGAGCGCGGTCCGCTGGTCCTGGCGGTCGGCCGACACCAGGAGGAGCTCACCCCGGCTGGCGCGCAGAGAGGTGGGCGGAAGGAGATCGTCCCGCCGGCCTTTCACATGGAGCTGCTGAACGGAGAGCAAAGGTGACCTTTCGACGACTGTCTGTCACCACCAGCCTAACTGAACTGACCAGTCAGTTCAAATAGACTAGAGGCCGTACTTCTCCAGCAGCCGCAGCCACACTTCGCTGATGGTCGGAAACGACGGCACTGCGTGCCACAGCCGGTCCAGGGGCACTTCGCCCACCACGGCGATCGTGGCGGCATGCAGGAGTTCGGCCACGTCCGGTCCGGCGAACGTTGCCCCCAGAATGACCCTGCGGTCCTCGTCCACCACCAGCTGGGCCCAGCCCTCGTAATGCTCTGAATGCAGGGCGGAGCCCGATACCTCGATGGGCAGTTCCACCGAGGACGCGTTGTAGCCGTCCACCTTGGCCTGCTCCACGGTGCGCCCCACGGCTGCCAGTTCGGGATCGGTAAATACCACGCTGGGGACGGCGTGCTGGTTGGCCGTCTGGGCCAAGCTGCTCCAGGGCTCCGGCGTCCCTTCCAGGCTGCCCTTGGCGCGGGCCACGATGGCGTCCCCCGTGGCGCGGGCCTCGTACTTGCCCTGGTGGGTGAAATAGTTGCGTCCGGCGGCGTCCCCCGCGGCATATAGCCAGGCTTGGCCGCCTTCCGTCCCGTGGACTAGGCCAGTGGTGTCGGTGGAGAGGCGGAGGGGGTGCCCGTCCTGGGCCTCCAAGCCCAGGCTTTCCAGCCCGAGGCCCTCGAGGGCGGGATGCCTGCCGGTGGAAACCAGGACTTTTTCGGCCGTGACGGTGCTGTTTTCGCCGGTAGCCCGGTCGTGCAGCGCCAGGGTGAACGTGCCGTCGTCGTTTTCATGGATGCCGTGCGCGGAGGTGTTGACGCGGACAGTCACCCCATCCGCCCGGAGTCCGGCTGCCACGAGCCGGCTGGCTTCCGCCGGGAAACTGCCCAGGAGTCCGCTCCGTGCCACGAGGGTCACGTCCGTGCCGAGGCGGGCGAAAGCCTGGGCCAGTTCTGTACCGGCCACGCCGCCGCCCAGGACTGCCAGCCGTTCCGGGACTTCCCTGGCCGAGGTGGCCTCCCGCGTGCCCCACACCTGGACGTCGGCCAGGCCGGGGATGGGCGGCTGGTTGGGTGTGGAGCCGGTGGCCAGAACCACGGCGTGACGGGCTTTGAGCTGGTACGTGTTGCCGTCCAGGCCGGCCACTTCCACGGTGCGGGTTCCGGTGAGCCAGCCGTGGCCGCGGATGAGTTCGATCCCGGTCTCTTCAAGCCACTTCACGCCGTTGTGGTCCTGCCAGTTGGCGGTGAAGTAGTCGCGGCGTTTGAGCACTGCCGCGGAATCCAGGGTGCGCGTGACGGCTTCGGCGGCGCCGGGCACAGTCTGCGCGCCGTGGAGGGCGGTGCCCGGGCGGAGCAGGGCCTTGGACGGAATGCACGCCCAGTAGGAACATTCACCGCCCACCAGCTCGGCCTCAACAACAGCTGCCGTGAGTCCGCCGCGGACCACCCGGCCCGCTACATTCTCGCCCACAGCGCCTGCGCCGATGATTACGACATCAAATTCGCGGTCCACGGCTTGGGGCGTCATTCATCCAGCCTACGCCCGCCGCCGTAGGGTGGGGAGCGTGCCTTGCCGCATGCGCGCGGTCCGGCGGCCTGAGGAGCCGGAGCTTAAAGCAAAAGGTCCGCACCGGCGAACCGATGCGGACCTTCATTCTGTGCGCCCAAAGGGATTCGAACCCCTGACCTTCTGTTCCGTAGACAGACGCTCTATCCAGCTGAGCTATGGGCGCTTATTCTGTTTCGCGGAGCATCTCGCTCCCCGAACCTCGAATTACTTTACGCGAGTGTGGGCCCCCATGCCAAATCGAGAGGCGTGTAATATAGCCAACTAGACCGGTCTAGGTGACCTTTGTCACTTAAATGGAGCGTTTTGAGCAGAATTTCCTTGAATTTGCGCGGTTTACGTCCCTAACGATCACAAACGTGCACCGCCGGTGCCTCATGGGACTCCCAGGTGGCCAATAGCATTTAGGACACACCGAAGAACCCGAGGAAGGGAACCGCAATGGGCGAACTGGCACCACAGCCGCTGCTTGAGAAAGCACCCACCACGCATGCAGCACTGCTGGCATGGGTCGAAGAGGTAGCTGAGCTGACGCAGCCGGCCCGGATCCACTGGGTTGACGGGTCCGAGGAAGAAAACACCCGCCTCACGGACGAGCTGGTTGCTGCCGGCACGCTGAAGCGGCTCAACCCGGACACATTCCCGAATTCGTTCGCGGCGTTCTCCGATCCCGCCGACGTGGCCCGTGTTGAAGAGCAGACCTACATCTGCTCCGAAAAGGAACACGACGCCGGCTTCACCAACAACTGGATGGCCCCGGCTGAAATGAAGCAGAAGCTGCGCGGCCTGTTCGCCGGCTCCATGCGTGGCCGCACCATGTACGTGATCCCGTTCGTCATGGGCCACCTTGACGCGGAGGATCCCAAGTTCGGCGTCGAAATCACGGACAGCGCCTACGTTGTTGCCTCCATGCGCATCATGGCGCGGATCGGCACCGATGTGCTGAACCGCATCACCGAGACCAATGCCTTCTTCGTGCCGGCGCTGCACTCCCTGGGTGCGCCGCTCGAAGCCGGCCAGGCCGATGTGCCCTGGCCCTGCAACCCGGACAAGTGGATCGTGCACTTCCCCGAGGAGCGCTCCATCTGGTCCTTCGGCTCCGGCTACGGCGGCAACGCGCTGCTGGGCAAGAAGTGCTACGCCCTCCGTATTGCCTCCGTGATGGCCCGCGACGAAGGCTGGCTGGCCGAGCACATGCTCATCCTGAAGCTGACCTCGCCCGAGCAGAAGACGTACTACATCTCGGCTGCCTTCCCGTCCGCCTGCGGCAAGACCAACCTGGCGCTGCTCGACCCCACGATCGAGGGCTGGAAGGTGGAGACCCTGGGTGACGACATCACCTGGATGCGCTTCGGTAAGGAGGGCGAGCTCCGTGCCGTCAACCCCGAAGCCGGCCTCTTCGGCGTGGCCCCCGGCACCGGCTGGGGCACCAACCCCAACGCCATGCGCGCCATCGCCAAGGGCAACAGCATCTTCACCAACGTTGCACTGACCGATGACGGCGGCGTGTGGTGGGAGGGCATGACCGAGGAAGTGCCCGCCCACCTCACCGACTGGCAGGGCAACTCCTGGACCCCGGACTCGGACAAGCCTGCTGCACACCCCAACTCGCGCTTCTGCACGCCGATCGAGCAGATTGACATGTTGGCCGAGGAATACCACAGCCCGGACGGCGTGGAGCTCTCCGCGATCCTCTTCGGCGGCCGCCGCAAGACCACCATCCCCCTGGTGACCGAGGCCCGCAGCTGGTCCAACGGCATTTTCATGGGTTCCACCCTGTCCTCCGAAACCACGGCCGCAGCAGCGGGCGCGGTGGGCGTGGTCCGCCGCGACCCCATGGCCATGCTGCCCTTCATGGGCTACGACGCGGGTGACTACCTGAACCACTGGGTCAACCTGTCAGCCAAGGCCAACTCACTTGGACAAAACCGCCTGCCCAAGATCTTCCTGGTCAACTGGTTCCGCCGCACCCCCGAGGGCGGCTTCGCCTGGCCTGGCTTCGGCGACAACGCCCGGGTCCTGAAGTGGGCCATCGAGCGCCTCGAAGGAAAGGCTGACGCAGTGGAGACACCCATCGGGTTTGTTCCCACGGGCGAATCCATAGACCTCAAGGGCCTGGACATGACCCCGGCGCAGGTCGAGGAAGCGGTCCGCGTCGACCCCGCCGAATGGGCCACCGAGCTGGCATCCATCGAGGAGTGGTACGCCAACTTCGGCGAGTCCCTCCCCGAAGCGCTGCAGTCCGAGCTGGCAGGCCTGAAGGCCCGCCTGGCCTGACATTCCCATAAGTACGACGGCGGCCCCGCACCTTTCCGCAAAAGGTGCGGGGCCGCCGTCGTACTCTCATCGATTGCTCCGTAATGGTCCTTATCGGGCCGCAAAAGGGCCGGTACGGAGCAGTCGATTCAGCTGGCGAGCCAGATGTCCGGGCCGAAGACCTCGTAGTGGATCCTGGTGGCCGGGATGCCGGCGCTGATGGCCTCGTTGCGGATGTGCTTCATGAACGGCAGCGGTCCGCACAGGTACAGCGACGCGTCGGCCGGGAGGTCCACCTCACGCAGGGACATAAACCCTGCGCGGGACCCCTCCACCGGCTGTTCCAGCCACAGCTGGAGGTCGGCACCTTCGAGGCGGTCGACGTCGTCCGTCATCTGCCCGCGCAGGGCCCAGCTCTCCAGGGTGCTTTCGGCGTGCAGCACCAGGACCCGCCGTTCTGAACCCGCTTCGGCGAGGGAGCGCAGGATGGACGCGGTGGGAGTGCAGCCAATGCCGGCCGAAGCCAGGACCACGGGGCCGTCACCGTTCTTGAGCGTGATCTCGCCGTAGGGGTTGGAGATCTCCAGGATGTCGCCCACGTTGACGCCGTTGTGCAGCACTGGGGAGACTTCGCCGCCGTCGTCGAGCTTGGTGGTGAAGGTGCGGCTGGCGCCGGCCTCATCGGAGAGCGAATATTGGCGGACCTGGCGCAGGCCATCCGGGAGCTGGACCTTCACGCTGACGTACTGGCCGGGCAGGGCTGGGGTGATCGGGGTGTCGTCGGCCGGTTCCAAAGTGAAGGTCATGGCGCCGGTGCCGGCGGGAGTCTTGGCGGCAACACGCCACGGGGACCACATCTTGCCGTTGGCCTGTGCTGCGTAAAGGCCCTTTTCCAGCTTGATGAGCGCGTCGGCCATCAGCCAGTAGACCTCGGTCCAGGCCTCCGCGATCTCGGGGGTGATGACCTCGGCGAGATCCTCGGCGATGGCTGCGAAGAGGTGCTCGTAGACCACCTGGTACTGCGGCTCGGTGATCCCCAGTGAGGCATGCTTGTGGGCGATCCGGGAGAGGACGGCTTCCGGGAGGGTGCCGGGGTTGTTGACCAGATGCGTGGCGAAAGCTGCGATGCTTCCGGCCAGCGCCTGCTGCTGGTCGCCGGAGCGCTGGTTGGACCGGCTGAACAGGCCGTCCAGCAGTTCCGGGTGCGCGGCGAAGAGCCGGGCGTAGAACTTGGGGGTGATGGCGCCGATCCGCGAGCCGACCAGCGGCAGGGTGGCCTCAATGACAGGGCGGGATTTGTCCGAGAGCATGCGTACTCCTGAGGTAGGTGGCCGGGGCCTTCGCCCGGCCGGGCAAATACGCGCATCTGAAATGCGTGTATTTATAGCTCAATTTCTACACCTCGTAGAAAAGAGAATCAAATTGGCTGCGTCATGGGCCTGAATGAGGCCCGGCGGAGTTGGAGGGGTCCCGGCTACCGCACCGGGACCGGCGAGGGCTCAAGGCCCGGGCGCAGGCCGATCATCTGGAAGACGGGTGCCATCTGGGCGGATCCGGGGAGCTCGGAGATGACCACTGAGTCCAACTCGCGGTAGAAGGCCTCGCGGGCGCGGGCAAGGGCGGCCCGGAGCCTGCACTCGTGAATCAGGGGGCAGTTGCCGCCGGGTGAGACGCAGTCGGCCGCGTCCAGTCTGGTATTCAGGTCCCGCATGACCTGTCCCACCGTGACGCGGCGGCCTGCGGGACTGAGCCGGGCCCCGCCGCTCCTGCCGCGTTCAACCTCGATCAGGCCGAGGCCCCGCAGTTTGGCCATCGCCTTGCTGACATGGTTGTACGGCGTGGCCACGGCATCGGCAATGTTCTGCGTGGTGAGGAGCGTGGCCTCCGGTGCTGCGGCGAGGACCATCAGGGCCCGGAGGCTCACGTCGACGAAGGCGTTGATTTTCAGGGCCATGGGCGGTCTAGTCCACCCAGACGGTGGGTTCGTTGGTGTCCGCGGTCAGTTGCCCGAAGTCCCATTCGGCGGTGGCGGTGTTGGCGGCGTAGGGGAGGACCGCGGCAAATACCGATCCGTCACGGTGTTCGGCGGCCACGTGGATGGCATCCGATTCTTCCTCGACGAGCAGGATGTCGCAGACTACGGCGGCCGCCCGGAAATCATCCCGGTTCTGGCGAAGCAGTTCGGTGAGGTCGCCGATCATCGCGTCCGCGTCGAAGTCGCCTTCCATACCTTCCGCGGCATCTGCCGGCGTGACCGCCATCAGCCGGACCTCGCCGTCGTTCGCCACGCCCAGGGCGAACGGCAGGAAGCCGCCGTTTCGCTGGAGTTGTTCCTGCGCGGCGCCGATTCCCGTGCCGATCAGGTTCTCCAGGTCCGCGGCACTGGCCTCCGGAACAGAATCCCGCCAGGACTGCGCCGCGGCCTGGCCGCCCGCTGCCTCCTGTCCTGCGCGCGGGCTAGTGCCGGACATTGGCCAGCACGCGGTCGCGAACCTGTTCCATCAGCTGCCGGTCGGTGGCTTCCACGTTCAGGCGCAGGAAAGGCTCAGTGTTGGACGGGCGCAGGTTGAACCAGTAGCTGCCGTCGTTGGCCGTGAACGTGCTGCCGTCCAGGGTGTCCACGGTGATGTCCTCGGCGGCGAAATCTGCGCGGACCCGCTCCACGGCGCCGGCTTTGTCCTCGATCTCGGAGTTGATCTCGCCGGAGGACACGTAGGGCTCGTACTCATGGCCGAGCTCGGACAGCGGGCCGTCCTGTTCACCAAGCGCCGCGAGCACATGCATTGCCGCGAGCATTCCGGTGTCAGCGTTCCAGAAGTCGCGGAAGTAGAAGTGCGCGGAGTGCTCGCCGCCGAACACGGCGCCTTCCTCAGCCATGACTGCCTTGATGAAGGAGTGGCCCACGCGCGTGCGGACGGCGCGGCCGCCGTCGTTCGCCACGAGTTCAGGCACCGCGCGGGAGGTGAGCAGGTTGTGGATGATGGTGGGCGTCTCCTCGCCCTGTGCCCGGGCGCGTGCGATTTCGCGGCGCGCCACCATGCCCGTGATGGCCGACGGCGAGACGGGCTCGCCCTTCTCATCAATCACGAAGCAGCGGTCGGCGTCGCCGTCGAAGGCCAGTCCAATGTCGGCGCCGTGCTGGATGACGGCGGCCTGCAGGTCGCGGAGGTTCTCCGGCTCGAGCGGGTTGGCGGGGTGGTTGGGGAAGGAGCCGTCCAGCTCGAAGTACAGGGGGATGATGTCGAAGGGGAGTTTCGGCAGCAGCGCATCGCCCAGGACTGCGGGGGTGGTCAGGCCGGCCATGCCATTGCCTGCGTCCACCACTACCTTGAGCGGGCGGGAACCGGAGAGGTCCACCAGTCCGCGGAGGTACTCGGCGTAGCCCTTGAGGACGTCGTGGACGCCGATCTGGCCGCGCGTGGCGGCAGCCGGGATGGACCGCGTGTTCAGGTATTCCTCGGCCAGGGCCTGGATCTCCTTGAGTCCGGATTCTGAGGAGATGGGCTGCGCACCGGCCCTGGACATCTTGATGCCGTTGTACTCGGCGGGGTTGTGGCTGGCGGTGAACGTGGCGCCGGCCGCGTTCAGGGAGCCGCAGGCGTAGTACAGCTCGTCGGTGGAGATGAGGTCAAGGAGCTGGACATTGGCACCTCGGGTGGCGGCACCGTCGGCGAAGGCCTTGGCGAACTCGGGGGATGAAGGGCGCATGTCGCCGCCCACCAGGACAGTCTCACCTTCGAGCTGGAGGACATCCACGAACGCGGCCCCCACGGCTTCGACGATTTCGGCGGTGATGGAATCGCCCACGATGCCGCGGACGTCATAGGCCTTGAAGGATGCCGAGAGGTCAAAAGTCTTTGTCTGTTCGCTAGTCACGGGTTTCATCTTACGTTGAAGCGCACCGGTGCCTGTGGAGGGGAAGTGGGGTCCGGGACTATATGACGTTACTGTCAGGGTGTGGCGGGCCGGTGTCCACATACGGGCCTCGCGGCATGTGGCTGTCGGTGGGGGCTGGGATACTGTATTAATGGTCGATACCCAGAACGCCGCCCTTCTTTCCGCTTCCTCCACCCAGCAGTCCGCCACGCAAACCCAGGCCTTGGAAGTTCTCCGCGAGCTGGTGGGCCACCCCGCGGCGGAGTTCCATGACGGCCAGTATGAAGCGATTGAGGCACTGGTCGACGGCGGCCGGCGGGCTTTGGTGGTCCAGCGCACCGGGTGGGGAAAGTCGGCCGTTTACTTTGTGGCGTCCTTGCTGCTCCGGCGCCGCGGAGCAGGGCCCACCCTGATCGTTTCGCCACTGCTCGCCCTGATGCGGGACCAGGTTGCCGCCGCCGCCCGCGCCGGAGTGCGCGCCGTGGCCATCAACTCCGCGAACCAGCTGGACTGGGACACCGTCCGGGAGCAGCTCGCCGCCGATGAAGTGGACGTCCTGCTGGTGTCGCCGGAACGGCTCACCAACCCGTCCTTCCGGGAAAACCAGCTGCCGGAGCTCATCCGGCGCACCGGCCTGCTGGTGATCGACGAAGCCCACTGCATTTCCGACTGGGGGCATGATTTCAGGCCGGACTACCGGCGCATCGCAGACCTGATTACGCAGCTCCCGGACTCGGTCCCCGTCCTGGCCACCACGGCCACAGCCAACTCACGTGTGGTCCATGACATCGAAGAACAGCTCGGCGCCGGGGTCCTGACTATCCGCGGCACCCTTGGCCGTGATTCCCTGCGCCTGGGCGTCCTTGCCCTGCCGGACTCGCGCGAGCGGCTGGGCTGGCTGCTGACGCATCTCGCTGATCTGCCGGGCAGCGGAATCATCTACACACTGACGGTTTCCGCGGCGGAAGACACCGCCCGGCTTCTGGCCGAGGCAGGGCATCACGTCCTTGCTTACACCGGCAGGACCGATCCTGCGGACCGTGAGCGTGCCGAGCAGCTGCTCAAGGACAACCAGGTCAAGGCGCTCGTGGCCACGTCGGCACTGGGCATGGGCTTTGACAAGCCGGACCTTGGCTTTGTGGTCCACCTCGGGGCGCCGTCCTCGCCGGTGGCGTACTACCAGCAGGTGGGACGTGCCGGCCGTGGCGCGGCGAATGCGGACGTACTGCTGCTGCCGGGCTCCGAGGACCGCGATATCTGGCAGTACTTCGCCACCGCATCCATGCCCTCGGAGGAGAAGGCCACGGCCGTGCTGACTGCCCTGGCAGAGGCCGGCGCCGCGGTTTCCACCGTTGCCCTGGAAGCGCGTGTTGACCTTCGCCGGACACCGCTGGAGCTGCTGCTCAAGGTACTGGCTGTGGACGGCGCGGTGGAGCGTGTGGGCGGCGGATGGCGTTCCACCGGCCTGCCATGGGTTTACGACGCCGAGCGGTACGCCCGGATTGCCGAGGCAAGGGTGGATGAGCAGGACTCCATGGTTATCTACCAGGACACGGCCGGGTGCCGGATGGAGTACATCACGTCGGTCCTTGACGACGAGACCGCACATCCCTGCGGCCGCTGCGACAACTGCGCGGGCCGCTGGTTCCCGGCCGACATTGCCGCCGATGCCACAGCAGCTGCGGGGCAGACGCTGAGCCGGGCAGGCGGCGTCCTGGAGGCGAGACTTCAGTGGCCCAGCGGAATGGACCGCCTGGGTGCGCCGGTGAAGGGCAAGATCAAGGCCGATGAGGGGCTCGCGGACGGACGGGTGCTGGCCCGGCTGACGGATCTGGGCTGGGGCGGGGCGCTGCGGGAACTCTTCGCCGCCGGCGCGCCTGACCGCCCGGTGGACCCGGCCATGCTGCAGGCCTGCGTGCAGGTCCTGCGCGAATGGGGAACCGGCGACGCCCGGAATCCGGGCTGGAGCGGGGTCGGCAGGCCAGCCGCTATTGTCAGCATGCCCTCCCGGGGTAAACCGGAACTGGTCCGGTCCCTTGCCCGGGGGATCTCGGAAATCGGCCGGATGCCGTACCTCGGTGAGCTGTCCCTGGGCCACGGCGGCCCCACTGGAAGCCGCGGCGGCAACAGCGCCTACCGGCTGGCCGGGGTCTGGGACCGCCTGGTGGTGGGGCCGGACCTGGAAGCGGCCCTGGCGTCACTGCATGGCCAGGGCGTGATGCTGATCGACGATCTGGTAGACAGCCGGTGGAGCGTTACCGTGGCTGGACGTGCCCTGCGCCAGGCGGGGGCGGGTGCGGTCCTTCCGCTGGTTCTTGGCCAGGCAGGCTGACTTCTTTCCCGCCAGGCCGGCTGACTTCTGCTCCGGCGTGCCGGTGCAGGGACAGGCTGTCCGCGGTGCTGAAAAGCATCAGCAGCGCCATGGTCAGGAAGGCGCCCCGAAACGGGCCGGCAGCATCCGCGTCGAACACCGCCACACCGTCGTAAATCCGGATCAGCAGTGCGCCCACCGCGATGCCCGAGCCGGCGGCCAGCTGAACCAGGGTGGCCGAAACGGAGTTTGCCGACGTCAGCTGGGCCGGCACGATGTCCGCGTACTGAACCGAAGCGTAGGCCGAGAACCCGATGGAGCGGAACGCGCCGCTGCACACGAGCAGGGCAAAGATCAGGACCTGCGGGGTGTCCGGCGTGAGCAAGGCACACAGTGCGAAGGTCACGGCCGAAGCCAGGGACCCGAATACCAGCATGGCGCGGAACCCGAAACGCCGGATCAGCGGTGTAGTGGCCGGTTTAATTCCAATATTGCCGATGAAGACGGCCGCCACCATGGCGCCGGCGTGCAGCGGCGACCAGCCAAAGCCGGTCTGGAACATCAGGGGCAGGAGGAACGGCACCGAGCTGATGGTCAGGCGGTAGACAAACCCGCCCGTGGCCATGGCCCGGAACGTCCGCGTGGCGAACACCGAAAGGTCAAAGAGTGGATTCCTGGCCCGCTTCATCCACAGCACGGCGGCCCCCAGGAACACCACACCAGCGGCCGCGCAGGCAGCGGCCCACGGCCCGTCGGAATGCGCTGTGGCAAGTTCCAGGCCAACCACCAGCGCACCCACCCCCGCCGTGGTCAGGAGCAGACCCAGCCAGTCCAGCCGGCGGGACGGATTTCCCGGCACAGCGGGGACAATCCGCAGCGCCGCAATGAAGGCGGCAGCGCCGAGAGGCAGGTTGATGAGGAAGATCCAGTGCCAGGACAGGTAGGTGGTCAGGGCCCCGCCCACCAGCGGCGCGAGCACCGGTGCCAGCAGCGCCGGCCACACCAGGAAAGCCGTGGCCCGCAGGAGCTCGGATTTGGGTGTGCCGCGAAGAACCAGGAGCGTGCCCACCGGAACCATCATGGCGCCTCCGGCACCCTGGACGATCCGGCTGATGGTCAGGACGGTCAGGTCGGGGCTCACCGCGCAGGCCAGTGACGCCACGGTGAAGAGGGCGATCGCGACGCAGAAGACCGTGCGGGCCCCCACCCTTTCGGCGAGCCAGCCGCTCAGGGGGATGCCCATGGCCACCGTCATGAGGTAGGCGGTCATGGTGATGTTGACGTCGGCCGGGGGCACACCAAAGTCGCCGGCGATGTTGGGTATGGCGGTGGTGAGGACGGTGGCGTCGAGGAACTCCATGAAGAGGGTGGCGGCAACCAGCAGCGCAAGGCGGGGACTCCACGCCTGGCTGGTTCCGACGTCGGGGGTGCTGCGTGCTGGCATCCCACCATCCTGCCACCTTGGGGAAACCCGGGAACGCAAAAGGCCCCGGTCCAGGACCGGGGCCAAACGCGGAGACGGGGGGATTTGAACCCCCGGTGGAGTTGTGCCCCACACTTCATTAGCAGTGAAGCCCATTCGGCCGCTCTGGCACGTCTCCAATGGCTATTACTAGCCCACCAAGGATACGCAGAACGGGGCACGCAGTGCAAAACGGCCGGTCAGCGCCGGATTCGGGACGTCCGGGCTAGGAGGTCCCGCCCGCCAGGGTCCGCCACAGGAAGTGCTGGCTGCGGGCCTGGAGAGCGGCGGACTGCCGGTTGTCCGACGCTCCGGCATGGCCGCCTTCCAGTGCCTCGTGGAACCAGACGTTGGGGATCCCCATCGCCTGCATCCGGGCGGCCATCTTGCGGGCCTGGACCGGGCCAACCCGGTCGTCGGATGTGGCGGTCCAGATGAACGTTTCGGGGTAGTCCACACCGTCCTTGAGCAGGTGGTAGGGCGAAAACGTCTGGATGTACTCCCATTCGGCGGGTACGTCCGGGTTGCCGTACTCGGCGATCCAGGAGTGCCCGGCCGAGAGCTTGGTGTAGCGCCGCATATCCAGCAGCGGAACGCCGCAGGAAACGGCTCCGAACAGCTCCGGGTACGTGGTGAGCATGTTGCCCACCAGGAGCCCGCCGTTGGATCCGCCCACGCAGCCCAGCCGCTCGCGCGAGGTGACGCCGCGGGAGATGAGGTGCCCCGCGACGGCCGCAAAATCCTCATAGGCGCGGTGCCGGTTCTCCTTCAGGGCGGCCCGATGCCAGCCGGGCCCGTACTCGCCGCCGCCACGGATGTTGGCCACAACATAGACACCGCCGCGCGAGTGCGGTGCCCCGTCGGCGTCCGCAGCCGCCGTGGTCCGCCGCTCCAGCCAGGCACGTCCCACGGTCCCGCTGTAGGCAGGGGTGCGGGAGACTTCGAAGCCGCCGTAGCCGGAGAGCTGGGTGGGGTTCTGGCCGTCCAGGACCAGGTCGCGGGAGGCCACCTGGAAATACGGGATCCGGGTACCGTCCGCGGACACGGCGAAGTGCTGCTGCACTTCATAGTTGTCGTCATTAAAGAACGACGGCGACGCTTTCACTTCCGCGTGCCGGCTCACCACGCCGGCACTACCGGAATCGGCGCTCCCCGAGGCAATGTCCCCGGATGCTGCCCGCTCCAGGGTTCCCCGCATCAGCGTGCTGGGCGTGGTGAAGCCCGTGGCGACGAGCCAGAAATCGTCGCCCGCACCGCCGTCGTCCGGCCCTTCATCCTCATCGTCCACGGCATAGGCGTTGACGTCGTGCAGCGGCGGGCAGGCGTCCAGCAGCGACGAGGCCCAGGCGCCCGAGATGGAACCGCCGGCCCCCGAGCCACGCGCGCCAGGGTCCAGCACCCGGATTTCGGAGGAAACGTCCCGCAGGAGGTTCAGCAGCAGGAAGTTCCGGGTCCAGCTCCACGACTGCAGCGACGTGTGCGCATCCGGGGTGAACAGCACCAGCAGCTCCCGCGACCCGGCGAGGTAGTCTTCGAACCTGGCGGCAAGAAGGGAACCGGCCGGGTAGGTGGCCCCGCCAACGGTCCAGTCCTGCTGCGGCCTGAACAGCAGCCATTCGCGGTGGGCGCTGAGGTTGACGTCGGTGGGGGCCTCGATCTCCGTCCATGCCTCAGCGGAACGGACAAACGTGCTGCGGTTGTAGAAGTCGATGTAGTCCACGGCGAAGGTGCGCTCGAAGCCAGGGGTGGAATCGTGCGCTACGAGGGCCATCATGTGGTCCACAGGGACCTCAAACAACAGCGGTGCAGAAGCCAGGGCCTCGCCGCGCCTCAGCGTCACGGCGGTCCGGGCGTAGGAAGAGGCAGTCGCGGGCAGCCCCGCCGCCGTGGAGGCGACCAGCAGCGTGTCGGCATCCAGCCACGAGACGTTCCCCTTCGCCGTCGGGAGGTCAAAACCGCTGGCGGCCGGGTCCACGAAGGTGCGGGTGTCCACGTCGAACTCGCGGTAGCGGTTGGCGTCGCCGCCGTCGGGTGAGAGCGCCACCAGCGCCAAGCGGTAGTGTTCCCCGTCCGCCGGACGCAGGAACGTGGCTCCGTGGAACACCCACTCGACCCCTTCCGCGGCGGCCAGCGCGTCCACGTCCAGCAGGACATCCCAGTCGGGGGAATCGGTGAGGTAGCTCTCCCACGTGGTCCGGCGCCACAGGCCTTTCGGGTTCGCCTGGTCCTTCCAGAAGTTGTAGTACCAGTCGCCGCGCTTGCCCACCATGGCGATCCGGTCCGTGGAGTCCAGCACCTCGAGGATGCTTCCCTCCAGCGCCGCGTAATCGGCGTCCTCGATCAGGTCCTCGGTGCGGGCGTTCTGCTCCCGAACCCACGCCAGCGGTTCCTCGCCGTAAATCTCCTCCAGCCAGACGTTCTCGTCCGTGGGCTCCGGGGCAACCTCCGGGCCGGAAGCTTCGGTGGACGACGCGGAGGAAGGAGTGTTGGCGGACGATGAACCGGGCGCTTGATCAGCTGCAGTGGTGGTCATGCGCCCCATCCAAACAACATCTTCGCTCAGCAAGCAAGTCAAGCGTCCCGGGGCGGGGCGGATACTCTGGATGCCGTGGGTAAATCGACGAGCATCCGGGTAGCCATCATCGGCGCAGGCCCCCGGGGTACCAGCGTCCTGGAACGCCTGCTCGCCCACGCCGCTATCCAGGCAGACCCAACAAAACTCCACATCGACGTGGTGGACCCGTACCCGGCCGGTCCCGGGCACGTGTGGCAGCCCGGCCAGTCCCGGCTGTACCTCATGAACACGCAGTCCTTCTATCCCACGGTCATCCCCGAGGACACCCGGCTGGCCCCGCCGCTGGCCGGCACCACATTCGACTGCTGGCGGGCCCGCCAGCAGCAGGAGCCGCTGGCGGCCCTGACGCCGGATGAGCGGACCGAACTGGCGGGCCTGGAGTCCCGCGACTTCCCCAGCCGCGCCATCTACGGCCGCTACCTTCGCTCCACCGTGGAGGAGCTCCTGGGAAAGCTGCCCGACGGCGTCACTGTCGGCTTCCACGAAACGGAGGCTGAGTGGGTGCGCAGGGCAGGTGACGGGTACGACGTCGGACTCGCCGGCGGCGGCTCCCTCCCGGTCGATTCCGTGGTTCTCGCGCTCGGGCACATTCCGTCCCGGCTCAACGCCGAACAGCGCGAACTCCAGTCGTCAGCCACCCGGCTGGGGCTGCGCTACTTTCCGCCTGCCGTGCCCGCCGACGTGGACTGGTCCGCCATCCCCTCCGGCGAACCCGTCCTGGTCCGTGGCATGGGGCTGAACTTCTTCGACGCCATGGGCCAGTTGACCGAGGGCCGCGGCGGAAAATTCATCGACGCCGGGACTCACCTCGACTACCAGCCCTCCGGGCGTGAACCGCTGATCATTGCCGCCTCCCGCCGCGGTACCCCGTACCGGGCCAAGGCCGCCCTGGACGGCTACTACCCGTCGTCGGTCACCCTGCGGTACCTGACGGAGGCCGCCTTGGAGCGGTTCGCGGCCGCCGGCATCCTGCCCGGCTTCGACCACGACCTCTGGCCGCTGCTGCACCGCGATACCCTGTGGGCCTACTACTCCACCCTGGTTCGCTCGCAGCCCGGGGCTGTCCCCGACGCACCGGCGTTCCTGGCCGCCCTCGACGAAGCATTGCGGCCCCACGCCCACAGCACCACCAAATGGGAAGATGCCGTGGAAAGCGTCCTGGCCGTGCACGTCGTGCCGCGGCACCGGCTGGACCTGCTGGGCCTTGCGTCCCCGCTGGCCGGGCGCTCGTTTGCATCGCGCGCCGGACTGGACGCCGCCGTGGTGGACTACCTCCTGGACGACGCCCGCCGCTCCGCGCTCGGAGAGGACGACCCCGTAAAGATGGCCATCGGAGCCCTGCACCGCGGGCGCGCCGTGCTGAAGACGGCAGTGGCCGACGGCGGCATCACCGATGAATCCTGGGTTGCCGGCCTTCGTGGCTGGTTTGAGTCGTTTGTGGAGGGTCTGGCCAGCGGGCCGCCGGCGCTGCGTGCCGAGCAGCTGGCTGCCCTGGCGCGGGCTGGAGTGGTCAGCTTCGTGGGCCCCGACCCCCGGTTCAGCGTGGACCGGCGGGCGGGCCGGTTTACCGCAGTCTCACCCTGGGTGGACGGTCCGCCGGTTGCCGCCACCACCATGGTGGAGGCGCTGGCACCGGCCAACCGGGTGGCTGCCAACGATTCACCGCTCCTGCAGCAGCTCCTGGCCGACGGCATGGTCCGCCCGCGGCTGATGATGACGGCGGAAGGTGCTCCGGTGCAGTCCTCCGGCCTGGACGTCGCACCGCATCCGTACCGGCCGGTGGCGGCCAACGGCTCCGTCACGGACGGGCTGTACGTCCTGGGCCTGCAGCTCTCCGCGGCCCAGTGGGGGACCGCCATCGCGGCCGAAGCGGTGCAGCCCGGCGGACCCTCCTATGCCAGCGGGCAGCGGACGCTCCGCGACGCCGACGAAATTGCGCAGGCCGTCCTGGCCCGCTGACGCGACGGGGCACGGATGTTCCGGAAGGTATTAGCGGCCTAAACCTCTGACGTTCCGCGTCATCGGGGGACATGGTGCGCAGAAACTTTCGCCGTGCATCGCCGGTGAACCCGCATGGCCTCCAAGCGTTACCCGGAACGGCGCAGCGTTTCGCCCGGCGTCGCGCCACGGGCGAACGAGTCGGAAAGCTACGCCTTCGTGGAACACCGGCACCAGGTGTGGTCCCGAGTGGGTCCCGCAGCCCGCTTAACCAGCATGGGCCCACGCCGTGATCAGCGTGGGCCCATGGTCGGTTCAGTGCGGGGCTGCTAGCCGCGAAGGCACTGCTGGTACTGCAGCCAGGCGATGCCGTAGCGGAGCCAGCCCAGGGCGTCGTACCACTTCTTGGGCGGGACGGGGGCGGTGCAGACCGGCTGTACCGGTCCGCTGGCCGCCACCTGCACCGCGCTCTTCACCACGGTGCCGGACTCGGCCGCAGTAAGGACCAGGGTTCCCGGGCCCGCGGCAGCCCCGGCCGGCACCGGCAGCTGCACCGTGGCGCTGCCGCCGGAAACCGGCACCGTGCCCAAGGCCGTGGTGGTTCCGGCGCTGTCGGTGAAAGCCGCGGCCAGGGAAGTGTTCACCGGGCTGCCCAGTGAGGTCAGGTCCAGCTTGCTGACCGCCAGGGTGATGGCGTCGCCGGGCTTGACTTCGGCGGCGGTGGTGTTCTGGACCGCCACGGTCCGCCGGGCGAAGTCCGGTGATACGGGGTTGTGCCCCTGCAGGTACGTGATCCACGCGTCACGGTCCACGAGGCCCGAATCACGGGTCCCGGTTCCTTCCTTGAAGATCCGGAAGTTGTCACCGCCGGTGGCCAGGAAGCTGAACGTGCCGATCCGGTATGACTTCGCCGGATCAATGAGGGTACCGTCCACGCGGATCGAAGTGATCCGGTCACCTGCGGCGCGGGCGGCGTCATAGGTGTAGTTGACGTTCTTGGACAGCCCCAGCTGCTGGTAGGCACGGCTGGGCACCGTCCCGTCCGGGTTGGTCTGCCACTGCTGTTCCAGGAGCGTTTTGAACTGGTCACCGGTCAGGGAGGTGGTCCAGAGGTTGTTCACGAACGGCAGGACCGAGTTGGCTTCCGCATAGGTGATGGTGCCGTCCGGCGCGTAGTACAGCTCGTTGCGGAGCCCGCCGGGGTTGACGACGCCGATTTCCGCGCCGCCGAGGTCGGCACCGCTCAGCGAATCGCGCAGCGAGTCAGCCACGAGGTTGCCCAGGGTGGATTCGCTCGCACGGTCATCGCGTTTGGCCGGTCCGCCAGCGGGGTCCGGGCTGAAGGCGGTGGTGATATCAGCGGTCAGGGCGCCCACCGGCTGGTTGCCGATCTCGGCAGCCGCCGCGAGTGCCTTCCTGACGATCGCATCTACCGCAGCCACCCGCGGGTAGGCCGCCACGAGGTCTGCCGCCGCGTCAGTGGTGCGCTTGACGTTGCCGGCGGAGTGGCCCGTGACCTGCCTGGTGGCGGTGTCTACGGTGAGCTTGATCTGGCCGATGTTCTCGCCGTAGTTGCCAGTCTGGACGATCGGACGGGTCTTGCCCTCCATGCCGGGGACGGGGGCGTCCCAGGCGTATTCCTTGTGCGTGTGGCCGGTGAAGATGGCATCAACGTCGGCGGAGGTTTCGGTGACCAGCTTCGCGAGCGGTCCGCCGGCTGCCACTTCCTGCTCCAGGGTGGCGCCCTCCGGGGTGCCGGACCCGGCGCCGTCGTGGTTTTCCACGATGATGAGGTCGGCGAGCTTCTCCGCCGTAATCTTGGCCGCCACCCGGTTGATGGCGTCCACCGGGTCCCCGAATTCCAGGTCGGCGATGCCGGCCGGGGTCACCAGGGACGGAACTTCCTCGGTGACGGTGCCGATCACGGCCACCTTGATGCCGTCCATGTCCAGGACCGTGTACTCGGGGAGGACCGGTTCGGTGGTGCCCTTGCGGTAGACGTTGGCTCCCAGGTAGGGGAACTTGGCGTTGCTGCCGCCCGCGGTGACGCGGTCGCGCAGGTCTGCCCAGCCGCCGTCGAACTCGTGGTTGCCCACGGCGGACGCGTCCAGCTGCAGGGCGTTCAGCACGTCGATGGTGGGCTGGTCCTTGGCCACGGCCGAGGCGAACAGCGAGGCGCCGATGTTGTCGCCCGCCGAGATGAAGGCGGTGGCACCGGGCGCCGCGGCGCGGAGCTTTTCGATGGTGCCGGCGAACAGGACGGTGTTGGCGTCGATGCGGCCGTGGAAGTCGTTGATGCCCAGGAAGTTCAGCTCAACACTGGCCGGCGTGACCGGGGCTGCCGGGAGGTCCAGGCCCACCACCACGGGGTCGTGGTCGCTGGCACGGAACTGGTCCGGCGCATAGTAGTTGGTCACATTGTTGTTATACCTGCTGTACTCCAGCGCCACGGACTCCACGGAGTTGATGTTCCAGATGTCGGCGCCGGTCACCACGGCATCGGCCGCCGGAGAAGCGAGGATGTGGTCCAGGGAGCCCACCAGCCCGCCGAAGAGGTAGGAGTGCTTCGCCGAACCGTCAGCGTTTTTGGCCTTCTCGTCCTGGTTGACGTAGCCGGCCTCCCGGAAGACATTCATGGGGTCTTCGTGGGCGTAGGAGTTGAAGTCGCCGATCAGGAACACCTTGGTGGTGCCGTTCTCAGCCTGCAGCTTCGTTGCGAAGTCCAGGAGCGACTTGGCTTGGGCCGTGCGGGCGAGGTTGGACGCACCCTGCCCCTTGTCGGTGTCCTCCGGAGTGGCGGCGGAACCCTTGGACTTGAAGTGGTTGGCAATGGCGATGAACGTTTTGTCAGCGGCTGCACCCACCGGCTTGAAGGCCTGGGCGAGCGGCTTGCGGGCACTGGCGAAGGCCACGGTGTCGTTGTGGATGACGGATTCGCCCACCGGTTCGGCCACGGCCTTCTTGAAGATGAAAGCGGTGCGGATCATGTCTTCGTCGGCCAGCGGGGGAGCGTTGGCGGGAGTGCGGACGTAATCCCAGACGCCGGGGGTGGCGATGTTCAGCGCCTCCACCAGCTTCGCCAGGGCGTCGTCGCGGTCCTTGCCGAACTGAGCCGAGTTCTCGATCTCCATCAGGGAGACCACATCGGCGCCGGTCTTGGTGATGGCGGCGACGATCTTGTCCTGCTGGCGGACAAAGTTCTCGGCGTTGGCGGCGCCGCGTGCATCGCAGCCGCCGCGGACCGTGATGGGGTTGCCGTCGCGGTCCGTGTAGTAAGTGCAGCCGGTGAGCTGGTCGCCGGTGGTGGGGAAGTAGTTCAGCACGTTAAAGGAGGCGATCTTCAGGTTGCCGCCCACGGTGGCGGGCGCCTCCGTGCGGGTGGCACCGAAGCTGGCCGGCTGGACCGTGCCCTTGTTGGCCTCGGTGAGGTGGGTCAGTGGCTGGAACTTCCAGGCGTTGTTGGCGTAGCTGAGCACCACGTTGGTGTTGAACGTTACCGGCGAGCCCACCCGGACCGGGTCCGTGGCCGTCAGGTACGGAAGTACCTGGGCCTTGGTGCCGGCGTCGCGGAGGAAATTGGTGGTGGAGCCGTCGTCGAGCTTGATGCCACGGGCGGCGTTGTCCGCCACGGCGGCCTCGTACCCGGCCGAGCCGTACGGCGCAACGGCGGTGGGCTGCACCAGTGTGGTGGTTCCGCCGGCGAGCCCGATTTCGCCGTACTGGTTCAGCGAATAGTTGTCCGTCACCGTGACCGGTCCCTGGGGCGCAAGCAGCATGCCTTCGAGTGCTTCGCGGAAGGTCTCTGCCGCCGGGAGCGTGAAGTTGGTGGCCTTCACTTCCGGCGCGGCATCCGTAAGTTTGGTGAGGCCGGCCGCATCTGCCACGCTGACCTGGGTCATGCCGTAGAACTCGGACACGGCCCCGGTGACCTCTACGAAATCGCCGATCTGTACGGAACCCGCGGTGGCGGGGGAGTAGACAAAAAGAGCGTCCGACGCCGTATGGCCGGCCGGGGTGAGGTCCCCGCCGGTTCCGGGGGTCTGGACGTAGTAGCCGGCAAAACCGCCGGTGGGGAACGCCGCGGTGACTTTGCCGCGCGTGGTCACCGTTGAGCCGGCGAACGGGCTGGCCGCTCCGGTGCCCTGGATTTCGGCGATGGTTTTGGTGCCCACCGGTGCGGGCTCTGTCGGAGGATCGACCGGCGGGGTACCAGTGCCGCCCGCCGCCGTCGGCGTGATCGAGGCGTTCAGGGTGAAGTCAGCGAGGTTGCTGTTGCTGTCCAACCCGCCGCTGCGGTTCAGGCTCCGGACGTCGCCCGTGCCGGAGGGAGCCGTGGCCGCCTGCGTTTCGAACGTGTTGGAGGTGCCATAGCCCAGCAGGTCCGCCACGCCGGCCGGTTCAACGACCGAGCCGGTGGCGAGCGCGACGGCGGTGGCCTGCTTCGCCAGGATGATGGTGCCGGCGGAGCCACTGAAGTTCAGGGAGGTGGCCACCAGGTCCGGCGCCGGCAGGTCTGCGCCTGCGGCCCCGCCGTTGTTACTGCCGCCCTGCACCAGGTAGTGGCCCTTGGCGGGGATGGAGCCGGTGAGTGGGGCAACGCTGGTGGGTGCCGCCGTGGCGGTGGCAGACCGGTACTGAATCGACCAGCCGGCCAGTGATACTGGCGCGTCGGAGGTGTTGTAAAGCTCCACGAACTTGCTCTTGTAGGCCGCACCGGCGCTGCCGCCGCTGAGGTAGGCCTCGTTGATCACTACTGGCGAGGTGCCGGCAGCAGCAGCTGAGACCTCTGCTGCTGCCGGGACGGTTGCCAGCGGGGCTGCGATGAGCCCCACAGACAGCGCAGTGCCCAGCGCTAATTTCCAAGGTGTATTGTGCATCCGCTCTTACTTTCATAGGGGTGTCCCCTGTAGGGGACCCAATGGAATGTGTCCGGGTTGTACCTGTGGACGTCCGAACCGGACTCCGCTCCTGGTCAAGTGATGTCCGGCATAGCAAAGCAGCGCCGGGTGAACGCAGGATTGATGGCGCGTGAGCACAAAAATACCGGCCGGTAGCTTCATTGCAAGCCGCCGGCCGGTATTTCGTCGAGGGAATTTACTTACGCGATGATCTTGAACAGCGCATGAGGCCGGCCACCCTCTTGTTTTTTCCGCTTTCTGTCCAGGGATGCAACAGCAATGACCCTATGCGGGGCCCTGACAGTTTCAATGGAAACGAAAAACCCCGGTCCGCCATTACTGGCGCACCGGGGTTTGTTCGCGGAAGGTAAGAGATTCGAACTCTTGGTACGGGGTTACCGCACACTAGTTTTCAAGACTAGCTCCTTCGGCCGCTCGGACAACCTTCCCTACCGAGTAGTGTTTCATAGGCAGTTGGCTGCAACAAAACAGAGGCTGCCGTGCGTCCGGTGCACACTGGTTCTGGGGCACGAATCAGCTAGAAACGGGAGTACTCCATGAAAGCCGTCTTTATCTCGGAACCCGGCGGTCCGGAGGTACTGGAAGTCCGCGACGTGGACGCTCCGGTCCCCGGGCACGGCGAGGTGTTGATCGACGTGGTCGCTGCCGGCCTCAACCGGGCCGACGTGCAGCAGCGCAGGGGGTTCTACCCGCCGCCGCCGGGTGCGTCCGAGATCCCCGGGCTGGAAGTTTCCGGCCGGATCGCCGGCTTTGGCCCCGGCGTCACCAAGGCGTTCTCTGTGGGGGACAAAGTGGTGGCACTGCTGGCGGGCGGCGGCTACGCGGAGAAGGTTGCCGTGCCGGCCGAGCAGGTCCTGAGGATTCCCGACGGCGTTGATGTGGTTACTGCCGCGTCCTTGCCTGAGGTGGCGGCAACTGTCTACTCGAACCTCGTCATGACGGCCCAGTTGCAGGCCGGCGAGACGGTCCTGATCCACGGCGCCACCG
Organism: Arthrobacter sp.; assembly: GCA_023264815.1. Lineage (GTDB taxonomy): Bacteria > Actinomycetota > Actinomycetes > Actinomycetales > Micrococcaceae > Arthrobacter. The sequence goes on along the minus strand of JAHFUZ010000021.1, from coordinate 38,905 downwards.
GCGGGATCGGCACCATGGCCATCCAGCTGGCCAAGGCCCTGGGGGCCAGGGTTGCCACCACTGCCGGGACGGACGAAAAGGTTGGTACCGCCAAGGCCTTCCTCGGTGCTGACATCGCCATCAATTACAAGGAAGAAGACTTCCCGGACAGCCTGCGGAGCCAGAACGGCGGCCGGGGCGCCGATGTCATCCTCGACGTGGTGGGGGCGAAGTACCTGGCACAGAACGTGGATGCGCTGGCGGACTATGGCCGGCTGGTGGTGATTGGGCTGCAGGGCGGCGCCAAGGGCGAACTGGACCTCGGCAAGCTCCTGCGGAAGCGCGCTGCCGTGGTGGCCACCGCCCTGCGGCCGCGCCCAGTGGAGGAAAAAGGCGCCATCATGAACGCGGTCCGCGAGTCGGTGTGGCCGCTCATCGCCGATGGCCGGATCCGCCCGCTGGTGGCCAAGACGTTCCCGCTGGACCAGGCCGGCCAGGCGCACGAGTATTTCGACAGCGGCGACCATGTGGGCAAGGTCCTGCTGGTCATGTAAGCGGGAAACGCCGCGGATCTTCCGGTAGATACTGAGTATTGCCTGCAGGGCCCACGTGGACTAGTCTCGAACCATACGCGGTATGCACGGGTCTTGGGGGTCCGTGCATACCGATGCTGACGCCGCCGCCTGGAGAGACATGTCAATCCGCCACAGCCTTCTTGCCCTGTTACAGGACCAACCGCGATACGGCTACCAGCTCAGGGTCGAGTTCGAGAACCGTACGGGCGCCACCTGGCCCCTGAATATCGGGCAGGTGTACACCACTTTGGACCGGCTGGAACGTGACGGCCTGGTCAGCAACGATGGCAGCGACGGCGAAGGCCATGTTGTCTACAGCATCACCGCCGCGGGAAAGGCGGACGTGCGGGGCTGGTTTGCCGCTCCGGTGGAGCGGGCCAACCCGCCGCGCAACGAACTCGCCATCAAGCTGGCGCTCGCGGTGACCCTGCCCGGCGTGGACGTGCAGGCGGTCATCCAGGCCCAGCGGGTGGCGTCCATCCGGGCGCTGCAGGACTACACGAAGTCTCGGCGGGACACAGCCGCCACCCAGCGGGCAGCGGATACGGCCTGGCTGCTGGTCCTGGATTCGCTGATCTTCCAGACCGAGGCGGAGGTCCGCTGGCTGGACCTGTGCGAGGCGCGGATGGTCCAGCAGGCGGCGCAGGCTTCAGCCCACGGAAGCGCGCGTAAACCGTCCAACGGGGTCCCCACGGAAGAGGCCGCCCCGCTCACCGCGGAGACCCGCCGATGAGCGTCCGCGGGCCGCAGCAGGTCCTGGAACTCGCCAAGGTCAGCAGGACGTTCGGTGAAGGAGCGACGGCGGTTGCCGCGCTGCGCGAGGTTGACCTCACCATCGGCACGGGTGAGTTCGTCGCGGTGATGGGTCCGTCCGGGTCGGGGAAATCCTATGGTGGTGACCAATCCGGCCTTCGTACGTGAGGGCCACGTGTCCTTGGTGGCGCAGGATGTGCGTAAACCCGCTCCAGGCAACGCCGCCACGGGTGCTTTCCAGGGCTACCAGGAAACGGGACGCACGGATGTGGCTGCCGCAGTGCTGGAGCCCGTTGTGGAGGTGCAGTACTACGGCGTCGTATCCCCGGAGGCTGCGGCGGCGGCCGGCGCAAATATCTACGCGGACAGGTTCGGGTCGATGTACGTGGAGCGCGGCGCATAACGGGACGCGTCCCTGATTCTCTGGTCCATCGTTGGCTTGGGGGCGCTGATCACCCTCAGTGCCGCCGGGATCACCACCGGGCTGTCCATGGCGGACTCACGGAAGGACCATGTGACCCTGGCCGGCGTGGGCGCCGCCCCGCGGCTGCGGAAGGCGCTCGCCGGTTCGCAGGCCCTGATGACAGCAGGCCTCGGAACGGTGCTGGGAAGCCTGGCCGGGACCATCCCCGCCCTGCTTCTGGTGACAGCCACGGGGATGACGAGGACCGCCGTCGTACCTTGGCTTCAACTGGCGGCACTCCTGCTCGCGGTGCCGCTCACCGGCGCCGCGCTGGCATGGCTGTTTACCCGCGCGAAGCTGCCGGTATCCCGCCGGGAAACGGGCACCTGACCAGCGCTGGCACGGCGTTGATGCCGGGAGGCGTTACAGGGTTGGGTCTTTTCCATTGGCGGCGGCGGGCCTACGGTGGGAGGCATGAGGTCTGTCACTGAGCGCGTCTCAGCCGCCGTTCACCGCACGCTGAAACGGCGCGGCAGCTAAAGCCGCACTCCCTGTGGCACGCCGTTGGTAGGGTGCCGTTGAGCAAAATACCGAAGCAGGAATTCTCAAGGAGGAGACATGGCCAACAGGCCTGAGGAACCGGCAGGTTCAGCGAGACGGGGCGGCCCACTGACCGCCAGCCCTGACCTTCCACCCACCGCCGTGGATGACGCTGTCCGCGAGGCTGAAGAGAAAAAGTGGACCCCCGGCAAGATTGCCCTCTGGGTGGCCATCGCGCTGCTGGGCGGTGTGGCCTGGTTCATGGTGGCGATTATCCGCGGCGAGACCGTCAACGCCATCTGGTTCGTGTTCGCCTCGGTGTGTACCTACCTGATCGGGTACCGCTTCTATTCGAAGGTGATCGAGCGGTACATCACCAAGCCGGACGACCGGCGCGCCACGCCTGCCGAGTACAAGGCTGACGGCAAGGACTACGTCCGCACCGACCGCAATGTCCTGTTTGGCCACCACTTTGCCGCCATCGCCGGCGCGGGCCCCCTGGTTGGCCCCATCCTTGCCGCGCAGATGGGATACCTCCCCGGGACCATCTGGATCATCCTCGGCGTGGTGCTGGCCGGCGCCGTCCAGGACTACGTGGTCATGTTCTTCTCCATGCGCCGCGGCGGACGGTCCCTGGGCCAGATGGCCCGTGAGGAACTCGGTGTCGTCGGCGGAACCGCCGCGCTGATCGCCACCCTCCTGATCATGGTCATCATTGTCGCCATCCTTGCCCTCGTGGTGGTCAACGCACTGGCCGAAAGCCCCTGGGGCGTCTTCTCGGTGGGCATGACCATCCCCATCGCGCTCTTTATGGGCGTTTACCTGCGTTTCCTCCGGCCGGGCAAGGTCATGGAAGTCTCCCTGATCGGCTTCGTCCTGCTGATGGCGGCCATCATCGGCGGCGGCCTCGTGGCCGAAACCGAATGGGGCGCGGCATTCTTCACCCTGGACAAGGTCACCATCGCCTGGGCCCTGATCATCTACGGCTTCATCGCCGCGATCCTTCCGGTCTGGCTGCTGCTGGCACCGCGCGACTACCTTTCGACGTTTATGAAGATCGGCGTGATTGTGATGCTCGCGCTGGCCATCATTGTGGTCCGCCCGGAAATCACCGTCCCGGCCTTCAGCGAATTCGCCAGCCGGGACAACGGGCCGGTCTTCCCCGGAGCCCTGTTCCCGTTCCTGTTCGTCACCATCGCGTGCGGTGCCCTGTCCGGCTTCCACGCCCTGATTTCCTCCGGCACCACGCCCAAGCTCGTAGAGAAGGAACGGCAGACCCGCTACATCGGCTACGGCGGAATGCTCATGGAGTCCTTCGTCGCCATCATGGCCCTCGTTGCCGCGATCTCGATTGACCGGGGTCTCTACTTCGCCATGAACGCTCCTGCCGCCCTGACCGGCGGAACGGTGGAAACGGCCGCCGCCTGGGTCAACGGGCTGGGTCTTTCCGGCGTGAACATCGCCCCGGACATGCTTGCCGAGACGGCCAGGAACGTGGGTGAAGAGAGCATTGTCTCCCGCACCGGCGGCGCGCCCACCCTCGCGGTGGGGCTGGCGCACATCATGCAGCAGTTCATCGGCGGCACGGCCATGATGTCCTTCTGGTACCACTTCGCCATTATGTTCGAGGCGCTGTTCATCCTGACCGCGGTCGACGCCGGCACCCGGGTTGCGCGCTTTATGCTCCAGGATTCCATCGGAAACTTCGCCCCTAAGTTCAAGGAACACTCGTGGCGCCCCGGCGCCTGGCTCTGCACGGCCGTTATGGTGGCCGCCTGGGGCCTGGTGCTCCTGATGGGCGTGACGGACCCGCTGGGCGGCATTAACACGCTCTTCCCGCTGTTCGGCATCGCCAACCAGTTGCTGGCAGCGATTGCGCTGTCTGTGTGCCTGGCCATCGTCGCCCGGCGGGGAACGTTCAAGTACCTGTGGATCGTTGCCCTGCCGCTGGCCTTTGCCGCGGTGGTGACCATTACCGCCAGCTACCAGAAGATCTTCTCGTCCACTCCCGCCGTGGGCTACTTTGCCAACAACGCGGCCTTCAGCAAAGCACTCGCGGACGGCAAGACCGAGTTCGGCTCAGCGAAGAGTGTGGCCGCCATGGAAGCCGTGGTCCGCAACACGGCCATCCAGGGCTGGCTGTCCGTCATCTTCGTGGTGCTGAGCATCATTGTCATTGCCACCGCGGTTTTGGCCACCGTCCGGGCCTTCCGCAACCACCAGGCGGGAACGCCCAACCCGAATAACGAGGACAAAGCCCGGGCGTCCAAGGTCTTCGCGCCCTCAGGGCTGATCCCCACACCGGCGGAGAAGGAACTGATGGCTGAATGGGACAAACTGCCGGCCGACGTCCGCTTCGAAAGCGCACGGCACCACTGATGAGCACCGGCCTGGACGCCCTGGCAAATGGGTTCCGCGGCTTCGCCCGGTACATCGGCGGTGTCATGGGCGCGGATGCCTATACGAAATATGTGGAGTACCACCGCGCCACGGGGCATACGGACCCGCCCCTGACGGAACGTGAGTTCTGGCGGGACCGGACGGACCGCCAGAACTCCAACCCGCAGGGCCGGTGCTGCTGAGGCCCGGCACGCACCGGCCTGAGCGAACCAGTCACTCGCGTTGGGCTCTGTCATCGACTGGGCCCGGCCTCGCCGGCGCGTGAGAGTATGAACGCATGAGCGATCCGAAAGACACTCAGCCCGATGATGTCCCTGTTGAGGGCAAAACCCTGGACAACGGCGAATCTGCCGCCCCGGCCTCTGCCGGACCCGATGCCGCCGCAGCGCGTCCGGCTGCAGCCGGACCGGGCTCCGGTAAGACCAAGGGCAGCAACCTCCAGGACCTGGTGGACCAACCGGCCAAAGTCATGCGGATCGGCACCATGATCCGCCAGCTCCTCGAAGAGGTAAAGTCGGCTCCGCTGGACAACGCCGCCCGCGAACGCCTGGCCGCGATCCACAAGCGGTCCATCAAGGAGCTCGAGGACGGGCTGGCGCCGGAACTGGTCGAGGAACTGGAACGGATCAGCCTCCCCTTCCCGGAAAACGCCACGCCGTCCGACGCCGAGCTCCGGATCGCCCAGGCGCAGCTGGTGGGGTGGCTGGAGGGCCTGTTCCACGGCATCCAGACGGCCATCGCCGCCCAGCACGCTGCCCGGGAGCATGCCGTGGCGCAGATGCAGCTGAAGCAGCTGCCCCCGGGCACCATGATCGCACCGGGAGTAGTTATCGGGGAGAACGGCGAACCGCAGCGGGCTACGGCCGGCCAGCGCCCCGGCACGGGCTCACCGGGCCGTCCGGAGGACCCGGACCGCGGTCCCGGACAGTACCTGTAGGTCCGTCTGTGGGATTCTTTTCTGCCGCCCGCCAGGGGCGCAAGGATGACGCCGAGCTCGGCAAGGGCCTCTGGCGCCGCGCCCATGACCGGTTCAACCGGGGCCTTGACAGATATCACCAGGTTCTTGAGGGCGTCGAAGACGATCAGCTGTACGCCGAACTGGTGGAGGTTGCCAACGAGCTGGCCGGGCTCCTGGAGCGGGTCCGTGCCGTGTGCGTGGAGGCCCAGAAGCGTTCACCCAGCGATGGGCTGGACATTCCCGGGGCGCTGGCCGGCGTCCACCGCTCGCTCTCCAAAGCAGGGAACTCGCTGGCCACCACGGCCGAGGCCGCCGCCATGCTCCGGCTCGCCGTCGGCCCTGTCCCGGTGGGGGCTGCCTCAGTGCGCCGTCGCGCAGAATCAGTGTTTGAGCAGGTGGCCGACGCCGAACGGCGCCTCGCGGAGGATGCCGCCGGCGGGCAGCCGGAGAGCCTGTCCGGCTAGGGTCAGTCCGCCGGTTTAGTCCGGCCGGGGTCAAGCCAGTTGGGCCGGGCCAACCGGGTCAGGCGGCGATCCGCGCCTGTTCCACAGGAACTTCGTCAATCACTGCCCAGGATTCCTCGCTGCGGCAGTTGCGGCTGGCGAAGCGCTCTGCTTCCGTCCGGGAGTCGAAGGATTCGCTGCAGATCCGGCCGTTGTCGGCGTCGAAGTACGTGACGTGAAATTCGTGGGCGAGTCGGTTTTCCATAAATCCAGTGTGCAACCGGGGTCTGACAATTAAGGGTCACCGGTCCCGCGTGTTGTGTGACCATCCCTTGCTGTATGACGGCAGAGGGGATCGAAGCTGTGGCTGTACGGCCAGCCCCTTGGAAGTCCTGATCACCATCGGCATGTTCGCGTGCTCATGTATTGTCCAGCCTGAGTACCCGCTCCTGCGCGAGCACGGCTGAACGTTGCGCCATCCCGGCCGCCCTGGACGCCTGTTTCGTCTCGGCGGCGGCGGTGGCCTGCTGTTTCCGGGCACTGTCCAACTTCTCCTCAGCGGCCTTCAGGCGCGCCCGGAGCTCCCGGGTTTCGCGGATCAGCTCCGCAACCTCAACCTCTGACTCCTCCAGCCGGTCCTGCCGTTCGGCGGCGAGACGCACAGCTTCCGCCGCGGCGTCCTGGGCCGCGGCGAGGGCGGCTTTGGCCTTTTCCCATGCGGACGGCGACGGCGGCCGTGGAGTCTCCCGGACAGCCCTAAGGCGCGGCTGGACCGGACGCTGTGGGGCGGTGCCTGCCGTCGGCGTCGTCCGTTGTCCGCCTCGCCCCTGTTCTTTCGGCCCCTGTTGGTCCAGCGCAGGTACGGCGGCGCTGGGCGGAGGGGAAGTCCGCTGCGTGGAGGCGCGGGGCGCCGGCAAGGCTCCGGGGACCGCCACGGCGCCGTCGAGGTCCACCACGTCCACACCGTCGGCGGACAGTGTCTGGACCAGCAGCCCACTCTGGACGGCCGCAGCGGCACCTTCGTCCGCCACCAGGGCGCCGAGGGTCCGCTCGACGTCGGACGCTATGGTGGCGCTGATGGCGCGCCCGTGGCGTTCCGCCACAGAGCGGGCGGTGTCCACGGCATCCGCCAGCAGGGTGCGGCGTTCCCGCGCCATTTCCCGGAGGGCGGCGGCGTCCAGGGACGCCTGGGCCCCGCGCATCCGGCGGCCGAGGCCGGCGAGGCCGGCGACGATTTCCGGCTCATGCACCGCCAGCATGTTTACGGCCCAGGCCGCTACCGACGGCTTGGGCAGGCTTTTGACGGCGGCAGGGAGCTCCTTCCCGGACCCGCCGGAGGCCTTGGCCGCAGCGGTCCGTGCCGCCATGAATTCGTCGAATGGCAGGGCGTAGAGTTCCAGCGCGATGGCCGTGAGGGCCTTGTGGTCCATGCACGCCATCATAGGGGCGTCTTATGGACTGCGGGGTGCGAGCAGAGCCTAGACTGTCCGCATGGGAAGAGTGTGGGGGCTCGTTGTCCGGCCGGCGGTCCTGCTGTTGGCGCTCTGTGTGCCAGTGACCGGTTGCTCCAACGCGTGCCCGGCGATGGGGTGGATCAATACCGTGACGGTTGAACTGACCGGCGACGTTACCCGGGTTGCTGCCGTTCAGCTGTGTGCTGGAGGCGAGTGTTCAGAACTGCGCCCGGCACCTGGGACAGCGGCGCCGCGGGTTGTGGAGACTTTGCCAGTGGGTCCCACTGCTCCGGTGACTCCTGGCCCTCCGCCCACCATGGCGCCGTTTTACGCTGAACGGATCGATGCCGACACATGGCGGTTTGCCGTCAATATGAGCTCCCCGGACCACGTCACCGCCAAAGCGCTCACGGCATCGGGCGAGGTTCTCGCTGAGAAGGAGGCGGACCTGGAGTGGAAGCGGGTAGGTGGCTCGGCACAGTGCGGGGGACCGGCGCAGGCTCCGCCCATCGACCTTGTGGTGCCGGGCGGCTGAGTCCTGATGCGGAGCCCCGGCTCCACTTCTGAGGGATCAGGGAAGGTTTTTCGTTCGTCCTGCGAGGCGACCCCGCGTCGTCACAGGCGTAAATCCCGTCACTCCCGCAACGCCGTCGAACGCGTCAGGCGACGTACTTCAGGAGCAGGTCCTGGGTCTGCCGGCCGCACCGTGTGATCTTCGCGAGGTTCTCGGCGGCCAGTTGCGGGAGCAGCCTGGCGGGCTCTGCGTAGTGGGTGTCAACGCGGAGGGATCTCTCGAGGTCGGTGGCGAATTCTGCGAGGCGTTCTGCTCCGACCATCTGGCTCGATGACTTGAGGCTGAGTACCGCGTCCAGTGCGCCGGGCAGATCTCCCGTGGTCAGCGTCAGGCGGACTTTTTCAGCCCGGTCGGGGAGCATCCTGATGAAGTTCCGCACAAAGACCTTCCAGATGTCTTCGGTGTCGTCCACTTCGTCGCGGAGCCGTTCCAGAGCTGCCGAATCCAGCAGCGGTAAGGTTTTGCCGTCCATGATTCCCCCTGAGCGCCGATGTATTGATCAACGTCCCCCAGGACATGCAAAGGACTATACGGTGCAGGGAAGCATGGGCACACGAGTAGGTTGTACTCGCTTTTTACCGCGCAGATACGCGGCGGTAACCGGCGGCATGTAACGGGGTTTGCCATACCTTCCATGGGGACCCATCACCGCTGAGTCGGGGCGCAATTAATCCAGCTGGGTAGTTGGGACGTTACCCGTTACGCGCTGGAACACGTAGGAACCAGCTGGGAGGAAATCGTCAGTGGCCGCTTGGCTCAGGATGACATGATGCCCAGAAGGACACGGGATGATTTTCCGCAGAAAGGTTGGCGGGCCGTCAATGCCCCTGGCGAACCCTGGGCCTCCGAAGTCCTTATATTCGCCGCACCCTCCGATGTCAGCCCCGGCCGTTGGGTTGTTGTCCAGCTGGCTCTGGGTCCCGACAGGTGGTGGCCTGCGATGCCGGCGAGCTACCTTCCGGTTCCGGTGCGGGAGATGCGCAGGCACTGCTTAACCAGCGAAAAACCCCGGAAACCCCTGAAGCCAGGGGCAGTCCGGGGTTTATCCCGAGCTTCCTATCAGAATCGAACTGATGACCTTTTCATTACGAGTGAAACGCTCTACCGACTGAGCTAAGGAAGCACCGCATGGAATCTCCCGGCGAAACCGGGCGGTTCATGCAAGAGTCAACTGTAATAGAGTCCCGCCGTCCGGGTCAAAATGGGACGCGGAGGCCTTCAGCACACCGTGTTGTCGGCCGGCACCTTGCCCTCGACGAGGTAGCTGTCCACCGAGTCCTCGAGGCAGCTGTTCGCCCGGCCATACGCTGTGTGGCCCTCACCCTGCCAGGTCATCAGCGAGGCGTTGCCCAGCTGCTTGCGCAGGGACGCGGCCCATTCCACCGGGGTTGCCGGGTCTCCGGTGGTTCCGATGACAACGATGGGGGCGTCCCCGGTGTATTCCACCGGCGCGGGGGTTCGGACATTTTTGTAAGGCCAGTCCACGCAGTTGGTTCCGCCGTAGGCGAAGAAGTAGCCAAGCGTGGGGGAGGCCTGCCGCAGCCGTTGCTCTTCGGCCCGCATGGCGGCGGTGTCGGACACCATCGGGTAGTCCAGGCAGTTGATGGCGCCGAACGCGAAAGTGGAGTTCGACGTGTATTTGCCGTTGGCCCCCCGGTCGGCACCAAGATCGGCCAGGCGGAGCATCAGGCTCACGTCACCGGTCGCAGCGGCTGCCAGGGCCTGGGTCAGGGCCGGCCAGCTCTGGTCGTTGTAGAGCGGTGTGATGAGGCCGCTGACAAACATAGTGGCGTTCACGGTGCGCCCGTCCTTCGCCACCCGCGGTGTCTCCTGGATTGAGTTGATGAGGCCGCGGATCTGCTGCACCCCGCTGTCCACCCCGCCGGAGAGGGGGCAGCCATTTTCCTGGAGGCAATCAGCCACATAGGCGCGGATGGCCTTCTCGAAGGCAACCGCCTGACCCATCGTCAGCTCTTCGTTGCTGATGGAGGGGTCAAGGGCACCGTCAAGAACCATCCGGCCCACGTTGTCCGGGAACAGGGAGGCGTAGGTTGACCCCAGGAACGTGCCGTAGGAATAGCCCAGGTAATTGAGCTTGGCGTCGTTAACCACGGCCCGCAGGATGTCCAGGTCCTTGGCGGCGCTGACGGTATCGATATGGCCGAGGGACGGGCCCGTCTGAGCCGCGCACTGCGCCGCGATGGCCTTGTTGTCAGCCAGCACCGCGGCGATCCCCGCATCGGTCCCGTAGTCATAAATCTTGGCCCGGGCAGCGTCCCGTTCGGCGTCCGTCATACACGTCACGGGAGCGGAACGCTTGACGCCGCGCGGATCAAAGCCCACAAGGTCGTAGTTGGCCTTGACGGACTGCGAGAAGTGGGTTCCTGCGGCGTCCTTGACGAAGTCGTAGCCGGAGCCGCCGGGTCCGCCGGGATTGACCAGCAGGCTTCCCTGCTTCTTACCGGCGCTGGGGGCCCGCAGCGCGGCGAGCTGGATCTTGTCCCCGTCAGGATTCGCGTAGTCCATCGGCACGGTCACCTTGGTGCACTGGAAGCCGTTTTCGCACGGCTCCCACACCACTTCCTGGGAGTAGTAGGAGTCCAGTCCGGCAGGTGCGGAAGCCACAATGGAGGCATCCGCCTTGGCCGTGGAGGGAGCTGCATCCGGTTCGTCACCGCCTAAGAGGCTGCACGATGCCAGCGTCACGGACAGGACCAGGGCGCCGGCAGCCCGCAGGCCAATCACCAGGGATCGGCGGCGTGCAGGCAGGGGGCGGGCAGTCATTCGAGGGTCTCCTAGAAGGGCTAGATCAGGCTGGCAGCCATGGACTCAATGGTCAACAGCGGGGCAACGTTGGTGGTGGTGATGCGCTGACGGGCTTTGTTGATGGCGTCCATGCGGGCGAGCGTGGTCTCGGGGGCGGAGCGGCCGGCGAATTCCTCCAGCTCACTCCTGAGTTCAACGTTCACCAGCTCCACGCTGTTCCCCAGCTGGATAATCAGCACGTCCCGGTAAAACGAGAGCAGGTCGGTGAGGGTCCGGTCCAGGGAATCGGTGATGGACCGCTTCGCCCGGCGTTTCTGGTCGTCCTCCAGTTGCCTGATCTGGCTCCTCATGGCCGGCGGCAGCGTGCCGGACTCCGGGGCTCCCAGGGTGGCCAGCAGCGCAGCCTTCTCGGCGGCGTCGCGCTCTTCATTGGAACTGTTCGCCTCTGCGGTGGCGATCTTCACGAGCTTGTCCGCCATCATCACCGCCGCGGTGACCCCGCGCAGTCCCAGCGGGAACCGCACGGTTTCCAGGCGGCGTTCGCGCGCCTCGGGGTCCCGGGCCAGGCGGCGGGCGATGCCCACATGGCTTTGGGCCGCGCGGGCCGCGCATTCGGCGAGGCCAGGTTCCACGCCGTCGCGCTTTACCAGTAGTGCGGCCACATCGGCGGCCGGGGGCAGGCGCAGGGCTACGGCCCGGCAGCGGGACCGGATGGTCACCAGGACATCGGCGGGCGACGGCGCGCACAGCATCCAGATGGTCCGCGGTGTTGGTTCCTCGATCGCCTTCAGCAGGACGTTCGTGGTGCGTTCGGCCATGCGGTCGGCGTCTTCGACGACGATGATCCGCCACCGTCCGGAGGACGGCCGGTTCCCCGCCGAGGACACCAGGTCGCGGGCCTCATCAATGGTGATGGTGACCTTCTCGGTCCGGACGAACGTCACATCCGAATGTGTCTCGCCAAGGATCGTCAGGCAGGCGGGGCACTCGCCGCAGCCCCGCCGTGCCACGTCCTCCTGGTCGCAGTTGAGGGCGGCCGCGAACGCCTTCGCCGCGTTGGACCGCCCGGACCCGGGCGGGCCGGTAAACAGCCACGCATGGGTGAGTCCCTCACCCAGCGTCGCCTGCCGGAGCTGGTGGACGACGGCGGGCTGGCCCTGAAGGTCATCCCATACCGTCATGCGGCACCCCGGGCAGTCGCGAGCAGGGAATCGGTGCGGCTCAGGATCTGCGCGGCGAGCTCGTGGACGGGCAGGTGCGCGGGCAGCACGAGGTAAGTGTCCGGGCGGGTGGCCGCCAGCTTCAGGAATGCCTCGCGAATGGTGGTGTGGAACTCGTCAGCTTCGGACTCCAGCCGGTCTTCGGCAGCATCACCGGCGGTGCGGCGGCGGCGGCCATCGGCTGGGTCAACATCCAGCAGCACTGTCAGATCCGGCTGCAGCCCGGAAGTGGCCCATTCGTTGAGCGTGCGGACAACGTCGGTGCCCAGGTCCCGGCCGGCCCCCTGGTATGCCACGGACGAATCGATGTAGCGGTCTGTCAGGACAACGTCCCCGCGCTCCAGTGCCGGCCGAATCACCTGGCTGGCGTGGGCTGCCCGCGAAGCCGCAAAGATGAGGGCCTCGGTGTGGGCGTCGATGTGGCCGTGGCCGTGGTCAAGGACCAGTGAGCGCAGCTTTTCACCGATGGGTGTTCCGCCTGGTTCCCGGGTCCGCAGGACTGTCAGGCCGCGAGCCTCCATGGCATCGGCCAGCAGGGAAGCCTGCGTGGACTTGCCGGCGCCGTCACCGCCCTCAAAGGCGATGAAAAGTCCAGGACTGTTGGTGGTGGTCACTGTCCCAGCCTACCGACTTCAGGGGCCTGCGGGCGTCGAAGTACGCTTTCACTCATGAGTCTCACGGAACACCACGCAGCGTCCCTGTCCGCCGAAACCGTGGTGGTTGCCGCCGGCCGGCCCCCGCGCGGGCATGACGAACCGGTCAACCCGCCCCTCGTGCTGTCGTCCACGTATTTCGGGACGGGGGCCCTGTCGGACGGAGACCGCGGCTACGGCCGGTACGCGAACCCTACCTGGGATCCCTTCGAGGAGGCCCTCGGCCGGCTGGAAGGATCCGCGCTTCCCGGGCTGCTGTACGCGTCGGGGCTTGCCGCCGTCAGTTCTGCCCTCTCGCTCCTGCCCGCCGGTGGGGTCCTGGTCATGCCCTCGCACAGCTACGCGGGGTCGCTGGTGATGGCTGCAGAGCTGGCGCAGAAGGGATTCCTGGAACTCCGGACGGTGGACATCGCGGACACGGACGCGGTCAAGGAACAGCTTGCCCCGCAGGGACCCGACGCCAAGGCGGCCAGGATGCTGTGGCTGGAAAGCCCCACCAACCCCATGCTCGGTATCGCCGACATCCGCGAACTGACGGCCGCGGCCCACGCCGTGGGCGCCATCGTGGTCACGGACAACACCTTTTCCACCCCGCTGGTCCAGCAGCCCCTGTCCCTGGGCTCCGACGTCGTGCTGCATTCGGTGACCAAGTACCTGGCCGGCCATTCCGACGTTGTCCTCGGCGCCCTGGTGACCCCGAACCCGGACATCCGGGCGGCGCTCCTGCACCACCGCACCATCCACGGCGGCATCGCGGGTCCCTTCGAAGCCTGGCTGGCACTGCGGGGGCTCCGGACCTTGGCCCTGCGCGTGGAACGGTCCCAGGCGTCCGCCGCGGTCCTGGCGGAACGCCTCAGCGCGCATCCCCTCATCGAGAGCATCCGCTTCCCCGGACTTCCCGCCGACCCCGGCCACGAACGGGCGAAGTCGCAGATGACAGGTTTCGGATCAATCGTGTGCGTGCAGATCGCGCCGGCCGCCGGCCTTGACGGGGCCGGCGCGGCGGACAAGCTCGTGCGCGCCCTGAAGTTGTGGCTCCCTGCCACCTCACTGGGCGGCGTGGAGTCACTGATCGAACGGCGCCGGCGGCACGCCGCCGAACCGCTGAGCGTTCCGGAGAACCTGGTGCGCCTGAGCGTCGGCATTGAGAATGTTGAAGACCTCTGGGCCGATTTGAAACAGGCGCTGGACTCGCTGGGCGGCTAGGCTTGGACGGTGGACGGTGAACTGATTATTCGGCCTGTTGAGCAGGCAGTGTTTTTTATCCTTGCCCTGGTGGCGCTCGGACTTGAAGTGTGGGCGCTGCTTGACTGCGTCCGGCACAAGTCCGCCGCCTTTGAAGCCACCGGCAAGCGCACCAAGACGTTTTGGCTGGCGCTGACCGGCGGTGCCACCCTGATCGGCACCATTTCGCTGTTCAGCAGCGGCGGCATCTTCGGCACCATCGGCCTGTTCGGCCTGGCCGCAGTGGTGGCGGCCTCGGTCTACCTCGCCGACGTCCGTCCCGCCGTCAAGGACGCGGGCCGCGGCGGCAGCCGCAACACCGGACCTTACGGTCCCTGGTGACCTCCCGGCGCCACCGCCTCCCAGTCCACCGTTAGTTCGCCCAGGCGCCACCGCGCCGGCCCGTCCTGGACCGGCCACCCGCCGTCGCGCAGTGCCTTGCACATTGCTTGCCAGCGCTGCCGGTTACCGAATGATGCCAGCGCCGCCGACTCCAGCCAGGCGCGGTCCATGGCCTGCATCAGCCGGTGCACCGGTTCGCCGGGGACGTTGCGGTGGATGAGGGCCTTGGGCAGGCGCTCGGCAAGGTCTGAGGGCAGGTCAAAACTGCCGAACCGCACGGACATGCTCAGGGACAGCGGCCGCTGGTCATCGAGGGCAATCCAGGTTACGCGCCGGCCAATCTCATCGCAGGTCCCGTCGATGAAAAGCCCGCCGGGGGAGAGCCGGCCCTGGACCAGCCGCCAGATCCCTGCCACGTCTGCCTCTTCGTACTGCCTCAGGACGTTAAAGGCACGCACCAGCACCGGGCGCCCGGGCAGGGCCAACTCGAAGCCGCCCACTTGGAAGCTCAGGCCCGGCTGCTCCAGCGCCTTGGCCGCCCGCACACGTTCCGGTTCGATCTCCACGCCGTACATCCGCACGTCCGGCCGGGTGCCGCGGAGGCGTTCAAAGAGTTCGACGGCGGTGGCCGGCGTTGCGCCGTAGCCAAGGTCAACCACGAGGGGGTCGGTGGCAGCGCGCAGGCGCCAGGCCTGCGGGCCGGTCAGCCAGCGGTCCACGCGGCGCATCCGGTTGGGGTTGGTGGTGCCGCGGGTGACGTTTCCTACCGGCTTGCCGCTGCGATGATGGGGAGAGCTCACCCGTTCAGCCTTTTGCACCACGGCCCAACCCTATCCCTGTAACGCAAAGTGGGCTCCGGCGCGGCCTCGGCTAGGATAAAAATCATGACTTACAAGCTGATTCTGCTGCGCCACGGCCACAGCGAATGGAACGCCAAGAACCTGTTCACCGGCTGGGTGGATGTTGACCTCAACGACCAGGGCCGCGCGGAAGCGGCCCGCGGCGGTGAGCTCCTGGTGGAAAACAACGTCCTCCCCGATGTCCTGTACACGTCACTGCTCAAGCGCGCCATCAACACGGCGAACATCACACTGGACAAGGCAGACCGCGGCTGGATCCCGGTCAAGCGCGACTGGCGCCTGAACGAGCGCCACTACGGCGCCCTGCAGGGCAAGGACAAGGCGCAGACCCTGGCCGAGTTCGGCGAAGAGCAGTTCATGGAATGGCGTCGCAGCTACGACACCCCGCCGCCGCCCCTGTCCGACGACAGCGAGTTCTCCCAGGCCCATGACCCCCGCTACGCGGACCTCGGCGACGCCCTGCCGCGTACCGAGTGCCTCAAGGACGTCCTGGTCCGCCTGCTGCCGTACTGGGAGTCGGACATCAAGGCAGACCTGAAGGCCGGCAAGACCGTCCTGGTCACTGCCCACGGCAACTCCCTGCGCGCGCTGGTCAAGCACCTTGACGGCATCAGCGACGACGCCATCGCCAGCCTGAACATCCCCACGGGCATCCCGCTGGTGTACGACCTGGACGAGGACTTCCAGCCCATCAAGCCGGGCGGCACCTACCTTGACCCGGACGCCGCAGCAGAGGCCATCCTGGCCGTTGCCAACCAGGGCAAGAAATAGGCAAAAGCAGCAATAACGACGGCGGGCCGGTCACCTCAGGTGACCGGCCCGCCGTCGTTCGCGGTGAAAGTGGGGCTAGAGGCCCTGCGGCTGCCATTCGCCGGTCACCAGGTAGGTGACCTTGCGTGCCACGGAGACGCCGTGGTCGGCGAAGCGTTCGAAGTAGCGGCTCGCGAGGGCAACGTCCACGGTGGTGGCGGGCGACTCGGCCCAGTCCGGGGAAGCGATGGCCTTGAACACGCTCAGGTGAAGGTCGTCGATGATGGCGTTGGCCTTGAGGATGTCGCGGGCCACTTCGAGATCCCGGCTTTCCAGGAGCACGGTGAGCTTGTCAGCAATCAGCTGGTCCTGCTCGGCCATCTTCTTGAAGGTGTCCGCCATGGCCGCGGGGATCACCGTGGACGGGAAGCGCAGGCGGGCCAGCTGGGCGATGTGCCGGGCGAGGTCGCCCATCCGCTCCAGGGAGGCGCTCATCCGGAGGGAGCCAACGATCATCCGGAGGTCGCTGGCTACCGGACCCTGCAGGGCGAGGATGTCGATGGCGCGTTCATCCAGGCTGTTCTGCAGGAAATCGATGCGGGCGTCCGCGGCAATGACGTCCTCCGCGAGGTCAACGTCTGCAACCTGGAAGGACGTGTTGGCCTTCTCCATGGCTTCGCTGACCAGTTTGGAAATCTCGACCAGCTGCTCGCCGACGTGAGACAGCTCTTCCTGAAAAACCTTACGCACAGGGGCGTCCTTTCTTTGGAATCCCGCCCCCTATATGGCAGACGGGATTCATGTCGCCGTTCGGCACTCCAACCCGTAACTCTGCCAGCGTGCGGTGAACGAAAAGTCTCTTGTAGATGAACGTTAGCTGAACCGTCCGTGGAACGGCCCCGGACGCACCGGCAGGCCGCTAACCACAGCATAAGCTGGAGTTGTGGATCCTATGCTCATGAGTGTCATCGCCGGGCTGGTCGGCCTGGCGCTCGGCACCTTTGGCGTACTCGCCTTCAGGGTCAGCGAAAGGCAGCGCCAACTGGTGGACGTCGACATGGACGAGCTCGCCCTGCCGAAAGGCGCAGCCGAGGTGCTGGCCGTCGTCGGCCGTGCCTTTGTTGTGGTGGATGCGGTGGACGGCGTGGTGCGGGCAAACCCTGCGGCGTATGCCTACGGCCTGGTCCGCGGCCACACGGTGGTCCATAAGGAACTGCTGGACATGACGGCCGGTGTGCGCCGGGATGGTGTGATCCTGGAGAAGAAGCTCGAGCTTCCGCGCGGTCCCCTGGGCCAGGGCACCATCATCGTGCAGGTCCGTGCGGCCATGCTGGGCGAGGAATATATCCTCCTGCTGGCCGATGACCGCACCGAGATCACCCGCACCGAGGAGATCCGCAACGACTTCGTGGCGAACGTATCCCACGAGCTGAAGACCCCTGTGGGGGCCATATCCCTGCTCGCCGAGGCCCTCGAATCCTCGGCGGACGACGAACAGGCCGTCCGCCGGTTCGCCAAGCGGATGCACAAGGAGACAGGCCGGCTGGCAGCGCTGGTGCAGGACATTATTGAACTCTCCCGCCTCCAGGGCGCCAGCGTATCCCAGGAGGGCAAAGCCGTAGACATCAACGCTGTCATCACCGAAGCCGTGGACCGTTCCCAGTTGCCCGCAGAAAGCAAGAAAATCCAGATTGTTGTGGGTGAGCGTGTGGATGCCACGGTCTATGGCGACCGGGACCTGCTGGTGACAGCCCTTCGTAACCTGATCGACAACGCCATCCGCTACTCACCGGAGAACACCAGGGTCGGCGTGGGTGTCCGGTCGAAGGACGGACTCATCGCCGTCTCCGTTACGGACCAGGGCGAGGGGATGACCCCGGAGGACCAGGAACGGGTTTTCGAGCGTTTCTACCGGGTGGATGCCGCCCGGTCGCGCCACACCGGCGGCACCGGCCTGGGCCTGAGCATCGTCAAGCACGTTGCCTCGAACCACGGCGGCGAGGTGACGTTGTGGTCCCGCCCCGGGCAGGGGTCCACGTTCACCCTCAGGCTTCCCGAGATGGAGAGCCAGGACGAGCCGGAAACTTCAGTTGTCAACGATCGAGCCGTACCCGAGCGTGTCAAAGAACGCGGCGTACATGAGCAAGGAGCCAGCGCTTGAGCAGGATTTTGATTGTCGAGGACGAGGAGTCGTTCAGCGATCCGTTGTCCTATTTGCTGGGCAAGGAAGGATTCGAGGTCGAGGTAGTGGACAACGGCCTCGACGCCATCACCGAGTTTGACCGGAACGGGGCGGACCTGGTCCTGCTGGACCTGCAGCTGCCGGGGTTGTCCGGCACGGAGGTCTGCCGCCAGCTGCGCCAGCGCTCCAGTGTGCCGGTCATCATGCTGACAGCCAAGGACTCCGAGATCGACAAGGTGGTGGGCCTGGAGCTGGGTGCCGACGACTACGTCACCAAGCCGTATTCCTCCCGCGAGCTGGTGGCCCGCGTGCGGGCTGTGCTCCGCCGGCAGGGCGAACCCGAAGAGCTGATCTCTGCGACGGTCCAGGCCGGGCCCGTCCGGATGGACATCGAACGGCACGTGGTCAGCGTGGACGGCGAGCAGGTGCTCCTGCCGCTGAAGGAATTCGAGCTGCTGGAAATGTTGCTGCGCAACTCCGGTCGCGTGCTGACCCGGGGGCAGCTGATAGACCGCGTGTGGGGTTCGGATTACGTGGGGGACACCAAAACCCTCGATGTCCACGTCAAGCGGCTCCGCGGCAAGATCGAACCCGACCCCTCAGTGCCGCGTTACCTTGTAACGGTCCGCGGCCTCGGCTACAAGTTCGAGCCGTAGGTCCGTGCCGGCAACGTCCGGCACGCAAAGGCAGACGCAAAAGGAGGGGCTCCCCACGGGGAGCCCCTCCTTTTTGCTGTCTGCTGCTGCCTAGTGGGCTGCGCCCGTGGAGCTTGCCGACGGCGACGGGGTCGGTGACGCGGAACCTGTCGGCTCGCTGCCGGCCGGGAGGTATTCCTTGTACTCAGGCAGCGTGGCATCCAGAACGGGCACCTTGACTGACTTGGAGACGTTGGTGCCGTCCTCGGCGATCTTGAGGTCCACCAGGGAACCGGCAATGCCGCCGCTGGTGCTGAGGATTGCCTCATCGGTGGAACCGTTGAGCAGCGTGTAGGAGTTGGCTTTGACGGGCACCTGCGTCTGTGAGCCCTGTGCGCCGTTGACCGTCAGCTTGACGTCCTTAGACGAGGAGTTGTACACAGCGCCGATGAGGCGGCCGGGCTTGTCCTCGCCAGCGGAAACGATCAGCATGTTCCGCAGCTGGAGCGGGCCGAGGTCTGCGCGGATGCCGTCGGAGGAGGAGTACTGGTGAGTGGTCTGCTGGGGGTTGATGTAGCCGCAGCCGGTCATCGTTGCCAGGCCCAGGGCAAGGGCCCCCGCCGCCAGCGCCAGTTTGCCGCTCTGGGCCCGGTTCATCGCAGTGAAACGCACGTCACGTACTCCTTGAGAGTGTGGAAACATTATTCAGCCCATAGCCTAGCGCCAAACGCCCCCAAACAAGGATTCCGGCTGGTCATACTGTCCTTGGCAGCGGACCCTGCATGCACTATTATCTGCATCCGTCAAGGGGTCCAAGGGGGTCGATTCGGGGCATTTTCCGCGTATTTACTGGGTTCCGCGCCCCGTTCCCGGCCAGTCATATGCCTTAATCGTGATAAACTGGTCTGCGGGAAAGGGGAATGTTTACATGGTATTTGAGGTCGGCGAGACAGTAGTTTACCCTCACCACGGTGCAGCCAAAATTGAAGAAATCAAGATGCGCACCGTCAAGGGCGAAGAGAAGATGTATCTCAAGCTCAAGGTGGCTCAGGGTGATCTGACCATTGAAGTTCCAGCAGAGAACGTTGACCTTGTTGGGGTCCGGGACGTAGTGGGCAAAGAAGGCCTGGAGCACGTATTTGACGTACTCCGTGCCGAGTTCACCGAGGAGCCCACCAACTGGTCGCGCAGATACAAGGCAAATCTGGAGAAGCTTGCTTCCGGTGACGTCATCAAGGTGGCAGAGGTTGTCCGCGACCTGTGGCGCCGGGACCACGACCGGGGACTTTCCGCAGGTGAGAAGCGCATGCTGGCCAAAGCCCGGCAGATTCTGATTTCGGAACTTGCCTTGGCTGAGAAGACCGATGAAGAGAAGGCCGCAAGCGTTCTTGACGAGGTTCTGGCTTCCTAAGAATTGATCCCCGGGGGTACTCAAGTACCTCCGGGGTTTCTTTTTGCCCTTTTTGTGGGGCTGGCGCCCACTCAACGAAGGTCCCTTCCAGCAGACCCGCAGGACGGGACGTAGGCTAGACGCCATGAACAACGGACTGCCCCGCCCCGTCACCGCCGTCGTTATTGTCGCCGCCGGTTCCGGCGAGCGGCTCGGCTACGGGATGCCCAAGGCGCGGGTCCCTTTGGGAAGCGACACCATCCTCACCCATGCCCTCCGCGGCGTGGCCGCCGCCGGCGTTGCACGTCAAATCTGCGTGGCTCTGCCGCCGGGCGATACCGCCCTCCAGGAACTCTGCGGGTCCTTCGAGGCGGAGCTGCGGGCCGGGAACCCCGAGGCGCAGATCCCCCTGCTCACAACGGTCGACGGCGGCGCCACCCGGGCCGCCTCCGTCCGGTCGGCGCTGGGTGCCCTGCTCGACGGCACCGAAGCGGTACTGGTGCACGACGCCGCCAGGGCGCTGGCCCCCGAAGCCGTCTTCCACCGCGTGGTGGACTCACTCGCTGCCGGCGCCGTCGCCGTGATTCCCGCAGTGCCTGTGGTGGATACCGTCAAGACCGTAACGCGCACCAGCGGTGACGACACCGTGATCGCACCGGAACTCGTCACCGGGACTGCCCCGCGGGAAGAACTGCGCTCGGTCCAGACACCCCAAGGATTCCGGCTGTCCACGCTGCTCCAGGCCCACCAGGCTGCGGAAGGCTTCGGCGACAAACAGGCGGCTGCGGTCACCGATGACGCCATGCTGGTGGAACTGCTCGGAGTTCCCGTGCACGCGGTCCACGGCTCAACCCAGTCGCTGAAGATCACCACACCCCTGGACCTGATCATCGCCGAAGGACTGCTGGAAGGCCCGCTGGGCATCCGTTGGGTGGAGGGCTAAGCATGAGTGACGCCAGGATGATCCTTCCCCGCACCGGCATCGGACTGGATGTCCACGCGTACGCCTCCGAGGACCACCCCCGCCCGCTGTGGCTGGGCGGGCTGCTCTGGGAAGGCGAACGCGGCCTGGCCGGGCACTCGGACGGCGATCCCGTTGCCCATGCCGCTGCCGACGCCCTCTTCTCGGCCGCCGGCATCGGGGACCTCGGCACCCATTTCGGCACGGACCGCCCGGAGTTCGCCGGGGCATCCGGGACCACACTCCTGGCCGAGGCAGCACGGATCGTCCGGGCGGCAGGGTTTGAGATCGGCAACGTCGCCGTGCAGTTTGTGGCCAACCGGCCCAAGTTCGGGCCGCGGCGCCTGGAGTCCCAGGACGTCCTGAGCGCGGCGGCGAACGCACCGGTCAGCGTCACGGCCACCACCAGCGACGGCCTGGGTTTCACCGGCCGGAGTGAAGGCATTTCCGCCATTGCCACCGCGCTCGTGTATCCCAGTCAACCGGGCGGCATCGGCTAATCTGGATCGGTGAGCCTCCGTTTTTACGACACCGCATCCGCCGAAGTCCGTGACTTCGTTCCCCTTGTCCCGGGAAAGGTCAGTCTGTACTACTGCGGCGCCACGGTGCAGGGCATGCCGCATGTGGGCCACATCCGCTCAGCCATCGCCTTCGACCAGCTCACCCGCTGGCTTGAATACCGCGGCCTGCGTGTTACCTCGGTCCGCAACGTCACGGACATCGACGACAAGATCCTCATCAAGTCCGCCGAATCCTTCGAACCCTCCTTCGAGCAGGGTCCGGACACTGTCCGCGAGGAGGAATGGTGGGCGCTGGCGTACCGCTATGAGCAGGAATTCCTGAAGGCCTACGACACCCTGGGCGTCTCCCGGCCCACCTACGAGCCTCGCGCTACCGGCCACATCCCGGAAATGCACGCCCTGGTCCAGCGGCTGATTGAGCGCGGCCATGCCTACCCGGCGCTGGACGATTCCGGCGACGTGTACTTCGATGTGCGTTCCTGGGACCAGTACGGGTCACTCACCCGCCAGAACATTGACGATATGCAGGGCGCCCCGGACGCGGATCCCCGCGGCAAAAAGGACCCCCGCGACTTCGCCCTGTGGAAGGGTTCCAAAGAGGGAGAGCCGACGACGGCGAGCTGGGCTTCGCCGTGGGGTGCCGGCCGTCCGGGCTGGCATCTGGAATGCTCCGCCATGGTTACCAAGTACCTCGGCACGGAGTTCGATATCCACGGCGGCGGGTTGGACCTGCGCTTCCCGCACCACGAAAACGAGATGGCCCAGTCCCAGGCAGCAGGGCACGGCTTCGCGAACTTCTGGATGCACAACGGCATGGTCACCTATCAGGGCGAGAAAATGTCCAAGTCCATCGGCAACACCATCAGCCCCGCCGAGATGCTGGAACTCGCCTCGCCGCGGGTGGTCCGGTACTACCTCGGCCAGGCGCACTACCGCTCAGTCCTGGACTACCGTCCCACCTCGCTTGAGGAGGCTGCCGCCGCCGTCGAACGCGTTGACGGTTTCATCAGCCGTGCCGTCCGGGCCCTGTCCGAGGGGCGGAACTACAGCGTCGCCACGTACGGCCGGGTGCCGGAGGGCTTCGAGCGGGCCATGGATGATGACCTCAACGTGCCGCAGGCACTGGCGGTGCTGCACGAAACTGTCCGGTCGGGCAATACCTCCTTGACGGAAGGGCGGCTGGAGGACGCGCGCCAGGCTCTGCACTGGGTCCATGACATGCTCCGGGTCCTCGGCCTGAACGCGGTGGCAACCGGAGCGGCATCGGATGCCCGCGAATCGGCTGCCCTTAACGTGCTGATCGAAGCCCAGCTTGCGGCACGTGCCCAGGCCAGGGCCACCAAGGACTGGGCTGCTTCGGACGCCATCCGGGACACGCTGAAGGCGGCCGGCGTCGCTGTCGAAGACGGTCCCGACGGCGCCACGTGGAGCCTGCAGCGGGACTGACGCCGGGATTTCCGGCCAGGGCCTGCCGATTTTTCTTCGGTCAGTAGACTGGTAGGCAGACTTAGTCAACACAATTAAGGGTGGAACATTATGGCCAACAACGGTCGCCGATCGGTTAAAGCGAAGAAGGGCCCAACCGTCGGAACCGGTGGCCACGGCCGGAAGGCCCTCGAAGGCAAGGGGCCGACGCCCAAGGCGGAGGACCGCGTCTACCACAAGGCCCACAAGGCCAAGCAGCTGTCCGAGCGGTCGGCGGCCAAGCGCGGCACCGGCGCCCGGAGCGCCGGTGCGGCCCGCAGCGGGCCCAAGGGCCGCGCCACCGAGGAAGTCGTCACCGGCCGCAATTCGGTGGTCGAGGCGCTCCGCGCCGGCATCCCCGCCAAGGCCCTGCACATCGCCATCCGCATCGAAATGGATGACCGGGTCAAGGAATCCCTGAAGATCGCGGCCGAGCGAGGCATCCCGCTGCTTGAGACCGGCAAGCCGGAACTGGACCGCATGACCGACGACGCCGTCCACCAGGGCCTCGTCCTCCAGATCCCGCCGTACGAGTACCAGGACGCCTACGACCTCGCCGAGGAAACCGTGGAGCGCTGGAAGAAGGGCCACGTCGGCAACGCCCCGCTGTTCGTGGCGCTGGACGGCATTACCGATCCCCGCAACCTCGGCGCCATCATCCGCTCCGTCTCCGCCTTCAGCGGCCATGGCGTCATCGTCCCGGAACGCCGTTCCGTGGGGGTCACGGCCTCGGCCTGGAAGACCAGTGCCGGCGCAGCAGTCCGCGTGCCGGTGGCCCGCGCCGCCAACCTCAACAGCGCGCTGAAGCAGTTCAAATCCATGGGAATCTTTGTCCTCGGGCTGGACGGGGAGGGCGATGTATCCCTGCCGGACCTCACCCTGGCCACCGAGCCGGTGTGCATCGTGGTTGGCTCCGAGGGCAAGGGCCTGAGCCGCCTGGTCCGCGAAAACTGCGACCAGATCGTCTCGATTCCCATCGACTCCGCCATGGAATCGCTCAACGCCTCCATGGCCGTCGGCATCTCGCTGTACGAAATCTCCAGGCAGCGCTCTACCCAGTAACCCCTTGCGACGCTCTCTCACCTGATGTGGTTTTTCCAACAACCCTCTCTCACTTTCTTCAAGAAAGTGAGAGAGGGTTGTTGTTTTATTTGCGTTAAGTGAGAGAGCGTCGGGACTGGAAGTCGCGGCGGTTGGCCAGTACTGGAAGTTTCGCGCGGGCTTCCCTGACCACGGCGGCGTCCAGGTCGGCGAACAGCAGTCCCGGGGCGCCGTCGAGCTCGTCCAGCACCTCACCAAAGGGGGAGACGACGGCGGAATGGCCCACCCCGGTGGGTGCGCCGTTCCCGGCCTGGACGCCCTGCGTGGCGGGGTCTCCCTGCCCGCAGGCGAGGACGTACGTGGTGGAATCCAGGGCGCGGGCACGGCCAAGCAGCTGCCACTGATCCACCTTGCCCGGGCCGGAGCCCCAGGACGCACACACGATGTTCACCTCAGCGCCGCGCTCGGCATTGGCCGTAAACAGGGCCGGAAACCGGATGTCGTAGCAGGTCGCCAGGCCGAAGGTGAGGCCGCCCGCCTCGAACGTGACGGGTTCGGTGCCCGGGTCCACGGTGTCCGATTCGAGGAACCCGAAGGCGTCGAAGAGGTGGACTTTGTCGTAACTTGTTTCCACGCCCGGACCCGTTGCCAGCAGGGTGTTGCGCACCTTGGAGACGGAACCGGACCCCAGCCCGGTGGGGGAGCCGGGCGTAAACATTCCTGCCACCACCACGATCTCCTGCGCCGCCGCAATCTCCCGCACGCGGGAAGCCCACGGCCCGTCCAAGGGCTCGGCAATGTCCACCAGCGAGTGCCCGAATGCCCGCATCGTCGCCTCCGGAAACACCGCCAGGTCCGCGCCACCGGCCTTGGCCCTGTGCACCTCCTGTTCCAGGATGGACAGGTTGGCGGCCAGGTCCCGGCCGCTGATGATCTGAGCCAGCGCAACCCGCACTGTTCACCTCCACGTCGACGTTTCATTCCAGTATGCAATCCGGCGCTGTTCCGGCCGGGATCCGGCAGGCCACAGCGTCACAAAAGCCATAGTGCAGCCGGACAGTCGCTGGCGGCTACCATTGACCGTAATGGTTATGCCGCTCTTTGACACCGCTTCCACCATGGACGCCTCATCGGCCCATCCACTCGGTGTCAGCGTTCCGCGCCCGGATTCCGGCCCGGGCGCAGGCTCCCCGTCCGCCGCAAACGTGGCCGTCTACGCGCCGGGCGTCGAGAGCCTGGAAATCGCCTACAAGGCACCCGGCGGCGAGTGGCACATCCAGGCGCTGCCCAACCTCACCCACGGCGTGCACCACGGGATTGTGGCAGATTTTCCGTATGGATCGCGCTACGGTTTCCGGGCCGCGTCCAAGGCGGAAGCGCTGCCACTGTCCTTCCCCATGCCGGACCTGGATGACGACGCCGGGCAGCCGCTGCTGCTGGACCCTTACGGCCGGGCGGTGGACGAGCGGGAAGGTTTCCTGACCAGCGTCCGGATGGCCGGCGACTTCGACTGGGGAACAGACCGGCGGCCCCGCCTGCAGTGGCGGAACACCATCATCTACGAGGCACATGTGCGTGGCCAGAGCATGTTGCATCCGGACGTTCCGGAGGCATTGCGCGGGACGTATGCAGGCATGGCACACCCGGCCATCATCGAGCATTTCAAGAGCCTGGGCATCACCTCGGTCCAACTGCTGCCCGTACATTTCCACCTTGATGAGCTGCACCTGCAGGACCTTGGGCTGACCAACTACTGGGGCTACAACACCGCCGCGTTCTTCGCACCGCACCCCGGCTATGCCACCAAGGCGGCCCAGGAAGCCGGCCCGCAGGCGGTCCAGGACGAGTTCAAGGGAATGGTCAAGCTGCTCCACGCGGCCGGACTCGAAGTGATCCTTGACGTGGTGTACAACCACACTGCCGAGGGCGGTGCGGACGGACCCACCATCAGCTTCCGCGGCCTGGGTGAAGAAACCTATTACCGGACCGATGGCCACGGGAAGTATGTGGACACCACCGGCTGCGGCAACACCCTGAACTTCGGCCAGCCCCGGGTGGTCCAGCTGGTCCTCGATTCGCTCAGGTACTGGGTGGACGAGTTCCATGTTGACGGCTTCCGCTTTGACCTTGCCGTGACGCTGTGCCGGAACGCGGACAATGAGTTTGATCCGCGGCACCCGTTCCTCGTGGCCCTGGCGGCCGATCCTGTGCTCTCGGACGTCAAACTCATTGCCGAGCCGTGGGACGTCGGTTACGGCGGCTGGCAGACAGGCCGTTTCCCGGGCGGCTGGGTGGACTGGAACGACCATTTCCGGGACGGTGTGCGTTCCTTCTGGCTCTCCGACCGTGCGGCCATCGACTCCGGAGGGCAGGGCGGTTCCGTGGCCCGGCTGGCCGATGCCCTGTCCGGCTCGGCCGCGCTGTTCGAAGCATCGGGCCGGTCCCGGCTGGCGTCGCTGAACCTGATCACGGCCCACGACGGCTTCACGCTGAACGACCTCGTGTCGTATGACCGCAAGCACAACGAGGCCAACGGCGAGCAGAACCGCGACGGCCACGGGGACAACCGCAGCTACAACCACGGCTTCGAAGGCCGGACCGAGGACGAGGACATCCTGGCCCAGCGGGCCCAGTCCCGCCGCAACCTCATGGCTTCGATGATGATTTCCCTGGGCGTCCCTATGATCACCGGCGGCGACGAACTGGCCCGCACACAGCAGGGGAACAACAACGCCTACTGCCAGGACAACCCTCTGGCCTGGCTGGACTGGACCCGCACGCCGGAGTCCCACGAGATGCTTCGCAGCACCAAGCGCTTCATCCGGCTCCGCAAGGAGTTCCTGGCCAGCCAGCCGCACGATTTTCCGGCCCGGGACGAGCAGTCCTACCTTTATTGGTTCGACCATGCGGGGCAGCCCATGTCCATGGACCGGTGGAATGACCCGCAGCACCGGGTGATGCAACTGCTGCTTGGCTCGGACGACGGCACGCTTGCAGGCCTCGTGGTGGTCAACGGCAGTGCGTCGGACGTGAAAGTCACCCTCCCCGAAGTGACAAACGACGACGGCACTCCCCGCCGGATGTTCGAGCTCCGCCTGACCACGTCGCCGCTCCACGAACTGCGCCAGGGCGGCCGCGTGGCGTCCGGTGAGACCGACCTCGTTGAGGCGAACTCGATCAACATCTACCGCACGTAGCGGCCAAGGAAACAACCTATGCGCAAGCGTCCCACCATTGCCCTGTTGCTGACCGGGCTGCTGGCCATCGCGCTGTTCGCGTTTGGCGGCCCCGGGCTCCTGGAAGCCATCACGGGAAGTCCGACGCCGGCAGCGAGTTCCAGCGCGGCGCCGGTTCCTGACGCGCCCGGCTCAGCCCCGGGGCAGGGCCCGGAGAGCGCCGCGGTTCCCGCCAACCCGTCCGGCCTGCCGGCGATCAGGGAATCCGAACTACCGGTCGAGGGACGCAGGACGCTGACCCTGATCCGCAACGGCGGGCCTTACTCCTACCGCCAGGACAACCAGACGTTCGGCAACTTTGAGCGGATCCTCCCACGGCAGGCCTCAGGCTATTACCGCGAGTACACGGTGCCCACGCCCGGCGAATCTGACCGCGGAGCGCGCCGGATCGTCACCGGCGCCGGGGGAGAGAAGTACTACACGCAGGACCATTACGACTCGTTCAAATTCATTGCAGAAGGCAGCTGAAACCCGCATGAAAATCTACTCCGCCGACACCTGGACCATGGAAGAACTCCTGGAACAGGTGGCCGATGCCGGTCGCCGCAGCCTGGTGGTGCCTGCCGCGGACACCAAACGCGGTGTCCTGGAAACCTTCGGTGAGGTTCTGGAGTTCCCCGAGCATTACGGTGTGAACCTGGACGCCCTGAACGATTCACTCCACGATTTCGCGGACAGCATCGGCGAAAACGGCAACGCCCCGGTCACGCTGATCTGGCAGGTCGCCGCGGCATTCCGCGGCGACCGTTCCTTCGGGATCATCTGCGAGGTCCTTCAGGATGCCGAGAGCTACGCTGGCAGCGACCTGGCAGTCACCGCCGTCCTGCTCTGACCAGCGTCAGGCGTTGACGATCAGCCCCAGTTCGGCCTTGGACGCCAGCGCCTCGTGCCGGGGCAGGACGCGGACCGTGTAGCCAAACGGGCCTGAGCGGTCAATGACCAGGGAGCCACTGAACAGGTGGCGCCCGCTGCCGAGGTCCTCCTTGGGCTGCAGCTCCATCACGGTCACATCGGAGAGTGTGTCGCTTTCCTCAGCGCGCCCGTAGGCCACCTCCACTGAGACGTCATCCGGTGTCAGGGTGTGCAGCGCGACGTAGGCGTTCACCTGCATGGTGTCCCCGATCTGCGGATCTTCGGACACTCCCACGGAGTCCACATGCTCCACATGGAGCAGGGGCCATGCGGACCGCACCTTGGCAGTCCACGCTGCGAGGTACCGTGCCTGCGCGTAGGAGTCGGCCACCGCCCGGCGGCCGGCCTCGGCCGCGGGCCGGTACAGGACCTTGACGTAGTCATGAAGCATCCGGTCAGCGGACACGGCCGGGCCGAGGTGCGTCAGGGTGTGCTTGATCATGGATACCCAGTGGGTGGGGACCTGCTCCCTCCCCGTGGTGGACGGTCCGGCAGCGCCTGCACTCTCGGACACGGTGCTGCCGTAGAAGCGCGGTGCCACCTGGGTCTC
This sequence comes from Arthrobacter sp., assembly GCA_023264815.1. Taxonomy (GTDB): domain Bacteria; phylum Actinomycetota; class Actinomycetes; order Actinomycetales; family Micrococcaceae; genus Arthrobacter. The sequence continues at coordinate 10,119 of JAHFUZ010000021.1, read as the reverse complement.
CAGCAGCTCGTACAGGGCAGCCGCCTCGATGTCGTCCCTTTCCTCGGGGGACGCGTCATTGTTGGCGGTGGGGATCGCCCAGCCGTTCTCGCCGTCGTACATTTCATCCCACCAGCCGTCCATCACCGAAAGGTTCAGCGAACCGTTGATGGCGGCCTTCATCCCGGAGGTGCCGCAGGCTTCCAGGGGACGCAGCGGGTTGTTCAGCCACACATCGCAGCCGGGGAACAGTGTCCTGGCCATGGCGATGTCGTAGTTCGGGAGGAACGCGATCCGGTGGCGGACATCGGGGTCGTCGGTGAACCGGACCAGGTCCTGGATCATCTTCTTACCGGCATCGTCGGCCGGGTGGGACTTGCCGGCGATCACCAGCTGGATGGGGTGTTCGGGATGCAGCAGCAGCGCCTTGAGCCGGTCCGGCTCGCGCAGCATCAGCGTGAGCCGCTTGTAGGTGGGGACGCGGCGGGCAAACCCGATGGTGAGCACGTCGGGGTCCAGCACGTTGTCGGTCCAGCCGAGTTCGGCATCCGCGGCACCGCGCTTCTTCCATGACGCCCGCAGCCGGCGGCGGACATCGTCCACCAGGGCCGAACGCATCTCGCGGCGCAGCGCCCAAACGTCCGCGTCGCTGACATTGTAGGCGAGGTCCCAGCGGCCCTGGGCCTCTGCCTCGGGGCCGAACTTGTCCCGGGCCAGCTGGGAGATGCGGCCGTCAACCCAGGTGGGCACATGCACGCCGTTGGTGACCGACGTGATGGGGACCTCGGAGTGGTCAAAGCCCGGCCACAGCGCGGAGAACATTCCGCGGGACACTTCGCCGTGCAGTTTGGCCACGCCGTTGGCCCGCTGGGCGAGCCGGAGTCCCATCACGGCCATGTTGAACACTGACGGGTTGCCGTCGGCGTAGTTTTCGCGGCCAAGCTCCAGGATCCGGTCCACGGGCACGGCGGGCGCCAGCCCGGCCTGGAAGAAGTGCTGGATCTGGGAGATCTCGAACCGGTCGATACCGGCAGGGACGGGGGTGTGGGTGGTGAAGACCGTGGAGGCCCGGCCAGCGGCCAGCGCCTCGTCGAACGTCAGGGCGGCTTCACCGGACATCAGCTCCTGGATCCGCTCGATACCGAGGAAACCGGCATGGCCCTCGTTGGTGTGGAAGACTTCCGGGGCCGGTGTCCCTGTGAGCTGCTGGTAGGCGCGCAGTGCTTTGACGCCTCCCATGCCCAGGAGGAGTTCCTGCTGCAGCCGGTGGTCGCCGCCGCCGCCGTACAGCCGGTCGGTGACGCCGCGGGCGGCGTCGTCGTTGCCCGGAACGTTGGAGTCCAGGAGAAGCAGCGGAACGCGTCCGACGTCGGCACGCCAGATGTGTGCCAGGAGCCGGCGGCCGTTGGGCAGGGGCAGGGTGACGTGCAGGGGCCGTCCGTTACCGTCGGCGGACGGCTCCCGGAGCAGGGTGAGGGGCAGGCCGTCCGGGTCCAGGACCGGGTACGTTTCCTGCTGCCAGGCGTCCCGGGAGAGGGACTGCTTGAAGTAGCCGGCCTGGTACAGGAGGCCCACGCCGATCAGGGGCACGCCCAGGTCCGAGGCTGCCTTGAGGTGGTCGCCGGCCAGGATTCCCAGGCCGCCGGAGTACTGCGGCAGGACTTCGGTGATGCCAAACTCGGGGGAGAAGTACGCGATGGCGGCCGGGGCGCCGTCGCCCAGGCTTTGGTACCAGCGTGGTTCGTCGAGGTACCGGTCCAGGTCCTCGGCGGCAGCCCTGACGCGCTGTACGACGGACTGGTCCGCGGCCAGCGCCTGGAACTCTTCGCGGCTGACCCGTCCCAGGAAGCTGACGGGATCCTGCTCGCTTTCCTCCCATTTCCTGGGGTTCAGGCTGGCGAAAAGTTCCCGGGTGGGCCGGTGCCAGGACCAGCGCAGGTTGGTGGCCAAACGGACCAAAGGCCGGATCGGCTCGGGGAGGACAGTTCTGACGGTAAATCTGCGGATTGCCTTCACCTGCGCCACACTAACCGACAAGATCAGCGGCGGGAACAAGGTTTGGCTTTCTTTTAGGTAAATGACAGTTGACGCCGTGGATAAGACGAATCGTGTTGTTAAAAAGTTGGGCAGGCTTAGCTATCTGGATCATTTCTCGCTAACGTCGAGCATGTGACGACTAACTCAGGAACCACCGCCGCTTCAAAGAAAAAGCCGAAAGGCAAAATCACCGACGGGCTCAGGTTTGGCCGTTTTCCGATCACTGCCGTCCAGCCGGTGGTTGAGGGGGGAAAGTACCCCGCCAAGGCCTTGCCCGGCGAGGGAATAGTGGTGGGCGCCACCGCATTCCGAGAGGGGCATGACCAGCTCGGCGTCAGCGCCGTCCTCCTGGATCCCCGCGGGAAGGAACGGCAGCGCGTCAGGCTGGCGCCGCCGCGCGGGGAACGCGGACTCGGGACGGACCGCTGGGAAGGCGTCCTCACGCCGTCGGCCGTAGGAAACTGGACCTTCTTCATTGAAGCCTGGCACGACCGCTACGGAACCTGGCACCACAACGCCGAAGTCAAGGTGGCCGCGGGCATCGACGTGGAGCTGATGCTCGCCGAAGGCGAGGCGCTCCTGTCTGAAGCGGCCGACGACGTCTCCCGCAGTGCCTCGGACCGGCGCACCCTGCGCATGGCTGCTTCCACCCTGGGCAACACGGCCCTCGCGGCGGAAGAGCGCCTGGCCGGAGGGTTCAGCGCCGACGTCGCCGCCGTGGTGGAGCGCCAGCCCATCCGTGAACTGGTCACGGAGTCGGAGCAGTACCCGCTCCTGGTGGAGCGCGATCTCGCCGGCCGCGGCGCATGGTACGAATTCTTCCCCCGCTCCGAAGGTGCCGTCCGGGACCACCACACAGGGGCATGGACCTCGGGTAACTTCCGCACGGCCGCCAAGCGGTTGGACGCGGTGGCGGCAATGGGCTTCGACGTGCTGTACATGCCGCCGATCCACCCCATCGGCGTGCAGCACCGCAAGGGCCCCAACAACACCCTGATCGCCGGCCCGCACGACCCCGGCTCGCCCTGGGCCATCGGCGCGAAGGAGGGCGGCCACGACGCCATCCACCCGGACCTGGGCACGTTCGAGGACTTCGATGCCTTCGTGGCCAGGGCCAACGAGCTGGGGTTGGAAGTGGCGCTGGACCTGGCACTGCAGGCCGCACCGGACCACCCCTGGGTTCAAGCGCACCCCGAATGGTTCACCACGCGCGTTGACGGCAGCATCGCCTATGCCGAAAACCCGCCCAAGAAATACCAGGACATCTTCCCCCTGAATTTCGATAATGATCCCGAGGGCCTGGCCAAGGAAATCCTGCGGGTGGTCCAGCTCTGGGTCAGCCACGGCGTCAAGATCTTCCGCGTGGACAACCCCCACACCAAGCCGGTCTGGTTCTGGGAATGGCTGATCGCCCAGGTAAACAAGAAGACTCCCGGTGTGGTGTTCCTCGCCGAGGCCTTTACCCGCCCGGCGATGATGCACGCGCTGGGCCGGGCCGGGTTCCAGCAGTCATACACCTACTTCACGTGGCGGAACACCAAGAAGGAGCTGGAATCCTACTTCAACGAAGTCAGCCACGAGTCGGCGGCGTTCTTCCGCCCCAACTTCTTCGTCAACACCCCGGACATCCTGACCGAGTACCTCCAGTTCGGCGGCCCGGCGGCCTTCAAGATCCGGGCGGCGCTGGCCTCCACTGCCAGCCCGCTGTGGGGCGTGTATGCCGGCTTCGAACTGTATGAACACGTAGCCCGGCCGGGCGCGGAGGAATACATCGACAACGAAAAGTTCGAGTACAAGGCACGCGACTGGGACGCCGCCGCGGAATCGGGCCGCAGCCTGGCCCCGTACCTGACCCGGCTGAACAGCATCAGGCACGCCCACCCTGCGCTGCAGGACCTGCAGAACCTCACCATCCACCACAGTACGGACGACGCCACCGTGGTGTACTCCAAGCACAAGACCCTCCCGGACGGCACCAAGGACACCATCATCGTGGTGGTGAACGTGGATCCGCACGGAACCAGGGAAAGCACCGTGTCGCTGGACCTGGCGGCCTTGGAACTGGACCCCGAAGATCTGTTGCCGAACGGAGCGTTCACGGTGGATGACCTCATCTCCGGGGAATCCTGGGAATGGGGCGAATACAATTACGTCCGCCTGGACGCGCACGTCGAACCCGCACACATTCTGAGCGTGAGGAGATTGCATCAGTGAGTTTTAATCCGCAGAGTTCCGGTCAGCATTTCACCCCTAAAAGCACGTTTGAGCTAAACGCCCCGGGCCTGGCCCACGATCCTTTGTGGTATCGGAAAGCCGTGTTTTATGAAGTGCTGGTCCGGGCCTTTGCGGATGCCAACGGGGACGGGTCAGGCGATTTCTCGGGCCTGATTGACAGGCTGGATTATCTGCAGTGGCTGGGGGTGGACTGCCTGTGGCTGCCCCCGTTCTTCCAGTCCCCGCTGCGCGACGGTGGCTACGACATCTCGGACTATAACTCCGTGCTGGATGAATTCGGCACCATCAGCGACTTCAAGCGGCTGGTGGCCGAGGCCCACGCCCGCGGCGTCCGCGTGATCATCGACCTGCCGTTGAACCACACCTCGGACCAGCACCCCTGGTTCCAGGAATCACGGAAGGACCCCGAGGGCCCCTTCGGTGACTTCTACGTGTGGAGCGACACTGACGAGAAGTACCAGGACGCCCGCATCATCTTCGTGGACACGGAAGAATCCAACTGGACCTTCGATCCCATCCGCCGGCAGTTCTTCTGGCACCGGTTCTTCAGCCACCAGCCTGACCTCAACTTCGAAAACCCCAGGGTCATCGAAGCGCTTTTTGACGTGGTCCGCTTCTGGCTGGACCAGGGCATTGACGGCTTCCGCGCCGACGCCATTCCCTACCTCTTCGAAGAGGAGGGGACCAACTGCGAGAACCTGCCGGCAACACACGATTTCCTGCGCAAGCTGCGGGCGATGGTGGATGAAAGCTACCCCGGCCGCGTCATCATCGCCGAGGCCAACCAGCCGCCCAACGAGGTGGTGGAGTACTTCGGGACAGCTGAAGAGCCTGAATGCCACATGGCCTTCCACTTTCCCATCATGCCGCGGCTCTACTACGCCCTGCGCGACCAGAAGGCCGCCCCCATCATCGAGACGATGCATGACACCCCTGAGATTCCGGAGGGGGCGCAGTGGGGGACGTTCCTGCGGAATCACGATGAACTGACGCTCGAGATGGTCACGGCCGACGAACGCGCGGCCATGCTGGGCTGGTACGCCCCGGACCCCCGGATGCGGGCCAACATCGGCATCCGCCGCCGGCTTGCTCCGCTGCTGGACAACTCCCGGGCCGAGATCGAACTGATCAACGCCCTGCTCCTCTCGCTGCCGGGCAGCCCGTTCCTGTACTACGGGGACGAGATCGGCATGGGGGACAACATCTGGCTAGAGGACCGCGATGCGGTGCGCACCCCGATGCAGTGGAACCCGGACCGCAACGCGGGATTCTCCAACGCCGATCCGGGAAAGCTCTACCTGCCGGTCATCCAGTCGCTGGTGTACAACTACGGCATGGCCAACGTGGAAGCTGAAGCCGCCCACTCCGGCTCCCTGCTCCGCTGGACCCGGCAGATCCTGAGCGTCCGCAAGAACCACCCGGCTTTTGGGCTGGGTTCCTTCAAGCACGTTGAAGCAGACCACGACGCCGTGGTGTCCTACCTGCGGGAACTCTCCGAGGACAACGCGGCCGGCGAAGCAGGGGAAACCATTCTGTGCGCCTTCAACCTGTCCCAGCACCCGGTCGCGGCAAAACTGCGGATCCCGGAGTACGCCGGGCGCGGACTGCGTGACGTCTTCGGCGGCCAGCCCTTCCCCGGGATCGACGAGAACGGGTCCCTGACCCTGACCTTGGGCAGCCATGATTTCTTCTGGCTTCGGATCCGCTCGGCGACGTCCAATCCATCGTCCCCGTACACGCAGGCGCTCCCCATCCTGTCCATCGAGAACTGATATGACCGAGCCGATACTTACTGCCACGTTGAGCGCCGTCCTGCGGGACTGGCTGCCGCGGCAGCGCTGGTTTCCCGTCAAGTCAGCTGAATTCTCGCTGGAACAGGTTGGCAGCCTGGGCCTGGAGGACGCTGCCGGCACTGCCAGGCTGGAGGTCTTCATCCTTGCCGTGACGTCCCGGACGGCCGACGGCGGGCAGCGGACGGACGTGGTCCAGGTGCCCCTGAGCTATCGCGACCTTCCGCTGTCCGGCGGCGAGGGTGCGCTGGTGGGCCGGGCTCCGGACGCCGGCGTGGGCTGGATCTACGACGCCGTCCACGATCCGTCCTTCGTTGCCGCCTGGCTGGAGCTGATCCGCTCCGAATCGCGGTCCCGTGAGGGGGCGGCCACGGGCCACCGCACGGCGTCGGACCACCGCCTGCCTACGGCCCACGGCGTGGTCAAGGTGCTGTCAGGAGAGCAGTCCAACAGTTCCGTGATCGTGGACGACGGCGAGTCCGCGGCCATCCTGAAATTCTTCCGGGTTCTTTCTGCAGGGATCAACCCGGAGGTTGAGGTGGGGGCGGCCCTGACCGCAGGGGGCACGTCCGAGGTGCCTGCCACCCTGGGATGGGTGCGCGGGCAATGGCAGGCTCCGGAGGTGCAGCCGCCTGCTGGGCTTCCGGAGCATTCGCCGCCGGTACCGCACACGGCCCAGGGCGAGCTGGCTGTCGCCCACGAGTTCCTGGCCGGTGGCCGGGACGCCTGGCGCCTCGCCGTGGACGCCGCCCGAACGGGAGCTGACTTCACGGCGGAAGCGCGCGCCCTGGGCGCCGCCACCGCCACTGTCCACTGCAGGCTGGCTGCGGCTCTCGGCACGTCCGAGGAACCGGTTCCGGGCCAGGTGATTGCGCCCGGAGTAGCCCAGCGGGTCCGGCAGGCATGGGCGGAGGCCGCTGCCGCCGTCGGGCCCTATGACAGGGAACTGAACCGGCTGCTGGACGGGCTCGACGGCGTCGCGCCCGGTCCGCTGCAGAGGATCCATGGCGATCTGCACCTTGGGCAGATCTTGCAGGTTCCCGGCCCCAGCGGTGAACCGGCACGCTGGGCCATCCTTGATTTCGAAGGGGAGCCGCTCCGGCCCATCGCGGAACGCAATGTCCCCGACGTCCCGCTCCGGGACGTGGTGGGGATGCTTCGGTCCTTCGACTACGCGGCCGGTGCAGCTGAACGGGAGTACCAGGGGGCCCGTGTTCCGGCGTCCTGGGTTGACGATTGCGCAGATGCGTTCCTTGCCGGGTATGCCGGTGTCACGCCCGGAACAGTGGACCGCCGTTCGCCGCTGTTTGTGGCATTGTGGCTGGACAAGGCACTCTACGAAGTCGTTTATGAATTGCGGAACAGACCTGACTGGCTGGCCATTCCCGTGAATGCGTCCAGGCGGCTCCTTAGCGTTAAAGGCTCCGGCGAACAGGCCGGCGCAGCATCGGAAGGTACGAAGATGACAGGCTCAGCACCTACAGACAGGCCGGGTACGCCGCTCCACGTGGACCAGGGGACGTTGGGGCAGGTGGCAAACGGCGAACACCATGCGCCCCACTCCGTGCTCGGTGCGCACCTGGACAACCATGGCCACGTGACCGTGCGGACGGTCAAGCACCTCGCCGAGTCCGTCAGTGTGGTGACGGCTGCCGGGTCGGTGCCCATGGCCCACGAAGACTTCGGTGTGTGGGTGGCGGTCGTGGAGCCGCTCCAGCCAGGCCATGTACCTGACTACCGGCTGGAAGTGACCTACCCCGGCGCGGAAGCCATCACTGTGGACGAGCCATACCGCTACCTGCCCACGGTGGGCGAAGTGGATCTGCACCTGATCGGCGAGGGCCGGCACGAGAAGCTCTGGGAAGTCCTGGGTGCCCATGTCCAGCATTACAAGTCCTCGCTGGGCGACGTGGACGGCGTTTCCTTCGCTGTCTGGGCACCGAACGCCCAGGCAGTGCGCGTCAAGGGCGACTTCAACGCGTGGGACGGCCGTGAGCATTCGCTCCGCTCGCTCGGGTCATCAGGTGTCTGGGAAGTCTTCCTCCCGGGTGTTTTAGCAGGGGCGTGCTACAAGTTTGAGATCAGGACCAAACACGGGAACTGGGTTGAAAAGGCCGACCCCCTGGCGTTCGGTACCGAGGTTCCGCCGCTGACAGCTTCGCGGGTGGTTGAGCCCTCCTATGCGTTCAAGGACGCCGAGTGGATGGAAGCCCGGGCACAGCGTGACCCGCACAATTCGCCCATGAGCGTCTATGAAGTCCACCTGGGCTCCTGGCGCCTCGGCCTGGGCTATCGGGAGTTGGCCAAGGAACTGGTTGAGTACGTCAAATGGCTCGGTTTCACGCACGTGGAGTTCATGCCCGTGGCCGAGCACCCTTTCGGCGGGTCCTGGGGCTACCAGGTAACGTCCTACTTCGCCCCAACTTCCCGGTTCGGCCACCCGGACGAATTCAGGTTCCTGGTGGATTCCCTGCACCAGGCCGGGATCGGCGTGCTCCTGGACTGGGTGCCGGCGCATTTCCCCAAGGATGAATGGGCCCTCGCCCGGTTTGATGGCGAGCCGCTGTACGAGCATGCCGACCCCAACCTGGGGGAACACCCCGACTGGGGAACACTGATCTTCGACTTTGGCCGGACGGAAGTGCGCAACTTCCTGGTGGCCAACGCACTGTACTGGCTGGACGAGTTCCACATCGACGGGCTCCGAGTGGATGCAGTGGCTTCCATGCTTTATCTCGACTATTCGCGTGAAGACGGTCAATGGTCGCCCAACCGTTTCGGCGGACGGGAAAACCTTGAAGCCATCTCCTTCCTGCAGGAAGTCAACGCCACCGTCTACAAAACCCACCCCGGCGCGGTAATGATCGCTGAGGAGTCCACGGCTTTCCCCGGCGTGACCGCCCCGACGAGCCATGGCGGCTTGGGCTTCGGCCTGAAGTGGAACATGGGCTGGATGCATGACTCGCTCAAGTACGCGTCCGAGGATCCGGTCAACCGGAAGTGGCACCACGGCACGGTCACGTTCTCCATGGTCTACGCGTTCACCGAAAACTTCCTGCTCCCCATCAGCCACGACGAAGTAGTGCACGGCAAGGGCTCCATGCTCCGGAAGATGCCCGGCGACCGCTGGCAGCAGCTGGCCAACCTGCGCGCCTTCCTGGGCTACCAGTGGGCACACCCCGGCAAGCAGCTCATCTTTATGGGCACCGAGTTCGGCCAGGAAGCCGAGTGGTCCGAACAGCACGGCCTCGACTGGTACCTCGCCGATATTCCGGCGCACCGCGGGATGCAGCTCCTCACCAAGGACCTGAACGAGCTGTACAGCACAACGCCGGCCCTCTACACACGGGACAACGAGCCGGGCGGCTTCCAGTGGATCAATGGGGGAGACGCTGACCGCAACGTCCTGACGTTCGTCCGCTGGGATAAAGACGGAAATCCTCTGGTCTGCGCCATCAACTTCTCCGGTGGCCCGCACGTAGGTTACGACCTGGGGGTTCCCTCGGCCGGGCCCTGGGTTGAGGTGCTCAATACCGATGCTGCGGTGTACGGGGGATCCGGTGTCCTGAACGGGGGCGCCCTGTCTGCCGTGAACGAAGGACTGGACGGCCAGCCGGCAACGCTGACCGTGACGCTACCCCCGCTGGGTGCGGCGTACTTCAAGCCTGGCGCACGTCCGGCCGATGCTGCCGGTGCACCGGCAGCGGCCGCACAGAAAAGTGTGAAGCCGGTCTCATAAACGCGACGCAAAAAGCCCGGAATCCCTTGAGATTCCGGGCTTTTTCGTTGGATGATGGTGGAGTAACGGGACGGCTTCCCGGGCTTCGGTGGCCATCCCGGAAAAGTGGTGGTAGAGTTTATTTCCGCGCTGCTCCACGGAGTCAGACGGAAAAACCGACACGACAGCCTCTGGCTGATGAACGTCGCGGACGCCGGTTTGACAAGAGTGGGACCAGCCGGTAAGTTTGGAAAGTTGCTCCGGAGCGATCCACGGCGGTTTTGTGCTGGTGGTGGTGCCGGGTGTGTCTGTTGTTTGAGAACTCAATAGTGTGCCAAGTTTGTTGATACCAATTTATTG
>JAHFUZ010000020.1 GCA_023264815.1 Arthrobacter sp. | reverse complement strand
AAGACAAAATCCATAACAGGCCCTTCAGTGCGGATGGCATGGTTGCCGTTCCCTGACGGTACGTCGGCTCGAACGGGACTGTCTAGGTCGGCCGAGGTCAGCGGCGGATGGGGGATGATCCGGGGTTGGCCAATCTGGTCTGCGTGGATGTGCTCCACGGCGGGCACCAGGTGTGGGTTCGGCGGAGCGCGAAGTCTCATTATTTGAGACCCGGGTCCGCGATGTGAAGCATGCTTCCGGAACAGGTGCCTCCGCGGCGAATTCGGGGTCGTGCGCTCTGCATCGTGGTCATAGACTTTGACCCATGAGTGCCGACAGCCAGACAACCACTGAGAACACGCCTGATATCAAGCCCCGCAGCAGGGCCGTCACTGACGGTATCCACGCTGCTCCTGCCCGTGGCATGTTCCGTGCCGTCGGCATGGGAGATGACGACTTCGCCAAGCCCCAGATCGGCGTGGCGAGTTCCTGGAACGAAATCACGCCCTGCAACCTGTCCCTGAACCGGCTTGCCCAGGGCGCGAAGGAAGGGGTCCACGCCGGCGGTGGGTTCCCCATGCAGTTTGGCACCATCTCCGTTTCTGACGGCATCTCCATGGGCCACGAGGGCATGCACTTCTCCCTCGTTTCCCGCGAAGTCATTGCCGACTCCGTGGAAACCGTGATGCAGGCCGAGCGCATCGACGGCTCTGTGTTGCTGGCCGGCTGCGACAAGTCCCTGCCGGGCATGCTCATGGCTGCCGCCCGCCTGGACCTGGCCAGCGTCTTCCTCTATGCAGGCTCCATCATGCCGGGCTGGGTCAAGCTCGAGGACGGCTCCGAAAAGGAAGTCACCCTCATTGACGCGTTCGAGGCCGTCGGCGCCTGCGCCGCAGGCAAGATGAGCCTCGGTGACCTTGAACGGATTGAAAAGGCCATCTGTCCGGGTGAAGGCGCCTGCGGCGGCATGTACACCGCCAACACCATGGCCTGCATTGGCGAGGCGCTGGGCATGTCCCTGCCGGGGTCGGCCGCCCCGCCCTCGGCGGACCGCCGCCGTGATGAATTTGCCCGCAAGTCCGGCGAAGCCGTGGTGAACCTGCTTCGCCTCGGCATCACGGCCCGCGACATCCTGACCAAGGAGGCTTTCGAGAACGCCATCGCGGTCACCATGGCCTTCGGCGGTTCCACCAACGCGGTCCTCCACCTGCTGGCGATCGCCCGTGAGGCCGAAGTGGAACTGACCCTGCAGGACTTCAACCGCATTGGCGACAAGATCCCGCACCTGGGCGACCTGAAGCCGTTCGGCCGGTACGTGATGACGGACGTGGACAAGATCGGCGGCGTGCCGGTCATCATGCGCGCACTGCTCGACGCCGGACTGCTGCACGGGGACTGCCTCACCGTCACCGGTAAGACCGTTGCGGAGAATCTTGCAGCGATCAATCCGCCGGACCTGGACGGCAAGATCCTGCGCGCCATGGACAACCCGATCCACAAGACCGGCGGCATCACCATCCTGCACGGCACCATGGCCCCGGAAGGTGCTGTGGTGAAGAGCGCAGGCTTCGATGCGGACGTGTTCGAAGGGACGGCCCGTGTGTTCGAACGCGAGCAGGGCGCCCTGGACGCCCTGGACAAGGGCCAGATCAAGGCTGGAGACGTTGTTGTTATCCGCTACGAGGGCCCCAAGGGCGGGCCCGGCATGCGCGAAATGCTTGCCATTACCGGCGCCATCAAGGGGGCAGGCCTGGGCAAGGATGTCCTGCTGCTGACTGACGGCCGCTTCTCCGGCGGCACCACCGGACTCTGCATCGGCCACGTCGCCCCGGAGGCCGTTGACGGCGGGCCCATCGCGTTCGTCCAGGACGGCGACCGGATCCGCGTGGACATTGCGGCCCGCTCGTTCGATCTACTGGTCGATGAAGCCGAACTCGAAGCCCGCAGGGTTGGCTGGCAGCCCCTCCCGGCCCGGTACACGAAGGGTGTCCTGGCCAAGTACGCCAAACTGGTGCACAGTGCCAGTACAGGCGCCTACTGCGGCTGATATCTGGTTCGACAGGCCCAACCACCGGTTAGGTGGTTGGGCCTGCGGAAGCCCAGACGGCCCGAATTGGGGGAAGTGGCCAATTGGTGGACAATGGAGTCCATATGGTGAGATGGCAGTGTCCCGCGTTGACACCCGTAACACCAGAGGGAAAACTGAACGCATGACTTTCGTTACCGCCGGCACCGTCGTCGTCCTTACCAAGCGCGTGGCACTCTAGCCCCGGCAACGAACTGTCACGCGCAAACCCCTCGAAGAGCCGCCAAGGCTTGAGGGGTTTTTTTATTCCCCCGCAGTTCCAAGAATCACGAATGATCCACAAGGAAGAGTCCGATGAGCAAAGGATCGCCGATCAGCCCCTCGCTGATGGCTACTAAGTCCGCTGGAGCCCCCAAGGCCCCGGAACGTGCCGACCGAACGGCTGACCATGCCGCGGTTGTCACCGACCTTGCCGCTGTCTCTCCTGTCCTTGGGCCGAACAACGTTGTACCCCCAACGGTGATGACCGGCTCACAAGCTATTGTCCGATCGCTCGAAGAACTCGGCGTGGACGATATTTTTGGTTTGCCTGGTGGCGCGATCCTGCCTACCTATGACCCCTTGATGGCCTCCAGTATGAATCACGTCCTGGTCCGTCACGAACAGGGAGCCGGCCACGCCGCGCAAGGCTATGCCATGGTTACCGGCCGGGTAGGCGTCTGCATCGCCACCTCCGGCCCCGGGGCCACCAACCTCGTTACCGCCATCATGGATGCCCACATGGACTCCGTGCCGCTGGTGACCATTACCGGCCAGGTATCCAGCGGTGTGATCGGCACCGACGCGTTCCAGGAAGCCGACATTGTCGGCATCACCATGCCGATCACCAAGCACTCTTTCCTGGTGACGGACCCCAACGACATCCCGCACGTGATGGCCGAAGCGTTCCACCTTGCCTCCACCGGCCGTCCCGGCCCGGTCCTCGTGGACGTGGCCAAGGATGCCCAGCAGGGCCAGATGACGTTCTCGTGGCCGCCAAAGATCGACCTCCCGGGCTACCGTCCGGTGACGCGCGGCCACAACAAGCAGGTCCGTGAAGCGGCGAAGCTGATCGCGGCTGCCAGCAAGCCTGTCCTGTATGTGGGCGGCGGCGTGGTCAAGGCGCACGCCTCGGCAGAACTCCGCGAGCTCGCGGAACTGACCGGCGCTCCTGTGGTCACCACGCTGATGGCGCGAGGCGTCTTCCCTGACTCCCACCCCCAGCATGTTGGCATGCCGGGCATGCACGGCACGGTTTCGGCCGTGACCGCGCTGCAGCAGTCCGACCTCCTGATCACCCTCGGCGCGCGGTTCGATGACCGAGTGACGGGCGTGCTCAAGACCTTCGCCCCGCACGCCAAGGTGATCCACGCCGACATTGACCCCGCGGAAATCTCCAAGAACCGTGCGGCCGATGTTCCGATCGTCGGATCGGTCAAGGAGATCATCCCTGAGCTCACCGAGGCCATCCGGTCTCAGTTCGATGCGTCCGGCACCCCGGACCTCACCACATGGTGGGCGTTCCTGAACAACCTCAAGGACACCTACCCCCTGGGCTGGACCGAACCTGAGGACGGGCTGACCGCCCCGCAGCGGGTCATCGAACGCATCGGCGCCCTGACGGGTCCCGAGGGTATTTACGTCGCCGGCGTGGGCCAGCACCAGATGTGGGCGGCCCAGTTCATCAAGTACGAGCGCCCACACGCCTGGCTGAACTCCGGCGGTGCCGGCACCATGGGCTACGCCGTGCCCGCTGCCATGGGTGCCAAGGTGGGCGAGCCGGACCGCGTGGTCTGGGCGATCGACGGCGACGGCTGTTTCCAGATGACCAACCAGGAACTGGCCACCTGCGCCATCAACAAGATCCCCATCAAGGTTGCCGTCATCAACAACTCCTCGCTGGGCATGGTCCGCCAGTGGCAGACCCTCTTCTACGAGGGCCGCTACTCCAACACGGACCTCAACACCGGCCACGAGACTGTCCGAATCCCGGACTTCGTCAAGCTGGCGGATGCCTACGGCTGCGCCTCGTTCCGCTGCGAACGCGACGAGGACATCGATGCAACCATCCAGAAGGCCCTCGAAATCAACGACCGCCCCGTGGTCATCGATTTTGTGGTGAGCCCCGACTCCATGGTGTGGCCGATGGTGCCCGCCGGCGTGAGCAACGACCAGATCCAGGTTGCCCGCAACATGACCCCGGAATGGGAAGAGGAAGACTGACCATGACCCGCCATACGCTGTCCGTTTTGGTTGAAGACAAGCCCGGTGTCCTGACGCGCGTCGCGAGCCTGTTCGCCCGCCGTGCGTTCAACATCAATTCCCTGGCCGTTGGCCCGACCGAAGTTCCGGGCATGTCCCGGATGACAGTCGTCGTCGATGCCGATGGTGACCTGATTGAACAGGTCACCAAGCAGCTCAATAAACTGGTCAACGTGATCAAGATTGTTGAGCTCACCTCCGAATCTTCCGTACAGCGAGACCACATCCTGGTCAAGGTACGTGCGGATGCAGCAACTCGTCTGCAGGTGACCCAGGCTGCAGACCTGTTCCGTGCTTCAGTGGTTGACGTCTCCACAGACTCCGTGGTCATCGAAGCAACAGGCCACCCCGAAAAGCTCTCGGCGCTGCTCTCAGTGCTTGAGCCCTTCGGCATCCGCGAAATTGTGCAGTCCGGCACCCTGGCCGTTGGACGGGGATCCCGCTCCATGAGTGACAGGGCGTTGCGCAGCGCTTAGTACCACGCCGGGGCTCCGGCCCCGCCGGCGGCGCAACGCCCGTGCATTACCGCAGCACCACAGACTATTTACCGCAAGAAAAACACTCAAAAGGAGTTACGCAAGTGACTGAAATGTTCTACGACGACGACGCCGACCTCTCCATCATCCAGGGCCGCAAGGTCGCGATTGTTGGCTATGGCTCCCAGGGCCACGCCCACGCACTGAACCTGCGCGACTCCGGCGTTGAGGTTGTTATCGCCCTCAAGGAAGGCTCATCCTCGATCGCCAAGGCACAGGACGCCGGCTTCACGGTCAAGACCGTTGCCGACGCCGCCGAATGGGCCGACGTCATCATGATCCTAGCTCCGGACCAGCACCAGCGCTCGATCTTCAACGACTCCATCAAGGACAAGCTGACCGCGGGCAAGGCACTGGCCTTCGCGCACGGCTTCAACATCCGCTTCGGCTACATCGAGGCTCCGGAAGGCGTTGACGTCATCCTGATCGCCCCGAAGGCTCCCGGCCACACCGTGCGCCGCGAATTCGAAGCCGGCCGCGGCATCCCGGACATCATCGCCGTGGAGCAGGACGCCACCGGTTCCGCCTGGGACCTGGCCAAGTCCTACGCCAAGGCCATCGGCGGCACCCGCGCCGGCGTCATCAAGACCACCTTCACCGAAGAAACCGAAACCGACCTCTTTGGCGAGCAGTCCGTCCTCTGCGGCGGCGTGTCCCAGCTGGTCCAGTACGGCTTCGAAACCCTGACCGAAGCCGGCTACCAGCCGCAGATCGCCTACTTCGAGGTGCTTCACGAGCTCAAGCTCATTGTTGACCTAATGTGGGAGGGCGGCATCGCCAAGCAGCGCTGGAGCGTTTCCGACACCGCAGAATACGGCGACTACGTCTCCGGCCCGCGCGTCATCACCCCCGAGGTGAAGGAAAACATGAAGGCTGTCCTCGCCGACATCCAGAGTGGTGCCTTCGCCAAGCGCTTCATTGACGACCAGGACAACGGCGGCGTCGAGTTCAAGGCCCTGCGCGCCAAGGCTGAGCAGCACCCCATCGAGGAAGTCGGCCGTGAGCTGCGCTCCCTCTTTGCATGGCAGCAGCAGGACGCGGACTACGTAGAGGGTTCAGCAGCCCGCTAAGGCTGCTGTCCCGGCACCCTGCAGGGTGCCAGTGTCAGGCCGGGTTCACTTAACAATGTGAGCCCGGCCTTTCCGTACGCCTAGACTTGTTTCATCCCAAGGACTGCAACGCAGAGGATCAGCCGTGTCAAAACCCGTAGTACTGCTCGCCGAAGAACTTTCGCCCGCCACCGTCGAAGCCCTGGGCCCGGACTTCGAAATCCGTCAGACTGACGGCTCTGACCGTTCCCAGCTGCTGTCCGCCATTGTGGATGTCGACGCCATCCTGGTCCGTTCCGCCACCCAGGTGGACGCCGAAGCCATTGCTGCGGCCAAGAACCTCAAAGTCATCGCCCGTGCAGGCGTTGGCCTGGACAATGTGGATATCAAGGCTGCGACGCAGGCCGGTGTGATGGTGGTCAACGCTCCCACCTCGAACATCGTCTCTGCTGCCGAACTGACGGTGGGCCACATCCTGAGCCTTGCCCGCCACATTCCGCAGGCCAGTTCCGCCCTGAAAAACGGCGAATGGAAGCGTTCCAAGTACACGGGCATCGAACTTTACGAGAAGAAGATCGGCATCATTGGTCTGGGCCGCATCGGCGCCCTGGTTGCCGCCCGCCTCCAGGGTTTCGACACCGAAATCCTTGCCTACGACCCCTACATCACCTCTGCCCGTGCCGCGCAGCTGGGCGTCAGGCTCGTGACTCTCGACGAACTGCTGAGCCA
This sequence comes from Arthrobacter sp., assembly GCA_023264815.1. Classification (GTDB taxonomy): domain Bacteria; phylum Actinomycetota; class Actinomycetes; order Actinomycetales; family Micrococcaceae; genus Arthrobacter. The sequence continues at coordinate 71,830 of JAHFUZ010000020.1, read as the reverse complement.
GTCCGACTTCGTCACCATCCACATGCCCAAGACGCCGGAAACAGTCGGCATGCTGGGTGCGGACGCCTTCACCAAGATGAAGTCCACCGCCTACGTGGTCAACGTTGCACGCGGCGGCCTGGTGGATGAAGAAGCGCTGTACGCGGCCCTGGAGGACCGCCAGATCGCCGGTGCAGCCGTTGACGTCTTCGTCAAGGAGCCGAGTACCAACCTGCCGTTCTTCGCCTTGGACAACGTTGTGGTGACCCCGCACCTGGGCGCCTCCACCGACGAAGCGCAGGAGAAGGCAGGCGTCTCGGTTGCCAAGTCCGTGCGCCTCGCCCTGGCCGGTGAACTCGTGCCGGACGCCGTCAACGTCGCCGGCGGCGTTATTGCACCGGACGTCCGTCCCGGCATTCCCCTGATCGAGAAGCTGGGCCGGATCTTCACTGCTCTGACCCATGCCTCGCTGACCCAGATCGATGTCGAAGTAGCCGGTGAAATCGCTGCCTTTGACGTGAAGGTCCTGGAACTGGCAGCGCTCAAGGGCATCTTCGCCGACGTTGTCACCGAGCAGGTTTCCTACGTCAACGCTCCCGTCATTGCCGAGCAGCGCGGCATCAACACCCGCCTGATCACCACCGCCGAGGCCGAGGACTACCGCAACGTCCTCACCCTCCGGGGAGCCCTGAGCGACGGCACGCAGATCTCCGTGGCGGGTACCCTGACCGGGCCCAAGCAGGTGGAGAAGCTCGTAGGCGTCAACGGCTACGACGTCGAGATTCCCATCAGCGAGCACCTTGTGGTGGTTTCCTACGCAGACCGCCCGGGTGTCATCGGAACCATCGGACACATCCTCGGCATGAACAACATCAACATCGCCGGGATGCAGGTGGCCCGCCAGGCCGAGGGTGGCCAGGTCCTTGCGCTGCTCACCATCGACTCCTCAGTCCCGCAGCAGGTGCTCGATGCCATCAAGGCAGGAATCGGCGCCGAGATGGTCCGTGAAGTCGACCTCGAAGACTAAAAGCATCACCACCGTGAACAACGCGTGACCGGCGTCCATCTCGGCCACGTATGATTGGCCGGTCTGCTTACAATGGCTAGGTCCTGTTTCAGGACAGCGCCGGCAGACCGGCCAATACCTTTTGCACACCCGGCAGGAATGCCATGATGTCCGCCGCCTGCGGACCGTGGTGTGCGCACGCAATCCAGGTTTCAGGGAGCCCAATGAACGCCGTCCAGAGGTTCATCAGAAGCAAAGTGCTGCTGCTGACCGCGGCCATCTTGATCGCAGCAATGTGCTTGTCGGTCCTCGTCCAAGGCCAGTCGCAGGCTGCGCTTAACCGGACGGTGGACGAGAACTCGCGGGGACTCTACGATGTCCTTGTTCAGGCCAAAGCAGGATCTTCAGCGCTGATGCAGCCAGAGATCGCCAACGGCGGTGGAGGCATCAGCTTCGACCAGCTTGAGGAAATCCGGAAGCTGTCCGGGACCTCGGTTGCCGCCCCCATCAGCCTCGTCTCACGCGTGACGCAGAACCTGGAAGCGCCACGGCTCGACGCCATGGACTTTCTCGGTTACAACTCAGGGCTTGCCGGCACTGCCACCACTGACCAGGCCGCCGGTGCGACGGATCCCGCCAAATGGCCGGCCGCCGAGTCCGTCCTGGGCGACACTCCGAAGAAGTACCGGCTGACTGCCAGCGCAGTCAGCTCCGACGGTGTCACCGAACGGGTGCTGTTCAAGTCGTCCGCCGAAGGCACCCTGGGCAAGGCCCGGCTCGTCGAGGAACAGACGGCCGGCGGCACCAGCATCCGGATTGCGCCTCCGGCGGGGGAAACGGGCATCAAGTTCCCCGCCCCGGCCGGCGGTTCTGAACACAACCTCTTCAATCTCTCGGTCTCCCTCCCGCTCTCTCCCGAGGTGACAGAGTCCGTCGTCGCCGTCGATCCTGTGGCCGAGCGGGCACTGCTTGGTTCCGCCGGAGACTTCCTGGCGCCACTGGAGAAGGCCCCGCCCGCCGACGCCCGCAACGCCGGCGCAATCGGCCGCCACTTCGAAAGCCTTTTCACCAACGGCATCGGCATGGAGGAACTGGAAGAAGGGCCCGACTTCCTGGGCGTCAAGCTCAAGTACTGGGCGCCCCTGATGACCCAATACCAGCAGGCCAAGCGCACCGGCCAGCTGACCGCAGACTCCCAGGGCATTCCCCTGATCGTGCGTACCGGCACCTCCCTGGACCTGACGTACAACGTCAAGATCGAGGAAATCGACGCCTCCGGCAAAGTAGTCAATGACGTGGGTACGGCCACCCGTTCCCTCGGCAAGGACTACCTGCCGTTCGTTTCCAAAGATCCGTTCGCGCTGTCCTGGCCCGGTTCCACGGACCATTCCTCGCTGCTGGGCGCGCAGGGAAACTTCAACCAGGGCCTTTACACCCCGGCCACGTGGAGCACGGACTTTGCCGCTGCGCCGAAGTACACCGACGGCGATGCTGCCGCCAACGGGGCAACACAGAAGACGGCCACCCCGGGGGACTGGGTCACCGTTAACCGGCTGCCGGAGAAGGCCGCCAACGGTGCTCCGGTGGACCAGACCCAGCGTGCACCCGTGGATGAACGGGCCTACCGCGAAGACCTGGCCACGGGGGAGAAGCTTGCGGCTCCGCTGGCCATGGTCTACGGGACCTTCGACCCCGCAGCCGTCCAGGCAGCTGCCGGCGACGTCAACCGCCTGCCGCTGGGTGGCTACGATCCCACACCGCTGACGCTGACCAAGGATGCCAACGGCAAGGCCGTGGCTGAGACAGACCTCAAGCCTTCCCTCAGCGCCACCGGGCTTGCCAGCCAGTCGGCCGGCGCCATCACCGACTACTACGGCCTGGCCGCAGCACGCGGCTACAAGGACAACGCCGCCGTGATCGACGCTGTCCGGGTCAGGGCCAAGGCCCCGGGCAGCTGGAAGGAAGCCCAGCCCGACGTCGAAAAGCTCGCCGCCGAGATCCGCGAGATGGGACTGGAAGCCACCATCGTGGCAGGTTCAGCCCGCGAAGATGCCAACATCTTCGTCCCCGGATATTCCAAGGACGACGCCGGCAAGGAGTCCGCGCTGGGCACCGTCCAGCAGTCATGGGTCCGGCAGAACGCCGCTGACGCCGTCACCGGCTCGCTGACCGGCACCAATGTCACCCTGCTGTTCCTTACCCTGTGCGGGGCTGCGCTGCTGACCGGAGCCTCCACCGTCAGCTACATCCGGAAACGCAAACGCGAGGCCGGGACCCTGCGCGCCATGGGCTGGACCCAGCGCCGGATCCGGAACTGGGTGCTGGAGGAATTCGGTGTCGGCGCGGCCCTGCTCGCAGTGGCCGGAATCGTGCTGAGCCTGGTGAGCTGGAGCCTGACCACGGCCGTTGTGTCCGCAGCGGTCCTGGCGCTCTATGCGGCCGCAGCGTTCTTCGCTGCCCAGCAGTTGCGCCACCGCGACGAAATCGACCAGGAACCCCAGCACGATGAGCGGCTGATCCCGGTGGATTCACCCCTGACGTTCGCCAACCGCCAGCTCAGCACCAACAAGTTCAACACCTTGTCCCTCGCCGTCGCCGTTGGCGTGTTTGGGGCCGCGGTGGGCGGACTGGTGGCTCTGCTGATTGACATTCCGCGCGCCGCGGGTGCGAGCGCGCTCAGTGGCCTGGCTGCGGCCAGTGTGGCCCTGCCCAGCATGCTGCTGGCACTCGCCGGCGTCGCGGTTGGCCTGATTCTGACCCTGGTCACTGGCCGGTTTGAGCTCAACGCCAAACGCCAGTACCTGGGCATCCTCGAGGCGATGGGCTGGAACCCGGACATGCTCCGCCAGGTCCGCCTCTTCGAAAATGCGCTGGTGGGGACGGTGGCCCTGCCGCTGGGCGTCCTCGGCGCGCTGGGCATAGGACTTCTCCTTGCCCCGTATGCCGCACTGTGGGCCGGCGTCGCCGGTCTCGTGGCTGTACTTTGCTGGATACCGATTGCAACGAAAGTGGTCCAATGACAAACCAGACGAATGTTCACCGGAGCCGGAGGTCCGGCGCTGCTGAGGCGCCCCTGCAGACCCGTGCCAACACCATCGTCAAGGCCGCGGACCACGGGACCCCGCTGGAACTGAGCGACATCACCATCCGCTACGGCGGCGGCAAAGGCGGTGCCGAAGCCGTCAGCGTCGTGGAGGGCTTCGACCTCACCCTGCACGCCGGTGAGATGCACTGCGTCGCGGGCCGAAGCGGCTCCGGCAAGACCAGCATCCTGACCGTCGGCGCCGGACTGACGCTGCCGACGTCGGGCCGCGTCTTCTGGGAAGGCGATTCGCTCGAAAGCATGGGCGACGACGAAATCGCCGACCGCCGTCGTGCCCTGATCGGTTACGTGGACCAGGGCGGCGCCCTGATCGATGGCATGAGCGCCCTCGAAAACGTCCTGCTTCCGGCTGTGCCCGACGGCGAGGTGGACCAGCGCCGGGACATGGCAAAGGACCTCCTGGACCTCGTGGGCCTGGGGCGCCGGATGCGCCACCGCCCGGCGCAGCTCTCCGGCGGCGAACGCCAGCGCGTGGCCATTGCCCGGGCACTGATCCTGGGCACCCGCGTGCTGGTGGTGGATGAGCCGACGGCCAGCCTGGACCGGGCATCCGCCAACCGCATCATCAGCATCCTCAAGGACACCACCTCGGACGGAATTGCAGTCCTGGTCGCATCACACGACCACGAACTGGTCCGCCTGAGCGATACGCTGACTGAACTTATCTAGCCCGCCCCTCCGCACCAAAGGTACCGTCCGCACGTGACTGCTTCAGAGAAATCCCCGTTCTACATCACCACGGCCATTACGTACCCGAATGGCGTACCCCACATCGGGCACGCCTACGAGTACATTGCCACCGACGCCATGGCCCGCTTCAAGCGGCTGGACGGGCACGAGGTGATGTTCCTGACGGGCACCGATGAGCACGGCATGAAGATCGCGCAGGCGGCCGAGAAGGAAGGCATCACGCCCAAGGAACTGGTGGACCGCAACGCGGAGGTGTACAAGGCCGCGCACGCTGCCCTGGGCATCACGTACGACCGGTTTATCCGGACCACGGATGCTGACCACTACGCGGCGTCGCAGGCCATCTGGAAGAAGATGGAAGCCAACGGCGACATCTACCTGTCCAAGTACGAGGGCTGGTACTCGGTGCGGGACGAGGCCTTTTATGGGGAAGACGACACCGTGGTCAAGGACGACGGCGTGCGTTACTCCAAGGAGACGGACACCGAGGTGACGTGGACGGCGGAGGAGAGTTACTTCTTCCGCCTCTCCGCCTACCGGGACCGGCTGCTGGCGCTCTACGAGGCGCAGCCGGAATTCGGCGCACCGCAGTCCCGGTTCAACGAGGTCATCAGCTTTGTCCGCCGTGGCCTCGAAGACCTGTCCATCAGCCGCACCACGTTCGACTGGGGCGTTCCCGTGCCCGGAAACGACAAGCACGTGATGTACGTGTGGGTCGATGCGCTGACCAACTACCTGACCGGAGTGGGCTACCCGGACGTCGAATCGGAATCGTTCCGGAAGTTCTGGCCAGCGGACGTGCACGTGATCGGCAAGGACATTTCCCGTTTCCACGCCATTTACTGGCCTGCGTTCCTCATGAGCGCCGGCATAGAGCTGCCCAAGCGCGTCATGATCCACGGCTTCCTGCACAACAACGGGGTGAAGATGTCCAAGTCCCTGGGCAACGTAGTGGCTCCGGCCGACTTCGTGGCGCAGTACGGGCTGGACCAGGTGCGTTTCTTCTTCCTCCGCGAAGTCCCGTTCGGCGCCGACGGCAGCTACAACCACGAGGCCATCGTGGGGCGGATGAACTCGGACCTGGCCAACAACTTCGGCAACCTCGCCCAGCGTTCGCTGTCCATGGTGGCAAAGAACTGTGAAGGCAAAGTCCCGGTCCCGGGTCCCTTCACAGCTGAGGACACCGCTATCCTGGCGCAGGCCAACGGCCTTCTCGAGGCGGCCAGGGCTGCCTTCGAGAAACAGGAGTTCAGCCGGGCTCTGGAAGCCATCTGGGGAGTACTGGGAGACACCAACGCGTACTTTGCCGAACAGGCTCCCTGGGTGCTGCGGAAGACCGACGTCGAACGCATGAACACCGTCCTGTACGTCACCCTGGAAGTCCTGCGCATCGTGGCCATCCTGGCCCAGCCCGTGATGCCGACGGCTATGGCGGCGCTGCTGGACACCCTGGGCCAGCCGGAGGGTGAAGCCCGCCAGTTCGCCGCGCTCCCGACGCCGATAGTCGCCGGAACGTCCCTGCCCGCACCGTCGCCGGTGTTCCCCAAGTATGAGGAACCCGCCGACGCCTAGGTACTCCCCGGATCACTACTTGTTTGTACGCGGACTGAGTAGGGTTCGCAAAAAGCCAGTATTAATAGGCCGGGAAAATGGGTATTGAGTACTCAGGACACAGGTGTAGCCGCTGCATAGCCTTGAGGGGTTAGCAAACTGATGATTCGCATCTGGGAGAACCGTCGCTTCCGATGCTGTCTGTTTGCCATTTTCGCCCTTGCGTCGGGGCGCCGTTTCTCCACACGTCTGATCAGTTTGGACCAGACAATGGATGGAGACGGAAATGAAACGGATCCTTGCCGCCCTTGGCGTCACCGGCCTCGCTTTGCTCGGTGCCACGGCCCCGGCTGTAGCAAATGACAACGGAAAATCCGACCACAAGATCACGATCTGCCACGCAACCGGCTCGGAGAGCAACCCGTACGTGCAAGTGACAATCGACGTGCACGCACTCAACGCCCACGAGGACCACCAGCACAACGAAGACATCATCCCGGCAAACGGCGGGAAGGTACTTCCGGGTGGCCGGAACCTGGACAAGCTGGACATCTGGAATGCCGGTTGCAAGGTCCCCGGCGGGAACGGGAACGGGAACGGCAACGGCAACGATGGGCACAAGATCACCATCTGCCACGCCACCGGGTCCGAAAAGAACCCTTACAACACCATCACCATTAGCCTGAACGGGCTCAATGGCCACGCCAATCCCAACCACCAGCACACCGAAGACATCATCCCGCCGAACAACGGCAAGGTGCTGCCAGGTGGCCAGAACTGGGACGCCAAGGGACAGGCAACCTACAACAACGGCTGCGTTCCCACCGCGCCGGAAACACCGGTCACGCCGGAGACACCGGTCACGCCGGAAACGCCAGTGACGCCAGTGACGCCGGTGACGCCGGCAACCCCCACGGGCGCCGCAGCATCCACACCGCCGGCCGGTGCGGGCGCCGTGGTTGTCAACAACCCGGGCTTCAACGTTCAGACCGCCGTGGCTCCTTCGGGCACGGCCCTGGCTCCCTGGGCAGCGAGCCTGATCGTGATGTTGCTTGCAGCCGCGGGAGTGGCTGCCCGCAAGGTGCTGCCGGCAGGCGGCGCTTCCCGGGACAGCCAGGACTGACCCGGTAGCCCACACCTGGATGGTGTGGGCTGACACCGCGGCAGGCGCCGTGCCCGCAAGGGTGCGGCGCCTGCCGCCAACCACGCAGCATCCCGCCAACGTGCGAGGGGAACCATGGACAGCGACCGTGAGGCACGCTCCGCAGCTCCGCCGCCCACCACAGAGCCGCCGGCGCCGCGCCGGGAGGCCGGGCGCCGGAAAACCTTCACCACCAGAAGTATCCTGTTCGTCCTGCTTTCCGGGCTGCTTGCCTACGTCCTCTTCGCGGCACTTCCCCTCCTCAACGGCCAGGGGCCCACACCGGGGGCGGAAATCGGAACCGTCCGGGAAACGCCGGCTTATACGGCACCCGCAACGGCGACGCCGGCGCCTACAGGCCAGGCGACGTCGGCCGTTCCGGCAGGCCCCGCAGCAGCACCTCCACAGCGGCTGACGTACCCGGCGGCGGAGATCGACGTCGTGATCCATCCGCTGGAACCCAGTGGCGAGAACCAGGCGACCCAGACCATCGTGCCGCCGCCCACCATGGACGGCTACTGGCTGACCCCCTATGGAACACCCGGCGCCGGCTCCAGCAATACCACCTATGTGGCCGGCCACAGCTGGACAGACAGGGACGCACCCTTCAATCACCTGAGCACCAAGGCGGCCGTGGGTGACAGGTTCACCGTCACTACTGCCACTGGTGAACTCGCTTTTATTGTGGACTCAGTGACCACCTACGAAAAGGCCAGCCTCAAGGACAGCACCATCTGGCAGGGCAGACCCAATCGCGTGGTCCTGATTTCCTGTTACACAGGGGATTTTTGGGGCACCAACGTTGTGGTGGTGGCCTCGCCCGCGCCGGCGTTGCCTTCCCGCTGACGACATCAGCCAGCCGTCTCACTAATTGAGACTGATTGTCCGGCATGCGGATTGGCTTAATATTCTTGAAGCATGAGCGCATCGATCAATCTCGCAGTCATTCCCGGTGACGGCATCGGCCCTGAGGTCATTGCCGAGGCACTGAAGGTTTTGGAAAAGGCAGTCGCCGCCGAAGGCGTTGTCCTCGAGCAGACCGAATATAAACTCGGTGCCGAGCACTGGCTGGCGACCGGCGAGACCCTGCCCGACGAGGTCCTGGCGGATCTCCGCACCCGCGACGCCATCCTGTTCGGAGCCGTAGGCGCCGCCCCCGGCGACACCAGGATTCCGTCCGGGATTATCGAGCGGGAGATGCTCCTGAAGCTCCGCTTCAGCCTTGACCACTACGTCAACCTGCGCCCGTCACGCCTCTATGGCACGGTGGGCAGCCCGCTTGCCAACCCCGGAGTCATCGACTTCATCGTGGTCCGGGAAGGAACCGAAGGCCCGTATGTGGGCAACGGCGGTTCCCTGCGGGCCGGCACGCCGCATGAAGTGGCTACCGAGGTTTCCCTGAACACGGCCCACGGCGTGGAACGCGTGGTCCGCGACGCGTTCCGCCGCGCCAGCGCCCGGGAGCGCAAGCACGTGACCCTCGTGCACAAGCACAATGTCCTGGTGTTCGCCGGGCACCTGTGGAAGCGCACAGTCGAAGCCGTTGCCCAGGAATTCCCCGAGGTCACGCACGACTACCTGCACGTCGATGCCGCCACCATCTTTATGGTCACCGACCCGTCCCGGTTTGATGTCATTGTCACGGACAACCTTTTCGGCGACATCCTCACCGACCTCGCGGCGGCCATCACCGGCGGCATCGGGCTGGCAGCCTCCGGCAATATCAACATGGACCGAACCGCGCCGTCCATGTTCGAACCGGTCCACGGCTCAGCTCCGGACATCGCAGGCCAGCAGAAGGCCGATCCCACCGCAGCCATCCTTTCGGCCGCACTCCTGCTGGACCACCTCGGCTATGCCACGGCGGCCCGGAAGATCGAGGCAGCCGTGATTGCCGACGTCGAAAACCGCGACGGCGGTGCCCGCAGCACCAGTGCCGTCGGGGACGCTATCGCCGCAGCTCTCTGAGCCGCGCCCGAGAGGTTCGGTTAACGGGCGTAAGCTTATTTCGAATTACCAACTGCTGCCCGGCGGTTCAACGCTGAATTGTCGTTCCAAGGCAGCCGATCGTGGAGGAACCATGACTCAGACTGCCCCTGGCGTCGAATTTAACCAGCAGCTCTCGGCAACCCCGAAGTCAGCTGAAGAGCGTGCAGCCATCCTGGCGAACCCGGGATTCGGCAACTACTTCACCGACCACACAGCCGTCGTCGACTACAGCGTGGACGAACAGGGCAAGGGTGGCTGGCACAACGCGCGCATCGAGGCCTACGGACCCATCATGCTGGACCCGTCGGCAGCTGTACTGCACTACGGCCAGGAAATCTTTGAGGGGCTGAAGGCTTACCGCCACGCCGACGGCTCGGTGTGGACGTTCCGTCCGGAGGCCAACGCAGCCCGCCTGAACAAGTCAGCCCGCCGGCTGGCGCTCCCGGAGCTCCCGGTGGACTACTTCCTCGGCGCCATCCGTGAACTTGTGGCGGCGGACAAGGCATGGGTTCCGGCCGGCGACGGTGAGGCCCTGTACCTGCGTCCGTTTATGATCGCCACCGAGGCGTTCCTGGGTGTCCGGGCCGCGCGCGAGGTGTCCTTCCGGGTGATCGCATCGCCCGCCGGCAACTACTTCGGCGGCGAGCTCAAGCCTGTCTCCATCTGGATCTCCCGCGAGTACGCCCGCGCCGGCCGCGGCGGAACCGGCGCCGCAAAGTGCGGCGGCAACTACGCTGCGTCCCTGATCGCCCAGCAGGAAGCCGAAGCGAACGGCTGCAAGCAGGTCCTGTTCCTGGACCACTTCAACGACGACGCCGTGGAAGAACTCGGCGGAATGAACGTGTTCTTCGTGATGAAGGACGGCTCGCTCGTCACCCCGGCCCTGACCGGCACCATCCTGGAAGGCGTGACGCGGTCCTCGGTGATGCAGGTTGCCAAGGACATGGGCCGTGAAGTCACGGAACGCAAAATCACCCTCGACGAGTGGCGCGACGGCGTGGCCTCGGGCGAAATCGCCGAAGTGTTTGCCTGCGGTACCGCCGCCGTCATCACCCCCATCGGCGTCCTGAAGGACGCTACGGAGTTCATCGGTTCCGAGGATGCGAAGGCCGGCGAAACCACCATGGCCATCCGTGAGCAGCTCCTGGGCATCCAGACCGGTACCGTGCCGGACCGGCACGGCTGGCTGACGCGACTCGCCTAGGCACACACTGCATCGACAATCGACGACGGCGGCTGGCCGGCACTGAGGAAAGTTCCTGCAGGGCCGGGCGGCCGCCGTCGCCCGTTATACCCGGACCTTTTGCTCGGTAACAGCAGGCCTCAGCGGCGGGCGGCCTTGCGGGCAGCGTTCTTGAGTGCCTTGCGGGAGACCGGCTTCAATGCCTTGCGGGCGGCTTTGTCGGCCAGTGCCTGGTTGCGGCGGGCATCGATGATGTCATTCCACAGCGTTGTGGCAAAGACTCCGCCGTCCTGGGCGTAGACGTCGTAGGGATAAACGGAAAAGACGGACGACGGCGTCCCGGTGGTGAGTGCCGAGCCGGACCTGCGTGCCACGGCGTCGCCAAGGGCCCAGGTGCCGGTCAGGTGCGGCGTCAGGTTTTCCTGAACAAAAACATTCGCATCCGTGGATACTGCGGCGCGCTCCAGCAGGTGCGTCAGTTGCTGCGCCAGCAGGGCGGCGGCTGCGTCTTCAAGCGGGGTGCCGTCCTCAGTGGCTGCAGCCAGCAGGTCCTCCTGGCCGGCAACGGTGGTTTCCCAGTCGGCGGTTTCGCGAAACTTCTTCCACGTGGGGAACCAGACGACGGCGCCTGTTGCGTGATTGTGGATGTGCTGGAGTCCGCTGTTCTTCTCCGTTGCAGCATGGTCATGCCCGGAAGCGTCTGCCCCGGCGAGGAGGTCTGCAAGGGTGGTGGATGTGGGGTTCATAATGTCCTGTTTCGGCTTCCTGCTGGAGATCGTTTGGTCTTCACTGGTGGTCAACCCCGCCCATGCCCTGTTCTATTCCGGCCACGGGGCGGCGGCAACGCAGCTGACGATGCAAACAGTCGATGCAAAGATGGGACGGTGACCTCAGCTTCCAGCCCCAGCCTGCAGCGCAGCTCAGCCCTGACGCAGTTCATCCTGGCACCCAACCCGGGGCCGATGAGCCTCGACGGCACCAATTCCTACGTGGTCTCGGCGGCCGGTGCCAACGCTGCGGTGGTGGTGGATCCAGGTCCCGACGACGAAGGGCACCTCCGCAGGCTCGCGGACCTGGGTCCAGTGGAACTGATCCTGGTGACGCACCGCCACGCGGATCACACTGCGGGCTCGGAACGGCTGCGGAAACTGACCGGTGCGCCCGTTCGTGCGTTGGATCTCCGGCACTGCCACGGCGGCGAACCACTGCGGGACGGTGACACCATCAGGGCGGCCGGGGTCGCCATCAAGGTATTGGCCACGCCGGGGCACACCTCGGATTCGGTGTGTTTTCACCTGCCCGACGATGGCGCGCACGGCTCCGTGCTGACCGGCGACACCATCCTCGGGCGCGGGACCACCGTGCTCGACTACCCGGATGGCGCACTGGGCGATTACCTTGAGTCCTTGGACCTGCTTGAAGCCCTCGGTGCGGCCACGGTCCTGCCCGCCCACGGCCCTGTGCTGCCGTCCCTGGTTGCCATCGCCCGCGACTACCGGACGCACCGCCTCGAAAGGCTGGCACAGATCCGTGCGGCGCTGGAACGGCTGGGCCGGGAAGCCACCGTAGCCGCGGTGGCAGACGCCGTCTACGCCGACGTCGAACCTTCCGTCAGGCGGGCGGCAGAGATGTCGGTGGCCGCCCAGCTGGATTACCTCCGTGGACGGGCCGAAGGCTGAACGGAACAAAGGGCAACGGGTCAAGACTGTAGGCTATTCACCATGCGTATTGCCCGGTTTGTAGTCGATTCTGATCCCCTCTATGGCGTTGTTGAAGGCGAGTCCGGCAGTGAGGAAATCACTGTCATCAACGGCGACCCCTTCTTCAACGGTGTGGAGCGGACCCACGTCAAGCACAAGCTGGAGGATGTCCGGCTGCTGGCCCCGATCATCCCGCGCAGCAAGGTCATCGGCGTCGGCCGCAACTTCGTGGAACACGCCGCCGAACTGGGCAACGAAGTCCCCGCCCAGCCCCTGCTGTTCCTGAAGCCCAACACTGCCGTGGTGGGGCCGAACGATCCGATCGTGCTGCCCGAATTTTCCGAAGAAGTTTCTTTCGAGGCTGAACTGTGTGTGGTCATCGGACGCATCTGCAAGGACGTCCCGGAGGAACGGGTGGATGACGTGATTTTCGGATACACCTGCGGCAACGACCTCACCGCCCGCGATGTCCAGAAAACGGACCTGCAGTGGGCAAGGGCCAAGGGCTTTGACACGTCCGCACCGCTGGGTCCGTGGATCGAAACCGAACTGGACACCGAGGACCTGGCCATCAGGGGCAGGCTCAACGGCGAACTGCGCCAGGATGGCAGCACCAGCCAGATGATCCGCGGCGTCCGCGAGCTCGTGTCCATCGTCTCGCAGGCCTTCACGCTGCTGCCCGGCGATGTCATCATGACCGGCACGCCCGCCGGCGTAGGGCTCGTCCAGGCCGGGGACCGCTATGACGTGGAAATCGAAGGCATCGGGCGCCTGTCCAACCCCGTGGTCCGACGCTGAGGCCTGGCGCCTGAACGGGCGGGGGCAGCCCGCCGCAAGCGGTAAAGTTGAAGCCACTATGACTACTGTTGCTGCCTCCATTCCGCCCGTCACTGCCGAGACTCCCGTGCGCGTCAGGTTCTGCCCCTCACCTACGGGCACCCCGCATGTGGGCCTGATCCGCACGGCGCTGTTCAACTGGGCCTACGCCCGGCACACCCAGGGCACGCTGGTTTTCCGCATCGAAGACACGGACTCGGCGCGGGACAGCGAGGAAAGCTACCATCAGCTGCTGGACGCACTGAAGTGGCTGGGCATCACCTGGGACGAGGGCGTCGAGGTGGGTGGCCCGCACGAACCATACCGTCAGTCCCAGCGCAGTGACATCTACCAGGATGTCATCGCGCGGCTGAAGGCAGGTGGCCACATTTACGAGTCGTACTCCACGCCTGATGAAATCGAAGCCCGCCACCGTGCGGCTGGCCGGGACCCCAAACTGGGCTACGACGGGTTTGACCGGCACATTACCGAGGAACAGCTGGCCCAGTACCAGGCCGAGGGCCGCCAGGCCGTGCTGCGCCTGCGGATGCCGGACGAGGACCTCACGTTCAAGGATCTGGTCCGCGGCGAGATCACGTTCAAGGCCGGGTCCGTGCCGGACTTTGCGGTGGTCCGCGCCAACGGTGCCCCGTTGTACACGCTGGTGAACCCGGTGGACGATGCCCTGATGGGAATCACGCACGTGCTCCGCGGTGAGGACCTGCTTAGCTCCACTCCCCGCCAGATCGCCCTGTACCGCGCCCTCCACGCCATCGGCGTTGCGGAGTACATGCCAGAGTTCGGGCACCTGCCGTACGTGATGGGCCAGGGAAACAAGAAGCTTTCCAAGCGCGATCCTGAATCGAGCCTTTTCCTCCACCGCGAACGCGGCTTTATTCCCGAAGGCCTGCTGAACTACCTGTCGCTGCTTGGCTGGTCACTGAGCGCCGACGAGGACATCTTCACCGTCAAGCAACTGGTGGAGCACTTCGACATCCACGATGTGCTGGCCAACCCGGCACGTTTTGACCTGAAGAAGGCCGAAGCCATTAACGGCACGCACGTGCGGATGCTGGGGGCGGCCGATTTCCGCGAGCGGCTGGTGCCCTACCTGCGCGCGGCCGGGCTGGTGGGAGAGATCCTGACGGACCGGCAGGAAGAAATCCTTACCGAAGCTGCACCGCTGGTGCAGGAACGCATCACCCTGCTGGGGGAGGCACCGGAAATGCTGGCGTTTCTGTTTAAGGCGGACGACGCGATCGATGTGGCCGATGACGCCCGCAAGGGCCTGCCCGAGAACCTGTCCGAGGTCCTGGACGCGGCCCTCGCGGCGCTGGAAGCCGTTCAGGACTGGAACCCGGAAAACATCCAGGCGGCGCTGAAGCAGGCTTTGGTGGAGGACATGGGCATCAAGCCGCGGCTGGCCTTCGGCCCGGTCCGTACTGCTATCTCCGGACGCAGGATCTCCCCGCCGCTGTTCGAATCCATGGTGATCCTGGGCAAGGATTCGTCACTGAGCCGGCTCCGTACTTTCCGCGGCTGATGACCGTGACAGGAACGGCAGGGCGCGGTGCCCTGACGACACGCTTCGGGACCGTCCAGGGTGTCCTCTTCGACATCGATGACACCCTGGTTGACCTCGAATACGCCATGACCACGGCCCTGCGCGAGGTCAGTGAACATCTCCTCCCCGGTCTTGACCAAACCGGGTGGGAGCGTTTTGGCCGGATCTTCACGCATGAAACCACGCACTACTACGACAGGTACCTGGCGGGGGAGCTGACCTTTAACGACCAGCGCCTGCTCCGCGGACGGGCCGCCTTGGGGCACTTCGGGGTGCACCTTGCCGACGGAGAAGAAGCACACAAGTGGCTGACGGATTACATCCGTCTGCAACCCTCCTACGTCCGGGCATTCGACGACGTGCTTCCGCTCCTTGACCTGCTGGACGACGCCGGCATCCCGTACGGCGCCGTCAGCAACAACGTGCACGACTACCAGCGCGCCAAGCTGGACAGTGCCGGACTCGAACGCGTCAGCCGCCTGGTGGGCACGGATACCGTGGGTGTGGCCAAGCCTGAGCCTGCCATCTACCTCGAAGGAGTCCGCCTCCTGGGGACCCGTCCGGGCGGGACGCTCTACGTGGGCGATAACAGGCTGCTGGACGCTGAAGGTTCGACGGCGGCAGGACTGGTGGGCGTCTGGCTCAACAGGGTGGGGGAGACCGTGCCCGAATACGATGGGCACGAGGTCCGCTCCCTGGCGCAGTTGCTGGCCTGATGCCCGACTAGCCCTCGGACCGGACCTTCCGCCGGTTCCGCAGCACCACATAGGTGCCCGCGGATCCGAGCACGAGGACGGCGACGAGTGCCAGCGCCACGGCCGTATCTGACTTTCCGGCCATGTTGGCCGGTGAGACGGCGGCTGCGCTGGTGTACAGGGTCCCGGTTCCTTCAGCTATCCGGGCGTTGCCGTCAGCGAGCTTCCCTGCTCCGGAGGCCACCTCCGTTGACCCCGAGGCAAGCTTTGTGTTGCCGGTTGCGAGTTCCACGGCGCCGGCGGCGAGTGCTTCTGAACCCTGCAGGAGCCCGGGGTTCTGGGGGTCTGCAGGATCGCCCTTGATCCCTGTGTTCAACGCAGAGGTTCCGTCTGCCAGCCGGGAACTGCCCTCAGTCATCCTGGCCACCGCTTTGATCAGGCCCGGCCGGTCGGGGTTGCCGGGAACCCCGTCCATACCCGTTCGGATCTGGGATGTTCCGGCGGCGAGCAATTCGGTGCCGAGCACAACACCGGGGGTATGGGGATCACGGCTGTTGAGCTTTTGGCCCAGTGTGGCGAAACCCGCGGTGAGTCGCCCGGTGCCTGCATGCAGTTGGGCCGCGCCGTCATTGAGCTTTCCCGTGCCGGCCTGCAGAGCCGAGGCACCGGCGTCGAGCCTGTGGGCTCCGGCGGTGATTTTCGCGATCTTATCCTTCACAGCCGCCAATGGGACAAGCCCTTGCAGCGGGTCCGATGCGGCGGCCTCCAGGAGTTCGAGCGCCTGCGCCAGGGCGGCGGTGCCGGTGCCCGCCTCCGGGGCACCATTGGCGCCCCGATAGCCTTTCAACTGTCCTGCTCCGGCGGCCAGGTCCCTGGTGCCAGAGGCCAGACGGGCCGCGCCGGCGTCCAAGGCAACGGCGCCGTCCGCCAGGTTGTTCTCGGCATTTCCGGCCGCCGTCGGCGTCAGCGCGGCGGCGAGTTGGGAAGCTCCCGCAGCAAGTTTCCGTGCGCCATCGTCCACTTTGTAAACACCCGGGGCCAGTTTGTTGTTGACGTCAGTTTCAATCTTGACAGCCCCGGCAGCGAGCTGGATGGCACCGGCCTCAAGCCTCTCTGCTCCGGGGGCCAGTTTTTCGGCG
Source organism: Arthrobacter sp. (assembly GCA_023264815.1). Classification (GTDB taxonomy): domain Bacteria; phylum Actinomycetota; class Actinomycetes; order Actinomycetales; family Micrococcaceae; genus Arthrobacter. Next base: position 55,274 of record JAHFUZ010000020.1, on the reverse strand, counting down.
ACGCCCAAATGAACCTTTTCGGCACCGGAGGACAGCCGGCCTGCGCCGTCTTCTGCCTTGCCTGCACCTGCGGCCAGCTGGCCGGCACCGTCCTTGAGCTGAGCAGCACCCGCGGCCGCCTGTCCTGCACCGTCCCGGAGTTTCGCGGATCCATCCGTGATCCGCCCGGTCACCAGCGTGTAGAACCCCAGGAGCGCGATCAGCAACAGGGCCAGAATTGCGATTGCGAGCTGTTGGGCACGGGTTCGGTATGAGGTCTGGGCGGAAGCGGCGGCACGACTTTGTGTCACGGGTGGATCCTCTCGAAGGCTAGTTACCGATCGGTAACTTACCGAGAGTAAACTTAGCTCGGGGGTGATGGCAAGGGTGGGTTTGTCCTGCGGGCCGCATGAGCGCGGGCGGCTGTGGTGCACGTCTCGGTGGCCCGATTTGTGCCAGTCAAAACTCTCGGGTAGAGTAATTTCTCGTGCTGAGGCGCACGGAGCGCAGGTTGAGGCCTAAAACTCCGGCCCGAAAGTGTCATTGGGATATGGTGTAATTGGCAACACTACGGTTTCTGGTACCGTCATTCTAGGTTCGAGTCCTGGTATCCCAGCTCTGATAAGTCCGTTCAATTCGGCGGAAAAATCAGGGGTTTCAGGCCGGTTCGCCGATTTGAAACACTCGCTGGGAGTGTGAAATACTCTCCTAGCACCCCGGCTGCTGGCCGGGTGGAAGCGCAAGCTTCCTGGAAGTACGCGGCCCCATCGTATAGCGGCCTAGTACGCTGCCCTCTCACGGCGGTAACGCGGGTTCGAATCCCGCTGGGGTCACAACAGGACGGTCCCGGGCATGAGCCCGGGGCCGTTTTTCTTTATTAACCCCAGGCCCGTGACCGGACGCTGCCCTGAACTGGCATGATGATGCTGTGACCTCCCCTGACGGATTTCCCTCACAGCTTCCCCCGCCGCCGCCCCGCGCACCACGAAGCCAGCCTGCCCGGCCGGAGGACCACGCCGCGGGTGTCGCCCAGGCCGTCGGCCTTCTGGAAGCCGTGCGGGAGGAACTTTCCGGTCTGTCTTTGCCGCTGGAGCTGACGGACGTCGCCAAGGCCCGCGCCGAGGTGCGGAGCGCAGTGGCCCAACTGGACGACTACATCCTGCCGCGTTACCGCAGCCTGGACGCGCCGCTGCTCGCCGTCGTCGGAGGTTCCACGGGCGCCGGCAAGTCAACCCTGGTGAACGCGCTGGTGGGCCACCCTGTCACCCGTTCCGGTGCCATCCGGCCTACCACCCGGCAACCCATCCTGCTGCACCATCCGGCTGACGCCGGCTGGTTCGAAGGCCAACGTGTGCTGCCCACCCTGAACCGGATCCGGGGCACCGTATCCGCAGAACCGCTCCCGGCCAGCCAGGCCGGCGCAACCCCGGACGCCGCAGCCATTTCCTCCCTCGTGCTGGTGGCTGACCAGGCGGTCCCGCAGGGCATCGCGCTGCTTGACGCCCCTGATGTCGATTCCATTTCCGACGACAACCGCAGGCTGGCTGCGCAACTGCTGGCCGCTGCCGACCTCTGGGTTTTCGTCACCACGGCCAACCGCTACGCGGACGCGGTTCCGTGGAAGCTGCTCCTGGACGCGGCCTCACGGGACATCATGGTCGCCGTGGTGCTTGACCGTGTCCCTGTGGCCGCCGAAGCAGAAGTGAGCGCGGATCTCCGCGGCCTGCTGGAGAAGGAAGGACTCGGAGCTGCGCGGCTGTTCATCGTGCCCGAGACGGAGCTGGACGGACTGGGCATGTTGCCGCCGCACTCTGTTGACGCGCTGCGCGTGTGGCTGCGCGACCTTGCGGCTGACGCTGCGGGCCGGTCCGGGATTGCCCGGCGCACGCTGAACGGGACAGTCAAAGCTTTGGCTGGCCGGGTAGGCGCCGCAGCGCAGGCGGTGGAGGGACAGGAGCAGGCCGCGGAGTTACTCCGGGCCGGCGCCCAGTCCGCCTACGGGGACGCTGTGGAACGGATTTTGCATGCCACACAGGACGGGGCCCTGCTGCGGGGCGAAGTGCTGGCGCGCTGGCAGGACTTTGTGGGCACGGGGGAGTTCTTCCGGGCACTGGAACAAAACATCGGCCGGTTACGGGACCGGGTGGGAGCATTCTTCCGCGGCGAGCCAACCCCCGCAGTCCGGGTTGAGACGGCCATCGAAACGGGCCTTCAGGCGGTCATCCTTGACGAGGCCGCCAACGCCGGAGAAGAGACGGACCAGCGGTGGCGTTCGGACCCGGCGGGCCGGCAACTACTCGGCACCGATGATCTTTCCGGCGCCAGCCCGGGATTCGCCGCCGCGGCGGCCGCGGAGATCCGGGCATGGCAGGCAGGCCTGATGGAGCTGATCCGCACCGAGGGACAGGGGAAGCGCACGCAGGCCAGGTGGCTCTCGTTCGGCATCAACGGTCTGGGGGCCGCCCTGATGATCGTTGTGTTTTCCATGACCGCCGGCCTGACCGGGCTGGAGATCGGTGTGGCAGGTGGCACCGCCGTCGTCGGCCAGAGACTGCTCGAGGCAGTCTTCGGCGAGGATGCAGTCCGCCGGCTTGCCCGGACGGCGCGGGACGACCTCCACGCACGATGCCAGCGGTTGCTGCAGACGGAGGAGCAGAAGTTCCTCGAGCGCCTCCCGGCCGGCCGCGCCAATGCCGCCCAGGTTCTGGCCGACCATGCAAAAGCCCTGGCACGGCTGGCGGACAGCGTATGAGCCGCCACACCGCTGCCCGGGAGGCATCGCAGCTCGACCGCAGGCTGGCAGCCCTCAATGACGCCCGCGAACTGGCAGCGGGGGTCCTGCCCGATTCCGAACTGGAGGCAGTCCGCCAACTCCTGGACCGTGCCGGTTCCCGGCGTTCCCTGTCCGCAGACCATACGGTGGTGGGCTTCTTCGGTGCCACCGGCAGTGGGAAGTCCACCCTGTTCAACGCCGTCAGCGGGGCTGAAATCGCGACGGCGGCGGCCCGGCGGCCCACCACATCGGAACCTTTGGCGGGTGTCTGGGGAGCGGACGGCAGCGAGCCGCTGCTGGACTGGCTGGAGGTCCGCCAGCGGCACCATGCCATTCCGGTGCCCGGCTTTGCCGACGACGGCACGGGGCTGATCCTGCTTGACCTTCCGGACTTCGATTCCACGCACGCCGCCAACCGCGCCATCGTGGAACGCATGGTTGGCCTGGTTGACGTCCTGGTCTGGGTGCTCGATCCGCAAAAGTACGCCGATGCTGCCGTGCACAACGACTTCCTCACGCCCCTGGCCGCGCACGGCGCCGTGACCCTGGTGGTGCTGAACCAGGTGGACAGGCTGCCCGAACGGGACATCGGGCCAGTGCTGGAGTCGCTCAAAGGGATCCTGGCCCGCGACGGCCTGGGCAAAGTCCAGGTGCTGGGAGCATCCGCACTGACGGGCCACGGCGTGGACGAGGTCCGGAATGCCATCCGTGGGGTGGTGACGCAGCGCCAGGCGTTGTCACAGCGGCTGGGCGCCGACGTAACGCGCGCGTCCAGGCGGCTCAGCGACGTCTCAGGGCCGGGAGAAGCAGCCGGTGTCCGGCCGGCGTTGGCTTCCCGGCTCACGGACGAACTGGCCACCGCAGCGAACGTTCCCCTGGTGGTGGACGCCGTCGCCACGTCCTACCGCCTGGAAGCGACCCGCCGCACCGGGTGGCCCGCCACCAGATGGCTGCTGCGTTTCAGGCCGGATCCGTTGCGCAGGCTGAACCTGAAGAGTTCTTCGCCGTCCCACCTCAACCGGACATCGCTCCCGCCTGCCGGTGCACCGGAGCGCGCCCGGACGGATGCAGCAGTCCGGGAGTTTGCGGACGCCGCCAGCGAGGGAGCCCCCGGGCCGTGGCGGGCGGCTATCCGCAGCGCCGCCAGGGAAGGGCGTGATGCCCTGCCTGACGCCCTGGACCAGGCCATTGCCGGAACGGACCTGATGACCTTCCGGAAGTCGTGGTGGTGGGGCATCTTCAACGTTGTCCAATGGCTGGCACTGGCCGTGGTGGTGGGCGGCCTGGGCTGGCTGGCAGCGCTGGCCGGGCTCGCCTACCTCCAGCTGCCCGTGCCTGAAGTGCCCAGGGTGGAAGGCTGGCCACTGCCTACCCTGATGATTGCCGGAGGGGTGGTGCTGGGGGTCTTCCTGGCACTCACCGGAAAGGTGATCGGGGCAGCGGCCGCGAGGGCCAGGGCGGCCACGGCGAGGAAGCGCCTCAGGGCCGCTGTGGGCAAGGTGGCCGGCGGGCTGGTGGTGGAGCCGGTTGAGATTGAAGTGAGCAGGCTCAGCGCCTTCAACGCCGTACTGAAGGCCGCCGGCGGAACGTAACGGCTACGGCGCCAGAGCGGCCGCGGCGTCACGGACCTTAACGAGGGTCCGCAAATTCCGGGTGGTGGTGCTTGACTTGAACTTTGCCTTGGCAGAGATCTTGCTGAACGGGCTGTCCAGGGTCCCGCCCACGGGCGCGAGCCAGGCCAGGGCTTCGGGGCCAAGCCGCTTCTGCTCCGCACTGTCCAGTGCCGCCCCGGCAGCGTCCAACTCATCGAGCCGGGCCGTGTCCGAGGACAGCGTGATGTACGTGTGCATTTCCTTGTTGTCCTCCGGATAGGGGCAGGCGGCTACCAGTTCGGCCAGCCGTTGTGCGGTCAGCACCACCACCCAGGCGTCGTAGCCAAAGGCGTCGCGGAGGCACTTTTCAACCTTCCGCTTGACCGCATCGGGTTCGTCCCCGCTCGCAAGCACCACGTTGCCGCTGGCCAGGAGGGTCCCGACGCCTTCGAATCCGGCTGACGCGAGGGCATCCCCCAGTTCAGCCATTCTGATGTTGATACCGCCCACATTGATGCCGCGAAGGAAGACTGCGTAGCTGTTCATGCGGCCAGCTTAGCCGTGGGGTTGGCACCGGACTCTGCTCCGCCCGGCGCCGCGGCACGGCCTCAGTCGCTGGTCTTGCGGAGCGCCTCGGTGAGCAGCCGCCCTGCGTTGCAGACCACTTCCGCGTGGAGGCGGCCCGGCTGGCGGGTCAGGCGTTCGATAGGCCCGGAGATCGAGACGGCGGCGATGACCCGGCCGGACGGTCCCCGCACCGGGGCCGAGACGGAGGCGACCCCGGGCTCACGTTCGCCGAGGCTCTGTCCCCAGCCCCGCCGTCGTACGCCGGCCAAAACCGTGGGCGTGAAGCGGGCGGACTGCAGGCCTTCGAGCAGTCTGTCGTGGTCTTCCCAGGCCAGCAGCACCTGGGCCGCCGAGCCGGCCTTCATGGACAGCTGGGTGCCCACGGGGATGGTGTCGCGCAGGCCGATGGGACGTTCAGCGGAGGCCACACAGACGCGCCATTCGCCCTGGCGGCGGAAGATCTGCGAGCTCTCGCCGGTGGCGTCGCGCAGCTGCATCAGGATGGGCCCCGCGGAGGCAATGAGCCGGTCCTCGCCCGCGGCGGAGGCCAGCTCCACGAGGCGGCTGCCCAGGACGAACCTGCCCTGGATGTCCCGGCTGACAAGGCGGTGGTGGATCAGTGCCAGGGCGAGCCGGTGGACAGTGGGCCTGGCCAATCCCGTGGCGGCCACCAGCTGTGCGAGCGTGGTGGGCCCGGCCTCCAGCGCATCAAGCACCTGGGCCGCTTTATCAATGACACCGACTCCACTAGAATTGTCCATGTAATGATATTGCCGTCTCATTATCTGAGATGCAAATCTTTTGAGTGGCATATTCCACGGCCCTGCTGGTTCAGTGGAGCTTAATAGCCAAAACAGCACTGAAGGGAGATGGCCGTGGCACAAACACTGGCCGAGAAAGTCTGGGACGCACACGTGGTGCGCAAAGGCGACGGTGAGGGAGCCAACGCCCAGCCCGACCTTCTCTTCATTGATCTGCACCTTGTCCATGAGGTGACCTCCCCGCAGGCCTTCGAAGGGCTCCGCCTGGCCGGCCGCAAGCTGCGCCGCCCGGACCTGACCATCGCCACCGAGGACCACAACACGCCCACACTGGACATCGACAAGCCCATTGCCGACCTCACCAGCCGCACCCAGATCCAGACCCTGCGCAACAATTGCGCGGAGTTCGGCGTCAGGCTGCACTCGCTCGGCGACGCCGAACAGGGCATTGTGCACGTGGTTGGCCCGCAGCTCGGTCTGACCCAGCCCGGCATGACCGTGGTCTGCGGCGATTCCCACACCTCTACGCACGGCGCCTTCGGTGCGCTGGCCATGGGCATCGGCACGTCCGAGGTGGAACACGTCATGGCCACCCAGACGCTGTCCCTGAAGCCCTTTAAGACCATGGCCATCAATGTCGAAGGCACGCTCCGCCCAGGCGTCACCGCCAAGGACATCATCCTTGCGGTCATCGCCAAGATCGGCACCGGCGGTGGTCAGGGCTATGTCCTGGAATACCGCGGATCCGCCATCCGTGCGCTGTCCATGGACGCCCGGATGACCATCTGCAACATGTCCATCGAGGCGGGCGCCCGTGCCGGCCTGGTGGCCCCGGACCAGACCACCTACGACTACATGTACGGCCGCCCGCACGCACCCCGGGGTGAAGACTGGGATGCCGCCGTGGAGTATTGGAACACGCTGCGTACCGACGACGACGCCACCTTCGACGCCGAGGTGGACGTGGACGCAGACACGCTGGAGCCGTTTGTCACCTGGGGCACCAACCCCGGCCAGGGCGTTTCGCTCTCATCGTCGGTTCCTTCACCGGAGGATTTCGGCGACGAGAACGCCAAGGCTGCCGCCGAGCGTGCGCTGCAGTACATGGGCCTGACCGCCGGCACGCCCATGAAGGACATCCGGGTGGATACCGTCTTCCTGGGCTCCTGCACCAACTCGCGCATGGAGGACCTCCGGGCCGCTGCAGACATCATCCGCGGACGCCAGAAGGACCCCAACATCCGTATGCTGGTGGTTCCCGGTTCGGCCCGCGTGCGGCTCGAAGCCGAAGCTGAAGGCCTGGACAAAGTCTTCAAGGACTTCGGTGCCGAATGGCGCTTCGCCGGCTGCTCCATGTGCCTGGGCATGAACCCGGACCAGCTCGAGGTGGGGGAGCGCTGCGCGTCAACCTCCAACCGCAACTTCGAAGGCCGGCAGGGCAAGGGCGGCCGCACGCACCTCGTCTCGCCGGTCGTGGCAGCCGCCACGGCCATCCGCGGAACGCTGAGCTCGCCGTCGGACCTTGATCCCGATCCCGTGGCTGAGCCAGTCGAAACCGCCACCCGCCCCGACGCAGCCTAGGAGACCGCCATGGAAAAGTTCACCACCCACACCGGCATCGGCGTCCCCCTGCGCCAGAGCAACGTTGACACGGACCAGATCATCCCCGCCGTGTACCTCAAGCGGATCACCCGCACCGGCTTTGAAGACGCGCTCTTCTCCGCCTGGCGCAAGGATCCATCCTTCATCCTCAACCAGGCACCCTTCAACGCCGGCTCGGTCCTGGTTGCCGGTCCGGACTTCGGCACCGGGTCCTCCCGCGAGCACGCAGTCTGGGCTTTGAAGGACTACGGTTTCAAAACGGTGCTCTCGTCCCGGTTCGCGGACATCTTCCGCGGCAACTCCGGCAAGCAGGGCCTGCTGGCGGCCGAAGTGGCCCAGGACGACATCGAACTGATTTGGAAGGAACTCGAGAGCGCACCGGGCACCGAAGTGACCGTGGACCTGGTCTCCAAGACCGTGAGTTGCGGCACTATCGTGGCGCCGTTCGAGATTGACGACTACACCCGCTGGCGGCTTCTGGAGGGCCTTGACGACATCGGCCTGACGCTCCAGCACGAAGCGGACATCACCGCGTACGAGGCGACCCGCCCGGCCTTCAAGCCAACCACGCTGCCAGCCCGGCTTTCCTAGGCACACTGAGGGAACGCGGGGTCACTACCTGCCCAAAAAGTCGAACTATCGGGCAGGAAGTGACCCCGCGTTGCTTTTGCTACAGCGGGGGACAGCGTTGGAAAAACGAGCCCGCCGGGCATGCCGTATTTCGGTTCGGTAACGCGACCTCCTATGCTTAGCTGGAGCCTTTGCAAGTATTTGGGGGCGAGTAATCGTAAGGAAACCGGTATATGAGTAGTGTTCTGACAATCCGTGGCGGAGTCCCGCTTACAGGCCGCGTCACCGTTCGAGGGGCCAAAAACCTTGTCCCCAAAGCCATGGTGGCAGCATTGCTGGGCAACGAGCCGTCGGTGTTGCGGAACGTTCCGGAAATCAAGGACGTAGAGGTTGTCACGTCCCTTCTGCAGCTGCATGGCGTGACGGTTGTCAAGGATCCCGTCACCGGTGACCTGACGCTGGATCCGAAGGCGGCCAAGACCGCTCCGAGCACGGCGATCGATGCCCATGCCGGCGATTCCCGGATCCCCATCCTCCTTTGCGGACCGCTCATCCACGCCATCGGTGAGGCCTTCATTCCGGATCTTGGCGGCTGCAAGATCGGCGACCGCCCCATCGACTACCACCTCAACGTGCTGCGCCAGTTCGGCGCCGTGGTGGAGAAGCGTCCCGGCGGCATCCACATTTCCGCCCCGAGGGGCCTGCAGGGTGCCAAAATATCGCTGCCCTACCCCTCGGTAGGTGCCACGGAGCAGGTCCTGCTCAGCGCCACCCGCGCCGAGGGCATCACCGAACTTTCCGGGGCCGCAACCGAGCCGGAAGTCATTGACCTCATCGCTGTCCTGCAGAAGATGGGCGCCATCATCAGCGTCCAAACGGACCGCACCATCCGCATTGAAGGCGTCAAGGACCTCGGCGGCTACAACCACCGCGCCCTCTCTGACCGCAACGAATCGGCGTCCTGGGCCTCTGCCGCGCTGGTAACTAAGGGCGACATCTTCGTCGAAGGTGCCTCGCAGCGGGACATGATGACGTTCCTGAACACCTACCGCAAGGTGGGCGGCGGCATGGACATCGGCGAAGACGGCATCCGCTTCTACCACCGCGGGGGGAAGCTCAATCCGCTTGTCCTGGAAACCGATGTGCACCCGGGCTTTATGACCGACTGGCAGCAGCCCCTCGTTGTTGCCCTGACCCAGGCCGAGGGCGTCTCGATCGTGCACGAGACCGTATACGAAAACAGGTTCGGCTTTACTGACGCACTGATCCGGATGGGCGCCAGCATCCAGGTTCACCGTGAGTGCCTGGGCAGCGTCCCGTGCCGCTTCGGCCAGCGGAACTTCCTCCACTCAGCAGTTATCTCGGGCCCGACCCAGCTCAAGGGCACGGACATCGATGTCCCGGACCTGCGTGGCGGGTTCAGCCATCTGATTGCCGCGCTGGCCGCCACCGGCACCTCCCGCGTCACCGGGATCGACATCATTAACCGGGGCTACGAGCGTTTCACCGAAAAACTGGCCGGCCTCGGCGCCGATTTCGACATCACGTCGGAAAAGTAGCGGGGGACACGTGAAGGAAACGGCCAAAAGCCAGGCCACATTCGTTGTGGTGGCAGCAATAGTGCGCACCCTCCTTAACGGCATGATGAATAAAAAGTGGGAAGGCCTGGAAAACCTTCCGGCGGGAGGGTTCATTGCCGCGCCCAACCATTGCACGGAAATTGACCCGCTGATCGTGGGACACCTGCTGTACAACCAAAAGCGCGCACCGCATTTCCTGGCCAAGGCAGGGCTCTTCAAGGTCCCGGTCCTGGGCGCCGTCCTGCGGGCCACCCGCCAGATCCCGGTGGAACGTTCGACGGCGGGGGCGAACCGGTCGCTGCAGCTCGCCCAGGAGATCGTGGCCGACGGCGGGGCCATCATCATCTACCCCGAAGGGACGCTCACCCGCGATCCCGACCTGTGGCCGATGAAGGGCCACACCGGTGCGGCGCGGCTGGCCCTCGAAGGAGGAATCCCCGTGGTGCCCATCGCGCACTGGGGGGCCCATGAGGTGTTTCCGCGCTACGCCAAACGTTTCCACCTTTTCCCCCGCAAGACCTCACGCGTGGTGGTAGGCAAGCCTGTGGACCTCAGTCCCTTTATGGGTAGGCCGCTGGACAAGGCAACACTTGCGGCTGCCACCGATGCCATCATGGACGCCGTGACCGACCTGCTGGCCGGCCTCCGGGGCGAGGTTCCACCCGCGGAGCGCTGGGATCCCGCCAAACACAACCAGGCCACGCATGGCCGCTTCGTTGACCGGAAACGGCCTGATGACGCGGCGGATGCCACGTGACCGCTGGAGTAGCCCGCCCCGGATCGTCCCGGTCCGTTGCCGTCCTGGGCGCAGGTTCATGGGGGACCACGTTCGCCAAGATCCTGGCGGACGCCGCCAGTGCTGCCGGTGTGGAACGCAGCATCCGGCTGTGGGGGCGCAGGAGCGAAGTGGTGGAACAGGTCAATGCCTCCCACCGCAATGAGCAGTACCTGAAGGATACTGTGCTGCCACCGAGCATCACTGCGTCCACTGACGTCCGCGACGTTCTGACCGGTGCGGACCTGGTGGTCCTGGCCGTGCCGGCACAATCCCTGCGCCTCCAGCTCCGCGAATGGAAAGCGCTTATTGCTCCGGACGCTGTGGTGGTTTCCCTGATGAAGGGACTGGAACTCGGCACGGACGCCAGGATGAGCGAGGTTATCAGCAGCGAACTCGGAATCCCTGACAACCGGATCGCGGTGGTATCGGGCCCGAACCTCGCCATGGAGATCGCACGGGAAGAACCCACGGCCTCCGTCGTGGCGTGTACCGATGAGGCAACCGCAGGATGGATCGCCAGGAGCTGCACCGCCCCTTACTTCCGCCCCTACACCACAGGGGACGTCGTGGGCGTCGAGATCGGCGGCATCGTCAAGAACGTTATTGCGCTGGCCGTCGGCATTTGCGAAGGCAAGCAGATGGGGGACAACACCAAGGCCTCCGTCATCACCAGGGGCCTGGCCGAAACCTCGCGTCTGGCCCTGGCCCTCGGCGGCGAAGCCCGCACCATGGCAGGACTTGCCGGCCTCGGGGATCTGGTGGCTACCTGCTCCTCGCCGCTGTCACGGAACCACACCGCTGGCCGGCTGCTGGGCCAGGGACTCACCCTTGACGAGCTCGCCCTTAAAATGACGCAGACGGCTGAAGGCATTAAATCCGGCCAGGCCGTGCACGAACTCGCGGGGAAGCTGGGCGTCGAAATGCCCATTACCGCCGCCGTCGTGGCTGTCCTCGCCGGCAAACTGTCCGTTGACCAACTGGGACCCCTGCTGCTGTCCCGGGACCTGAAACCTGAAGGCGATTACTGACGATGTCTGACCACAACCTGGCCGCACCGGAACCGGCCCCCCACGCCAAACCCCGTGTGGCGGTACTTTTTGGCGGCCGGTCCAGCGAACACGCCGTGAGCTGCGTGACGGCTGCCGGTGTGCTGGGCGCCATTAACAAAGACAAATACGACGTGATCCCCATCGGCATCGCAAAGTCCGGGCAGTGGGTGCTCGCGTCCGCGGACACAGCCCAGTGGTCGCTGTCTGCAGCGTCGCTGCCTGAAGTTCCGGCGTCGTCCGAAACCGTGACACTGGCAGAAATCGGCGGGGAACACCAGCTCATTGTGGCTTCCCCGGACGCCGTCCCGCGCGAGCTTGGCACGGTCGACGTGGTGTTCCCGCTGCTCCACGGTCCGTTCGGCGAGGACGGAACCATCCAGGGGCTCCTGGAACTGTCTGATACCCGCTACGTTGGTGCCGGCGTCCTGGCATCGGCCGTGGGCATGGACAAGCACTACATGAAGGTGGTGTTCGAAGCTGCGGGCCTTCGGGTAGGACCCTACGTCGCCGTCACGGACCGGCAGTGGCTCAACGATGCAGAAGCCGTCCGGAAGCAGGTGGACCGCCTCGGCTTCCCTGTATTCGTGAAGCCTGCCCGGGCAGGATCATCCATGGGTATCTCCAAAGTGGACTCCCTCGATGACCTGGATGCCGCCATCGAGGAAGCCCGCCGCCACGACCGCAAGCTGGTTATTGAGGCCGGCATTGTGGGCCGGGAAATCGAGTGCGCTGTCCTGGAAGGGCGCGGTACTGCGGCGCCCCGGACCTCGATGCCCGGCGAGATCTCCGTGGCAGGGGGCGGGCATGAGTTCTACGACTTCAATGCCAAGTACGTGGAGGACGACGCCGCGTCGCTCAGCTGCCCTGCAGATATGCCCGAGGAAGCAATCGCACGCGTGCGTGAACTCGCCGCCGCCGCATTCGATGCCGTCGGCGCGGAAGGCCTGAGCCGGGTTGACTTCTTCTACACCACGGACGGCGAGCTCATCATCAACGAGATCAACACCATGCCGGGGTTCACGCCCAAGAGCATGTACCCGCAGATGTGGGCAGCATCCGGGCTGGACTACGCGGACCTGATCGACGAGCTGATCTACCTGGCGCTGCACCGGAACACCGGCCTCCGCTGACCCCTCGCCGCCGGTTGAGCCTGTCGAAGCCTACTTGCTGGTGGGCAGGTTCTGCAGGTCCGCCTGGCCCACGCAGTTCCCGGTCGCCGGAATCTTTGCCGCAGCTGCCGAAAGATCAGCCAGGACGGTGGCGGAACTGATGGTTTCCTGATCCTTCGTGAGGAGGACCTCGGTGGCGGGCCGGCGGCCGAAAGTCGTCAGGGTCCAGGCGGCGTCCCCTTCCCTGATGACCCAGTCCACGCCGTTGACGCTGACGCAGCGGTCCGTCGTGGGGCCCGGGACATTGACGCCGCAGCGCAGGATCACCTCGGACGGATCCCCCCACGCCGCTGTTGCCTGGCTGTTGGTTTTCCGCAGCGCGGCGTCGCCGATGGCATCGGGGAGAGCCACCATCATGGGTGCGCAGGCCGGGTTCGCGGCATCGGCGGCGGGGGCAACATCCACAGCGGGGGCGCAACCGGACAGAACAGCGCCGGCAACGCCAGCGCCCAGCAGGGTCACGGACGCACGGACAATCGAAAGCAAACGCGGATGGTGCATCCTTCAAGCCTAGCGCCGACACCGGGTACCCACGGACGCGGCCAGTGGCCGGGGATCAGCATTGTCGGTGCCGCGCTGTAGCGTAGGGACGTGCCTGAAAAACCGCTGACCGAAGAAACCACCACCGTCTCCACGCTTTCCGAATCCGACCTGCTGGCCCGCATCTTTCCGCGGCTCACCGTGAACGCGGCGCAAGGGGCGGCCATGCTGCTCGGCCCCGGTGACGACGCCGCACTGGTTGCGGCACCGGACGGCAGGACCCTGGTCTCCATTGACACCCAGGTCCAGGACCAGGACTTCAGGCTCTTGTGGGCCAGCGGATACCGCACCACCGGATTCGATGTCGGGTGGAAAGCTGCAGCCCAGAACCTCAGCGACATCAACGCCATGGGCGGGACCGCGTCCTCCCTGGTGGTCAGCCTCACGCTGCCGCCGGAAACACTCGTCAGCTGGGTGGAGGACCTTGCGGACGGCCTGACTGCCGCCATCAGGGAGCTTGGGGCCACAGGCTGCTCCGTGGCCGGCGGCGACCTGGGCCGCGGGCGGGAAATTTCCGTCACTGTGGCTGTGCTGGGGACTCTTGCCGGTGGATCCCCCGTCCTGCGTTCAGGTGCCCGCGCCGGTGATGTCCTGGCGATGGCAGGGACAGTTGGCCGGGCCGCGGCCGGGCTTGCGCTCCTGGAGTCAGGGCATCCCGTGGATTCCCTGACTCCGGCACAGCGGGCACTCGTGGAAACACAGTCCCGTCCACGGCCTCCACTGGCGGCAGGCCCGCTTGCCAGGACCGCCGGTGCCACCGCCATGATGGACATCTCGGACGGGCTGGTGCGCGACGCCGGCCGCCTCGCCGCTGCCAGCGGAGTGGTGCTGGACCTGGACCCCGGGGAACTGAAGGCGCACGCAGAAGCCCTCGTCCCGGCGTCGGGCATCCTGGGAGTGGACCCCATGGCCTGGGTCCTGGGCGGTGGAGAAGACCACGGGCTGCTGGCCACATTCCCTGCCGGCGTTCAGCTGGCTCCCGGATTCACTGCGATAGGCTCAGTACAGGCCCCGGGAACGCAGAACGGCCCGGTGGTCACAATAGCGGGCCGCGTCGCTGGCGCCAGGGGATGGGATCACTTTGCAGACTAAGGTTGCCGCGAACGCGCAGGCGATGAAGCGGTGGTTGGACAAGGCTGAAACGGCCATCGGCAACCACAGCGACCGCATCAACGCCATTAATATCTTCCCTGTAGCGGACGGGGACACCGGCACGAACCTCTACCTCACTGTCCGGGCAGCGGCCCGTGCCCTGCACGGCTGGATGCCGGGGCCGGACGCCGGGCAGGCGGATGTGGGTGCCTGCCTCGCCGCAGCCGGGCAGGCGGCCATGGAGCAGGCGCGAGGCAATTCGGGCACCCTGTTTTCCGTTTTCCTGTGTGCCGCAGCCGAGCCCTTGGCGGGCCACGCCCGGCTGACATCCACACTCCTCGCCGCAGCCCTGAACCGCGCGCAGATCCGGGCCTGGTCAGCACTTAGCGATCCCGTCCCGGGCACCATGCTGTCCGTGATGGAGGCGGCCGCCCGGGCTGCCGGCGCCGTGGACGCAGGGCAGAACGGGGACGACAGCAACCACGCCCTTGGCCTTGCCCTGGACGCGGCGGTCGAGGGAGCACTCCGGGCTGTCGTCCGGACCGAGGACCAGCTGGATGCGCTTCACGCAGCACACATCGTGGACGCCGGCGGGGTGGGGATGCTCCTGATCCTCGACTGCCTCCGGTCGGCGGTCATGGGAGAGGAACTGCAGAGCGAACTCCTGGACGGGCTGCACGGCTACGACGTCCAGGATCCGCACATCCACACCAGCCTCCCCGATGACGACGGCGTTGAAGTGATGTGCACCATCAGTCTCTCCCCGCTGAACGCTGCCACCCTCAGGCAGCGGCTGGACGAGATCGGCGACTCCGTCATCATGAGCCAGGTGGGCAATGCGGCCGACCAGGACGGCAACTACCGCTGGCGTGTCCATGTCCACGTCCCGGACGCCGAACCCGCCGTTGCGCTGATCCGCTCCCTGGGCGACCCCTCGGAGATCACGGTCAGCGAATTGGCGCTGCCCCGGGACCCTGACGCCGATCCAGTGGGTTCCAATGGGCATGAGCGCTGACCTGGGCCAGCGACTGGAACGCGTGATCGGAAAGCGGTCGGCCTCGGCCATTGAGAAACACCTGAAGATCAGCACGGTCGGCGGCCTGCTGAACTACTTCCCCCGACGCTACCTGAACCGGGGCGAGCTGACGCCCATCGATGAGCTGCCCGTGGACGAGGAAGTCACCCTCATCGCGCGGGTCCTTTCCAACAGCACCCGCAAGATGCACTCGCGCCGCGGCTCCATTACCGACGTCATCGTTACCGACGACGCCGCATCACACGGCCGTCCCCGGCTCGCTTCCGTGGGCCCCGGCAGCGGGCACGGCACCCTCAAGATCACCTTCTTCAGCGGCTACCGGGCACAGGCGGAACTCCTGCCCGGCCGCCGCGTGATGTTCTCCGGCAAAGTGACCCGGTACGGCCCTTCCCTGGGCCTGACCAACCCGGACTTCAACCTCCTGGACGAGGACCCGGACATGCCCGGCATGGACCCCGAAAGGCTGGCTGCCATGCCCGTCCCGGTGTACCCGGCCACGGCCAAGCTCACCAGCTGGTCCATCCAGAAAGTGATCGACACGCTCCTGCAGACTGTGGACCTGGAGGCGTTGCCGGATCCGTTGCCGGACGACGTCGCACGCCGGGAGAAGTTCCTGCCCGTGGCCGAGGCTTACCGCCTCATCCACAAGCCCGAAACGCAGGCCGACTGGAAGCGCGCCCAGGACCGCCTCCGCTACCAGGAGGCCCTGGTGCTGCAGGCGGCCCTGGCACGTCGGCGTGCCCAGTTGGCGGCGGAGGAGGCAACTGCACGGCGCCCGGCTGCTGACGGGCTGCTGGCCGCTTTCGACCGGCAGCTTCCTTTCACGCTGACGGCCGGACAGGCCGCCGTAGGGAAAACGCTGGCCACCGAACTTGCCCAGGCCAGCCCCATGAACCGGCTCCTGCAGGGCGAGGTTGGCTCCGGCAAGACCATAGTGGCGCTGCGGGCCATGCTCCAGGTGGTGGACGCCGGCGGGCAGGCGGCGCTGCTGGCCCCCACCGAGGTCCTCGCGGCACAGCATTACGACTCCATCCGCCGCACGCTGGGGTCCCTATCCCGCGATCCAATGCTGTCCCCGGACGGGCTCTTGGGCGGCCTCGCCGAGAATACGGTGCAGGTCACCCTGCTCACAGGTTCCATGCCCGCTGCCGCCCGCAAACGGGCCATGCTCGACGCCGCATCCGGCGCGGCCGGGATCGTGATCGGCACCCACGCCCTGCTGAGCGACAACGTCGCCTTCTACGACCTCGGCCTGATCGTGGTGGACGAACAGCACCGGTTCGGTGTGGAGCAGCGGGACGTTCTCCGCTCCAAGGCTGCCAGGCCGCCGCATCTCCTGGTCATGACGGCCACGCCGATTCCCCGGACCGTGGCCATGACGGTCTTCGGCGACCTCGAAACCTCCATCCTGGACGAGCTGCCCGCAGGCCGGGCACCCATCTCCACCCACGTGGTGGGCCTCGCCGAGAACCCCGGCTGGGCGGGCCGGATCTGGTCACGCTCGCGCGAAGAGATCGATGCCGGGCACCAGGTGTATGTGGTGTGTCCCAGGATCGGAACGGACGACGACGGCGATTTCAGTCCCGGCGAAGCGGAACCTTCCGCGGCCGACCTGGCCGGAGACGGCGGGGGGCGGGAGCTCGCATCGGTGACCGCCGTCGTCGAACATCTCCACCAGGAGCCGGCCCTGGCCGGCGTGCCGCTGGGCCCCATGCACGGCCGCCTGGACGCCGCCGTGAAGTCGGCCGCGATGGCGGATTTCGCCGCCAACCGGACCAGGCTGCTGGTGTCCACCACTGTCATTGAAGTGGGCGTCGACGTCCATAACGCAACGCTCATGGTGATTCTCGACGCCGACCGCTTCGGCATCTCGCAGCTTCACCAGCTGCGGGGCCGCGTAGGCCGTGGCGGCCTGCCCGGCACCTGTCTGCTGGTCACCAGCCTGGAACCGGGACACCCCAGCCGGCGCCGCCTGGACGCCGTGGCTGCCACCACCGACGGCTTCGAACTGTCCCAGGAGGACCTGAAACTGCGGCGCGAGGGCGACATCCTCGGCGCCTCCCAGTCCGGCGGCCGGTCCACCCTGAAGCTGCTGCGCGTGCTGGACCATGAAGACATCATTGCCCGTGCCAGGCAGGACGCCCAGGACGTGGTGGGTGCTGACCCGTCGCTGACACGGCATCCCCGCCTGGCTGAGGCCATCAACGAGTACCTGAACCCCGAGAAGGAGGCGTTCCTTGAACGCGGATAGTAGGCGGGCATGAGCCGCATCATCGCGGGCGCCGCCGGCGGCACACCACTGGCCAGCGTCCCCGGATCCCTGACCCGGCCCACCACGGACCGGGTGAAAGAGGCCTTGTTCTCCCGCCTCGATGCCTTCGGAATCATTGCCGGCGCCCGGGTCCTGGACCTCTACGCGGGGTCGGGCTCGCTGGGTGTGGAGAGCGGCAGCCGGGGCGCCAATACCGTTGACCTGGTGGAATTCGATGCCAAAGCCAGTGCTGTCTGCCAGCGCAACGCAGACCTCATCAACGGCATCCTGGCCCGCAAGTCCGTGACGGTCCACCGTTCCAAGGTGGAGTCGTTCCTGGAACGCACCGCCGGGGACACCAGCTGGGACCTGGTGTTCCTGGACCCGCCCTATCCGCTGGATGAACCCGCACTCTCCGCTGCCCTGGCCAAGCTGGCGGACCATCTGGCTCCGGGGGCTGTTGTGGTGGTGGAACGGTCCTCGCGGTCGCCGGAGCCGGCCTGGCCGGCAGGTCTGGACCGGTTTGCCGAGAAGAAGTACGGCGAAACCCGTCTCTGGTTCGCTGAGCCGTCAGTGCCGGACGCCATTGCGCCGGACGCAGTCATTGACGGGGAGACAGCGGGCGGGGCCTGACGTCTGCGGGATGTGGGGCGCGGTTCAGTCCGAGAGGGAATCCAGGTCCACGCCCGAGAGCACCGTGGCCGGGTGGGGGCCGCGCGCCGTCAGCTGGGCCGTCCACTCGTCAGGCCACGGTGTTTGCGTGCCGGTGAGGATGATGTTGCCCGGGTAGCGGCCAACGAACATACCGGTTTCCGCAAACGCGGCCACGTCCGTCATGGCCCGGCGCATCGCCGCGACCTGGCTGCGGACCAGCGTGAGCCCGGGTTCGTCGCCCACATTGACGATGAGGACGCCGCCGGCGGACAGGCGGGCCCGGGCCGCTTCGTAAAATTCCGTGCAGGCGATGTGGGCCGGGGCTTCCGGGCCGGAGAAGATATCCAGGATGACGACGTCGAACTGAAGTTCCGGATCCAGTTCCGCCAGCGCCTCGCGGGCATCGCCGATGATGGTGTGCAGGACGGTTCCGTCAGGGAGTGGGAGCTGCTGCACCACGTAGTCAAGGAGTTCCCGCTCGAGCTCCACCGCATACTGCACGGACCCGGGCCGTGTCGCCTGGATGTACCGGGCCAGCGTGAGCGCCCCGGCGCCGAGGTGCAGCGCCGTGATACGCCGGCCTTGTGGCGCGGCCAGGTCCACCACGTGGCCGATCCGCCGCAGGTACTCATAGAAGATCTCCGCGGGATTGGCCAGGTTGACGTGCGACTGTTCCGCGCCGCCAATGGTCAGGACGTACGCGCCCTCCGTGAAGGCGGCAGGCTCGATGGCAGCATGCTGTCCTGTGGTCCGCAGGAATCGGGTGGACCGGGCGCTGCCGGCGTCAGCCATCACAGCTTTCCGCTGAGTGTGGCCAGCCTGGCGGCGGCCTCTTCCAGGACCTCCACCCTTTTGCAGAAAGCAAACCTGAGCAGGCTGCGGGTCCGCTCGGCGCCTTCCGGATGGCAGAACACGGGAACGGGGATAGCGGCCACACCTACCAATGCGGGAAGCCGGCGGGCCAGGTCAACGGAATCTGCGATGCCCAGGGGTGCTGTATCCACGTTGACAAAATATGTGCCCTGCGGGGTGAAGACGCCGAACCCGGCGGCCCGGAGACCGTCGCTCAGGATGTCCCGCTTCATCTGCAGCGTGGCCGAAATGCCGTCGTAGAACTCGTCCGGCAGCCCCAGCCCGGCCGCAATGGCTGCTTGGAAGGGAGTGCCGGAACTGTAGGTCAGGAACTGTTTAACTGTGCGGACCGCCGCCACCAGGTGCCCGGGACCGGTCAGCCAGCCGACCTTCCACCCGGTGAAGGAGAACGTCTTTCCTGCCGAGGAGATGGTGATGGTCCTGTCCGCGGCGCCGGGGAGTGAGGACACGGGTATGTGCGTGGCGCCGAACGTCAGGTGCTCGTACACCTCGTCCGTGATAATCAGGCAATCATGCTTCCTTGCAAGCTCGACGACGCGCTGAAGGATGCCGCGTGGAAAGACCGCGCCGGTGGGATTGTGCGGGTTGTTCAGCAGCACCACACGCGTGCGGCCGCTGAAGGCCGCTTCCAGGGCAGCCAGGTCCGGGAAAAAATCAGGCGCCACCAGCGGGGCCGTGGTGTGGGTGGCGCCGGACAGGCCGATGACGGCGCCGTACGAGTCATAGAACGGCTCGAAGGTCAGCACCTCATCGCCGGGCCCGACGAAGGCCAGCAGCGCGGCCGCGATGGCCTCAGTTGCTCCGGTGGTGACGATGACCTCGGTCTGCGGATCCGGCGACAGCCCGTAAAACCGTTCCTGGTGGGCGGCGACGGCCTCGCGCAGTTCCAGGATGCCCTTGCCCGGTGCGTACTGGTTTGCGCCGGCTTCGATGGCAGCCATGGCCAAGGCCTTGATTTCGGCAGGCCCGTCCTCGTCAGGAAAGCCCTGTCCCAGGTTGATGGCGCCGGTTTGCACCGCCAGGCTCGTCATCTCCTCGAAGATGGTGACACCAAGCTGCCCGGCCGGTCCCAGGAGGTTGGCCCCAGCCGCGGTGCGCTGCCACGGAGCAGGTTCAGCTGGCAGGGAAAGTTCCCGTGGTGGATGCATCCAGTCATGGTATCCCGGTCATCCCATACGGTAGGTTCGGTGCATGAGACGCGCTGTCTGCCCCGGATCCTTTGACCCCATCCACAACGGTCATCTCGAGGTTATTGCCCGTGCTTCGGGCCTCTTTGATGAAGTGATTGTGGCTGTGTCCACCAACTACGCCAAGAAGTACAGGTTCAGCCTGGAGGACCGCATCGACATGGCGCGCGAAACCCTGGCGTCCCTGAAAGGCATTGTGGTGGAACCGGTGGGGGAGGGCCTGCTGGCCGAGTACTGCCGCCAGCGGGGTGTCTCGGCGATTGTGAAGGGTCTCCGGTCGTCGTCGGATTTCGACTACGAACTTCCCATGGCCACCATGAACCGCCAGCTCAGCGGCGTGGAAACGGTGTTCCTGCCGGCTGAAGCGCACTACCTCCACTTGTCGTCCACCCTCATCAAAGAGGTGGCCAGCCTGGGTGGCAGCGTTTCCGACTACGTACCGCGCTCAGTGCAAAAAAGGCTGCTCGCGGGCGAGTCGTCATAGGATCAGCTGCCGGGAAGGTAGGCTATTGCGGTACTTCGGCGTCCGCTGCCTCGTGGTTCGCAGGGCTGGTTTGAGTCCCCGCGGCTCTTCAGGCTAAGATGGTACGTCGGTCATATGTTCAACAGGAGTTCTCATTAAACGAGATGCTAGTTCGCCCTTGGCGTTCGACGTCAAGGATCTCGGGCGCAGCCCGGGCAGCATGCGGACACTGAAGGAACATGTACCCGCACCAAGCGATCTTGGTGTGGCACTCATTGGCGTTCAGGAAGGCTCGGATATCGAGCTGGATCTGAGGCTTGAAGCCGTACACGAAGGAATCCTGGTATCAGGAACCGCTCTCGCTGAAGTTAAAGGCGAATGCGGCCGATGCCTGGATCCCCTTGCGTATGACCTCGAGGTCAATGTGCAAGAACTTTTCTTCTACGAGGGCGTCCTGCTCCCGGATGAAGAAGACGAAGAAGAGCAACGTCGAGTCGAGCACGATCTGATCGATCTTGAGCCGGTGTTGCGGGACGCAGTTGTCACCATGCTGCCGTTCCAGCCGGTGTGCCGGGAAGACTGCCAGGGCCTTTGTTCCGAATGCGGAATACGCCTGGAAGACGAGCCGGGGCATCACCACGAGGTGGTAGATCCTCGCTGGGCTGCCCTAGCTGACTTGGCTAAGCCTGACCGGCAAAACTGATTTGTACGTGTTTGTCTAGAGAGAAATGAGTTAGCCGTGGCTGTCCCGAAGCGGAAAATGTCTCGCTCGAATACCCGCGCCCGCCGCTCCCAGTGGAAGGCAACTGCCCCCCACCTGGTGAAGACCGTAGAGAACGGCCAGGTCACTTACAGCCTGCCGCACCAGGCAAAGGTCGTTACCGACTCCGCTGGCACTGCGCTGTTCCTTGAGTACAAGGGCCGCAAGGTCGCAGACGTCTAATCGGCCCTTTGGCTGACATGATGTCTTCAACTGAAGAGCTTCTGAAGCGTCTCGGTGTCTCCATTGACGCCGGGACGCTTCGTCTTGCTCTGACGCACCGTTCCTACGCCTACGAAAACGGCGGCATCCCCACCAACGAGCGGCTCGAGTTCCTCGGCGACTCCATCCTGGGGTTCTCGGTCACGGACGCCCTGTACCGGGACAACCCCACGCTGCCCGAAGGCGACCTCGCCAAACGCCGCTCCGCCGTGGTCAGCACCCGTGCCCTCGCGGGTATCGGGCGGAGCCTGGGGATTGGGGACTACATCTACCTGGGGCAGGGCGAAAAGCTCACCGAGGGCAAGAACAAGGCCTCCATCCTGGCGGACACCATGGAAGCGCTCATCGGCGCCACCTACGTGTCCAACGACATCGAGACCGCGCGCCAGCTGGTCATGCGCCTCATCGGCCCGCTCCTGAAGGACGCGGCCGCCCTTGGTGCCGGGACAGACTGGAAAACCAGCATCCAGGAACTCGCTGCCAGCCGGCAGCTCGGCAGCATCTTCTACGCAGTGGAAGGGGCGGGTCCGGACCACGCCCGGACCTTCAAGGCGGTGCTGAATATCGGCGGCAAGCCGTACGGCAACGGATCGGGCCACTCCAAGAAGGAAGCGGAGCAGGAAGCTGCCGCGGACGCCTGGCGTGTGCTGTCCGGAACCAAGGAACCCGCTGAAGCGGGCGGCCCCGCCGGGTCCGCTGCCGGCGTCCAGGCATAGCCTTGCCCGAACTCCCCGAGGTTGAGGTGGTCCGCCGTGGCCTGGTGACCTGGCTCCGCGGCCGGACCATCACATCAGTGGAGGTCCTGGACCCCCGTTCCCTCAGGCGTCATGCTCTGGGCCCGGAGGATTTCAAGGGTAACCTGCAGGGTGCCACGGTGACGGATGTGGTGCGGCGCGGAAAGTTCCTGTGGATGCCCCTGCGTGAGGCCACGGACACCGGTTCCTCGGATCGCCACGACCAGGCACCCGCTGTTGCGCTCATGGCGCACCTTGGCATGAGCGGCCAGCTGCTGATGGAGGATCCGTCCTTCCCTGATGAGAAGCACTTGAAGGTGCGGCTGAGCCTGAGCCCGAGTGAAGGCATGCCGGATGAGCTCCGTTTCGTGGACCAGCGAATTTTCGGGGGGCTGTTCGTGACGGATATGGTTCCCACGGACGACGGCGGCCCCGGCGGCCTCGCTGTGTCGCCGCTTCCGCTCATTGCCGAAGAGGCAGCCCACATCGCCCGGGACCCGCTGGATCCGGCATTCTCATTCGATCTGTTTTACAGCAGGCTCAAGAAGCGCAGAACGGGCCTGAAACGGGCCCTGCTGGACCAGGGGCTGGTCTCTGGGATTGGCAACATCTACGCTGACGAGGCCCTATGGCGGGCTGGCCTGCATTATGCCCGCCCCACCGACAAACTGCGCCGTGGCGACGCCGAACGCGTGCTCGCATGCGCCCGCGAGGTGATGCTGGATGCGCTGGCGGCCGGCGGCACCAGCTTTGATTCGCTGTATGTCAACGTCAACGGCGCTTCCGGCTACTTCGACCGCTCACTCAATGCGTATGGCAGAGAAGGACAACCCTGCAACCGGTGCGCCGCCGTCGGGATTTACTCTGCCATCCGCCGGGAACAGTTCATGAACCGTTCCTCCTACACGTGCCCCGTCTGCCAGCCGCGCCCACGGAACGGACGCTGGTAGCCGCCGCTGGAATCATCGATGGGATCAACCAGAGCATCACGGGCTCCTTGGCGGGACAGCTTGTGCGTCGAGCCACTCCAGCCGGTCGTGCCGTTGATCCGTTGGCGCAGCCGGCGCTGCTGATCCCGCATGCGCGGTTGCCGGCGGCGCTCCGGCAAGAGGCGTAGCGGCCGGCAGAAGCGCAAATCCGGGGAAAACCACCGCGACGCAGTAGATTTGAGGGCAGCAAAGCAGCCGCTGCAGCCACCCAGGAGACCGGAAACACCTTGCACCTGAAGAGCCTCACCGTCCGGGGATTCAAATCCTTCGCGTCTGCCACCACGTTCGACTTCGAGCCGGGAGTCACGGCGGTAGTGGGACCCAACGGCTCGGGGAAATCCAACGTGGTGGATGCCCTGTCCTGGGTAATGGGGGAGCAGGGCGCCAAAACGCTGCGCGGCGGAAAAATGGAGGACGTCATTTTCGCCGGCACGTCCGGGCGGCCGCCGCTGGGCCGGGCACACGTGTCCCTGACCATCGATAACGCTGACGGGGCGCTGCCCATTGAGTACAGCGAAGTCACCATATCCCGGACGCTCTTCCGGACCGGAGGGTCCGAATATGCCATCAACGGCGCCGGCTGCCGCTTGCTGGACATCCAGGAGCTGCTCTCCGATTCCGGCCTGGGCCGGGAAATGCATGTCATCGTGGGCCAGGGACAGCTCGACAAAGTCCTTCATGCCACTCCGGAGGACCGCCGCGGCTTCATTGAGGAAGCCGCCGGAATCCTGAAGCACCGCCGCCGCAAGGAAAAAACCGTCCGCAAGCTCGAGGCCATGCAGGCAAACCTCCAGCGCCTGAACGACCTGACCGGCGAGATCCGCCGCCAGCTGACGCCGCTGGGTAAGCAGGCTGACGTGGCTCGCCGTGCCCAGCGGGTCCAGTTCGATGTGCGGGACGCCCGCGCCCGCCTCCTGGCGGACGACCTTTTCCGGGAGCAAAGCACACTGGAGCAGGACGTCGCGGACGAGGCCGCCCTCAAAGCCCGCCGAAAAGTGGTGGAGCAGGAGCTCGACGCGGGACGGCGGCAGCAGGCCGCCCTGGAGCAGTTAGCGGCAGAAGCCACCCCCAGGCTCAACGAGGCACGGGACGCCTGGTACCGGCTGACCGCAGCAAGGGAACGGCTCCGCTCGCTCGGTTCCCTGGCAGAGGAACGCGGCAGGCTCCTCGGCGCAGCTGATGCCGGGCCGGATACCGGACGGGACCCGGAACAGCTTGAACGGCAGGCTGCCCGCGTCCGCGCGGAGGTGGCTGAGTTGGAGCGCCACATCCTTGACCGGCGCAGCGCCCTCGAGTCGGCCACCAAGGCCAAAGCCGGGGCGGAACGGGCGGCCTCGGACGAAGACAAACGCCTGACCGCGGTGCTCCGTGCCGCCGCGGACCGCCGTGAAGGGCTCGCCAGGCTGGCCGGACAGGTTGGTGCGGCGAGGTCGCGGGTGGAATCAGCCCAGGCTGAGCTCGGCAGGCTCCGGGAGTCGCTCGCCGCCGGGCAGGAACGCCGCCGGCAGGCCCAGAGCGAGTTCACGGCCTTGGAAACCCAGGTGGCCGGAGTCGAGGAAAGCGAGGAAGGCCTCGACGCGGAGTATGAGGACGCCAGTGCGGACCTCGAAACCATCCTGCAGGAGATTGCCGGCCTGGCCGCCTCCGGAAGCCAAGCTGTCCGCGAACGTGATGCCCTGGTGGCCCGGCGCGATGCCCTCCAGCTCGGACTGAACCGCAAGGATGGCGCGGCGCACGTGCTCAGCTCCGGCCTTGACGGAGTTGCGGGCACCCTGGCCTCGGCCCTCGACGTGGAACCGGGGTACGAGGCAGCAATTGCTGCAGCCCTGGGAGAGGCGTCCGAGGCAATTGTGGTCCGGGACCCGGAAGTGGCCGCCTCCGTGTTGCAGGTCCTGAAGGACGACGACGCCGGCCGTGCCGTCCTGTTGCTTGAGTCCGCCGCATCGTGGGCTGCCACCCACCGCACGACGGCGGACCCGCCCCCAGGCACCTCCCGCTGGGCAGTTGACCTGGTCACTGCCGCAAACGGCCGCGGCCCGGCCGTGGCCGCGCTGCTGGCCGGGTTTGCCGTCGTTGATGACGTACCGGCCGCCGGCAGGCTGGTGGCTGAACGGCCGGACCTCACTGCCGTCACCCGCGCAGGGGACGTCCTGACCGCGCTGACCGTCACGGGAGGTTCCGCGAAGGCGCCTTCGCTGCTGGAGGTGCAGGCCGCCGTCGATGACGCCGAATCCCGCCTCGCCGCTGTCACCGCCGGTCTCGAACGCAACCGGTTCGCCCTTGCCGGCGCAGAAGCGCGGCGCACCGAAGCTGAAGCGAGGGCCGAAGCCGCCCTGGACCGGCTGCACGACTCCGACGCCCGGCTGGCGGCAGTGGCCGAACGGCTGGGGCACCTGAACTCGGTCCTGCGCAGCGCCGTGGGTGAAAGTGACAGGCTGGCGGCCTCACTGGCCAAGGCTGAGGCGAATGTTGGTTCTGAGGAAGCCGCGCTCGCAGCTGTTGCCGCCCGGCTGGCCGCGGCGCAGGAAGCACCAGCAGAGGAGGAACCGTCCACGGAACAGCGCGATGCCCTGGCCCTGGCGGCATCGCTGGCACGGACTGCGGAGATGGACGCCCGGCTGTCCCTGCGCAGCGCCGAGGAACAGCTGAACGCCACCCGCGGCAGGGCCACATCGCTGCAGCGGGCCGCCGCTACAGAACGCAGGGCCAGGGAGGAGGCGGCCGAACGGGCCCGACGCCGCAGGATTCAGGCGAAGCGCGCGGCCGCCGTCGTGGAGGGCGTGGGCCTGGCAGTCCGCTTCATTGACGTTTCCGTGGAGCTTGCCCGCGAAGAACGTGACCTTGCCGAAGAAAACCGTGAGCAGCGGGACCGGGAACTGCTGGCGATCAGGACCGGCAACGACTCGCTGGCCCGTGAACTCGCGGAACTGACCGACTCGGTGCACCGTGACGAACTGGCCCGGGCCCAGCACCGGGCACGGATCGAAGCCCTGGAAACACGGTCCGTCGATGAACTCGGCATCACCCCCGATGTACTGGTGGCAGACTACGGCCCCGACGTTCCGGTTCCTGTCCCGGCCGACGAAAGCGTTGACAAGTGGGCGGCGCTGAGGACGCCGGTGGATGAGAGCGGTACGCCGGTGCTTGAAGGCAAACCGTTTGTCCGGGAGGAACAGGAGAAACGCCTCCGGAAAGCCGAACGCGACCTGGCAAGCCTGGGCAAGGTCAACCCCCTGGCGCTGGAAGAATTCGCGGCACTGGAGGAGCGGCACCAGTTCCTCAGCTCCCAGCTCGAGGACCTGAGGTCCAGCCGCAAGGACCTGCTGGACATCATCAAGGAAGTGGACCAACGCGTGCAGCAGGTCTTCGCGCAGGCCTTTGACGACACCCAGAAACAGTTCGTCCACGTCTTTGGCCGGCTCTTTCCCGGCGGGGAGGGCCGCCTGGTGCTGACCGACCCGTCCGACATGCTCA
Source organism: Arthrobacter sp. (assembly GCA_023264815.1). Lineage (GTDB taxonomy): Bacteria > Actinomycetota > Actinomycetes > Actinomycetales > Micrococcaceae > Arthrobacter. The sequence goes on along the minus strand of JAHFUZ010000020.1, from coordinate 28,579 downwards.
CCACCGGCATCGAAGTGGAGGCGCGGCCGGCCGGCAAGAAGATCAAACGCCTCTCCCTGCTCTCCGGCGGGGAAAGGTCCCTGACCGCCGTCGCCCTGCTGGTGGCGATCTTCAAAGCCCGCCCCTCGCCGTTCTACGTGATGGACGAGGTGGAGGCGGCCCTGGATGACACCAACCTGGGGCGGCTGATCACCATCTTCGAGGAACTCCGGGAATCCAGCCAGCTGATCGTGATTACGCACCAGAAACGGACCATGGAGGTGGCAGACGCGCTCTACGGGGTCACCATGCGCGGGGACGGCGTCTCCACCGTCATCAGCCAGCGGCTCGGGGCTGACGTCTAGCATCGCCGCAGGTGGCACCCGCCAGTGCCCCGCCCCGTTTGTGAGAAGCTAGGGGAGTGAATGACATCCTCCCCATTATTCTGTCCATTGTTGCTGCCCTGGCGGTTATTGGCGGGCTGATCCCGGTCCTGATGAAGACGCGGAAGAACATCAACCAGTACCCCGGGACGCGCGACGCCAACGACCCCCCGGCCGGCGGCGGAACACTGCTGGAGGACGCTCCCGTGGTTCCGGCCGAGCGGCAGGCCCCGGCCGGCGTCGACCTCGAAGGCCTCGAAACCACTGACGTCCCGGATGACGCGGCAGGCCTTGAAACCATCCCGGTGGAGACGCCCCTGCCGGTGGCCGGGCGCCTGACCCGGCTGCGTGAACGCCTGGTCCGGTCCAACAACATCCTGGGCAAGGGCCTGCTGGCCCTGCTCTCCAGCGACAAAATCGACGAAAACGTCTGGGACGAAGTTGAGGAAACCCTCCTGCTGGCAGACCTGGGAACCGAACCGACCATGCAGCTGGTTGACGCCCTGCGGGAACGCGTCAAGGTGCTCGGCACCCGGACGCCGGAGCAGGTCAAGGCGTTGCTCCGCGAGGAACTTGTCAAGCTCGTGGACCCCGGCATGGACCGCAGCCTGCGGACCGACCGGCAGGGTGACAAGCCGGCCATCGTGCTTGTGGTGGGCGTCAACGGCGTCGGCAAGACCACCACGGTGGGCAAGCTTGCCCGCGTGCTCGTGGCCGAAGACAAGGACGTGCTGCTGGGCGCTGCCGATACTTTCCGCGCCGCCGCTGCGGAGCAGTTGGCCACGTGGGGCCAGCGCGTGGGGGTCCCCACCGTGAAGTCCGACGTCGATGGTGCGGATCCCGCGTCCGTCGCCTACGAGGCGGTCAAGGCAGGGATCGACCAGGAGGTGGACGTCGTGATGATCGACACCGCCGGCCGCCTCCAGAACAAGACCGGCCTCATGGACGAACTCGGCAAGGTCAAGCGCGTCGTCGAAAAGCTCGCCGAAGTCGATGAGGTCCTGCTGGTGCTGGATGCCACCACCGGCCAGAACGGACTGAACCAGGCCCGGGTATTCGCCGAGGTGGTCAACATCACCGGCATCGTCCTGACCAAACTCGACGGTACGGCCAAGGGCGGCATTGTGGTTGCCATTCAAAAGTCGCTGGGTGTGCCTGTTAAGCTCATTGGCCTGGGCGAAGGTGCCGACGATCTGGCGCCGTTCGACGCCGAAGGCTTTGTGGACGCGCTGCTCAACTAAGGGCAGCTTCCCAAATCGAGGGGTGGGATACCGCCGCTAAGCGCAGGCTTCAGCGGTGGGATCTCACCCCTCGATGCGTTTCAGGGGTTCGCGGGTGACGGCCCAGCATGCTGCGGCCACCACCAGGACGCCGCCGGTGACACCAAAGGCCCAGCCGTACCCCAGCCGGTCAGCGAGGATTCCCGCCAGCACAGGCCCGGCGATCGCGCCGACGTCCGCCGTCATCTGGTACGCGGCAAGGACCCGCCCGCCGGACCGCTCGTTCCCGATGACATCAGCCACCGCCGCCTGCTGGGCCGGGCCCAACAGGCCCGATCCCACGCCGGCAGCGGCGGAAGCGGCCAGGAACCAGCCCAAGTGCGACGTGAATCCAATACCGGCCGTGGCGAGTCCCGCCACCAGCAACCCGGCAATCATGAGGGGCTTCCTGCCCAGGGTGTCGGCCAGCCGTCCGGAGAAAGTCAGCGCCGCAGCGTTCCCGCCGGCAAAGACGGCCAGTGCCAGGCCGGCGGCTTCCGGACCGGCGCCGAGCGCCGCAACAGCGAACAATGGGACGGTGGCCATCCGCACGCCGAAGGTCGCCCACCCGTTGGCAAAGCTTGAGACCAGGGATGAGCGGTACGCGCCAACTCCGAGGGCGTCAGCAAACCGCATGGCGGGAGCACGGCCAACCGCTGACCGTTCCGAGGACGGCGTGTGGCTGAGCTGGGTGTGCACCACGATGGCGGCGAGGACGAGTGCCGCGGCATAGCAGAGGAACGGTACCCTCAGCCCGAACCCCGCCAGCAGGCCGCCCACCACGGGGCCCAGGACGTTGCCGATCAGGAAGGCGGAGGCATAGGCTCCGGAGACACGTCCCCGGCTTTCGGGCGGTGCCAGCCGGACCACCAGCGCCATGGACGCCACAGTGAACATCACCGAGCCCACTCCGCCGAGGCCGCGGAAGACCAGCAGCTGCCAGTAGTCCTGGGCAAAGGCACAGGCCGCCGTAGAGACCGCCACGATCAGTAGCCCGGTAACGTAAACGGGCCGCTCGCCAAACCTGACGATAAGAGCACCGCCGGCCGGCGCGAAGGCCAGCCGCATGAACGCGAAGATGCTCACGATCACCGCGGCCGCCGTTGCGCCGACGTCGAATGTTGTGGCGAATTGCGGCAAAACGGGCGCAACGAGCCCGAAACCAAGGGCAATGAGGAAGGCTGCGGCCAGCATCACCTTCACGTCGCGGGGCAGCCCGGGCCGCTGGGGGCGGATTACGGCAAAAATCCTTTGTGTGGCGCGGCTCACACGGGTGGGTGCCGTCATAGCGCTGGGTTCCTCGCAAGGTTGGTGGTCAGGGGCGGGTGGAAGTGGTGAAACATAACCGTAACAAGCCAGATATGAACCATTTACTTCCTAGAGGTTGTTGTAACAAACCAGCAATGTAATTCCTCAGTGGGCGAAACACTGCCCGGACAAACTCATTTCAGGACGCAAAAGGCGTTGGCAGGCGGAACCCATCCGCAGCATCGATGAGAGGGAGGACGTGCACCATGGAACTTACCGCAGGTCACGTATGGCTCATGGTGGCGGCAGCACTCGTGCTGTTCATGACACCGGGTCTGGCATTTTTCTACGGCGGCATGACGCGCGCCAAGGCTGCACTGAACATGATGATGATGAGCTTCATCTCCATCGGCATGGTCGGTGTGGTCTGGGTGCTCTGGGGCGCGTCGATGAGCTCCGGGGAAGGATTCCTCCAAATTGTCGGGAACCCGTTCGCCACATTCGGCCTTGAAGGCATCGATACGCCGGACGGCCTGATCAAGGTTGGCTACGCAGCCACCTTCGCCATCATTACCGTAGCCCTCATCAGTGGCGCCATCGCTGACCGTGCCAAGTTCGGCGCATGGACCGTCTTCGTGCCGGTCTGGGTCACCCTGGTCTACTGCCCGCTTGCCTACATGGTCTGGGGTGGAGGTCTGTTCGGTCCCGAAGGCGCAATCGGCCAGGCCCTCGGCCCGGCCATCGACTTCGCCGGCGGCACCGTGGTCCACATCAACGCCGGTGTTGCGGCCCTCATCCTCGTCCTGATCATCGGCAACCGCCGCGGCTTCGGCAAGGACCCCAACCACCGCCCGCACAACATCCCGTTCGTGATGCTCGGCGCAGCCATCCTGTGGTTCGGCTGGTTCGGCTTCAACGGTGGCGCTGCCACCACCGCTGAACAGGGCGGTTTGATCTGGGTCAACACCCTCGCAGCTCCGGCCGCGGCCATGCTCGGATGGCTCGTGACCGAACGTATCCGCGACGGCCACCCCACCTCCCTGGGTGCCGCTTCCGGTGTGGTCGCCGGCCTCGTCGCCATCACCCCCGCCTGCGCCAACGTCAGCCCGGTGGGCGCCCTCGGCCTCGGCGTCGTTGCCGGTGTCGCCTCCGCCTTGGCTGTTGGCCTCAAGTTCCGCTGGGGCTTCGATGACTCCCTGGACGTTGTCGGCGTCCACCTTGTCTCGGGCATCATCGGCACCGTTGCCCTGGGCTTCATCGCACTCCCCACCGACGGCGTGGGCGGCGGCCTCTTCTACGGTGGCGGCCTGGCCCAGCTCTGGGCTCAGCTCGCTGCTGCCGGCATCGCCATCGCCTACTCGGCAATCCTGACCGCGATCATCGCCTTCGCCATCCACAAGACCATGGGCTTCCGCGTCTCGCAGGAGCAGGAAACCGTGGGCGTTGACCTCAGCCTGCACGCCGAGACGGCGTACGAGTTCGGTGTGGGCGGCCAGGGCGGGAGCTTCCAGCCCCTCCACGAACTGATCACCGGCAAGGCATCGGCCTCCGAAGGTGACGTGACGGGTGCCAAGAAGGCTGAGAAGGCCTCCAGCAAGGAAAGCGTGGAAGCATGAAACTGATCACAGCAATCGTCCGTCCGGAGAAGTTGGAAGCCATCCGTGAAGGCCTGGAAGCCTACGGGGTCCAGGGGCTGACGGTCAGCGCTGCCAGCGGGTACGGCCGCCAGCGCGGATACACAGAGGTGTACCGTGGCGCCGAATACAACGTGGACCTCCTGCCCAAGATCCGGGTGGAAGTGCTCGCCACGGACGATCAGGCTGACGACATCCTGGATGTCATCATTGCAAGCTCCAACACCGGACGCGCAGGCGACGGCAAGGTCTGGACCGTCGATGTTTTCGAAGCAGTCCGGGTACGCACTGGCGAACGCGGCGTAGCAGCGATCTAGAAGCAAGTCACACCAAGTGAGCGGGCAGGGAACCAGGTTCCCTGCCCGCTCCTTTTGTCTCTGCTTACGTGTGCATGCGTGCTTAGCCCGCCGGCACAGAAGCTGGCCAGCCCGGCGGACCCGACGAGCCGGCGTCGTACTCTTCAAGCAGCACCGAGCCACGCTGCCAGGCCTTCATCACCGGCTCAATGATCCGCCAGCAGTCCTCCGCAGTATCGCCGCGGACGGACAACAGGGGATCGCCGTTGAGAACACCCTCCAGCACTTCGCCGTACGGCAGTAGCTCCGAGGCGCTCAATTCGGCATTCAGTGTCACCCGGCTGAGGCTGAAGATACTGCCGGGCCCGTTGACGTCGACGTCGAACTGGAGCGTGTCCGGGCCAAATCCGATCCGGAGTTTGTTAGGGGAGTCCACCCCGGTGAAACCGGATGGAAGGTGGGGGACGGGGCGGAACGTGATCACTGCCTCTTTGCGTTTCACGCCCAAGGCCTTGCCGGACCGGAGGATGAAGGGAACGCCCTGCCACCGCCAGTTATCGATGTCCACCCGGACTTCGGCGAGGGTTTCCGTGCCACGGCCTGCGTCCACGCCATCTTCCTTGGCGTAGTCCGGGACCTTCCGTCCCGCAATCGTTCCGGCTGTGTACCTGGCCCGGCGGGTGGATTTTGCGCAGGGCGAACTGATGCTGCTGGCCCGAAGAACGGTTGCCACCGCATCGCGAAGGTCGCGCTCGCCGATGGTGGCCGGCGGTTCCATGGCCACCAGGGCCATGATCTGCAGCAGGTGGCTTTGGATCATGTCGCGAAGGGCGCCAGCTCCGTCGTAGTAGCGGGCGCGCCCTTCCAGGGCGAGGTCCTCGTCGAAGATGATTTCAACCTTCTCCACATGGTCGCGGTTCCAGACCGGCTCCAGGAAATTGTTGGCGAACCGCAGCCCCAGGATGTTCAGCACGGTGGCCTTGCCGAGGAAGTGGTCCACGCGGTGGATGTGGTCCTCGGGGACGAGCGCCGCCAGCGTCCGGTTCAGGGACTGGGCCGACTCTTCGCTGGAGCCGAACGGCTTTTCCATGACCAGGCGTGTTCCGGCCGGCACCTGCCCGGGGTGCAGGGCCTCGCACGCCAATTGACTGATCCGGGGCGGCAGCGCAAAGTAGACCGCCACAGGGCCTTCCAGGCCGGCCAGCAGGGATGCCAGGGCGCCCTCCGCGGTCACGTCCAGCTGATGGTAGGAGGTGGCCTTCTCCAGGGCCGTGAGGGCTTTGCGGCCGGCGGCGTCGGCGGTTTCGGCAGCCGGCGCGAAGGCATCGTGCACCCGTGAATGCCACTTTTCCGGGGTCCACGCATCCGAGCCGGCACCCACGAGGTTCAGCCCGTCGGCACGGCCCAGGGAAACCAGGCGGGCGAGGCCCGGAAGGAGCAGCCGGCCGGTCAGATCCCCGGAAGCACCCAGGATGAGCAGGGTTTTTACACTCGTTTGGCTCGTCACCTTGCCAGCATGCCATCATGGAGGCCCGTCTTGGTACCCTAGATAGTCGAGTCCCCCCTGTAACTCCACTGAAAGAAGTGCGCGGCGCGTGTTCAATTCACTCTCTGACCGGTTGACAGCAACCTTCAAGAACCTCCGTGGCAAGGGCCGCCTCACCGAGGCAGATGTTGATGCCACAGTCCGGGAGATCCGCCGCGCCCTCCTGGATGCCGACGTCGCCGTGCCCGTGGTACGCGAATTCACCGGCCGCGTGCGCGAACGTGCCCTCGGCGCCGAAGTCTCCGGGGCACTGAACCCGAGCCAGCAGATCGTGAAGATCGTCAACGAGGAACTGGTTGAGATCCTCGGTGGCGAGACGCGCCGCATCCGCCTTGCCAAGACCGGCCCCACCATCATCATGCTCGCCGGCCTCCAGGGCGCGGGCAAGACCACCCTGGCCGGAAAGCTCTCCAAGTGGCTGAAGGCGCAGGGCCACAGCCCCATGCTCGTGGCGTGCGACCTGCAGCGGCCCAACGCCGTCACCCAGCTCCAGGTGGTGGGCAAGCGCGCAGGTGTCCCCGTCTTTGCTCCGCACCCCGGTGCCACCCACGAACTTGAGCACCCTGCCGGTGACCCTGTTGCCGTCGCCCGCGCCGGCGTCGAAGAAGCCCGCCAGAAGCTGCACGACGTGGTGATTGTCGATACCGCCGGCCGCCTTGGTGTGGATGCCGACATGATGGAGCAGGCACGCCAGATCCGGCGCGCCATTGTGCCCAACGAAGTGCTGTTCGTGATCGACTCCATGATCGGCCAGGACGCCGTGAACACGGCCATGGCCTTTGATGAGGGCGTTAACTTCACGGGCATCGTGCTCTCAAAGCTCGACGGCGACGCCCGCGGCGGTGCCGCGCTGTCCGTTGCTTCGGTGACGGGTAAGCCGGTGATGTTCGCGTCCACTGGTGAGGGCCTGGACGACTTCGAGCTCTTCCACCCGGACCGGATGGCTTCCCGCATCCTGGACATGGGTGACGTCCTCACCCTGATCGAGCAGGCCGAGAAGAACTGGGACAAGGACGAAGCTGCCCGAATGGCGAAGAAATTCGCCGACCAGGAAGACTTCACCCTGGACGACTTCCTGGCCCAGATGCAGCAGATCCGCAACATGGGCTCCATGAAGAAGATGCTCATGATGATGCCGGGTGCGCAGAACATCCGGCAGCAGCTGGAGAACTTCGACGAGCGTGAAATCGACCGTGTCGAGGCGATCGTCCGCTCCATGACGCCGCACGAACGTGTTGCCCCGAAGATCATCAACGGCTCCCGCCGCGCGCGCATTGCCCGGGGTTCGGGTGTGCACGTGTCCGAGGTCAACGGCCTGCTGGAGCGTTTCGCCCAGGCGCAGAAGATGATGAAGAAGATGGCCCAGGGTGGCGGCATGCCGGGCATGCCCGGCATGCCAGGCATGGGTGGGCCCGGCGGAGCCCGGAAGGGCGGCAAGAACGCCCCGAAGAAGAAGGCGCGCTCGGGCAACCCCGCGAAGGCCGCCCAGGAGCTCAGGGACGCTGAAGCGCGGCGGGCCGGTGCAGCCAAGGCGCTGCCCACGGGCGCCGCGTTCGGACAACAGGGCGGCGAGTTCGACCCCTCGCAGCTTAACCTGCCCAAGGGCTTCGACAAGTTCCTCGGCAAGTAACCACCCTGCCGCCCAACTGCGTAACAGTAAGTGTCGTTTTGAGGGCTCATAACGACACTTGCTGCTACGTGGATTTGATGTCGGGCCGGTGGAATAAGGTTGGGTCATGTTCAAGCAGCGGGTAGTGTTCGTGCACGGCGCCGGGCCGTTCGGCGCAGCGGCGTGGCCGCGGCAGCATGGCATGGCGCTGAACTATGACGCACTGTTCCTGCGGCGGCATGGCTTCGATCCCGTGGCCGAACCGGTGGAGTCCTCCTTTGACGAGGACACAGCGATTGTCCTGCAGTCGCTGGCCGACGATGGCCGCGGCGCCGCCGGCGGACATGTCGTGGCGCACGCCCAGGGCGCGATTGCCGCGATGACGGCCGCCGTTGAACGCCCGGACTTGGTCTATTCCCTGACGCTCGTGGAACCGGCATGCATGTCCCTGACGGCCGAGCTGCCGGCCACGGCTGCCCACCGCGCCCTGATGCAGCCGTTGTTCGACATCCGGCACCAGCTGGGCGACGAGGACTTTCAGCGCGAATATGTACGGCGCATGTTCGCCGTTGACCTCCACGAGCCTGCGTCCCAGGAAGAGAAGCGATCGGCGCGCAGGCTTCGGCTGCAGGCGCCGGCCTGGGAGGCTCCCCTTCATATTGTGCCGGGCGTGCCCACCATGGTCCTGACCGGCGGCTGGGAACCGCTGTATGAGGAAATCGCCGGGTATCTCCAGGAGACCGGTGCCCTGCACCGCATTGCTGCGGGAGGGCACCGGCCCCAGGATTCAGCTGAAGGCGACCGGGCTATCCGGTCCTTCATTGCCGACGTCGGCCGGTCACGCTCCGTCCAGGCCTCCTGAGGGCGCAGCCTCCGCGGCCCGGGGGAGCAGAGGTTCGGGCAAATAGACTTTCCCGCCCTGGGCCAGGAACTCGGCACTCTTTTCACGCATCCCGCTGTAGATGCCGGCAATGGCCGCCTGGGAATCCGCGGAGCCGTATTCGTCCCGGATGTCCTGGCTGATCCGCATGGAGCAGAACTTCGGGCCGCACATCGAACAGAAGTGGGCTGTTTTTGCCGGCTCGGCGGGGAGCGTTTCGTCGTGGAAAGCCTCGGCGGTCACCGGATCCAGCGACAAAGCGAACTGGTCACGCCAACGGAACTCGAAACGGGCCTTGGACAGGGCGTCGTCCCGTTCATGGGCGCCGGGGTGTCCCTTGGCGAGGTCGGCGGCGTGGGCCGCGATCTTGTAGGTGATCACGCCCGTCTTCACATCGTCCTTGTTCGGCAGCCCCAGATGCTCCTTCGGTGTGACGTAGCAAAGCATGGCAGTGCCGTAGCGTGCTATCTCCGTGGCGCCGATGGCGGAGGTGATGTGGTCGTATCCGGGTGCGATGTCGGTGACCAGCGGGCCGAGCGTATAGAAGGGGGCGCCGTTACACAGTTCCTGCTGGCGCTCCACGTTTTCCCGGACCAGATGGAAGGGGACGTGTCCGGGGCCCTCCACCATGACCTGGACATCGAACTGCCAGGCGCGCGCGGTCAGTTCTGCCAGCGTGTCCAGTTCGGCGAACTGCGCGGCGTCGTTGGCGTCCGCTGTGGCACCGGGCCGCAGCCCGTCGCCGAGGGAGAACGCGACGTCGTACTGGGCGAAGATCTCACACAGCTCGTCGAAATGCGTGTAGAGGAAATTCTCCTGATGGTGCGCCAGGCACCAGCCGGCCATGATGGATCCGCCGCGAGAGACGATTCCCGTCACGCGGTTGGCAGTCAGGGGTACGTAGCGCAGCAGGACACCGGCGTGGATGGTCATGTAGTCCACGCCCTGCTCGCACTGCTCGATGACGGTGTCGCGGAAGATCTCCCAGGTCAGCCTGTTGGCCTCACCGTTGACCTTCTCCAGCGCCTGGTAAATGGGCACCGTGCCAATGGGGACGGGGGAATTGCGGATGATCCATTCACGGGTGGTGTGGATGTCATCGCCCGTGGAAAGGTCCATCACCGTGTCTGCGCCCCACTGGGTGGCCCACTGCAGCTTGTCCACTTCCTCTGCGATGGAACTCGTCACCGCTGAGTTGCCGATGTTGGCGTTGATCTTCACCAGGAAGGCCTTGCCGATGATCATCGGCTCCGACTCCGGGTGGTTGATGTTGTTCGGGATGATCGCCCGGCCGGCGGCCACTTCACTGCGGACCAGTTCCACATCGCAGTTCTCGCGCAGGGCCACGAACTGCATCTCCGGTGTCACCATGCCCTGCCGGGCGTAGTGCATCTGCGTGACGGTCCGGCCGTCGACGGCGCGGCGGGGCACCGGCCGCGCGCCCTTCCACTCCGCGGAGGCAGCGCCCCGGCGCACTGCCGACTTGCCGTCGTCGAGCAGGTTGCGTTCCCGGCCGCTGTAGGTCTCGGTGTCACCGCGCGCCTCGATCCAGGCGGACCGGAAGGGGTTGAGGCCTACCACCGGATCACTCCCGGGGCCCGCAGTCCGGTAGGCCCGGAAGGGGCCGTTTGGCTCGCCGTTGGGGGACGGTTCCAACGCAATTTCCGTCACAGGCACCCGGATGCTGCCGTCCGCGTCCGCCACGTACCCCAAGGAGTGCGATTTCAGCGACTGGGTGACGGCTGCCGGTCCGTTGTGGGCAGGGCTATGCTGTGTTTCTGTGGTGCTCAAAGGATTACTCACTTCCTTCGCCGGCATTACCCGGACAGGTTCAACGGTCGCAGGCTGCATCAGCCCGATCTCAGCCCCTGCAAGGGCACCCGTGTGGTCAAAACGAAGCTACCACGGACACTGCCCCACACGGCAACGCACTTGAAATAAATTGAAGCTTCAAGTAAATTAGAACCATAGCGGCCGCCAAATCCGGAGGCCGGCGGACCGGGAGCGTTCACATGACTGCAGAAGCCAACAGCCAGGATCTTCTTCCTGCCGACCTTTCCATGGGCACAGTGATGCTCAAGGTGGGCGACATGAAGGTGATGACCGACTACTACCAGCGGGCCCTGGGCCTGGAAGTCGTCGCCGAAGAAGATGGCGGCGTCTACCTCGGCCGCCGCCAGCGCCCCCTGGTCCACCTGGCACCCGCCCCGTCATTGCACCTGCCCGGCCGGGGAGAGGCCGGACTGTTCCACACGGCGCTGCTCTTTGACGACCAGGCCGCGTTGGCTGCCACGGTGGCCACTGCCGCCCAGTTTGATCCGCGGCTTTTCACCGGCAGTGCCGACCATCTGGTCAGCGAAGCCTTCTACTTCAACGATCCCGAAGGCAACGGCATTGAGCTCTACTGGGACCGGCCCCGCAAGAACTGGTCCTGGAATGGCACCGAAGTGGTGATGGACAGCCTCGCGCTGCCGCCCCAGCGCTACCTCGAGCAGCACCTGAGCCAGGAATCCCTGGACGGCCAGTTGGGCACCGAAGCCGGCGTGGGCCACGTCCATCTGCAGGTGGGCGACGTCCAGTCGGCCTACAACTTCTACGTGGGCACCCTGGGCTTCGAAAAGACTGCCGGCTGGCATGGCCAGGCATTGTTTGTTTCGGCAGGCCGCTACCACCACCACATGGCCATGAATGTCTGGAACAGCCGCGGCGCCGGCCCCCGCAAGGACACGCTGGGCCTGGGTGAAGTGCTGATCGAAGTGGCTTCCGGGGACGACGTCGGCTCGCTGGCTGACCGGCTGAAGGTCGCCGGTGTGGCCTCCCACCATACGGGTGCCGAGCTTCGCTTCGAGGATCCGTGGCGCAACAATATCCGGGTGGCGGTTCGCTGACCCGCGGGCGGGCATCAAAGCGGTCCCGCCGTGTACTAGGCTGATTCCGAACGGCCGGGGTAGCCCTCAGGGCTGCCCGCCTGGGCCGCACCGTCGACGGAATGAGGGCTGTTCCCATGGGCTTCACTGAAATCTTTGCTGCCACCCACGACGCCGCGCTGAAACGCGCCGGGGTCCTTGACGCCGGCGGCTCGCCGTCGGGGCCCGCACTGCGGATTCCGGGGGTCAGTGACTTCGAAATCGAACAGCTTGGCGATCTCGCGGGGGCGGCAGTCCACGCCGGCAGCGAAGGCTATGAGCTCGCCATGGTTGATGTATCCAGCGATTCCCTCCTCGGAGTCCCGCCGGCCATGGTCCGCGCCCTCGCCGACCTCCTCAGCTACGAGACTGAAGGTGAGGGCAATGTCCTGGACGATGTCGCCGAGCAGTGGGCGGCCCAGGATGACATGCCGTTCAGCGCCGCCGACGCGCGGAAGTATGTCCAGCAGATCGCGGAGTTGGCCAGCGGGATCGACGACGCCGACCGCACAGGCGTCTACGTCTGGTCGTCCTAGCCCCTCCCGTGTCCGCGCGGTTCCCGCTCCACGCGTGTCAAGTCGAAATCCGGACGCTGATCTGGCACAATAAACAGGTACTCGATCTGCGTGGCCCCTCTCTCCGCGTCCGGATCCTGTCCTTCGAACCCTCAAGTATGGCCCGCCCCACGGGTGCAGAACGTCGGTTCACCCCTTTCTGAAACAGGAGTGACCACAAAAGTGGCCGTAAAGATTCGCCTTAAGCGCTTTGGCAAAATGCGCGCCCCGTACTACCGCATCGTCGTCATGGACGCACGCGCCAAGCGTGACGGCCGTGCCATCGAAGAAATCGGCAAGTACCACCCCACCGAAGAGCCCTCATACATTGAGGTCCAGTCGGACCGGGCCCAGTACTGGCTCGGCGTCGGCGCACAGCCGTCCGAGCAGGTAGCCGCGATCCTCAAGATCACCGGTGACTGGCAGAAGTTCAAGGGCCTGCCGGGCCAGGAAGGCACCCTGAAGACCAAGGCTCCCAAGGAAGCCTTTGTTGCCCCGGAAAAGGGTTCCGTGATTATCCCGGAAGCCATCACCAAGAAGGCAAGCAAGTCTGACGCAGCCGAGGCCCCGGCCGAAGCAGAAGCCACCGAGGCTGAGTAGATTGCTGGCAGAAGCGCTCGAACACCTGGTCCGGGGAATCGTTGATTCGCCGGAGGATGTCAAGGTCAGCTCGAAGAACAACCGCCGAGGGGACACCCTCGAGGTCCGCGTTCATCAGGATGACCTTGGACGGGTAATCGGCCGCCAGGGCCGCACCGCACGTGCACTGCGCACAGTTGTGGCGGCGCTGGCAGACGGCGAGCCGGTAAGGGTCGACGTCGTCGACACCGACCGCCGCCGCTAAGCGCTCGGCAACATCAGTTTTTTGCTCCGGCCCTTCCACCCCTGACGGTGGAGGGGCCGGAGTGTTTTCATGAGAACACCCGTGGAAATTCCCACAACCGGAACAGAGGAACAGATGCAGCTTCAGGTGGCACGAATCGGCAAACCGCACGGAATACGCGGGGAAGTGACGGTCCAGGTGCTCACTGATGCTCCGGCAGACCGGTTTGTTCCGGGCACCGAATTTGTGGTGGAGCCAGCCTCGGCAGGGCCCCTGACGGTGGAGAGCGCTCGTTGGAACAAGGACATCCTGCTGCTTGCGTTCGAGCAAATCGAAACCCGCAACCAGGCAGAGGCGCTCCGTGGCGCCAAGCTCTTTATCGAAACCGAAGAGCTCGATGAGGACGGCGACGAAGGCTGGTACGAACACGAACTCGTTGGACTCGAAGCCCGCGTGGGCTCGCAGGTGGTGGGTAAGGTCGCTGCCCTGCACACCATGCCGGTCCAGGACCTGCTGGTGATCGAGGGCGCCGACGGAAAAGAAATCCTCATCCCCTTCGTCGAACAGATCGTGCCGGAAGTCAACATCGCCGAGGGATTTGTGCTGCTCACCCCGCCGGACGGACTGTTCGACATCAACTCTGACGACTCCGCTGCCGCTGACCCAGAGGGCAACGCCTAGATGAGGGTCGACGTCGTCAGCATCTTTCCCGAGTACCTGGCGCCCCTGGAACTGTCCCTGATCGGCAAGGCACGCCAGGACGGCCTGCTGGACCTGCGCGTCCACGACCTGCGCGGGTTCACCACCGATAAGCACCGCACCGTGGATGACACGCCCTACGGCGGCGGCGCCGGCATGGTGATGAAGGCCGAACCGTGGGCGCAGGCACTGGCCTCCGTTGCCGGAGCCAACGAAGGCCGCACGGACAAGCCCGTACTGATCGTTCCCTCGCCGGCAGGGGAACGCTTCACGCAGGCGCTGGCCTACGAGCTGGCCGAAGAGGACCACCTGGTTTTTGCCTGCGGCCGCTACGAAGGCATCGACGAGCGGGTCATCGAATGGGCAGCTGATCACTTTACCGTGCGGCCCGTCAGCCTGGGCGACTACGTCCTCAATGGCGGTGAGGTGGCCGTCCTGGCCATGGTCGAGGCCATCGGCAGGCTGCTGCCGGGTGTTGTGGGCAATCCCGAGTCGCTGGTGGAGGAATCGCACTCGGACGGACTGCTGGAGTATCCCGTCTACACCAAGCCTTCCACGTGGCGGGACCGGGAGGTGCCTGCTGTGCTGTTGAGCGGCAACCACGGAAAAATTGCCCAGTGGCGCCGCCACGAGCAGTACCGCCGGACGGCGGAGCGCCGTCCGGACCTTCTTGAAGCGTTCGACGCCGGGAAGCTGCCCCGTGCCGACCGTACGGCACTCGGCGATCTCGGGTACGACGTCGTCGACGGCCGCCTCTGCGTCCGGCGTACCGCGGACGCTGACAACGCCTCTGGCGGCGGCGCCACGGATACCTCCGCCTGAACACACCCTGCGGCACCCACAATTGGCTGAAGGCCCCGGAGTGTGGCAAAATTAGTCCTTGTGTCTGCTGGGTCCGCACCTGCCACAGGGGGAGCGCAACCAACAGCTTGACACCCCGGTACTTTCAATCAGTGAAGGGACCGGACCACTTAACTTTCGGCGGTAATTTCCGGCGCGTACAGCGCAGCCGGGCTTGCCCGCCGTGACCCAAAGTGAATGACCTGTGGCGTTCACCAGGAGTGCAATCATGCATATTCTCGATTCCGTAGATGCAGCCTCGCTGCGCACCGATGTTCCTGAGTTCCGCGCGGGTGACACCCTCAAGGTTCACGTGAACATCATCGAAGGCAAGAACTCCCGCGTCCAGGTCTTCCAGGGCTTCGTCCTGGGCCGCCAGGGTGACGGTATCCGTGAGACCTTCACGGTCCGCAAGGTTTCCTTCGGCGTCGGCGTGGAGCGTACCTTCCCGGTACACTCCCCGATCATCGACAAGATCGAACTCGTCTCCAAGGGTGACGTGCGCCGCGCCAAGCTTTACTACATGCGTGAACTGCGCGGTAAGGCTGCCAAGATCAAGGAAAAGCGCGACTTCCACACCGCCAAGTAGTCCCGCGGGACCTACAGCAGCAGGCCCAGCCGTGCCAGGCCAGCGCCGGAGCCCATAGCAACAGCGCCCAGGAATACGGATCATGGACCACACAAAACGCCAGCCCAGACCTATGGGCTGGCGTTTTGCGTTCCTGGCACTTCTCCTCGCGGTGGCCATCAGTGGCCTGGTCCGGTCCCTCTGGCTCGACGTGTATTACATCCCCTCCGACTCCATGGAACCTGCGCTTGAGGGCGGTGACCGGATCCTGGTATCCCGGACCGATTTCCAGAATGAACCGGTCCGCCGGGGCGACATCGTGGTTTTTGACGGCAGGGGATCCTTCGCCCCACTGAACAGCGGAAAGGGTCCGCTGCTTGACTCCGTCGCTGCGGCGGGTCAATGGCTGGGACTGACCGGCAGCGATACAACCTATGTGAAGCGGGTCATCGGTCTTCCCGGAGATACCGTGGTCTGCTGCGATGCCGCCGGAAAGCTCACCGTGAACGGCACAGCGCTCGATGAGCCCTATGTCTTTTCGGGCGACAAGCCAAGCACCCAGGTTTTCACTGCCGTGGTTCCCGACGGGAGGCTCTGGCTCCTCGGTGACCACCGCTCGGTGTCTGCCGACTCACGCAGCCTGCTCGGCGCTCCGGGCGGGGGCATGGTTCCGATGTCCAAGGTTATTGGCAGACCGGTCCAAATCGTCTGGCCACTTGATAGATTTGCTGAAGTACCACGGCCGCACGCGGCAGCACCAACGACACAGGACGGACCGTAGATGCCCGAGAACCAAGCCCGGACTCCCGAGCCGTCACGTGAGCCCGCCGAGGACGAGGCCACCGGCAATGCCGGTGCCGCGCCGCGCCCGCGGACGCCCGACGCCGACTCCACCGCCGAGGCGCAGGTGCCTGGACGGCGCTCTGCGGCGTCGAAGACCGACGACGAGCGGCCCAGCCAGATTTTCGTCTGGCTGAAGGAAGTTGCCACCGTGGTGGTGATCGCCGTTGTGCTGTCCTTCCTGATTAAGACCTTCCTGTTCCGGGCGTTCTACATTCCGTCCGAGTCCATGGTGAATACCTTGGATGTCAATGACAGGATCTTCGTGAACCTCCTGGTGCCCGAGCCGTTCGCGCTCTCACGGGGTGACGTGGTGGTCTTCCGGGACACCCAGGGCTGGCTCGCTGCGGCACCGGAGAAGCAGCAGGGCCCCTTCACCTGGGTGCAGGATGGTCTCACGTTCGTGGGTCTGCTGCCGGACAGCTCAGAGCAGCACCTCGTCAAGCGCGTCATCGGGCTTCCCGGAGACCACGTGCTCTGCTGTGACGACGCCGGTAAAATAACCGTCAACGGATCTCCGATCGATGAAACCTACGTCAACACTGCTGAGGAACCGCAGATCCGCGACTTCGACGTCGTCGTGCCCGAAGGGAAGGTCTGGGTCATGGGCGATAACCGGAACCATTCAGCCGACTCCCGCTCGCATCTGGATGCCAATGGCGGGTTCGTTGACCTGGTGGACGTGGAGGGCAAGGCCGCCGTCATTGCCTGGCCGCTCAACCGGATCTCCGTCCTGGAGAACTACCCCGACGTCTTCCGGAACGTGCCCGCAGGGGAATAACCGTGTCCACAGCCATCCCGGCGCCCCTTGCCCAGGACCTCGCCCGCCAACGCCCGGCGGCCACGGCAAAGGCGCCCACCCTCCGGCATGAACGGACGTTCAAGGCCCAGGGCGCCCGCTACCTGGCCGGTGTCGACGAAGTGGGGCGGGGAGCCCTGGCAGGGCCCGTGAGTGTCGGCATCGCAGTGGTTGACTTGCAGACCCAGAAGCCACTGTCCGGGGTGCGGGACAGTAAACTGTTGAGTCCTTCCGAGCGGGAGCGGCTGGAACCTCTGGTACGGCGCTGGAGTGTTGCCTCTGCGGTGGGGCATGCCTCTGCCCGGGAGATCGATGCGCTGGGCATCATCGCGGCGCTGCGGCTCGCCGGAACCCGTGCATGGCGGGAGATCCTGGCCGCTGGCGTGACCCCGGACGTGGTCCTGCTTGATGGCAGCCACAACTGGCTCTCCCCGGCCGGGCAGCTGTCCCTGTTCGATGAGCCGGTACCGGAGTCGGGCTGCGACGCCCCCGTCCACACCAAGGTCAAGGCGGACATGCAGTGCCTGAGCGTGGCGGCAGCCAGCGTGATCGCCAAAGTTGAACGGGACCAGCAGATGCGTGGCCTGCACAGCGAATACCCGGATTTCGGCTGGGACGTCAACAAGGGCTATGCCACGCCCATCCACCGGGACGCGCTGCGGGCCGCCGGCCCCACCCCCTACCATCGGGTGAGCTGGAATCTCCTCGGCGGCGAACTCTGATCACCGGCGCAGGGCTGCAGCCCTGCGCCGGTGGCGCCGCGGATGGTGCAAGATGGAAGCATGAGTGCTGAAGATCTTGAAAACTATGAAACCGACATGGAGCTGCAGCTCTACCGGGAGTACCGGGATGTCGTGGGACTCTTCAGCTACGTCGTCGAGACCGAGCGCCGCTTCTACCTCGCCAACCACGTGGATCTGCAGGCCCGCAGCGCCGACGGCGAGGTCTACTTCGACCTCACGCTGCAGGACGCGTGGGTCTGGGACGTGTATCGCTCGGCACGGTTCGTGAAGACCGTGCGGGTGCTGACCTTCAAGGATGTCAACGTCGAAGAACTGCCGCGCAACGAGGAACTGGCACTGCCAAAGGACGTTGACCTCGGCAACTGACGCCGCCTGAGGCCTCACTTCCCCTCCACAATGGCGCCGCAGACGCACTATTTTCCGGGATTACCCACATAGGCCACCGGCTTTCCGCCTTCCACGGTCCTGCCCCCGCAGGCTGGTGTCGGAGGTACAAAATGAAAGCTAAAGACCTGTTGGGCCTGCGCGGTGAGGAGCTCGCCGCCGGTTATCTTGAATCGCTCGGAATGCTGGTGGTGGAGCGCAACTGGCGCTGCACCGAAGGCGAAATAGACATCGTGGCCCTGGACGGGGACGCCCTGGTGATCGCCGAAGTGAAAACCCGGCGTTCCCTTGACTACGGGCACCCTTTTGAGGCTGTGGGGACGGCCAAACTTGCCCGCCTGCACCGCCTCGGAGCAGCGTGGTGCCGGGACCGCGAGCTCCGGATGCCGCTGCGCCGGGTGGATGTGATCGCCGTGGTGGACGACGGCGGCGGCGACCCCCTCGTGGAGCACCTCAAGGGGGTGGGGTAGATGGCGCTGGGCCGGACCTATTCGGTGGCGCTGGTTGGGTTGAACGGGTACATCGTCGAAGTCGAAGCCGACATTGGACAGACGCTGCCGGCATTTGTGATCCTTGGCCTGCCGGACGCATCCCTTAATGAAGCTAAGGAGCGGATACGCTCGGCCGCCAAGAATTCGGGCATTCCGCTGAGCCGGCGCAAGATCACGGCGAACCTTATTCCGGCATCCCTGCCCAAACGCGGTTCGGGGTTTGACCTGGCCGTCACCATGGCCGTCCTGAGGGCCGCGAATGACATCAAGCCCACGGAACGGACCGTTTTCATCGCCGAACTCGGGCTGGACGGCAGGCTCCGGCCCGTGCGCGGCATCCTTCCGGCCGTGATGGCTGCTGTCCAGGCCGGCTATTCGGACGTTGTGGTGGCCCAGGCCAACCTCGCCGAGGCGTCGCTGGTGCCCGGAGCCAGCGTCCGCGGGTACCGGACCCTGGCCCGGCTTGCCCTCGACTTCGGGGCAGACCCGCAGGAGCTCGTACTGGACTTCGAACCGGACGATGAACCCGGCCACGGGGAACCCGGCCCGGGGACCACCGGGGTCCCTGACATGGCCGATGTCTCCGGCCAAGGCGATGCCCGCCGTGCCCTCGAGGTGGCCGCGGCCGGGGCGCACCACCTTTTGCTCACTGGACCGCCCGGCGCAGGCAAGACCATGCTGGCCGAGAGGCTGCCGGGGCTCCTGCCCGACCTGGCCGACCACGAGGCCATGGAAGTCACCGCCATCCACTCGCTGTGCGGGCTTCCCTCAGCCGCAGTTCAGCTCCTGAGGCGTCCGCCATTCGAAAACCCCCACCATTCGGCCACCGCCGCCGCGATCATTGGCGGCGGTTCCGGGTTGCCCCGCCCCGGCGCAGCATCGCGCGCCCACAGGGGAGTCCTGTTCCTTGACGAGGCTCCGGAATACGAGCGCAGTGTCCTGGACGCCCTCCGCCAACCGTTGGAGAGCGGCGAGCTTGTCATTCACCGCTCCGCCGGAACGGCAGCCTATCCTGCCCGCTTCCAGCTGGTCCTGGCCGCGAATCCGTGCCCCTGCGGTAAAGCCTCCGGAAAGGGGCTTGACTGCACGTGCACGCCCATGATGCGGCGCCGTTACGCTGCCAGGATGTCGGGTCCGCTGTTGGACCGGGTGGATATCCAGCTGCAGGTGGAACGGGTTTCGCTGGCTGATTTCGGTCAGGGAGGTGCCGAGGAGGACACCGCCGCCGTGGCACGGCGCGTGGAGGACGCCCGCCGGCGCCAGGCCGAACGGTTGCGGACGTTCGGCCTGGAGACCAATTCCCAGGTCCCCGGCAGGATCCTGCGTGGGCCACTGCGGCTGCCGGCCGCCGCAACCCGCATCCTGGACCATTCCCTGGAGCGCGGCGCTCTGACGGCCAGGGGCTATGACAGAGTCCTGCGGCTGGCATGGACCCTGGCGGACCTGTCGCAGCGTGACTCACCGGACCCCAACGACATCGGGCAGGCCCTCGGCCTGCGGCAGGCTGCCTCGGCAGCCGCATGAAGGACGGAAACATGGACAACGAACGGATTGCCCGGGCAGCGCTCTCACGGCTCATGGAGCCCCAGGACGCAGCAGGACTGGCGCTCGTGCAGGTCGCCGGCGCCCAGGACGCGCTGCGGATTGCCACGGGGCAGGCAGCTGCCGGACCGGCACTGGAGCAGGAGATCACGGGCCTGCTGGCTGACAACGGCCAAGGCCAGAGCTGGTCCGGCGTAACGGCGGCCCTCAAACGCTGGGCACCGCGTATTCCCGACCTCGCGCCCGAGCGCGACCTGGCCACCATGGCACGCCTTGGTGGCCGGCTGATCGTCCCGTCAGATGACCTCTGGCCGGAACAGCTCAGGGATCTGGGACTTCAGGAACCACTCTGCCTGTGGTGGCGGGGTGTGGAACAGCAGTTACCCGAACTGGCCCGGAGCGTGGCGCTGGTGGGCTCCCGCGACAGTACCAGCTACGGCGCGTCGGTGACCGGGGACCTGGCCTACACCCTGGGGCAGCGGGGGTACACGGTGGTCTCCGGCGGCGCCTACGGCATTGACGCGCACGCCCACCGGGCGGCGCTGGCCGGCGGGACGGCGCCTGTGCCCACCATTGCTGTGATGGCCGGAGGCGTGGACCGGTTTTATCCATCCGGTAACGAGGACCTGCTCCGGGCCGTCTGCAACCAGGGGGCGGTCTTGGCGGAAGTCCCGCCGGGTTCGGCGCCAACCCGCTACCGTTTTCTTCAACGGAACAGGCTCATCGCCGCCCTGGCCGCAGTGACGGTGGTGGTGGAGGCCCGGTGGCGGTCCGGTGCCCTGAACACCGCCCATCATGCGGAGACGCTGGGCCGGGCGGTGGCGGCCGTTCCCGGCTCTGTCCACAGTGCCAACTCGGCAGGCTGCCACCGGCTCCTCCGGGACGGGGGTGCGGTCTGCGTGACGGACGCTGCCGAGATCGTCGAACTGGCCTCACCCAGCGGCGAGGGGCTTGCCGAGCCGGCCACAGCACGTGCTGCCGAGCACGACGGCCTGACGCTGGAGGACCTGATCCTCCTCGATGCGTTGCCACTTCGATCCACCACGTCAGTGGAAAAACTCTGCGCTGTGGCGGGCCTCAGCATCGACTCCGTTCGGGCCGGCCTGGGCAGGCTGGGCCTGCTGGGTTTGGCTGTCTCGGAAAGGGGAGGCTGGAAACGGGCCAAGGATTCTGTCTAGACCGCAGTGTCCCGGCAGGATTCGCTGCAGGAATCTGGGACAGTTTAACTGTGGAGAACCAGCAGCTGCCCCCGGAGTTTGAGCAGGCTCTTGCCGGCTTCGGCCGCTATCTTGAAGCTGAGCGTGCCCGGTCGGAGCATACGCGAAGGGCGTATCTCTCCGACGTCCGCAGCCTCCTCGAGTACGTAGTTTCAGCAGGCATCACTACTCTGCCGGACGTGGAGCTGGGAATGCTCCGCAGCTGGCTGGGGGCGCAGAGCCAGGCCGGGATGTCCCGGTCAACCCTGGCGCGGAGATCGGCCACCGCGCGGTCCTTCACCACCTGGGCACTGCGCGAAGAGCTGATCTCCGTGGACCCCGCCCTCCGGCTGCGTGCGCCCAAGGCCGAAAAGTCACTGCCGGGGGTCCTGCAGTCCCAGCAGTTGCTGAGGCTCCTGGGCAGCCTGGAGGAGGCCGCAGCCGAAGGGGCGCCGCTCCCGGTGCGAAACCGGGCCATGGTGGAGGTCCTGTACGCCACCGGGCTGAGGGTGGGGGAGCTGGCCGGCCTGGACGTGGACGACCTCAACCCGGACCGGCGAACGCTCCGGGTGATCGGAAAGGGCAACAAGGAACGGACCGTCCCCTACGGGGTTCCGGCAGCCACGGCAGTGGACGACTGGCTCCGCAGGGGCAGGCCACTCCTGGCAACGGGACACAGCGGCCCGGCGCTGTTCCTCGGATCCAGGGGTAACCGCGTTGACCAGCGCCAGGTCCGCGCGGTCGTGAAGGACCTTTTTGAGGCCTTGGGGGACACCTCGGCAACCGGTCCCCACGCCCTCAGGCATAGTGCAGCCACGCACCTGCTTGATGGCGGCGCTGACCTGCGGGCCGTCCAGGAAATCCTGGGCCACAGCAGCCTCGCCACTACCCAGATCTACACCCATGTATCCGTGGAACGGCTCCGGCGCAGCTACCAGCAGGCCCATCCGAGAGCCTGAACGCCGGTGGCCTGCCCCGTCGGGCCGGTCATACGGCGGTTCATGTCGGCTCCGGCGGATCGCACTGGCGCAATGACGCGGGTTACGGCACAATAAGAGTCACGTCCGGCAACTTTCAAGTCTCGCTTGAAGCTCTTTCGCTTTGCGCGTTGCAGCGAGTACCGGACACAACTTTAATAAGCAGTCAAGGAACACCACCGCTGGCACTACATCACCGGCAGTTCCATCCAGGCAGAGGTCGTTGGGGAAGACGTACCTACAGCTATGGAGGATGGAATGTCTGTTGCAATGACCCGCGGTGTGCTGTTCGTTCACTCGGCCCCTACGGCACTGTGCCCGCATGTCGAGTGGGCCATTGGATCCGTCGTGGACAAGCGAACGGATCTTGAGTGGACCCCTCAACCTGCCGCGCCCGGAATGTTCCGGGCCGAGCTTTCCTGGACCGGCACCCCGGGCACCGGCGCCGTGCTGGCCTCCTCGCTTCGTGGCTGGGCCCATCTTCGCTACGAAGTCACGGAGGAGCCGAGCCAGGGTGTCGATGGCGGGCGCTGGTCGCACACCCCCGAGCTGGGGATCTTCCACGCCACCACGGACGTGCACGGCAACATCATGGTGTCCGAGGACAGGATCCGTTACGCCTACGAATCAGGCGCAGGCGACCCTTCGGCTGTCTACCACGAGCTCTCCCTTGCCCTCGGCGAAGCCTGGGACGAGGAACTGGAACCTTTCCGCCATGCCGCCGAGGGCGCACCGGTCCGCTGGCTGCACCAGGTGGGCTGACCACCCTCGGGACGCCCCGCCGTTGTACTCCAACCAGCGGCCCGCGCCGCCGCAGGAAGCTCCATAGCAAAGAGGAGGCCCCGTCCTTGTGCAATGCACAAGGACGGGGCCTCCTCCGGTGTCCGGTGGTGTCGTGTTAGACGCTTCGGATGGCGATGACGGCGTTGTGGCCGCCGAAACCGAACGAGTTGCTCAGCGCCACGATGTCGCCGGCCGGCAGGTCCCGGGCCGAGGTGACCACATCGAGCGGGATCTCAGGGTCCTGGTTCTCGAGGTTGATGGTCACTGGAGCCTTGCGTTCGTAGACTGCCAGGACAGTGAGGACTGCCTCCACGGCGCCGGACGCGCCCAGGAGGTGGCCCATCTGCGACTTGGTGGCAGAGACAGCCACGTTGTCGATGTGGGTGCCCAGGGCCGCACGGAGAGCCGTGTACTCGGGCTTGTCGCCAACGGGGGTGGAAGTGGCGTGCGCGTTGACGTGGACCACGTCCTCAGCCTGGATGCGGCCATCGAACATGGCTGCCTTGAGGGCCCGGGTGGCGCCCAGGCCCTGGGGGTCCGGGGCGGTGATGTGGTAAGCGTCTGCGGTCACCGAGGTGCCGGCCAGCTCGCCGTAGATCCGTGCGCCGCGGGCGAGGGCGTGTTCCTCAGCCTCCAGGACCAGTGCGCCTGCACCTTCACCCATCACGAAGCCGTCGCGGCCGAGGTCGTACGGGCGGGAGGCTGCCTGGGGGTCGTCATTGCGGCGGGAGAGTGCCTGCATCGAGGCGAAGGCGGCCAGCGGCATGGGGTGGATGGCTGCCTCGGCGCCGCCGCACATGACCACGTCGGCCTTGCCGGAGCGGATCAGGTCCAGACCCAGGTGTAGGGCCTCGGTGCCGGAAGCGCAGGCGGAAACGGGGGTGTGGGCGCCGGCCCGGGCACCAAGGTCAAGGCTGACAGCTGCCGCGACGCCGTTGGGCATCAGCATAGGCACCGTCATGGGCAGGACGCGGCGGGGACCCTTTTCCTTCAGGGTGTCCCAGGCATCCAGCAGTGTCCACACGCCACCGATGCCGGTGGCAAAAGCGACGGCGAGGCGGTCATGGTCAATTTCCGTGATCCCGGAATCGGCCCAGGCTTCACGGGCAGCGATCACGCCAAACTGGGTGGACGGATCCATCCGCTTGGCTTCAACGCGGCTCAGCACGTCCAGGGCAGGTGTGGTGCAACGGGCGGCGAAGTGGACCGGCAGCTCGTACCTGGCCACCCATTCGTCCTCCAGGGTGCGGGCACCCGAGACGCCCTTCAGCGCGTTGTTCCACATGGTTGGGACGTCGCCGCCGATGGGCGTGGTGGCACCCAGACCGGTAATGACTACTTTGCGTGTCATTGGATCACTCTCTCGTCGGTGGGCAGGCCGTGTCCGGTAACTCCGGCGGGGTCCCGCGTTGTGGGCAGCTGGCTGCCCCGAAAAATAGGGTGGACTGCCGGCCCGGCCAATCGGCGGGCCGGCAGTCCTCTCAGCCATAAGGGGCTGAAGCCTTGGTTAGGCCTGTGCGCCGGCGATGAAGCTGACGGCGTCGCCCACGGTCTTGAGGTTCTTGACCTCTTCGTCCGGGATGCGGACGCCGAACTTCTCTTCGGCGTTGACCACGATGGTCATCATGGAGATGGAGTCGATGTCCAGGTCCTCGGTGAAGGACTTGTCCAGCTCCACAGCCTCGGGGGCGAGGCCGGTTTCTTCGTTGACGATTTCAGCCAAGCCGGCCAGGATCTCTTCGTTGCTAGCCATTGATGGCTCCTTTTCTTGTTATTGCCGGCAAGGGGATGCCGGAAACGGTCCAGCCCGCGGGTGCGGCCTGTGTGGGACGTTCCTAAGGAAGGACGATGACCTGGGCACCAAAGACCAGGCCGGCTCCAAAGCCGATCTGGAGTGCGAGGCCGCCGCTGAGCTCCGGGTTTTCCTGGAGCAGGCGGTGGGTGGCCAGGGGAATGGAGGCCGCCGAGGTGTTTCCGGCGTCGGCGATGTCCCGGGCCACAACGACCGACTCGGGAAGCTTGAGCTTCTTGACCATCTCGTCGATGATGCGCATGTTGGCCTGGTGGGGGATAAAGGCGGCGAGGTCCTCGGCCCTGACGCCCGCGGCTTCCAGTGCCTGCTCGGCCATCTTGGCCATCTCCCAGACTGCCCAGCGGAACACGGTCTGCCCGTCCTGGCGCAGGGTGGGGTACAGTTCCTGCGCCTCTTCGAGGAGGGCGAAGTCACCGGACTCATCGGACTGGCGGGCCGCCAGGCTGAGATCGCGGACATCAAGCATGGAACGCGTCATACCGATTGCGTCCCATTTGCTGCCGTCCGAGCCCCAGACGGAGGGGCCAATGCCGGGAGTGTCCGAGGGGCCCACCACCACAGCGCCGGCACCGTCGCCCAACAGGAAGGAAATGGTGCGTTCCCGGTTGTCGATGACGTCCGAGAGCTTTTCCGCCCCGACCACCAGGACGTAGGTGGCGGTACCGGAGCGAACCAGGGCATCAGCCTGGGCGATCCCGTAGCAGTACCCGGCACACGCGGCCGAAATGTCAAAGGCGGGAGCCGGTGTCGCGCCGATCCGGTCTGCAACGGCGGCCGCGGCCGACGGCGTGGCGTATGGGTGGGTCACCGTGGAGACAATGACGGCGCCCAGCTGCGAAGCTTCGATGCCGGCCTTCTGCAGGGCTTCCCTGGCGGCGCCCTCGGCCATGTCAATGACGCTGACGTTGGCGGGGGCGCGGTGGCGCGTGACGATGCCGGTGCGCTGGCGGATCCATTCATCGGAGGAGTCAATCCACTGGCAGACGTCCTCGTTGGTGACGATGACATCCGGCCGGAAGGCGCCCAGGCCCAGGATGCGGCTGTACTGGTTGACGGGTGACTGGTTCAGCGTGGGAACGCTCATGCATTTCCCTCCAATTCTGCGAAGAGTGCCAGCGCGGCCGTGAGGTCGTCCGGGGTTTTGACTGCAACGGTCTTTACGCCGGGCATGCCGCGCTTGGCGAGCCCCGCCAGGGTGCCCGCCGGAGCCAGTTCAATGACGCCGGTGACGCCGCGCTGAACCATCGTCTCCATGCAGAGGTCCCAGCGGACCGGCCGGGAGACCTGGGCGATCAGGCTTTCGACGGCGGCACCGCCGTCGGTCACTTCGCGGCCGTCGAAGTTGGACAGCAGCGGAACCTGCGGCGTGCGCGGCTGGAGTTCCGGTTTCAGGGATTCCAGGGCGCTGACTGCGGGCGACATGTGCGAGGTGTGGAAGGCTCCGGCCACCTTGAGCGGGATGACGCGGGCCTTGGCCGGCGGGTTGTCCGCGAGGGCCTTGAGCTGCTCGAAGGTGCCTGCTGCGACGGTCTGGCCTGCGCCGTTGACGTTGGCCGGGCTTGCTCCCGAGGCCTCGATGGCTGCCAGCACCTCCGCCGGGTCCCCGCCGACGACGGCGCTCATGCCGGTGGGCGTCACGGCTGCAGCCGCGGCCATGCTGTTGGCGCGTTCCCGCACGAACGTCATGGCTTCCTTCTCGGTGAGCACGCCAGCCAGGGCGGAGGCGGTTATTTCACCGACCGAGTGGCCTGCCAGGATGACCGGCAAGGTGCCGAGTTCAACGTCGAAGAGCGACCTTGCGGTGATCAGCCCGGCGGCGACGATCAGGGGCTGCGCAACGGCAGTGTCCTTGATGGTTTCTTCATCCGAGGTGGTTCCGTGGGCTGTCAGGTCGATGCCTGCAATCTCACTAAGGGAGGCCAGTTGGCCTGCTACCGAAGGCAGTTCCAGCCAGGGGGCCAGAAAACCCGGGGTCTGTGAGCCCTGTCCAGGGCAGACTATTGCAAGCACGTATCCAGCTTTCCAAATTGCGGTGGCATCCAGCGGTGTTTCTCTGCACCAAGCTGATGGGGTCAGATTGTAGGAAGTCTACAACGTGTCAGGGTTGGTTCCGCGCCGGATGACGTTCCACAGGCGCTTTGGGGGGAGCCGCAAGCCGGCCAACCACAAGCGCCGCCTGCAGCACAAATGCCTCGCGCGGGAGGAGGGGATCCCAGCCTGTCACATCGCAGACGCGCTTGAGCCGGTACCTGACAGTGTTCGCGTGGACGAAGAGTTCCCGCGCTGTAGCCTCCAGGGAGTGGCCCAGTTCAAGGTAGGTGCCAAGCGTTTCCACGAGCCCGTTTGAAGCGGCCACCAGTGGGCGGTAGATGTTCTTGACCAGGGAACGGCGTGCTGCTTCGTCGCCGGAAATGACGCGTTCTGGCAGCAGGTCATCGGCGGCTACGGGCCGGGGTGCGGAGGGCCAGGCCCGGGCGGCTGTCAGGCCCGCAAAAGCCGATTGGGCCGAGCTGCTGGCCTCCAGCAGGGACCCGGCCTCCGGCCCGTAGACCACCGGTCCGGGAGCAAACATTTCGCTGAGCTTCAAATATGCGGTCTCGCGGTCCTGGACACCGCCAAGGATCAGGATCAGCCGGTCTCCCTGGATGCCCACCAGGGCGTCCTCGGCGTAGCGGCCGGCCAGGCGGCGGAGTTCGCTGACATAGCTGGCGCTCGGTTCGGACGGTGAATTCCCCACCATCACGGTGAACCGTTCCTGGGCTTTCCAGCCCAGTGCGGCGATCCGGGACCGCAGGGCGTCGGTGTTTTCACCACGAAGGATGGCGTCCACAATGAGGGCTTCCAGACGCGTGTCCCAGGAGCCACGGGATTCGGCGGCCCGCGCGTACACATCCGCTGCAGCGAACGCCACTTCCCGGGAGTATCGGAGTACCGCTTCGCGCAGGGAGGGCTGGTCAGCTTCGGGTGCGATGACAGGTACCTGGTCCTCCACCACTTCCACCACGATCCGGATGAGCTGGAGCGCCTTCTGCAGGCTGATGGACCGGGTCAGCTCCGTGGGGGCTGTTCCAAAGACGTCGGAGAGGATCCACGACGGCGAGCTGGGGCGCTCGTACCAGGTGACGAAGGCTGCGATGCCGTTCTGTGCCACCATGCCAAGGGCCGAACGCTCATCCGAGCTGAGCCGAGAGTACCAGGGGAGTGACTTTTCCAGCTGGCGGAGGGTGGTGGTGGATAGCTGGCCAACACTTGCCCGGAGTTTTTTCAGGGTTTCGGACTTCTCCGGTGTGGTGCTGCGCACGGCCGGCTTGCGCTTCGCGGCAGGGGAGGTTGGCTCAGGCATCTTCTGAGCATACGGTGCCCGCCGTGCAAGCTCCATTTGTGCAAAGGCTACAATGCCGATGGAGCTGCGTCACACCGCGCCCGCCGCACCGTACGGGCGGGGAAACGACGACGGCGGCCCCCACCGTGTGGTGCGGGCCGCCGTCGTGATTCCCGGGTACTCCCGGTCTATTGGTGGTGCGTCAGGACTCGCCGCCTGCGTTGCCGGTGGAACCGGCGTTGACGTTGTGCAGGCGGTACTTCTCAATAGCCTGGGCCGGGGCCTGGGCATCAACTTCGCCACGGCGTGCCAGCATCTCGAGGGAACGGACCACGATGGAGTGGATGTCGTTCTTGAAGAAGCGGCGGGCTGCTGCGCGGGTGTCGGAGAAGCCGAAGCCGTCGGCGCCGAGGGTGGCGAATTCGTTGGGCACGAACTGGCGGATCTGGTCCGGGACGGCTTTCA